>SVLI01000006.1 GCA_015068035.1 Oscillospiraceae bacterium | reverse complement strand
GGGATGCAGTTTTCATCAATTCAAACTGTTCGGCAAGGTAATCTACGGCATCCTGCATAGGGAGATAATGAGTGTGGTAGCCATATTTTTCTCCATAAACCAAACCTGCGTCTTTCATCACCTTCATATGCTGAGAAATCGCAGATTCTGAGATACCAAACTTTTTAGAAAGAGAGCGCACACAATGCTTTCTTTCCAAGAGAGCTTGATATATTTTCAAACGCATTGGCTCACCCAATGCTTTTAACATACGGTCAAGTTCCATACTGCTGCTCCTTTTATTTTAGTGGTTACTTAATTATAGTATCATCATTTGTTTAAGTCAACGCTAAATTAAAAAACGCCCGCAGGATTTCTCCCACGGGCGGCGTGTGGTTAAAAAAACATTTATCAAAATCTTATCACTGTTGAGAATAATACTATATGCCAAAACAAATAAGTGGTCTGAAATCAAGCGATTTCAGACCACTTAGAATCAATATGCGATTATTCCCACTCGCTCCTGGTTAACTCGACCTATACAGTTTTGTAAGGTTGATTTAACACAGGGTATCTGTGGTGCTTTCATTATCCGGTAGATTTGGGCTATCGGATTTTTTGTTGCCATGGTGTTGCCATGAAAGCAACTTTTGACACGGTTATTTTACCATTTAGAACAGCAAATAGCAATATCTTTTTCTTTGCTTTACGTGTTTTTATTGGATTGGAACATATACCATTGTTCGGTGATTCTTTTTTTGATACCATTATATGTTGAATTGGATAAGACCGTATCGATTGAAGAATTAAACTCTTTGCATTCTCGTTCGTTTATTGGGCCGTGAGGACAACGCTTGAACATAAATTTGTAAACTGCATTATAGATACTGCGCTCGGATGATAGATCCCAATGGTGTGTAAACTTTTTGCGGGTGAAGACGTGGTATTTACTACGTAATTCTGGAGTGAATTCAGGAAATTCAAAACATGCCCTTAATCCTCCTGCCTCTCTGACCGCTGTAGAAGACCAATTAGCAATGATATCATAAAGCTCTATGCCTTTAGGTATCCAAAATACATCACCACAAAATTCTATCGTACCTTTAATTTCAAGTGAGTTATGAAAATCGTCGACTGAGGTGAGGAAATGGCCTACTGCGAATATGTCATCACATATCTCGCCAGAATCCTCATTTCTTCCATCAACAATTTGCCAAGCTTCAAAATAGTCAGTATTTTTCAGACATTCAAGAGCTGGATCTACGTCACGAGAGAAATGCTGAAGAATAAATCCGTCCTTCGATGATGTAGATGTGAAATCGCTAACAATCCAGTCTGCATACTGAGAACATGCCATGTAGTCTGAATGTTCATCGTCTTTAATATACTTTATGTATCTCATAGGCACCCCACAGAAAAGTTAATTATTGTAAAGATCACAACCAATATGTAGCGCTTTTGTCCAATATAGTTTTCCGCTCCTTCCAGTCAGGCATAAGCATAGTAAGAAAATCGTAAAACTGTTTTGAGTGGTTGGGGTGAATGAAGTGGCAAAGCTCGTGCATTACCACATATTCAATGCAATTTCTGGGCGCTTCAAGAAGTCTTTTGTTTAGTGTGATGATTCCCTTCCTGACCAGGCAGGAGCCCCAACGTGTTTCCATATCTCGTATTCGGAGAATGGGCATCTGTACACCGTACTTTCGGAACATGGGATACAGTTCGTTCAGAATTTCACTATACACACTGTGACACTGACCGTCAAGGAATTTGGTAACCATGCGCTGTTTTCTATTGAAATCTCCGGTATCTTTTGTGTTCAGATAAATATAGATTCCGTCGGATGCAATGGTGTCTCTTGATGCTTGGGAGACGATTAATCGCAATCCATGTCCTTGGATAAGAAAAGTTTCTCCGCTTACATAACGCTTTGGCTCGGGACGATATTTCTCCATATCCTTAAATTTGGCAATGGCATTCAGAACATAATCCCCCTTGGCGATAACAAATGCATCGATTTCGGATAGGGGAACAAGCGTATTTGCAGATACGGATACACTGCCATCTTTGCGAATTCGTAAGTTGAGATTCTTGACAGGTTTCTGCGTCAATTGATAGGAAATCGCTCTGCCATTTACATAAACCGTCCGATCGATTGTATTCTCCATGGTGATCAGAACCTCCGGAGGGCAACGGTTTTAACATTTTCTATGACCTTATCGATAATATCAAAGGAAAGAATTAGACCTCTAGTTTTTTCGTATTCATAGAACAGATCGTCAATGTCCTGGGAAATCCGGTCGTGAATTGTCTTGTTGTTTGTCCAGTCTACTTGGCTGTGTTTGGCAATGATAGAAGTAATTTCTATGGAAACCTCTGCGACAAAATCAGGCGTAATGGTATCATCCTGAACTTCATCAAAAATAGCAGTCAGAACGCCGTAGAATGCTTGGGCATGGACATTGTTCTTAATTGCCTCCGGATAGCTTACAGTACTCTTGCCAGAACGATAATCCTCCATGATAGAACGCATTTTTGCAAGATATTCCGCTTCTGAAATAACCTGTTCCTTGTATAATTCCAGAGCGTCCTTAATTCGCTTGGAAAAGCTATCATAATAAGCAGGATTCTCGTCACGCTTTTCGCTGATACTTTTGGCCAACCGGCTGGTAATGGCATCTGCTTTGGAACGGAGAGTTCCCAGTGCATTCAGCTCTTTTTCAAAATCTTCCTTATTCAAAATATCAACCGGATTTGTAATCTGCTTTAACCCGGCAACAGACAAGTGGGTATCCAAAAGATTTTGCATCAACGGTTCGTATTCATGGTTATCAATGATATCCCCATAACGGATTTTTACGCTGCGACGCACACGGGAAAATAGAATAAAAGTATCCTGATATTTTTTTCGCTCTTCTTTGGAGAGGGAAGCGTAAGCCTGTTCTGAATTCAGTACCAAATTCAAAGCTCTGCCGAAAGAACAAAGAAGATCGTAGAATTCATAACGAATTTTTTCGTCTTCCAGGTAGAGTTGAATTTGTTCTTCATCATCCTTGTTTTTTGCCGGATCAAACAGATCCACAAGCTGCGTATAAGCATCTCTTAGGCCGCCAATGGCAGACATCACATCCACCACGACCCCCTTCAGATCGCCGCTGTCATAATTCTCCAAACCGGCACCGATGTACATATCCATGGCTGTATCCAGCTTTTCGATCAGTCCACGATAATCTACAATGAGTCCGTAGTCCTTGCCTTCGCAGAGCCGGTTTGTACGGGCAATAGCCTGCAAAAGACCATGCTCTTTTAATTCTTTGTCAATGTACAGTACCTGGCAAATGGGTGCGTCGAATCCGGTAAGAAGCTTGCTGCATACGATCAGAATGTCAATTTCACCAGCTTTGAAGCGGCTTTTCATAGCCTCTTCGTAGGTATCCGCATCGCCATATTGTCGCATCATTTTTTCCCAGTAGGCTACAACCTTATCGTCAGGACCTTCATCCGCATCGTGAACACCTTCCCGCATATCCGGCGGTGAAATCACGACGCCGCAGGTTAAATCACCGAATTGTTCAAAGCACTCCAGATAGCGAATGGCGTCTCTCTTGTAGTTGGTTGCGAGCATGGCTTTGAATTTCGTGCCTTTAAAGCCTTCCAGAAAATGGGTATTGATGTCCAGAGCAATTCTTTTAATGCGGGCATCCGTAGAGGTCAAGCGACGGATGCTGCTCCATTTTTTGCGCAGATCTTCCTTCTGGGCATCAGTCAAGCGCTTCGTTGTCTGCTTGAACCACAGGTCAATGTTTTGCTCATCCACCATTTGTTCAACAAAACGTCCCTCATAGATCAGGGGGACAATAGCACCGTCATCCACGCCATCCTTGATGGTGTACTTATGGATCAGCTTACCAAATTTGGTCATGGTGTTCTTTTCCTTCTTCATCAGCGGTGTGCCGGTGAAGCCGATGTAGCAGGCGTTAGGGAACACGCTGCGCATCTTGGTTGCCATGAGACCATAATTGGAACGATGACTTTCGTCTACCAAAATGAATATATCCCGAGAGAAGTTTTTGGTTTCCAGACGTTCAACGGTGTTAAACTTATTGATAATACTGGTGATGACGTCGGCTTTTGAGCTGTTTACCAAATTCACCAAATGACGGCCGCTGGTGGCACGGGCGGGGTTCAGACGGGTATGGGAGAATGTTTCGGTGATCTGCTTGTCCAGCTCCTTGCGGTCGGTAACGATGACGACACGGGGATTACAGTCTGACAGCTCCATCAAAATATATTTTGCCAGCATGACCATGGTCAGACTCTTGCCGCTGCCCTGGGTGTGCCAGATCAGACCGCTGTGGCGGTTGCCTTTTTCGTCGTTTTGGGAAATGGTTTTCATGGCTTCTTTGATGGCGAAATACTGCTGATAGCGGCAGATTTTCTTAACATTCTCATCGAACAGGATGAAGTAGCGGATCAGCTCCATCACACGGTCTTTGCTGAATAGGGAAATCATCGTTTTGTCCTGAACGGTAGGCGTGCGATCCGGGATCAGCTGGGCTGTTTGCTGGTCCATGAATACATTGTTTTCTTCTTTCCACACATTCCAGAACTTACTGGGCGTTTTGGTTGTGGCGTATTTGACGGCATTCCGGTTGGTGGCCATGACGATCTGGGCGTACTTAAAAAGCTGGGGAATATATTCCATTTGCTGGTTTCGTACCATCTGGTCCACGGCCTGCTCTACGGAAATGTGCGGAGCTTTGCACTCAATGACACCGAAGGGAATGCCGTTGATAAACAGCACGATATCCGGGCGAGCCGGGTGCTGCTTGTCCAGGCTGTCCACAGAGAATTCCTCGGTGACATGGAACACGTTGGTTTCCGGGTGTTCCCAATCGATATATTTCAGGTTAAAACTAAGAGATTTGCCCTCTCCGACAGTTTCCGGATAGCTTTTTCCCAGCAGAAGGGCGTCATAGATCTTCTCGCTGGTGCGAACCAGACCATCGGTCAGGGGCTCGTCCAGATCCTCCATGGCCCGCTCAATATTGGCGGCGGAGAATTCGTTTTCCGTACCGGCGTAAGCATAACGGTTCAGCCTGCGAAGCTGCCCCCGGAGGATGTCCTTTAGAAGAACGTGATACCGGCTGCCACGCTGCTTTTGGCAGTCCGCCGGGGAAATGTATATGTAACCCATGGCCTGGAGAAGTTCAATAGCGGGCTTTTGGCTGGCGTTGCGCTCCTGATAAGCCTTTTCGTCCATGGTTTAACCTCCTTTTCGGATTTGACTAAAAAGCACGAATAGCGGGGCGGGAAATCCCGCCTCGCTGTTAATCAAAGAATTGTATTCCGCTCAGTTTACTCCATGCCGTGGTCGGAATAGCTTTAATCTGAGGGATCGCTGGAATTGGGGGAATCGGAGGAATTTCCGGAATGGCGGGAATCGGAGGAATCTGTGGAATTGGAGTAATTGGACCAAAACCAAATTTATTATCATTGTAGAACACACAGCATCCACTCAGATCCCGCAGACGACCTTCCTCATAGGTACCAATTTGTCTGCCGCTATATGCATAAACAAACTCGTTCTGCAGATAAGCAACAGGCTTTCCAGAAATAAGATAAATTACACTTTCTTGGATATGCGCAATTGCAACACCACGATAATCAAATAAGAATTCCATTATTACTCCTTATACTCGTACAATTCCTGTCAGCAGAAGCTGCATCAGGGCTTTTTTCTTTTGCTTTTCTTGCTCAACAGATTGGCGAATCAGTTCGATTTCCTGATCTGCCTTTTCTAGAATAGAAACAATTGCGTTTTGTTCCTCGATATCTACAGGATAGTTGACGATGATCTTTTTGAAGTTTTCATACTTCAAATTTCTCGTATCATCAACCAAACCTTGCGAGAACCGGTAGAACAAGAACACCACGTCAGGCATTTTGAATAAATACGAAAAATACTTAGCATTTATCATGCTGTTGGGTTTAAGAATTGTATAAGCAGGGCTGACAATACCTTCATAATTGGAATATGCAGAAACACCCTGCCACATACGCATAGTGTTATATCCAATATCGCCCACACAAATACGAAGATACTTAGACTTATCCTCGCTGGAGTTGTCCTTCAGATCCAACTGCGAACGTGGGATTACTCCTTGTGTGCCTGTTATTGCAAGCAATTCTAAATGTTCGCAGTTAGTCTCACTGCGTTCTGCAAACAGTTTGCCAAGTTTCTCATCTTTCCACTCACCGTCAAATCCTGGCAGACGTTTTTTGCCAGTTAAAAGCCGCTGCATCAGATACTTCTTCTGCCGCTGCTTTTCTTCCAGCAGTTTTTCTTTCAGTTCAATAACCTCATCTTGCGCAGAAAGAATTTGGGCTATTCTATCCTGCTCAGACAATTCTGGTATTGCTGTGAACAGCCTCAGTAACTTTTCTACAGATAACCCCGGTTGTGCACTCGATTCGGAATATTGGTTTAGATTCATATTATCAAAAAGATAATAACAATACTTCATTAGGCTATTATTTTTTGTTGTCACAACCACTGCATGCTCAGATGCATAAAATGCGCCAGCAACAAATTTTACATTTCCACATAGAGCTCCTTGGCGACCAATAAGCACATGTCTGCCATCGTGTGTAAAGTTATCCGTATATCCCCTAAGTCCATTACCGCCGTAGCATGGATATTTACCATTTTTATTAATGCGAGAAGAAGTTATCGTATCTCCACTTTTCAAAAAACAAAAGTCTTCAATTCGACAACAGTTCCAATCTTGGGGAATAATTCCTCTTTTTGAACGTACATAACCCTCCGGCACATTTCCGTGCCGGATTTGTTCAATTCTTTCTTTTACTTCTGGTGTCATACTGCAACCTCTTCTTTAGCAGCTTCCAACGCAGGAGGATTTACGGTCTTGGGGGCTGCATTTTGTTTTTCAATCCGAGCCCACTCAAGTTCTACAACTTCTTTAATTCGATCAACCGGATGCACAATGGTAAGTCCACTATTTTCTTCCTGAATCATTCTATCTCGTCCGGTCTGTCTACTGTATAGAGTCTCTCTGTATGGTATGTATGCACTTAAAATACCGATAAGATTTGCGCTTTCGTTATGAGGGGTTCCATCAATAGACATATGTTCCGGCCGATTCACAATAGGCCCTCCAGAGTTTCCTGGGAAAGTTTGCGCATCTATCAGAAATATGGGAGTTCCCTTTTTCAATAAAAATGCATCCGTTACTCTGGAAATACAGCCAAGCCTACAAATAGGGACTTTTATTGGATCGACTAAATCCATCGGAAACCCCAATGCGTATACAAGACTTCCTTCAGTAACACCTGTAGTCTGCATCTCATTAAGTGTCAGGGCATGATCCGTTAGATCAAAAGCTCCCCAAATGGATTTATCATTGATAAGCGTCCGAGGTAATATCTGTAAAGCAATTATATCCGTTTTGTCGTGAGGATGCGCAGAATACATCGGTACACCTGCTTTATCATATAAATCTATCCGATAATCCTTCACAAGTGTTCCACCAAGAGAATTGAACCGAACATAAACATACCGTTCATTCTTGATTACATGCTTATTGGTAACGATATAATATGTAGAAAAGGTTGGATTATCGTTTTCTTTTCTCCCTACGATAAAACCTGTGCCAATCCAGTGTTTATCACCATCACGTCCATCAACCCCCAGTGCAACTACCGCATCCAGAAAAAAATTCGGGATAATAGCCATGGAGCACAACTCCTTTCTTATCCAAACAATTCCATTAGTGCTGTGACAAACGGAATTCCAATCGAGCCTGCCTGACACAGAACCTTCAACGCAGTCAGCAAACCTCTCTTAGGCTTTTGATTCGCTTCCACTTCCGACTGCACTTGCTGAAGGATGTCTTCAATGTCACCCTTATTAGGTGTTTCTTTCTCATTCAGTGCCTCTTTAATTGCGGCAATTAGTGCAGTAGCGTCTTCTTTAAGCGTCTCTGTAATTGTAACTTGATTAGATACATCTCCGCTCACCTGACTGCCAATAACAACGGTAGAATTATGGGCCGTAAAACTAGGCGTTGACACAGGCTTCGTTGCCTCCTCCCTACGTACTGCCTCGTCATAACAATGACGTAAATGTTCCGCAATATGATCAATCAGCGGATCAATAACATGTTCTATAAATTTCCGCATTTCATCATTTACAGTCGATTTTGTGCTGGTGTACCAATGCGTTCCGTACAAACTGGTAAAGTCACCATCAAATGCATTAACCGCATGCTGCAACAGTTGGATACAGAGAGAAATCTCCTCTTCCAGTACAGCACTAATTTCAAACGGATCCAACCAGCCACGAGCCTTTAAAATTGCCGGAATATCGTAAGATACAGTATTGTAGCGGGCAATATATGAAGAAATCAGTTCTTCTTTTTCCAGGATTGCCATAAATCTTTTCAAATTTGCATCACACTGAGAATGGTCTGTCCGACTTAAGCGGCGTGCAACATTTCTAAATGCAGATGAAATATCCTGGATTTCATAACTTGTATATTCTTTCACTTTACAATCCTCCCACAATACGGACAATAAAAACCAGCTGCCACATCAGCAGGCATTAATGCAATCTCTTTCTGACAGCAATGCACCGTGAGCCTCTGCATATCATAGTCTTTATTCTTAAATATAACATCTCTGTTTCTTTTTTCCACAGGAGATGTTTTCACTTTGATATACTTGGAATTCAGGCCCTTCAGTGCATTTTTTATCATTTCCTCTGCTTCCACCTGAGCAAGTCTCATTGCCTCGTCTACAACTTCCTCTGGCCAGAAAGTATTAGGGGCTTCTGAAATTCCACAAACTGGACAGCAGATATCTCCATCCAATTCATCATTCAAATATCCACAGTCCATTTTGAATCTTGACTTGCATCTATCACATTGGAGTGTTACCAATCCATTTTCATCACTTTGCAGTGTAGCTTTGCCAATGGTAGACATTAAGATGCCCTCCTTTACAGCCCTAGGTCATTTAGGTACTTTGTCATCTGAGCCTGAACCTGTGCCAGCTCCTCTTCGATATTGGCAATATTCTGCTTGACCTCGTCGATATCCACCAATTCTTCTTCCTCGAAGGTGTCCACATACCGGGGGATATTCAAATTGAAGTCGTTATCCTTGATCTCATCGTAAGAAGCCACATAACTGTACTTGTCCACAGTTTCTCTGGCCTCGTAGGTGCTGACGATCCGGGCGATATCGCTGTTACGAAGAACGTTTTGGTTCTTGCCCTTCTCATAGTTGCCCTCACCGGAAGCATCAATGAACAGCACATCCCGGCGAGGTCTGTTCTTCTTGAATACCAGAATGCAGGCGGGAATGCCCGTACCATAGAACAGGTTGGCGGGCAGACCGATCACGGCGTCCAGAAGATTCATTTCCACCAACTGCCTGCGGATCTTGCCCTCACTGGCTCCACGGAACAGAACGCCGTGAGGAAGAACCACGGCCATGCGGCCATTTTCCGCATCCAGGCTGCTGAGCATATGCAGAACAAATGCGTAGTCACCCTTGGAAGAAGGGGGAACACCCCAGTCAAACCGCTTCCACGAATCCATGGCGGCGGTCATTTTCTCCTGTTTCTTACCCTTGGCATCCAGACCCGCATTGGAAAGAAAACCGCTGTCCCACTTGTCCAGGCTGAAAGGCGGATTCGCTACCACCACCTGGAACTTCATCAGCTGATCGTTTTCCACATTCTGGGGATTGGAAAGGGTATCGCCCTGCCAGATCCGGGCATCGTCCACACCATGCAGGAACATATTCATGGTGCATAGCGCCCATGTTTGGTTGTTGGCTTCTTGTCCATATAGTGCAACCTTACCGCTGGGCACTTTCTTGTATGTTTTCAGAAGCAAGCCGCCGCTGCCGCAAGTGGGATCGTAGATACGGTCATTTTCCTGGGGTTTTACCAGAGAAGCAATCAGTTCAGATACCTGGCTGGGGGTGAAAAACTCGCCACCCTTCTTACCGGCATCAGAAGCAAAGTTTGCAATCATATATTCGTAGGCGTCACCAATGATGTCGGCAGATCCCAGCTGGCCGGGACACAGATTCAGATCGTGGAAATCTTCCAACAGGTTGCGAAGTGTTGCGTTCTTCGCCTTTACGTCACCAAAGTCAACCTGGGAGTTAAAATCGATAGCACGGAACACATTTGTAAGTTTTGCACTGTTGCTGTTTTCGATATGGGATAGGGCGATATTGATCTTCTGACCGATGTCGTTACTGTTGCGGTTTTCGTACAGGTAGTCAAAGGTGGATTCACTGTCCAGGGTAAACTGTTCCCGGCTCATAGCACGCTCCACCCGGCGCTCATCGCCGTTGTACTGCTCCATGTACTTTGCTCGTTTCTCCTTGGAAACATCACTCAGATACTTGACGAACAGCATGGACAGGATATAGTCTTTATAGCGGGAGCTATCGATTTTACCCCGGAAGCTGTCACAGGCTTTCCAAAGAACACGTTCGATATCGTTACGGGTCGTCATTTTCGTTACCTCTTTTCATTTCTTTGTGGATTTTATCGATTGCCGTGGTATAGAATTTTTCTTTCTCCTCCACAAGTTGCAGCAGAAGCTGCTTTTCACGCAGTGCAAGAGAATTCAGGGAAATAATTCTTTCTTGATCCGCAATCGGGAGCGGATCAATTTCAAATTCTGAGAAATACTTTGCTTTTACAGCACCAAGCATATTGCTGGTAGCGTTTTCGTATATTCCACGCTTGACCTTCTGGGTGTTCAGCAGCCAAAACAAATATCCTGGCAGAATTTCATGGCGTTTGACTCGAATGACTACAAAATTTGAGGAAATCACCATATTTGCTGTATATTCGTCGATCAGAACTGCTGTATAAGGTGCGGTAAGCCGAATAACTACATCCCCGACCTGGGATAAGTATTCAGGAGAGAGAGAATCGGCAGCATCGAATATATCGATTTGCTCCATATCAATGTACCCTTCTGGCTTTATACAGCGAAGGTTTAGCAACGGATAGCGTATTCGGAATGTTCCTCGTGCTTCCTTGCGTGAAAGAACCAGTCCGCTGCGTACAGCGGCAACATTACATAATTTCATTTTGGATCTCCTGTTGTCATGAGAAATAAATGACAAGCGAGGTAGTAAAAAATTCAGCCAATACGACCTCATTAACATTATACGCAAGCCACCTGAGATTGTCAAGAATAATTGTTTGTCATGAATAAAAAATGACAACTATAAAGAGAAAAGCCGCCTGCATGAGATAGAAACTCACGCAGACGGCATCGGTTATGCATAGACCAGTTCTGAATTGATGATTTCCCGGGCTTGGGCATCGATGGCGTTCATCTGCTGCACCCATGCCATCTGATCCTGTACTTTGAGCAGCTCAGTGATCCCGGCCTGCGCTGCAAGCTGCTTCATCAGCTTGTCATGTAGATCCTTGGCCTGCTGATCGATTCCTGCCAGATGGGAGAAGAGATCTCCGGACAGGAGCATGGTGTTATAGATCACCGGACGATGCTCCTTCAGATAGCGGTGCCTGCGCCGCCCCCAGATGCCGAGGGGCGGCTCTTCCGGGATGGTTAGGAGAGGAAGGTAATAATCTCCCACCAATTCGTAATGCAAACCAGTTTGCTCGTTGTAGATTGATACTCCTTTCTTAGTTTTGTTTGGTTCCATAACAGGTGCGTTCCATGAAATACTGGCGGTTGACTCGTCCGGACACGGTTAGAAAACCGAGCTTGTCAAGCTCCGCATTGAGCTTGCGGACGATCTTGTAGGCATACGACTTGGAAATTCCCATGGCGTGTGCTACTTCATCGACACTAAGGTAGTTTTTTTCGGGCATAGTAATCCTCCTTTCTTCGTTATTGGGTGCCGTTCTTCCCGGATGTCGTTCCTACTCCTCTCGCAGCGTATCGTATCCATTGGCAGGCTCATATCATCGCCTACTTCCCCTGGGTACATATCTATCCGGACGGTCATTCAGTTTTGACTACAACCCTTACAAGATTGTATTGTTATTATACTAAATTGAATTGTATCCGTCAATAGCAAAAATGACACACTCTTATTCAGATTTGTATAATTTCTTCTTGACTTCACATTTTATCCGTGCTATACTCGAATTGTAAATAAAACATGAATAGGAGTAATGTGATATGGCATTTGGCGAAAGACTCCGTTTCTTCCGTACAAAGCGTGGACTGACTCAAAAGATGATGGGTATTATGATGGGGTATCCGGAGAAATCTGCGGATATCCGTGTTGCCCAGTATGAAAACGGTTCCCGCTATCCCAAGGATGAAGTGATCGAGGATCTGGCCGCTGGCCTTGGGGTACACCCTAAAGCTCTGGCACTTCCCGACATTGACAGCTACATTGGACTTTTACATACCTTCTTCGCCTTGGAAGATTTGTACGGCATCCGGATCAGCACAGTGGAGGGAGAACCCTTCCTTTTTGTGGACAAGACCGGAAACAAGGATGCTGCGGAATTACATAGTATGCTGCTTGCATGGAGCGAGCAGGCGGAGAAGCTGGAAAACGGCGAGATCACCAGAGAAGATTATGACCGTTGGCGCTATCGCTACCCGGAGTTCGACACTACCAAGCATTGGGTAAAGGTTCCCTCCAAGCGGTTCAGCGATATGATGGTCAAGGCATTTAAGAACAAGCTGAAAGACTAAAGGTTGGTAGAGTGTATGGATAAATTAGTACCTGCGTTTGAAACAACACTATTTGACCCGACACTTAGCGATATGTGTGTTGAAATGGCGGAACTTGGCATTGATAGCCTGCTTGACGAAGGATTATTCAAGAGTGTTCCGATTGTAGGTTTTCTGGTTGGTGCTGCCAAAACGGCACAGAATATCCACGATAGGAACTTGCTAAAGCAGACGGTAAAGTTTATCAATACTTTCAATTCTAAGACATTGTCCCAGTCTCAAAAGGAAAAATATAAGGCTCATTTACACTCAGATTCGAAATTTGCGGAGGAGGAATTGGGCCGTGTTCTAATTCTTCTGAACTCAAATGTAGATATTAAGAAATCTGAATTGTTGGCGAAATTCTACCATGCGTATGTAGAAGAGAAAATCAATTGGGATTTTTTCTGTGAGCTGTCTGATGTGACAACGAGAATGTTTATTACGGACATCCAACTGCTATATGCTGTTTATAATAAGCAAGTTACAGATACCACACAATGCGAGGTGTATAGGGCAGATCGTCTTATTGCGCTGGGTTTACTCGATTCGGCAATGAAGTCCATGACGATTGGAAGTCATACGGGAAGCCAAACTCAACGATATATCCAAACTAATAAGTTTGGTGCTACGTTCTGTGAATTAGGTAAATAAAAAAAGAGCTATCTGATTGATAACAAATCAGATAGCTCTTTACTATTTGGATAATGAAGCAAATGTTGCCAAAACGTTGCCAGTTAATTAGAAAACTGGCACTTTCTCAAGTCATGACTTGGAAAAGTTCGGTTTTGGTATTATTCCCACTCAATCGTGCCGATGGGCTTGGGGGTGAGGTCATAGAGCACGCGGTTGATGCCGGGCACCTCATGCGTGATGCGCTCGGTGATGTGATGCAGCAGCGCATAGGGGATCTCCTCGATGGTCGCGCTCATGGCATCAAGCGTGTTGACAGCGCGGATGATGGCCGGCCAGCCCTCATAGCGCTTGCCGTCCTTTACGCCAACGCTCTTCACATCCGGAATGGCGATGAAATACTGCCAGACCTTTTCGGCAAGGCCGTTCTTATCGAACTCCTCGCGAAGAATGGCGTCCGCCTCGCGCAACGCCTCCAGCCGGGGACGGTCGATCGCGCCAAGGCAGCGCACACCGAGGCCGGGGCCCGGGAAGGGCTGACGATAGACCATGCCGTGCGGCAGACCAAGCGCCTCACCCACCACGCGCACCTCGTCCTTATACAGAAGCTTCAGCGGCTCCACCAGCTCAAACTGCATATCCTCCGGCAGACCGCCCACGTTGTGATGCGCCTTCACGCCGTCGCTCTCCAGGATGTCCGGATAAATCGTGCCCTGCGCGAGGAACTCGATGCCCTCCAGTTTCCGGGCCTCTTCCTCAAACACACGAATAAACTCCGCGCCAATGATCTTGCGCTTCTGCTCCGGAGAGGAAACACCGGCCAGCAGATTCAGAAAACGGTCCGTTGCGTCCACATAGACCAGGTTGGCGTTCATCTGATTGCGGAAAACCTCGATCACCTGCTCGGCCTCATTCTTGCGCAGGAGGCCGTGGTTCACATGCACGGAAACCAGCTGCTGTCCGACCGCCTTGATGAGCAGCGCGGCCACAACAGAGGAATCCACGCCGCCGGACAGCGCCAGCAGCACCTTTTTATCCCCGATCTGTGCCCGCAGGGCAGCAACCTGCTCCGCAATAAAGGCTTCCGCCAGGGCCGGGGTGGTAATGCGGTTCATATTTTCAGGGCGAACATTCGTATCCATCATTTTATTCTCCTCTTCTCTTATTTCATCGCGTCGGTTTTTTCTTTCTGGATGACGTCGTGCGCGCCGCCTTCCACGATGCTGGTGGCCGACACAAGCGTAAGCACGGCGTTTTGCTGCAGTTCGGCAATGGTCAGTGCGCCACAGTTGCACATCGTGGAGCGAACCTTGGCCAGGGACATCGCCACATTGTCCTTCAGGCTGCCGGCATAGGGCACATAGGAGTCCACGCCCTCTTCAAAGGAAAGCTTCTTGTCGCCGCCCAGGTCATAGCGCTGCCAGTTGCGGGCACGGGCAGAACCCTCGCCCCAATACTCCTTATAATAAGTGCCACCGATGCTGACTTTCTGAGAGGGGCTCTCGTCAAAGCGGGCGAAGTAACGGCCCAGCATAACGAAATCCGCGCCCATCGCCAGCGCGAGGGTGATGTGGTGATCATAGACGATGCCGCCGTCGGAGCAAACAGGAATATAGACGCCGGTCTCTTCAAAATAACGGTCACGCTCGGCGCAGACATCGATCAGCGCCGTCGCCTGGCCACGGCCAATACCCTTGGTCTCACGGGTGATGCAGATGGAACCGCCGCCGATACCGACCTTGATAAAGTCCGCGCCGGCCTCGGCCAGGAAGCGGAAGCCCTTGGCATCCACGACATTGCCCGCACCGACCTTGACTTTATCACCGTAGTGCTCGCGCACCCATTTGAGGGTCAGGCGCTGCCACTCGGAGAAGCCCTCGGAAGAGTCAATGCACAGAACGTCCGCGCCCGCCTCAAGCAGCGCGGGAATGCGCTCGGCATAGTCACGGGTGTTGATGCCGGCGCCCACGACATAGCGCTTGTCGGCATCCAGCAGCTCATTGGGGTTCTGTTTATGGGTGTCATAGTCCTTGCGGAAGACCAGATAGCACAGGCGATCCTCCGCATCCACGATGGGCAGAGAATTGAGCTTGTGATCCCAGATGATGTCGTTGGCTTCCTTCAGGGTCGTGCCCTCTCTGGCAAAGACCAGTCTGGAAAAGGGCGTCATGAAATCTTTAACCTTCGTGGCGGGATCCATACGGCTCACGCGGTAATCGCGGCCGGTAACAATGCCGAGCAACTTGCCGTTTGCGGTGCCGTCATCGGTCACGGCAATGGTGGAATAGCCGTTTCTCTCCTTCAGCTCAACCACGTCGGCCATGGTGGCATCGGGCGTGATGTTGGAACCGCTAACCACGAAGCCGGCCTTGTGATTCTTCGCGCGGCGAACCATGGCGGCCTCATCCTCGATGGACTGGGAGCCGTAAATGAAAGCAACGCCGCCTTCCATCGCCAGCGCAACCGCCAGCTTGTCTCCGGATACCGCTTGCATGATGGCAGAAACCATCGGGATATTCATGGTGATCGCGGGCGCCTCGCCCTTACGGTACTTCACCAAAGGCGTGCGCAGGCTCACATTGGCCGGAATGCATTTATCCGAAGAATAGCCGGGGATGAGCAAATACTCATTAAAGGTATGGGAGGGCTCGTTAATAAAAGTCGCCATTTGTCAATTCTTCCTTTCCTGTATCATTTCTTTGGATTCGCAATACAAACAGCGGCAAACACCGCCGGCTTGGTCTGTCACCTTAAAAACATGGTCGAGTTCCTGCTCGCAAGCGGAGATGCAGCGGGGGTTCCGGCACTGTATTTCATTGACCAGCAGCTCCCCTTCGGGCTTTTCCCTCTCCGGATTTATTTTTGCTTCCTCAAGCAGCTTGAGAATCAGCGCCATGCGCATAAACTTGCCGTTTTTCGCCTGTCGGAAATAGCAGGCGCGGGGATCGCTGTCCACCTTGACGCTGATTTCATTGACGCGGGGCAGCGGATGCATCACGGACATATCCGCCTTGGCCAGCTCCATCTTCTTTTGCGTGAGGATGTAACTGTCCTTAAGCCGCTCATATTCCTCCGGATCCGTAAAGCGTTCGCGCTGAATTCTGGTCATATAGAGAATATCCAGCCCCGGCATGGCCTCTTCCAGACTCGCCGTTTCCGTATAGGGCATGCTGCATTTTTCCAGCACATCCAGCTTAACGTAGTCCGGCAGCTTCAGCTCTTCCGGCGAGATCAGCACGATCTTGATCCCTTCGTAGCGGGAGAGCGCGGCGATCAGGGAATGCACCGTTCTGCCATACTTCAGATCCCCGCAAAAGCCGACGGTCAAATGGTCCAGCCGCCCCTTTTCCCGGTGAATGGTCAGCAGATCACCCAGCGTCTGGGTGGGATGGGCATGGCCGCCGTCACCGGCATTGATGACCGGGATCGTGGCACTCTGAGACGCCACATAGGGTGCGCCCTCTCTGGGATGGCGCATGGCAATGATGTCAGCATAGCAACTCACCACACGCGCAGTGTCCGCCACACTCTCGCCCTTCGCGGCAGAGGAGGTTTCGGGATCCGAAAAACCGATGACACTGCCGCCCAGTTCCAGCATGGCCGCCTCGAAACTCAGGCGCGTGCGGGTGGAGGGCTCAAAAAACATGGTGGCAAGCTTCTTGCCGCGGCAGGCGTCCCGGTAAGCATCCGGATTCCGGATAATATCATTGGCGCAGGCAATGAGCTCGTCCAGCTCCGCCACGGAAAAATCCGGAATATCAATCAGGCTTCTCATTTTCCGATCCAGCTTTCATCGGAGGGATTATCGCGGAAAGCGATCAGCTTTGCCACATCCTCGGGGCGGATATAGCCCGCTTCCGCGGCGGTGGCGGCAATCACATCAAAATTCGTCAGGGAAACGTTTTTCACCTCGGCCGCAGCCAGGCGCTCAAGTCCCTTTTTCATGCCGTAAGTGAAAATGCTCACAACGCCCAGCACATCGGCGCCGGCTTCGCGCAGCACATTCACAACCTCCAGCACACTGCCGGCGGTGGAGATCAGATCCTCCACCACAACGACCTTCTGGCCGGGCTCCAGCTTGCCCTCAATCTGGTTGCCGCGGCCGTGATCCTTGGCGCCCGAGCGGACATAGCCCATCGGCAAACCCATAAGATGCGCCGTGATGGCCGCGTGGGCGATGCCGGCCGTGGAAGTACCCATCAAAACCTCTGCCTCCGGATAATGCCGGCGAATCAGCTCGGCAAGCCCCTCTTCCACATCCTGGCGAACCGCCGGAGCGGTCAGCGTCAAACGGTTGTCGCAATACACGGGGCTCTTAATGCCGCTTGCCCAGATGAAGGGCTCCTCCGGACGGAAGAACACGGCTTTAATGGAAAGCAGGCCTTCTGCAATACGTTTTTCCATTTTTCTTTTCTCCTTTATCTGAACAAAATGATTATCCGACAAATTCACGGATGCAGCGCTCGTAAGCCGCCACCGGATCCTGCGCGGCCGTAATGGGCCGCCCCACCACAATATAATCCGAACCGATTTTTTTCGCTTCCTCCGGAGTCATAACCCGCTTTTGGTCACCTTTGTCGCCGTCAGCAAAGCGCACACCGGGGGTGACAGTCATAAAGTCCGCCCCGCAGCGCTCGTGAACCTTGGCTGCCTCCAGCGGAGAGCAGACCACGCCATCCAGCCCCGCGGTTTTGGCGTTTGCTGCATAGTGCATAACCACCTCGTCGATGGGCTCGCTTATCAGCAGATCCCGCTGCATGGTCTCCTGGTCGGTGGAGGTCAGCTGCGTCACGGCGATCAGCATGGGGCGGCTGCCGTCCTCCCGCGTCAGGCCCTCTATCGCCGCCTGCATCATGGGGATGGTGCCCGCAGCGTGGAGATTGCACATATCCACATCCAGCCGAGAAAGAACGGCCATGGACTTTTTCACTGTGTTGGGAATATCGTGCAGCTTCAGATCCAAAAAGATCTTATGCCCTCTCTTCTTGATTTCCCGGACAATATCCGGACCCTCGGCGTAATAAAGCTCCATGCCGATCTTGACGAAGGGCTTTTTGCCGGTGAACAAATCCAAAAACGCAAAGGTTTTTTCTGCGCTGTCAAAATCACAGGCGACGATTACATCTTTTCCCATCAGTGGGCACCCCCAATAATTTCTTTCAAAGCGTGGATTCCGTATTTTTCCATAACCGCCGGCAGATCGCGGACGATGTTCCGGCAGGCAAAGGGATCCACAAGATTGGCCGCTCCAACCTCCACGGCGGTTGCGCCGGCGAGCATCATCTCCACCACGTCCTCCGCGCTCGTCACGCCGCCCATGCCCACAACCGGGATCTGCACGGCAGAGGAAACCTCGTAAACCATGCGCAGCGCCACCGGGAAGATGGCGGGGCCGGAAAATCCGCCCATTCTGTTGGCGATCACCGGCTTGCGTGTGCGCAGGTCAATGCGCATTCCGAGCAGGGTGTTAATCAGGCTGATGCCGTCCGCCCCGGCCTCCTCACAGGCGCGGGCGATAGCCACAATATCCGTCACATTCGGAGAGAGCTTGATGAGCACCGGCTTTGTCGTCACCTTTTTCACGGCAGCCGTCACCTGCGCGGCAGCCTCCGGCGACGTTCCGAAGCTCATGCCGCCGCCATGCACGTTGGGGCAGCTGATATTCACTTCCAGCCAGCCCACCTCCGGGCAGGCATCCAGCTTTTCGCAGGTATACGCGTAATCCTCCACGGAAAAGCCGCTCACATTGGCCATGACCGGCTTGTGAAACACGTTTCGCAGCTTGGGCAATTCCTCGGCAATAACCTTGTCCACGCCGGGATTCTGCAGCCCCACGGCATTGATCATGCCCGAAGTGCACTCTGCAATGCGGGGCGTGGGGTTGCCGAAGCGGGGCTCTTTCGTCGTGCCCTTAAAGGAAAAGGTGCCAAGGCAGTTGATGTCATACAGCTCGGCAAATTCATAGCCGTAGCCAAAAGTGCCGCTGGCGGGAATAATCGGGTTATCCAGCCCGATTCCGCACAAAACCACGTTCAGTTCTGCCATAGGATCTCCTCCTTCATCAGCACAGGACCCTCTTTGCAGATCCGCTTGTTTCCGGTAATGGTCTTGCAGGAGCAGCCCATGCAGGCGCCGAAGCCGCAGCCCATTCTCTCCTCAAAGCTGAACTGGCCGGAGGTTTTCGTTGCGGCATACACCGCGCGGAGCATCGGCTCCGGCCCGCAGGTGTAAAAATGCGTATAAGGCACATCGGCGATGGCATCGGTCACGAAACCGCGAATGCCATAGCTGCCGTCCACCGTTGTGACACGGGTATCCACGCCAAGGGCACGGAATTCCTGCTCATAGAACACTTCTTCTGCGGTGTTGAAGCCGAGAACGGCGGTAACCTCTTTTCCGGCTTCCCGCAGCTTTTTCGCCAGCATATACATGGGCGGAACGCCCACGCCGCCGCCGAGCAGCAGCGGATGCTCCCCCGCCTTGCTCAGATCGTAGCCGTTGCCGAGGCCCACCAGAAGATCGAGCGAAGCGCCCACAGGAAGCTCTGCCATTGCGGCAGTTCCCTTCCCCACAACCTTATACAAAATGGTAAGCTCGCCCGGCACCGCATCACACACCGAGATCGGACGGCGCAGAAAGTGGCCTTCCAGCTGGATGTTCACAAACTGGCCGGGGCCGGTGATGGCCGCGGTATCGCCCGACAGGCGCATACGGCAGACCGTTTCGGTCAAGTACGTATTTTCCGCAACCGTAAAAAACTCTTGCTTCATGACAGCTTCCTCTTATGCGTCAATGGTGGAGATGCGCAGCGTGGTCTCATCCAGCACGTCCAGCAGCGCCTTCACCGTATCAAGCGAGGTAAAGATGGTCACGTTGCATTCCGTTGCGCATTTGCGGATCTGATAGCCATCGCGCATCTGGTAGCCGCCGCCGATGCTGCTGGTATTGATGACATAGGCGATGTGGCCCTGACGGATGGACTCGCAAATTTCTTCGCTGCCGTCCTTGATTTTCTTGAGAATATGCGTGCGAATGCCGTTTTCTTTCAGGTACCTTGCCGTACCCTCGGTGGCCTCAATGTTGAAGCCAAGATCATAGAAGCGACGGATCAGGGGCAGCGCTTCCGCCTTGTCCTTATCCGCGATGGTGGCAAACACCGTTCCGTAATTCTGCAGATGCACACCGGAAGCCTGCAGCGCCTTATAGAGGGCGCGGTTGAGCTTATCGTCATAACCGATGGCCTCGCCCGTGGACTTCATCTCGGGCGACAGGTAGGCATCCAGACCCCGGATCTTGTTGAAGGAGAACACCGGCACCTTGACATACCATCTCTTTTTCTCCTCCGGGTACAGGTCAAAGATGCCCTGCTCCTTCAGGCTTCTGCCCATGATGACCTCGGTGGCGATGTCTGCCAGGGAATAGCCCGTGGCTTTGGACAGGAAGGGTACGGTGCGGGAGGAACGGGGATTGACCTCAATGATATACACATCATCCTTTTCGTCCACAATGAACTGGATGTTATACAATCCGACAATGCCGATTCCCAGACCCAGCTTTTTGGCATAACCCAGAATCGTGCCCTTGACCTTGTCCGAAATGCTGAAGGACGGATACACACTGATGGAGTCGCCGGAATGGATGCCGGTTCTTTCCACCAGCTCCATAATGCCGGGCACGAACACATCCCGCCCGTCACAGATGGCGTCAACCTCCACCTCTTTACCGCTGATGTACTTGTCCACCAGCACGGGCTTGTCCTCATCGATCTCAACAGCCGTCTTGAGATAGTGGCGAAGCTGCTCTTCGTCGGCCACGATCTGCATGGCGCGTCCGCCCAGCACGAAGCTGGGACGCACCAACACAGGATACCCGATCCGGGCGGCGGCCTCGATGCCGTCCTCAATTCTGGTCACCGCGCGGCCCTGCGGCTGCGGAATGTTCAGCTCCTCAAGCAGCTTTTCAAACAGATCGCGGTTTTCCGCCCGGTCAATGGCCGCGCAGTCGGTGCCGATGATCTTTACGCCCCGGCGCATCAGCGGGTCCGCCAGATTGATGGCCGTCTGCCCGCCCAGAGAGGCAATGACGCCCTCCGGCTGCTCAAAGTCCACGATATTCATCACGTCTTCCGGCGTCAGCGGCTCGAAATACAGCTTGTCCGCGCAGGTATAGTCCGTGGAAACGGTTTCGGGGTTGTTGTTGATGATGATGGATTCATAGCCCACGTTGCGGATGGTGCCGACGGCATGGACGGTGGAATAGTCAAACTCCACACCCTGTCCGATGCGGATGGGGCCGGCGCCGAGCACGATCACCTTTTTCCGATCCGTCAGGCGGGAATCGTTTTCACCGGTATAGGAGGAATACAGATACGGGATATAGGTTCCGGTATGCAGCGTATCCACCATGCGGAACACGGGCACAATGCCGTTTTCCTTGCGGGTGCGGCAGACGGAAAGCTCGTCCGTGCCCCACAGCCGGGCAATATACGGATCCGAGAAGCCCATGACCTTTGCCTCGCGCAGGATCTCTGCCGAGCCGACATTTTCGCGGAGTCTGTTTTCCATCTCCACAATGCGCCCGAAGGACTCCAGGAAATACGGGGTGATCTTCGTCACCGCATGGATCTCCTCCACGGAGGTGCCCATGCGCAGCAGCTGCGTGATGGCAAAGATGTTATCCGAGCGGAACTCCTGCAGATACTCCAGCAGCTCCTCGCGGCTCATGTCATCAAATTTGGCCATGTGCAGGTGGTTCACGCCGATCTCCAGCGAGCGGACGGATTTGAGCAGGCACTCCTCCAGATTGGAGCCGATGCCCATAACCTCACCCGTGGCCTTCATCTGCGTGCCCAGCAGATTGGGCGCAGAGGCGAATTTATCGAAGGGGAAACGCGGGAACTTGGCCACGATATAGTCCAATTTGGGCTCTGCATTGCCCTTGCCGCCGGCCACGTCGATCTCAGCCAGAGACATACCCACGGCGATCTTCGCCGTTACGCGGGCAATGGGGTATCCGCTGGCCTTGGACGCCAGCGCAGAGGAGCGGGACACGCGGGGATTCACCTCAATGAGGTAATATTCGCTGGTTTTGGGATTGAGCGCGAACTGCACATTGCAGCCGCCCTCGATCTTCAGCTCACGGATGAGCTTGATGGCGCTGTCATTGAGCATCTTCAGGTCATGGTCATTGAGCGTCAGAATCGGGGCCACAACGACAGAGTCGCCGGTATGTACGCCCACGGGGTCGATGTTTTCCATGCCGCAGATGGTGATGGCGCAGTCGCTGGCATCGCGCATGACCTCAAACTCGATCTCCTTATAGCCCTTGACGCTCTTTTCGATCAGCACCTGATGCACGGGAGAGAGCTTGAAGGCGTTGAGGCCGATCTCTGCAAGCTCTTCCTCGTTATTGGCAAAGCCGCCGCCGGTGCCGCCGAGCGTAAAGGCGGGGCGCAGCACCACGGGATAGCCGATACGGCGCGCAGCCTCTCTGGCCTCCTGCAGGTTGTAGGTGATTTCGGAGGGGATGGTGGGCTCACCGATGGACTGGCAAAGCTCCTTGAACATCTCTCTGTCCTCCGCGCGCTCGATGCTTTCGCTGGAGGTGCCCAACAGCTCCACGCGGCATTCACGCAAAACGCCCTTCTTTTCCAGCTGCATGGCCAGATTCAGACCCGTCTGTCCGCCGATGCCGGGCAGAATGGCATCCGGCCGCTCGTAGCGCAGGATTTTAGCCATGTATTCCAGCGTCAGAGGCTCCATATACACCTTGTCGGCAATGGTGGTATCGGTCATGATGGTGGCAGGGTTGGAGTTGACCAGCACCACCTCATAGCCCTCTTCCTTCAGCGCCAGGCATGCCTGCGTTCCGGCGTAGTCAAATTCCGCAGCCTGACCGATCACGATGGGACCGGAGCCGATGATCAGTATTTTTTTCAGATCCGTTCTCTTTGCCATAATAGCCTCCCGAAATATATCTCAATAAAGTTTTTATCTCTCATAAACGGCCTTTCCGTTCAAGACCGTAAGGTAATTCACGCCGAGCAGACGCTCCCCCGCGTAGGGCGTTGCCCGCCCAAGGGAAAGGAACGCGTCCGGCTGGACGGTAAACGCCTCATCCAGCCGCCAGAGGGAAAAGCTTCTGTCCTCCGGAATGCCGAAACGGCGGCGCGGCGCATAGACCAGCAGTTCCAAAAGCCGCTGCATGGACAAAACGCCGGACTTTACCAGCCGGGTGTACAGCACAGGCAAAGCCGTTTCCAGCCCCACGATGCCAAACGGGCTTTTCTCAAGCCCCTGTGCTTTTTCCTGCACGCTGTGGGGGGCATGGTCGGTTGCAATCATGTCAACCGTTCCGTCCAGCACGCCCTCCAGCAAAGCCTCCCGGTCCGCCGCCGAGCGCAGCGGCGGGTTCATTTTGAAGCGCCCGTCTTCCTGCAGACAGCCATCGTCCAGCGTGAGATAGTGCGGCGCTGTCTCGCACGTCACATCCACGCCCGCGCTTTTCGCTTCCCGGATGAGGGCGACGCTCTCCTTCGTGGAGATGTGGCAGACATGGTATTTGCAGCCGGTATCCGCTGCAAGACGCAGATCCCGCTCCACCTGCCGCCATTCGCTTTCCGAACAGATGCCGCGGTGCCCGTGGGCACGCGCATAGGCGCCGTCGTGGATATAGCCGCCGTGCAGCAGATCATTGACCTCACAGTGCGCCACGATCATTTTACCGAGACTTTTGGCTTTGCGCATGGCGCGCTCCATCATCTCTTCTTCCTGAACGCCGCGGCCGTCATCGGAAAAGGCGATGCACTTTGCAGCCAGGTTTTCCATATCCGAAAGCTGCTCTCCGAGCTCGCCGACCGTGATGGCGGCATAGGGATAGGCCGCGATGGCAGCGTCCCGGCTTATAATATCGAGCTGCCGCTGCATATTCTCAGCAGAGTCCGGCACCGGGGACAGGTTCGGCATGGTGCACACTGCAGTGTACCCACCCCGCGCCGCGGCGCGGGAGCCACTGCGGACCGTACCCTTATAAGAAAAACCCGGCTCGCGGAAGTGCACATGCACATCACAGAAACCGGGAAACACCGTATATTCGCCCGCGGGCAGCATGAGATCATGGGACTGCAAATAAGCCTCTGCCAGGGCAAAGGAGGCGGCGTCGGTCATGACGGTTTTTACGTTTTTCTCCATGTCGTTCGCGCCTCTCTTTCTCTCATTTGCCGAAAATATTCTGTAACATCCGCAGATGCGGATGTTTTTTCTTCGCCGGGATCCGTCTACCTCCCGCGTTTCGGAAAGCCCCTTTGATTTCCGGCGCATTTTGCCCCGCGCAGGTGACTTTGTCCCGCTGCGGAAGATATCCGGAAGTTCCGGATGATTTCATAAAATCAGCCGGAACTTCGGCATGCAGCAGCCGGCTTTTTCCGAAAAGACGGATTCCGCCGCGCTGCCTCTGTTTTTACGCGTTGGTGTAGTTGTCGAAATAACCCTGCACCAGCACAACCGGGGTACCCTTGTCGCCGGAGCCGCTGGTCAAATCGCAGAGCGAGCCGATCAGGTCGGTCAGCTGGCGCGGCGTGGTGCCCTGGGACACCATGTTGCCCACAAGGTTATCCTCTTTTTTGCGGATGCTGTCCGAGATGGCCTGTTTGAGTGCCTCGCCCGAAAGATCCTTGAAGTCATTGTCCGCAAGATATTTGAGCTTGAGCTCATTGGGCGTGCCCACAAGGCCGTCCGTATAAGCAGGCGAAACCACGGGGTCGGCCAGCTCCCAGATCTTGCCCTGGGGATCCTTGAAAGCACCGTCACCGTAGACCATGACCTCCACGTGTTTTCCGGTAGCGTTCAGAATCCGCGCCTGAATCTCCAGCACCAGATCCTTGCACTCCCGGGGGAAGAGCTTGATCTTATCCTCCGTGGACTTGTTGGAGCCCAGCAGACCGTAGCGTACATTGAAGCCGCTTCCGTTGACGGAGGCCGTCATAATATCGTCCAGACCGCAGACGACCTTCGCACCGCCGGAGAGCAGCAGGCGCTTGGTGCGTGCGCGGGTATGGATGTCACAGGTCAGGATATGGTCTGCATAGCGCAGCATGGCCTCCGGACGGTTGGCAAAGATGATCTCCGCCTCTGCCCCAGCCTCGCGAATGATGTTGCCGTAGTATTCAACATAGTCCACGCCGGTGAATTCGTGGCGGTTCACGCCGAAGAGCTCACGGTAGCGGTCCAGCGTCAGCACGTCCGAATAGGGGTTCACACCGGCCTCGTCCAGCTTGTCCAGGCTGACCAGCTCGTTGCCCACCTCGTCGGAGGGATAACTGAGCATCAGAACCACCTTTTTCGCGCCCATGGCAATACCGCGCAGGCAAATGGCAAAGCGGTTGCGGGACAAAATGGGGAACATGACACCGATGGTGCCGCCGCCCAGCTTTTCCCGGACGTCGGCGGCAATGTCTGCAACGGAGGCGTAGTTGCCTTGGGAGCGCGCGACGATGGATTCCGTAATCGCAATCACATCGCGGTCACGCAGCGCAAAACCTTCGCTTTCCGCCGCTTCCAGCACGCTGGTGGTTACGATGCTCGCCAGGTCATCCCCCTCCCGGATGATGGGGCAGCGGATGCCCCGGGAAACGGTGCCTACTTTGCGTTCTTGGTTACTCATATCAATACACTATCCTTTGATAATTTATTTCCGCTCCGCCGGGGTCAGCGAGACAGGCTCACGACGGTCACAGGCGTTCCGGCAACCGGAAAATCCGGCTCTGCCGGAGATGTCCTTGCGCCGCAACTTCCGCTTATCGGAGCAAGCGCGCACCCGCTCCCGGCAGACGGAAATGCATATGGAGAACTCAATTTGGAAACTCCGCACTATTATAACAGATATATGTCCATTCTTTCAAGTAGTCTGCTGCAGAATGTTCGTCCTGATCGAAAAAAATCTGCCTTTTCCCGACAGAAAAAATCTCCCTCGCGGGCAGACGTCCGCTTCATACGGACAGCAACATCCCGCACAGCTTCCGTCATTCCAAAAAAGGCGAAGGGGCTTCCGTCCCTTCGCCTTTATTTTTTATCTGTGCAGCGTGCCAAGCTGGTAAAACGCCACCGCACTCGCAGCGGCGACGTTGAGGGAATCCACGCCGTGCGACATGGGGATGCGCACGGTGTAATCGCAGTGCGCAACCGTTTCCGGTTTCAGGCCGTCCCCCTCCGTGCCGAGCACAAGCGCAAGCTTATCAATTCCCGCCAGTCGGGCATCCGAAAGCTCCATGGCATCCTCCCGCAGCGCCATGGCCGCGGTCTGAAAACCGAGGGTATGCAGCAGCTCTGTCCATGGCTCATCCTCCGGCAGATAGGCCCAGGGAACCTGAAAAACCGTGCCCATACTCACGCGCAGCGCACGGCGATAAAACGGGTCGCTCCCGGCGCTCGTGAGCAGCACCGCGTCCATACCCAAAGCTGCGGCGGAACGAAAGATGGCGCCCAGATTCGTCGGATTTACAACGTTTTCCAGCACGGCAATCCGCCGTGCGCCGGTGCAGACCTCTTTTGCAGAGGGCAAGAGCGGACGGCGCATGGCGCAGAGCATACCGCGTGTCAGATGAAAGCCCGTGAGCTGCGTGAGCACCTCCAGCTCCGCGGCATAGACGGGTATATCCGCCCGGCAGCGCGCGAGGATCTCGGCGGCCTTCCCTTCAACGTGGCGGCTCTCCATCAGGAAAGACACGGGCTCGAACCCCGCGTCCAGCGCCCTGCCAATCACCAGCGGACTTTCGGCAATGAAAAGTCCGTTTGCGGGGTCGGCGCGGTTGACGAGCTGATTTTCCGTCAGCCGGGCATAGACATCCAGTTCCGGTGCGGAAAAATCCGTAATCTCTCTGACAATGGCCATAGCTACACTTCCTGTTTCTGTGTTAAGGCAAACAAAACGCCGCAGCAGGCAAAGCGCCGCGGCGCACAGCATTTCCCTTTTCCCGATTTTAGTCCATCGGCAGGGCCGTGTCAAGCAAAGGTAAAGCACGCGCAAGGCGCTGTTTACAAACCCCTCCGGCCGTGGTTTAATGGAAGCAACACAAACAATACAGGGAGGGTATTTCGATGGAGTTTCTGAAACTCGCAGCGGACCGCTATTCCGTCCGCAAGTTTGACCCCAGGCCCGTTGAAGACGAGGTGCTTGCCAAGGTGCTCAAGGCCGGACATCTCGCGCCGACAGCGGTCAATTTCCAGCCCCAGAAAATCTACGTAATCAAAAGTGAAGAGGCCATGGAGAAGGTGCGCGACTGCACCCCCTGTCACTTCGGCGCGCCCATCATGCTGATGATCTGCCACGACACAAACACCTGCTGGAAGCGTTCTTTTGACGGAAAATCCAGCGGCGACATTGACGCGAGCATCGTTGCCACGCACATGATGCTGCAGGCGGCCGAGCTCGGCCTCGGCACCACCTGGGTCATGTTCTTCGATTCCGCCAAGCTTTCGGAGGTCTTTGCTCTGCCGGAGAACATCGTGCCCACCGCGCTGATGCCCCTCGGTTACCCCGCAGCGGACGCTGAAGCTTCCGAAAAGCACGCCGTGTGCCGCAGCGAGGAAGAGCTGGTCATCACGCTGTAAGCCGGGTGCGCAAGCGTTCGGCAGCAAGTTCACGCAAGCGCAAAAAGGGCGTCGGCCAATGTGCCGACGCCCTTTTATGTTCGCATTCTTGCGTTATGTAAACCTATATCTCGATCTCATAGAGCTCCACGCCCTTGCGCATGGCGTAGAGCATGGTGTTGCGCGTGCCGCCCGCGGCGCCGGAATAAACCGCGATCACGAGCGCGGAACTGTCCACCATGTATTCGTTGCGCCGCTTGAGGCAGTCCGGCGTATAGCTTTCCGAAATCACCGTTTCATAATCGCAGAGATCGCGCAAAACGTTATAGCGCCGCCGCTGTGCGGGCGACCAGTTCTGCGCCTGACCCTCCCAGGGGATCGCGGCTTCCAGCGTAATGCCGGGGAGCTTCTCGCGCAGCGCGAGCACCGCTTCGGCAAAATACAGATCGCAGCCGGTGGCCATCCCGCAGATGAAATGGCGCATTCCGGAAAGGAAAGCGCGCTCCAGCGCCCGGCTGATCTCTTTTTTCAGTTGGACGCAGCGCGCGTCCGTTTCGTTCCCGCGCCACGGAAGCTTGTTTTCCCGGTGTCCCGTAAAGCAGCAGGTTCTCTCGCGTTCCATGTCTCTTCGCCCCCGAGCTCCATTGTACGCCGTACACCCCGGAATGTCAAAGGGCCAGGGATGCAAAAAGCACTTGCATTCTGCTGAAAATATGGTATACTGCTTTTGTGGCCAGCGAGTGGCCATGACAACCGTATAGATGTCTTCAGGGCAGGGTGAAATTCCCGACCGGCGGTTAAAGTCCGCGAACCACGCTTGTGGCCGAATCGGTGCAACTCCGATACCGACAGTACAGTCTGGATGGAAGAAGATACGTCGAATTGCTTTATGTAATTGGCGCCTGAAAGACATTTCTTTCGGGCGTCAATTTTTCATAAGGAAGGAAAAGACCATGACAGAAAAAACCGTAACCGCCTCCAAGCCCCAGGGCAAGAAGATCACCGCGCGGACAATTGCCAGCGTTGCGATGTTCTGCGCCATCGCCTACGTTGTGATGCTCCTGTCCAAGCTCATCCCGATCTCCGTTTCCGGCTTCCTCACGCCGGATTTCAAGGACATGGTGGTCGTCATCGCGGGCTTCATTCTTGGGCCGCTTGCCTCGCTGTTTATCAGCGTGTTTGTCTCCGTGCTGGAAATGCTCACATGGAGCACCACGGGCCCCATCGGGATGCTGATGAACATTCTGTCCACCTGCGCCTTCGCGCTGCCGGCAACGATCGTCTACAAGCATCGGCACAAATTCTCCAACGCCGTGCTCGGCCTTGTTTTCGGCGTTGTGATGATGACCGTGATGATGCTGATCTGGAACTATCTGGTCACGCCGCTGTATATGGGTGTATCGCGTGAGGTCGTCACGGGGATGCTCGTGCCGGTGTTCCTGCCCTTCAACCTGCTCAAAGGCTGCATCAACGCCGCGCTCACGATCCTGCTGTATAAGCCCGTAATCAATGCGCTGCGCGCGGCAAGGCTCATCCCGTCGCACGAAAAGACCGGCGGCGAGATCAAAACCGGAAAGCGCCAGCTTGGCGTTGTGATCCTCTCGCTGCTCATTCTGGTTGCCTGCGTCCTGCTTCTGCTGATCCTCAGCGGCATCATCGTTCTGTAAATAAACTTCATTTCCAAAAACGAAAGCCCGGTGCTTGATGCACCGGGCTTTTTTGTTGTTCAAGATCGTTCAGGAACTGTACGTTTGGCGTGTTTTATCCCTCTGCAAATGCAGACCTTATGCGTTTCCGCTCCCGGCGGGAGGGATTGCCCGAAACGCATACGCCACCGCTTCATCCTCATCATCCGCAAGGATTTCCGCCTCTTCTTCGCAGTCACAGTACGCCGAATCAAGACAGCAGGGATCATCATAGCAGGAATAGAGTTCGATCTCCAAATCGTCCTCTTCACAGAGGCCCCTGAGCGATGCGATCTCCCCTTCCTTGTCGGCAATGTCCGCCTTTGCAACCGTGATCTCATCGCAAAGCTGCGCAAAGAAACCGTCTGCATCGTCCCGATGCATCTCATAATAGAGCTTGCCGATCTCGAGATAGGCCTTTTTGATCGTGTCTTTTTCGCCGGCAATCTCCAGCGAAAGTCTGGCAATCCGCGCCGCAGTTTTGGCCTTATCCGCGGCCTTCGCCGCAAGTTCTTTGGCCCCTTCCGCCACGACTTCCAGCGTAACTTTTACTCTATCTTTGATCTCGTCACAGTTTACCACACAAATACCTCCTGTCAGAGATTCCGGTCAGAACCAGGCAAAGTGATGTGAATCAGAAGCCTTGCCGGCTCACTGTCCGTCCTCCAACTCCTGTTCGGGCTCCGGCTTCTGCTCGGTCTCGTCTTCCTCCGCCGCTTCAACGCTTTCCCCGGAAATCTCCGCTTCCTGCACAGTCTCCGCAGAAGATTCCGCCGCCTGCGCTGCGGCAAGCTGCGCTTTCTTTTCTGCCCACAAAACGCGATCCTTCTTCCGGCAGGCGAGCAGCAAAACCACAAGCGCCGCCACAAAGGTAATCGCCGCCAAAAGCTGGGAAATGCGGATCTTGTCGGGAATGAGCCAGAGGCTGTCCGTGCGCAGGCCTTCGATGAGCATTCTGCCAAAGCCGTACCAGGCAAAATACATCACCGCAACCTGTCCGTCAAAACGCCGGCGTACACGCTTGGAAAAAACATGCAGCCCAATGAAGCCGATCAGGTTCCAAAGGGATTCATAGAGAAATGTCGGATGTACGTAGAAGGTCTCCTCCCCCGGAACAGTGAGTCCCATGCGGCAAAAGACCGTGTTGATATTCTCCGTCCAGCCAAAGGCCTCACGGTTGAAAAAGTTACCCCAGCGGCCGACCGTCTGCCCGATCAGGACGGCAAAGGCAGCCACGTCCAGCATCGCGCCAAAACGTATCTTTTTCAATTTGCTCACGAGCGCAATGCCGATCACGCCGCCGATCACGCCGCCATAGATGGCAAGACCGCCGTTCCAGATATACAGCATGGAAACGGGATCTTCCAGATAGGGGTTGATGCCCAGCGCGTTCTTATAGGTCAGGCAATAATACAGTCTCGCGCCGATAATGCCGAGCGGCACCGCAGCGAGCAGCATGTCATACATGTCGTCCGAAGCCAGCCCGAAGCGCGGGCAGACAACTTTCACGCAGTAGACGATGGCAAGGACGAAGCCCAGCGCAATAATCACGCCGTAGAGATAAATCTCCTTACCGAAAAGCGTAAAGGATGCACTCGGGCAGATGGAAAAATTCTCCCCGAACATCGGGAAACTGATGGCTGCCTGCCGAAGCTGTTCCATCGAGAAATTCGGAATCATGCCTTTCCCTCCTATTCACGGCGGCGAACGACGGAGAGCGCAAGCACCTCGCGCCGGAGCGTATCCGCGATAAACTTCTCAGCCTCTTCCTTTGTGGCCGACTCGATCACCGAAAAGGCGTCCAGGGTCTGATAGCCCTCAAACGCGCTGGCTGCAAGGTCATAAGCAAGGTCGCCGAAGCGACCGAGACCACGCACACGCATGCCGTAGGCCGCGCGGCGGATCCGCGCAAAGAGTCCGGCATCCAGCCCCTCGCGCCCGATGCGTTCCGCCTCCCGCACAACCTCCTCAAACACCTTTTCGGGATCCTCGCTGTCCCCGGAAATGACAACTGTACCAACGCCGGCGGTGAACTCCGCCTCCGCGCCAAAGCTGCTGTCAATCAGCCCCTCGGCATACAGGCGGTTGAACAGCGGCGAGGAAGAACCGAACATGCACTCCAGCGCGAGATATGCGTTCACGCGCTGACGCAGCGAAGCGCGTCCCCGCAGCGCGCTCGGGAATCCGCAGCCAAGCGCAAACATGGGCATGGAAACATCCATCTGCTTTTCCACGCGTGTGCACAGGGGCAGGCCGCTTTCCGTCTCCCCGTAATCGATCACCGTGCGCTCGCCTGCCTCCGCAGGCAGGATGCGCAGCGCGATCTCCCGCACCTTTTCCGCGTCCACATCGCCCACAACGCAAAGTGCCATGTTGGACGGGTTATAGAACACCGCGTGGCAATCATAAAGCGTCTGCGGTGTGATCTCCGCGATGCTCTCCACCGTTCCGGCAACGCTCTCGCGCATCGGGTTGTGCGCAAACAGGCACTGCATCAGGCCGTAATACACCGCGTAATAGGGATTATCCTCCACCATGCGGATCTCCTGCCCGATGATGCCCTGCTCTTTCTGCACGCTCTCCTCCGTGAAATACGGCGTGGAAACAAAGGTCAGCAGGGTTTCCAGATTCTCATAAAAGCCCTCGGTGGACATGAAGTGGTAGGCCGTGATGCCCGAGGACGTAAAGGCGTTGGGATCTGCGCCGTTGGCGGACAGCACACTCAGGGCGTTGCCGTCCGGCATGTCAAACATCTTGTGTTCAAGAAAATGCGCAACGCCGGCCGGCGTGTCGTGCCACTCGTCACCCAGGCGGAAGCGGCGGTCCGCCCCACCGTAATCCGTGGCAAAAAAGGCGTAGGACTTCGTGTAGCCGGGCTTCGGGCACACGAACAGGCGCAGGCCGTTCGGCAGCGTGTCGGTGTACAGCTTCTCTCCGATTGCGGGATATTCCAGCTCTCTCATTCTTCCTCCGCCTCCTCATCCTGTTCTCCGCGCAGGAAATAGACCGCGTCGCACACCGCGCTTTGGGCGATGGCAATCACGTCCTCCCTGGTAACCTCCTCGCACAGGGCCGCATACTCCTCGTTGCTCCAGTCCCAGCCGCCGATGGTCTGTCCGAGATAAAAGCTCTCCAGCGCGCCGGGGCTGTCCGATCCGGCGCGCAGATTGGAGGCCGTGCTGCGCCGGGCGTATTGCAGCTCCTCCTCGCTGAACTCTCCGTTGCGAATCGCGTCCAACTGACGGAAGATCTCGCTTTTCGCCTCGTCATATTTCTCAAATTCAATGCCGCTCGACACGAGCATGATACCCTTGAAATAATCCACCATCGAGCTGGCGAAATAACACAGGGAAAGCTTTTCACGCACGTTTTCAAAGAGTTTGGAGGTCACATCGCCGCCGTACATGGCGTTGAACACGCGCAGCGCCGCTGCGTCCGGCTCCTCCATGCAATCGCCAAGGCGCCAACCGATGACCAGCTTGCCCTGCGACACATCCATCTCCTCAACGAACTCGCGCGCCTCTTCTTCCAGCGTGTTCATGCGGATGTCTGTGCCGATGTCATAGTCGATCTCACCGCGCAGCAGGTTGTGCAGCGCATCCTTGAGCACCGCTTCCACGTGCTCCGTGTCGGCGCTGCCGCAATAGAAGATCTCAATCGGGGCACTGGCAAGCAGGTCACGGTAATGCCGCGTGAGCTTCTTGTAGTTGATGCTCTCCGCTTCCTCTTCGCTGCCGATGCGCGCAACGGCATAATCCTCCCCGCAGCACATCAGCTCCACCAGCCGGGACATGGAGTAGCTCCGCTTTTCGTTGATGCGGCTGCGAATCAAATCCAGCAGCTTATCGCGCTCGCTGTCCACATAATCCGGCAACAGCAGTCCCCCACGGGTGACGGGCGTGAGCAGCAGCTCACACACCAGCTTGGCCACACCGTCGAACTGCTTTGTGCCCTCCGGCAAATAGCGGTCATCGACAAAGTCGGCATAGAAGCCGACCGACTGAATCTCTCCGTACTTGCGCACCATCGGCTCGATGCGCGCACCGTAGAGCATATCCAGCTCCGCGGAGATTTTCTCCATATCCGGCAGCCGCGTGCAGCCGCGCAGCAGCACCGTTGGTATCAGTGCATTCTTCGCGGCGTTCTCGCGGCACAGTTGGGTAAGCAGGTTTACACTCAGGCAGCCTGTTTTGAATTTGTCCGTGTTGACACAGGTCAGCGCCACTCCCGGCAGCAGTTCCCGTCTGACAGCGTTCATATTGCATTCCTCGTTTCCAAGCGGTTTTTCGCGCTCGATACAGTTTTACACTTTATTCTACCACAAACACCGCCATTTGGAAATGAAAAATTTAAAAACATTTTTCCTGTTCTTTCCCGTTTTCGGCCTCAAGCGTTTTCCCGTCCAGCCAGGTCGCCCCGCGCGTAACTTCCAGCCGGTGCGTCTGTCCGTCCGTGTCCGTATATTCCACAGAAAATCCGTTCCACGCAGAGGGCAGACGGGGTGCAAAGTGCATGCGTCCGTCCACCATCTTCAGACCCAAAAGTTCCCGCAGCGCCACGCGGAAAAACCAGCCCGCGCTGCCCGTATACCAGCTCCAGCCCGCGCGTCCCTCATGGCCGGGCGCGGTATAGACATCCGCTGCGAGCACATAGGGCTCCGCGCCGTAGTTTTCCCAATCGCGCGCTCCGGGCAGCAGCGCATGCAGTACGGCGTAGCCCGCGTCCGTGTCGCCGCGCAGAAGCAGCGCCATCGCCAGCCAGACAGCACCGTGCGTATACTGGCCTCCGTTTTCCCGGAAGCCCGGGCCGTAGCCCGTGATATAGCCCGGCTGCCGTGCATCGTCCTCAAACGGCGGAACGAACAGATGCACAACGCCCTTTTCCCGGTCAAAAAGCTCGCGCAGCGCGTTTTGCAACGCTGCATTCACGCGCTGCGGCTCTGCCTCCGCGCACAGCGCGGAAAAGCTCTGCGCCACAGAATCAATCCGGCAGGCATGAACTCCCTCACCGCCCAGCGGTGTGCCGTCGTCAAAATATCCGCGCAGATACCAGCCTCCGTCCCAGGCCGCATTCGCCGCCTCTCCGACAGCGCGGGAAAAAGCGCGAAGGCGCGCCGTGCGCGAAGAATCCAGCTGCAATCGCTCTGCCAGCTCCGCAAAGCGGGATGCCGTGTGCGCAAAAAACCAGCTCAGCCAAACACTTTCCCCTCTGCCCGCAGCGCCGACGCGGTCAAAACCGTCGTTCCAGTCGCCACCGAGCATCAAAATCAGCCCGTGCGCGCCCGTGCCGCGGCGCATCACCATCTCCAGCGCACGGAAACCGTGTTCCGCAACGGTAGCCGTTTCCTCCGTTCGGGCAAAGCAGTCGTAGCGGTTTTCCTCTCCGTCCCGCAGCGGCGCAGACCGCAAAAACGGCGTTTGCTCCGCGCAGAGGGCAAGATCGCCCGTCGAGTCCGTATATTCGCAAATTGCCCACGGCAGCCAGAGCAAATCGTCGCTGCAGCGCGTGCGCACGCCACGATCCCCCGTTGGACAGGCATGCCACCAATGGAGCACATCACCCTCGGAGAACTGATGCGCACAGGCGCCGAGAAGCTGCTCCCGGCAGATTTCCGGCATCAGCGGCAAAAGATTCACCGCGTCCTGCAGCTGATCACGGAAACCAAACGCGCCGCCGCTTTGGTAGGCGCTGCAGCGCCCGAGCACGCGGCAGGCCAGCGTCTGATATACCGCCCAGCCGTTGAGATAGCGGTCCAGCAGCGGGTCGGGTGTGTGCACGGTGAAGCTGCGGCAGCGTGCGCTCCACGCACGGCGTGTCTCGGCGAGCAGACGTTTCGCCGTTTCCGGCTGCGCCAGAATGTGCAGCTTGTCCGGCGCGTCCATGCCGCAGACAAGCACCGTGATGCCGTTTGCGGGCAGACGCAGGAAAAAGCACGCGTTCTTCCCCGCGCCCAAGTTCGATGAGCCGGTTTGCGCATCGCAGGCGCTTTGCAGCGGCGTTTGGGAAGCGAGCGCGCGAAACTGTGCCTGCGGATACAGAAAGCGCGGATTCTCCGCCAGCAGAAAATCCCCCTCACGGCGGCAGCGCAGCGCCGTCTGATCCGCCTCGCAGGAAGCCAGAAACGGCGTAAGCTGCCATTCGATGCAGCCGTCCTCCGCACCCTCCGTCTCAATCAGCAGAACGCGGCACTTCGCGTGCAGCGGGACGAAAGCGCTTGTGCGCACCCGAATCCCGTGAAATTCACGCTGCCACACCGCGCAGCCGAAATCGTATTCCACAATACTCTCTCCGTCCCCCGGTGCGGCAAAAAGCGAATGCACTTCCCCGCCAAGGCGCAGGCAAAGGCGCTCCGCGCCGCGGGCATCGAATACATCCCCCGTCCAGCGTGTGAGCTGCGCCTCCCGCGCGTTGTGAAACCACATGTGCGCCGCCCCGCGCTCCGTCATCAGGCAGCCAAATGCGCCGTTTGTCAGCACCTGGCTCCATGCGCGCGGCGGCAGGGCGCCGGAGGCATCAAAGCAAAAACTGCCGTCCGTGGCGAAGTCAAAGCGCAGCTTGCCCGTGCTGCGAAGCGGCATTTCTTCGGTTGACATAATACTTTCAGCCAGCATTGAACGCTTCGTTGTGTCCTCCGGCAGCAGGACGCCCGCGCCTGCAAAAACCGCCCGATTTTCCGGCGTATCCGCGACAAAATGCACGCCACCGCGGGCGTCGATGCTGTTTTCGCGGTCAAGCTCACGCAGGAGCTTCCACAGCTGCTGCACCTTTGCGCGGCGATAATCTCCGCCGTCCGGATCGAGCAGGACAAGGTCGAATTTCTGTCCGCAGACGGACAAAAGCGCATGCTGCCGCACAAGCTCAGCGGCATAGTTCAGGCCCTCTTCCCCATCCATCCGCACGCTGACAATCGGCAGGTCGCCGGAAACGCCGTGCTGCCACAACGCATCGCGCGCATGTCCGGTTGTTTCGGCATCCGGCACGGAAAAACGCGCGCAGCGCAGGAGCGAAAAGGTCCCCGTCAGGCCGCGGCGCAGCCCGAGCAGCGCAGCGCACACGCCCGGGAGCGCCGCCATGTCGTCCTTCGGCAGATGCAGCGTGCGCATCGCCGCAGCATACGCACCCTCCGCCGTTTTGGCAACGCAGAGCGTAAACGCAACGCGCGCGGGCAGATTTTCCGAGAGAATGAGGTCAGTTGAGGCCTCCAGACGTCCGCTTGTGAGCCAGCTTCCCGCTTCGTTGATGGGCAGCCAAGCGCCGCGGTCACGCAGAGCGCGAACATCCATCTTCGCGCTGCAGGCAAAGGCCAGATGGCACTCTTCCAGCGTGCCGCGCGCGACTCTGCGCACGATGAGCACATTCTCCTGCATGCGTGCATGCAGGCCAAGCCCGTAATAGGCCGGCTGGTTTACATAATCGTTATAGCGTGCCAACACCGCCTCGAACTGCACGAGCAGTCTGACGCTTTGCGGCGACGTCGCCCTGCTTTGCAGAACGACCGTGCGCCGCTCTCCCGGCTCGGATGAGGCAACCACCGTCTCGACCGCGGAGGAGAATTCTGCCGTCTGCAGACTGTGCTCCGCACGGTCTGCGCGAAACGCCCAGCGATAGGCCCCGTCTTTGTCCGCTTCCGGCACGGGCAGCAGCGGCGTCCTGCCCGTTTTCGTCTCCAAAAAGAAGGCCATGCCGTGCCGTTCGCCGTGCGCGCCAAAATCGCCGAGATAGGGCATCAGCTCCCGGCAGGACGGCTCCGCCTCTCCGTTTGCAGTTAACATAATATTATAAAATCCGTTGGACAGAACGCAACAGTCGCGCGCTTCATCCGCGCGCCACTCTCCGCTTTTTTCCCATGCATCCGAAACTGCGGGGCGCGATTTTCTCGCTGCGCTGTAACCGGCGCGGCGCAGCACCGCGCCGCCGACGGGAATTCTCTCCTGCAGCAGACCCGCGTATGCGGCCATGGCGCTCTCCGCCATGAAGCGGCGCTGCATCACGCCGCCGCGCAGGCGGTTTGCAGCGGCAATCAGGCTCATGCCCACATGGTGCGCCATCACGCTGAAAACAACGCGCTGCCGCTCCTGCCGCGCGAGGCGTGTTTCCGTGAAATCAACTGCGTCCCAGAATCCGTAAAGCCCCCGCGCGCCAAGGCTCTCCAGCGCGCGGAGATTACGCAGGGCGGCTTCCGGTTCAAACGGCAGCGCAAGAAAGCTGGCATAAGGCGCGATGACCAGCTCCTCGTCCATACCGCGGTGCAGGGCAAGGGCGGAAACGCCATGCGCTTTATAGCGATAGCCGAGCGTTCCGTCGAGCATGGAAAAGGCGCTCTCCGACGCGCCCCAGGGCAGGCCGAGCGCGGAGGTGCGCTTTCTCTGACAGTAAAGACAAAAGCGCGCACTCTCATAGATCAGGCTGTCCCGCCAGCAGGGCAGCAGCAGCTCGGGCATCAGGTATTCAAAGACTGTTCCCGTCCAGGAGGCCATGCCCCGGTAGCCGTTTTTCTCCAGCTGCGCGCGGCTCAGCCGCCGCCAGTGATTGCGCGGCACATCGCCTTTGGCGATGGCGATATAGCCCGTGAGCCGTGCCTCGCTCGAGAGCAGGTCGTACCAGCCCTCCGTGAGCGCGCCGGTGCTTTCATCCCAGCCGATGTGGAACAGTCGGCGCTTTTTATCATACAGCGGGCGAAAATCCATCCGGATATAGAGCTGTTTTGCGCGCGCTGCCAGATCCTCCCTCCCCTTTTCCAAAAGGCCGTGATGCAGCGCGATGAGACAACCGGCGAGATTGCCGCTGTCCACCGTTGAAACATAGGCGGGGCGCAGCCGCTCAAGCGTGCGCGTGTCAATCCAGTTATACAGATGGCCGTGCCATTTCGGCAGACGCTCCACCGTGTCCAGAATGTTGGAGATCAGCCCCATGCAGCGGTGCGTCGGGGCGATGGAGAGATCATCGGCTGCCAGCGCGCAAAGCAGGCACAGGCCGATGTTGGTGGGCGAAGTGCGGTGCGCCACCCCCACCGGCGGTGCGTGCTGGAAGTTGTCCGGCGGGAGGAAATGGTCCTCCGGCGTACAGAAGGTCTCGAAATAGCTCCACATCTCCTTTGCGCAGGAGAGCAGATAGTCCCGTTCCGACTCCGTCACCGGGGAAACGCGGCTTCGTTCCCGCGCGCTCAAATGCGCGGCAAGCGGCGCGAAAAACCAAAGAATCCCGGCGGCGAGACCGAGGGCGGACATGGAAAGGGCGGCGCAGAGCGCGCCGAAAACCGGACAGGCCCAAAGCGTGCGGTACGCTGCATCGAGTCCGGATGCGGAGATATGATCCGACTGCGCGGCAGTCTGCCAGCGCAGCAGGTTTCTGTGGCTGACGAGCATGCGCCAAAGCGCCGTCAGCACGGCGAGGGCGGAGGTGACGGCCTCCGCCGGCAGAAACAGCAACCGACTTGCCGCTTGCAAAACACTTCCGCGCAGGCCGCCGAGCACGGTGGAATGATAGCGTGCGCGCGCATCCCCCGCGGGACGCACAAGCGCCTCTGCCGCGTTCAGCAGAAGATTGACAAGGAAAGCGCCAAGCGCGGCAAGTGCGGCAATGCCGAAAACGCCGTGGGGCATCAAAACGCCGAGGAAAATGCACAGAAAGCTAAAGGGCGCAACAAGACTCCGGCGCAGATTGTCAACTATGCGCCAGCGTTCCGCCTCCTGCAAAACCTTGCCACGTCGGAAAAGCCAGGGCAGGTTCTGCCAGTCTCCCCGCGTCCAGCGCTCCAGCCGCCGGAGCCAGGAGTCCGGCCGCGTGGGGAAACCGTCCGTGAGCTCCACATCGCTCATATAGCCGCAGCGCAAATAAGCCCCCTCCAGAATGTCATGCGAGAGGACGCTGTTTTCCGGTATACGTCCGGCCATGCAGCGCAGAAAAACATCCACATCCAGAATGCCCTTGCCGGCAAAGTTGCCGCGCCCGAGCAGATCCATCCAGACCTCGCCGCTGCTGCTGCCGTAGGGGTCCATGCCTCCCTGCCCGGCGAAAATGCGGGTGAAGAGGTTTTTCCCCGCGGAGGGCAGCTCCACACCCATGCGCGGGGCGATCACGCCGTAGCCCTGCGTCACAACGCGCCGCTGTTCGTCCACCTCGGGGCGGTTGAGCGGATGCAGCATCGCGCCGACCAGCTCGCGCGCCGTGCCGGGGCAAAGCCTTGTGTCCGCGTCCAGAACCAGGATATAGCGCACGTCCCGAAGCTGCGCTTCGTCACCCGCCGCTGCATAGAGCGTACTGCTCCCGCCGTGCAGAAGCTGCGCAAGCTCGATGATCGCGCCGCGCTTGCGCTCCCAGCCGCGGTATTTCCCGTCACGCTGGCAGAATGTTCGCTCCCGGCAAAGCAGATAAAAGCCGCCGCCGTATTTTTCATTCAGCGCCGTGATCTCTTTCGCCGCCGCGTCAATCCATTTCTGCGCTTCCGGCAGCTGCGCTTCTCCGGATTCCGGCAGGTCGGCCAGCACCGCAAAGAGCAGGTTTTCCCCCGCGTCGCGGTTGGCCAGGCGGTATTCCTCCAGCCGCCGGGCAAGACTTTCGCCCTGCTTTTCATCTGAAATCAGCGCGGTCACGGCGCAAATTGTTTTCCCCTCCGGCGGGATGCCGTTTTCAAGCTCCATCCGCGGAACATGCGCCGGCGGCAGCACGTGCAAAAGCACATAATCCAGCAGCGTGTGCACCAGCTCGGAAAGCGGGATGAGCAGCAAAACGGATGCCAGCGCGCTTTTGGTCAGAAATCCGGCCAGCAGGGACAAAAACAGCGTAAGCAAAAGCCGCGCCGCAAGAAAAAGCCCGCCGCTTTTTTCCCGTTTCATTTCGCCAAGCGGACGGGTGAACAGAAAATAACCGACGTGCCGCGCGTCTCCCTTAGCATTCTGCGCAAGCTCCAGCGCCCTTGCGGCAACGCGATGCTCCATCCAGCCGTGCCTGCGCGCAAGGCGCTCCACCTCACGGCGGTAATGCCGCCGTGTGTGCGCGTCCATTTTGGGGTATTCCCCCGCCGGGTCGCATCGCAGGATCTGCTCCGTGCGGTCAACACGCAGGAACACATCCGAAAGGTCAAGCGTGCTCAGCAGACGCAGCGAGGAAAAGGCGCGGGCCATACCGTCGCGAATGTGCGCACGGGATTTTTCGTCCTCTTTCTGCCGCATACAGGCCACAATCTGCCCAACAAGCGCACAGCGCACCGCCGGGATAAACAGTGAAAGCTCCTTTTCCGTCAGGCTCTGGACCTTCTGCACGCCGCGCAGGAAATTCTCGCAGCGCAGCGCCGTCACGCTGCCGCCACCCGCATGGACAAAGGGCACGGCAAGACACTCGAGAAGAGGCCGCACACCTTGCGCATCCGCAAAGGCGCGCAGTCTTCCTGCCTCGCGCAGCCGTGAAACGGCTTCGCCGCCCTCCCGCTTGGCGAGATACCAGTTGTCCAAAAGCCACTCCGCGGCGCTGCTCTCCCCTGCGGCATCGTCATGGCGCGAAAGCGCGGCGTGGAGATCGGAAAGCGCCCCCAGCTGCGTGGCCGCCGCTGTGGCAAAGCGTCTTGCCGCGACGGTTCCGGAGGGTTTCAGGCTTCTGGCAAGATTCTCTCCGTAGTTTTCAAGCTGTTCGTCTTCCACAAAGAATTCGTCCGGCGAATACATCATAAAAGCCTCCTGAGCTGCTGGTGTTTCTTTTGAAATACAGGTAGTTTCTCCATGCCGCAGCAGAAATATTCCCTTTGCGCCGCGGGCAGGAAAAAGGGGACGGCATTCGCCGTCCCCAAAATTCCAACAAGCTCTATTCCCGCCCGGCATCCTCCGGTTTCGGTCGCGGCAGCTCCACAAGCCGCGGCGAAGCATCGGCCAGATAATCCTCCTCGCATGCGCGCTGCGCTTCGATCAGGATGCTGATCGCCCGCTCCGTTGCACGAAAAAGCTGAAAATACATCTTTTCATAGTCCGGCAAAGCGCAAATCCTCCCTTGACCCCAAAATTACCGGTGCTTTTTTCATAGTGTTTCTATCGCTCCGCGGCAATATTCCAGAAAATTTTATCCATTCGCTGCGCATGAAGATGCCCGCCGGCAATGTTGCCGGCGGGCATCTCAGATTCTGTTTTATTTTATGCCGGATCTGCGCATCTGTGCATGCCGCTCAACCTTGTTTTTTCAAAATTGTGCGGATGGCATCCTCCACACTCTCCACCTCGGCCTCAAAGGCCGAGGCGCTCACGCGAAGCGCGCCCACGCCGAGGATGATCAGCTGCTCCAGCCCGTCCGAGGTGGCAACGCGCACGCGGTGCTTTTTGCTCAGGTCGTAGGAAGCCTTTTCGATATAGGTATCCGCCGTTTCCGCCTCTTTCGTGTATACGACTGTCACGCCGCCGTGCTTTTCCACGCTGCCCGTGCCGCCGCGCACCTTATAGGCATCGAACACGAGGATGACCCGGTTCTGACAAAAGCCCTGATAATTGCGCAGAATTTCAACGAGGCGGTTTCGCGCCGTTTCCAGACTGTCCTCCGCCAGCACGCGCAGCCGCTCCCAGGCGTGAATGATGTTATAGCCGTCCACAAGCAGATATTCCGGGCCCTGCGGCACAGGAGACGCGCGGTATGTCGCGTCGTGGCCGGACTTCTCGCGCGCGGCGGGCCGCATGGCGTTATACAGTTCCCGCTTCACGGGGCCGTAGGTACGCTCAAAAATGGCCAAAAGTTCCTGATCGGACGCGCCGCTGCTGCGCAGCATACCCGCCGCCCGCGCGCCCGGCGTTTCCGTCTCTTTCGCGGCAAGCGCGCTGCCAAGATGCATATACTGCGGCACTTCGTTCCACTTCACAACATGTCCCGCCCCGTGGCTGCAAAAGACGCTGTCCGGCGTATTTTCCACGTCCGATTCGGGATCATAGTCCATTTCCCGAATCACTGCTTCCGCGTCGGCGCATTCCTCAAAGCCGCAAAAGCTGCAGCTTATGCTCCCGAGGCCGCGGGTATAAGCAACGAGTTCCTGCGCGTAGCCGCCGATGGCCGCAGCGGGCGCACTGCCGCTGAGGAAAGCCATCTCTCCCCGCGATTCGGTGGGCGCGCAGCGCGCACCCATGCGCTGCAAATCCGTCAGCGCTCTGCCGAGGCTGCTTTGCGGCAGCTCGATGGCAAAATCATACCACGGCTCCAGCAATATGCTATTTGCCTGCATAAGACCCTGCCGGACTGCCCGATAGGTCGCCTGCCGGAAATCGCCGCCCTCCGTATGCTTGAGGTGCGCGCGTCCGGAGGCGAGCGTAATCTTTACGTCCGTGATCGGCGAGCCGGTGAGTACACCCAGATGCGTTTTCTCCGCAAGATGCGTCAGAATAAGCCGCTGCCAGTTTCTCGCAAGGCTGTCCTCGGGGCAAATGCTCCCGAAAACAAGGCCGCTGCCGCGCGGCAGGGGTTCAAGAAGCAGATGCACCTCTGCATAGTGGCGCAGCGGTTCGTAATGCCCGATGCCCTCCACCGCAGCTTCAATCGTCTCGCGGTAGAGAATCCGCCCCGTGTCGAAGCGCACATCCAGATCAAAGCGCTCCTTGGCAAGATTGGTGAGCACTTCCAGCTGGATGGGGCCCATGAGCTGCACATTCAGCCTGCGGCGGCTCTCGTTCCAGTCAAGGCGGAGCATCGGATCCTCTTCCTCAAGCTGCCGGAGCTGTCCGACAGCCTTGTGCACATCGCAGCCCTCGGGAAAAATGGCCGTGTAGGTCATGACCGGCTCGAGTGCCGGCATTTCCCCGTCCGGCTCTGCGCCGAGGCCCATTCCGGGCCGAGTCTTCGTCAGCCCCAGCACCTCCACAACGTCGCCCGCCTGCGCACATTCCGTCTGGACATATTTCGCCCCGGAGTAAACGCGAAGCTGCGTTGCCTTTTCCTCCCAGTCCGCGCCGGCAATCACATCACGCACGCAAAGCTGCCCACCCGTCACCTTCAGATGTGTGAGGCGGTTGCCCTGTGTATCGCGGGAGATTTTGAATACCCGTGCGGCAAAATCGCCCCTGTCCGCCGAGGCGGGCGCATAGCGCTCGATGGCAGAGAGGAAGGCCTCCACGCCCTCGAGCTTCAGCGCAGCGCCGAACCAGCAGGGATATGCTTTCCCCGCCGCCGCGACAGCGCCGAGCGAAGCCTCTTCCAGCGTTCCGGTTTCGAGAAACTCCTCCAGAAGCGCCTCGTCGCAGAGTGCAACGCTCTCGCAGTCCGGTTTTTCAAAATCGAAAAACTCCCCCTCCAGCTGCGCATTGAGCGAGGCGAGCACCTTTTCGCGCGCAGCGCCGGGCAGATCCATCTTGTTGACGAACACAAAGATCGGAATGCTCCGTTTCTGCAAAAGCCGGACAAGCGTGCGCGTATGGCTCTGCACCCCGTCCGTGCCGCTGATGACCAGAATCGCACAGTCGAGCACATCCAGCGTGCGCTCCATCTCCGCAGAAAAATCCGCGTGTCCGGGCGTATCCAGAAGCGTCACGCGCGTCTGCCCCAAATCAAGAATCGCCTGCTTGGAAAAGATGGTAATGCCGCGCTTGCGCTCAAGGCTGAAATTATCAAGAAACGCATCGCCGTGATCCACGCGGCCGAGCGTGCGTGTCACACCGGCGCAGTAGAGCATGGCCTCGGTTAAAGTCGTTTTCCCGGCATCCACATGGGCAAGGATGCCGATCACCGTTTTTTTCACGCCGTACCTCCCGCTTTGTTCTGCCGCCATCATAACACAGATTCCGGCAGCAGGCAACGGAAAGCGCAGTTTCTCCCATTTTGCCGCGGGTTAAGTTTTCACAGCCGGGCAACAGATTCCGGACCCGTGCCGTTCTGCCCGGTCTTTATCCCACGGGGCACATGCGCCCGGTGTGATCCATCTCGTACTCGCCCTCCAGCAAAAGCTCGGAAACCGGCACGATCTCATAACCCTCGGCGAGCAAATATTCAATCACGCCGCTGAGCGCCTCCGGCGTGTGCTTAGCCGCATTATGGAACAGCACGATGCTGCCGGGCTGCACGCCCTTTTTCACGCGGCTGAGAATCTCCGATGCGGACAGATTCTTCCAGTCGAGGCTGTCCACATCCCACTGGATCGTATACATGCCCATATCCGTGAGCGACTGCACCACATGATCGTCATACTCCCCGTAAGGGCAGCGAAACAGCGTCGGCCGCACGCCGGTGACGCTTTCAATCTTGTCGTTGCACGCGCCGACGTTCTCCACAATCTGCTGCGCGCTGAGCTTGGAAAAATGCGCGTGGTCATCCGAATGGTTCATTACCTCATGGCCCGCATCGTGCAGCGCGCGGACGCTTTCGGGGTATTTCTCCACCCAGTCCCCGACCACAAAGAACGTGGCTTTCACGCCGTATTTTTCAAACGTATCGATCAGCTGCTGCGTATCCTCGTTGCCCCAGGCCGCGTCAAAGGTCAGCGAGACGCACTTATCCTCCCGCTGTACGCAGTACACAGGCAGTTTGCGCGTCGTGGCGGACACGCCGACGATTTTCGGGCTGTTTACCAGCGTGAAGATCACCGTGACGACCACCAAAAGGGCAACGCCGCCGAGAAGCTTTCTGTTCTCCTGAAGTCTGCGGCGGATCGCTTTCATGCGTTTATTCATGTTTTGCGCCTCCTTTATCCATTCGCTTCATCCTATGTACGAGCCCTGCCGCTTTATGCAAAGCCTGTTCGCGTCCGCGCCGTCGCGCATAATCGCGCGCGTTGTGCGCAGAATACATGGGAAGGAGTGACAAAACATGACAAATGCGGAATACTCTAAATTTGCAGACCAGTTCGCCCCCCGCTCAAAGCTGCTGCCGGATATGCTCCGCGCCTTTTTGTTCGGCGGGCTGATTTGCTGCATCGGGCAGGCCTTCAACCAGATCTACACATGCGCCGGGCTGGAGAAGGACGCCGCCGCGGCTTTGGTGTCCATGACGCTGATTTTTCTCAGCGCCCTGCTCACGGGCTTCGGCGTGTATGACGATCTCGCCAAACTCGGCGGTGCCGGCACGCTCGTGCCGATCACCGGCTTTGCCAACTCTGTCGTCAGTCCGGCGCTGGAATTCAAAAGCGAGGGCTTCGTCACCGGTATGGCGGCCAAGATGTTCATCATCGCAGGACCGGTGCTGGTTTTCGGCGTGAGCGCCAGTGTGGTTTACGGAATCATCTATTGGTTATACACCCTAATGTAGGGGCGGCAATCTGCCGCCCGCAGAACCATCAACAACGAAAACGGGCGGCTGATAGCCGCCCCTACGTTTACATATTCTCAAAATCCGGCATATCGTATGCGGTGTCTAATTTAATGGGATTGTTTTCGATGTATTCCCAAACGTCGCGATATCCCTTATCGTTTCGTATCACTCGGTCAATAAACGATTTTTGCCAAATGGAATGTCCAATCTGCATAGAAACCCATCGTTTCATATGCCCAACTACCGTCGACACCGTAGGGGCGGCAATCTGCCGTCCGTCCTCGTCGGTATTGATAGACAGAATCATATGAATGTGATCAGGCATAACGCAATATTTATCCACGGAAACAGCAGGATAATGTTCCGGGATTTGCAGAATCGCTGTTTCTACAACAGAGCCGATTTTCGAGAGGCTCGGGCGGCAGGTTGCCGCCCCTACATTCCAGAGAATCGGATTTCTGTCATTTACGCAGACCGTAATGAAATATGCCCCCGGGGTAGAATAATCGTAATCTTCAATGCGGATTTGTTTGCGTTTGGGTAATTCATTCATACAATCACCTTGGCAAAATCCAACCTTTTCTTATCAATAAATCAATGATTTCATCTGCTTTAGGTACGGTAATTACAAACAACCTTCCGTCGTTTGTGAAAACATTTAACTGCGAAAAGGTATATGTATAATGGTCAATGTTTTGCAAGAGTATTTCATCCAATGTGTAGGGCTTTTCTTCTAAACAAACACAGACAATTCCGGCTTCGCAGAAATAGATATTTCCATTTTTGACTTTGCCGTTACCTAAATTGAAATTACCATTAGTCCTGTAAAAAATCGGTGAGGTAATTTCCTTTTCAAACTTTGCGTATCGCCTATCCATTATTCTTCCGTAAACGTCCAAAACAAGAATCAGCAGAAGGGCAAAAAGCAAACCGGTTAGACTGGCAAGCTGAAACGGTTGGTCAAAACCTAATTGAAGAAAAACATAATAACCCAACAAGCCAAACAGAACCCCTAAAACCGCGGAAAGGCCGGCTTTGATTTTCACAAACTCCACCTCACTTTATTTCATTGTACCACTTTGCCGATATGATGTAAATTTCTATTATTCAAGTATTATCAAACGAATTCAGGCCAATTCGGCACGAAGTGCTGCGTCCTAACTTGACACCGGCAGAAGGCTTCGTCACCGGTATGGCGGCCAAGATGTTCATCATCGCAGGACCTGTGCTGGTTTTCGGCGTGAGCGCCAGTGTGATATATGGACTGATATACTGGATTACAACATTGGTTTAGTGATATGGGCGATGAAAATCGCCCATATTTTTATTGAAATATTCCGGTTTTTGTGATATACTTACTATGAATAATTGTATGAGAATTCGTTGAGATCAAGACCTCTTTCAAAGTCTTCCCAAGGAGGAAACAAATATGAAAAACGGAAGGAAAACGGTATTCAGCATTCTGCTTTGCCTGTGCATGGTATTACAGTTTGCACCAAGCGCTGCCTTTGCTGTAGATGCGGCAGAGAGTGGACTATGTGCGCATCATACTGAGCATACAGCGGAGTGCGGCTATTCAGCAGCAGTGGAAGCCCACGAGTGCCACTATGAATGTGCCGAGTGTGCAAATTCCGAATCCACTGCGGTCTGCGACTGCGGCACCGATGACCCGGCCATTCACGCCACCACCTGTGCCGTGTATGTGGCTCCGGAGAATCCCCAGTGCTACTGCGCCGAAAAATGCACCGAAGCCAATGTCTGGTGCGATGTCTGCGGCTTTGATTATACCGCCTGCACCAGCACCGACCGGTCTGCTGGATATGGCACCGGCTGGACGATTGAGGAGACCAATCTGATAGTCACCGGTCACCTTACCGCGCTGCCCGAAGGGGTGGACTACAGCGAAATTGAGGTTCGCGTAGGCGGCAAGCTGGACCTTGGCGAAGCTACGGTTACCTGTGATGTGTTTAACTCTTATGGCACGATCAGCGGCGGTATTTTCGAGCATAATGTGTATAACGATGGCACGATCAGCGGCGGTATTTTCGAGAATGATGTGCGTAACTCTTTTGGCTGGATCATCGGCGGTACTTTCAAGAATGATGTGGTTAACGATGGCTCGATCATCGGCGGTACTTTCACAGGGCATGTATATAACTATGGTACTATTACCGATGTCACCTTTTGGTATGCCACAGTTTCTAATAAGTCTGAATCCGCTACCATCAGCAATGCCAAATTTGAGAGCAATGCAAAGCTTGCAGCGGGCAGTACCCCTCCCCAAAGCGTCATCCACAGTGTCAACGGCAAGGACGTTGCCTTGACCTATAACGCCCCGCTGCCTGCAGCCCTTGGCACGGGCGCAGCGGCATGGTATGAGGGCAGCACCCAGGTTACCGGCGGCACGGTACCGCTCAACTATACCAACTATGTGGGCGAATACAAGATCAGCACCGCTGCTGCCACGAATGGTACGGTCAGCGTTCCCGCAACTGCAAAATACGGCCAGACTGTCACGGTCACAGCCACTGCCTTTGGGGGCTATGCGCTGGACACCGTGACCGTTCATCAGGGTGAAGCCGCGGTCACCGTGACCGATAATGCCTTCACCATGCCTGCGGGCGATGTTACCGTCAGCGCAACCTTTGCCCGTTGCAACCACAGCGGCAGCGAGCATACTACTGCCACCAACAACGGCGATGGCACGCACCACTTCGTATGCTCTGTGTGCCGCGCAGGCGTCAGCGAGGCTCACACGATCAATTCCACTACCGGCAAGTGTGTCTGCGGTCTGGAAATGGCAGTCGCGAAGGTGACCTCGGCCGGTGTGGATACCTACTACGAAACACTGAGTGCTGCCCTGGCTGCCGCCAAGAGCGGCGACACGGTCACCCTCTGCGCAGATGTGAATATCGGAACCACTGCACACACGATTCCCGCGGGCGTAAACTTCAGCGGCGGGGAATATACCGTATCCGGCAACGGTGCCGGCTGGATCTACAATTACGGCACTATTGAGGATGGCGTGTTTGCGTTCTTTGTGGAAAACTACGGCACCATCAAGGGCGGCAAGTTTTACAGTGCAATAAATAGCAGCACCGTCATTAGCGGCACCGTCATTGGCGGCATCGTCATTGGCGGCAGTTTCCGGAGTGTTGACTGCGATCGTGCCTCATCGCTCTTCGGTCCTGTCAGTGTTTCTGATGATCTTACATATTCCGGAGAATGTTCGATTGACCTGACCGAAGCTTCCTTTGACCCTAACACTTACATACGCATAGGCAATGCATCCGCGCAGGACCTGCCCGTCAGCAAACTTCATCTGCCCGAGGGATATGCAGTGCAGCTTGATGGCAGTGTTGTGTCGGTTCTGCCAGCTTTTCTCACGGGCTACATTGTGCCCCACGCGCACACCTATGATGAGTCCGGATTCAGCGACACCTACCATTGGCAGGTATGCGACTGCGGCAAGACCACAGTGCAAACCGGGCACAGCTACACCTATGAAAACAACGGCGAGAACCATAACAAGTCTTGCTCTGCATGCGATTACACGGCCGTCGAGGATCACGCCATGATCTCCACCACCGGCAAGTGCGCCTGCGGCATGGATATGGCTGTGGCCGCGGTCACCATCGGCGGCAACACCACCTATGCGGAAACGCTGCAGGCTGCCATCAATGCAATAAAGAGCTGCACAGCATCCGATCATGCCAAGATTACCCTGCTGCAGAGCGTTGCGCTTGGCAGCGAGCGTCTGAACGTCGACTCCGGTGTATTTGTCCTTGATCTGAACGGCTGTACACTTTCCGGCGGCCACGTGGACGGCGTGCTGTACATCACCGGCGGTGATGTGACACTCACCGATTCCGGCGAGGGCGGCACTGCTACCAACACCGGCTCCACGCACTGCGTTGTGGTTGTGAACGGCGGTATAATCAACATCTCCGGCACGGTCAGCATTTCCGGTAATAAGGGTGTGATGGTGCGCAGCGGCACCGCCAATATCACCGGAGGAAACTTCACGACCTCGGGTCTGGAAAGCTGCGGTGTACGTGTCGAAGGCGGCACGGCGAACATCCGCGGCGGTACCATAACCAGCGGCAAGTACGGTGTGTATGCGGGGGAGAACGGCGTCGCTGTCATCAGCGACGGTACCATTTCCGTTACCTATAGCGGTGTGTATGTGCATCAAGGCGCCGCAATCATCAGCGGCGGTACCATAACCGGCCGCGATTACGGCATCTTTTTGTATCAAAACGGCAGCGCCACCGTCAACGGCGGTACCATTTCCGGCACGCTGTATGTAGACGGCACGCTGACGCTTGGTCTGGGCAGCAGTGGTGTGGGCGCCACTTTTGCCGACGGTATTGCTGTGGAGAAATCCAATCTGCAGGATATTCTGTCCACCGCAGCTTCCGTCGGTTACTGGGCAGTGGTGGACGGCAAGAATACGATGCTCAATGTCGATACTGCCTCTGTCGCCATCACCGACAAGGGCGATATCACCGTCAAAGTCACCTGCACCCATCCGGAGAGCAGCAGAACTGATTACACGCCTCTGGAAGACGGCAAGCACAGCTATCTATGCTCCCTTTGCCAGAACACCTTGACCGAAGATCACACCACCGTCTCGGCGGCCACCTGCGCCAACCCGGCGGTTTGCGGTCTTTGCGGTGAATACGGCGAGAAGGACGCTGCCAATCACGAAGAAACCGTGCCATACGACAACGGCTTCTGCCCCCACGGCTGCTATGAGCCTGCGGTGCTCAACGGTGAAGTCTACGAAATCAGCAACGCAGGTCAGCTCTATTGGTTTGCCGCCAAGGTTAACGCAGGCGAAACGGCTATCAACGGCAAACTGATGGCAAACATTGTGGTCAACACCGGCGATGTCTCCGGCTGCGGCGGCGCGAAGCAGAGCAGCTGGCGGGACTGGACCCCCATTGGTACCAATAATTACAACGGCACCTTTGAAGGAAACAACAAGACTGTCAGCGGTCTGTACTGCAACAACAGCAGTACACGCTGGCTTGGCCTTTTCTCCTGTGTAAACAAAGCTGGCGTTGTGCAGAATGTGGGCGTCATCAATTCGTACATCAGCGGATATAGTGCTGTCGGCGGTGTGGTGGGTAGTAATTACGGCACCGTTATTAACTGCTATAACAGCGGCACGATCATCGGCGACTATTCTGTCGGCGGTGTGGCGGGCTTCATCGAGGGCATCAAGAGCGGAGGCACCGTAATCGGCGGCATCATGACGGGCTGCTATAACAGCGGCACGGTCACCTGTGACGACTATGCCGGCGGTGTAGTCGGCCAAGTCAACAACTTCGCCACTGTTACAAACTGCCACAACAGCAGCACTGTCTCCGGCACGATGAGAGTCGGCGGCGTGACGGGATACAATAGCGGCACCGTTATCAGCTGCCATAACAGCGGCACGGTCATAGGCACCGGAGATGATGGCAAACTCGGCGGTATCTCCGGTGTGGTAAACGATAACTATGGTACTGTTGCCAACTGCTATAACAGCGGTACTGTCTCCGGTAATATGAATGTCGCCGGTGTGGTGAAGAATAACCGCGCCATCCTTACCAATTGCTATAACCTCGGCACTGTCATCGGCAACAAATATATCGCCGGCTTGGTGTTCACCAACTACGGCACCATTGCCAGTTGCTATAACTTTGGTACTGTCACCGGCAATGCTGGCGTCTCCGGCGCGTTGTGCTATAACAACAGCACCATTACCAACTGCTATTACCTCAACACAACCGCAGGAGTCGGAATTCTTGACGAAGAGAGCAACAATGCAGATGCAGCAGGTCTGGCAGAAGCCAAAACTGCGGAGCAGTTCGCCTCCGGCGAGGTGGCTTACCTGCTCCAGGGCGAACAGACTGAGCAGGTCTGGGGTCAGGACATCGGCACCGATGATTATCCCGACTTTGTAAGCGCCAGGGTCTATTACGGCTACACTTCCTGCGGCGACACCGGAATGAAATACACAAACGACAGCGCTGCAAGCCAGACGAAGCCTGACCATACCGGCGCGCTGGGCACACCCGTACCCACCGGGGACGGCACGCAGCACGTTGCAACCTGGTCCTGCTGCGGCAACACCGTCACCGGCCCCCACACCCTTGCCCTTACCTATGTGAACCTGGATGCAGATGGCCACAAGGCTTACTACCCCTGCTGCCAGCAGGCCGGGGATGTGGAAGCAACGGACCATGAATACGAAAACGGCTGCTGCATCTGCACCGATGTGAAGGAGTTTACCCTCAGCTTCTACGCAAGCGATGGCGACGAGACCCCCGTGGCCACGTTCAGTGTCCCCTACGGCACGGAGCTGATCCGGCAGGAAGAAGACGAGGACGACAACGTAACCTTCTTCGGCGCAACCGACTATCTGAATGCTCTGATCGGGCAGATCGACACCTCCACGCTCAAAAAAGAACACTATACCTTCCGGAGCTGGGATCTGGAAACCGGTCCCGGAAGCATGTACAAAGATGAAAGCATCTTCGGCATCTGGAATCCGGTCAGCTATGGCATTACCTGGGATCTGGCCGGCGGTTACGCGCAGTATCCCGAGGAGCTGCCAACGGTATATGATTATGGCTACAGCCCAATGCTTTGGACAGGCTTTGCCCGGGAGGGCTATACCTTAAGCCACTTTACCGACCAGTACGGTCAGGCATACACCCTCCATGAGCGAAGCGACCACTACAGCATGGAACCCATTTTGCCCGGTGGCAATCTGACCCTTACCGCCGTGTGGGATGCGAATGCTTACATCCTCCACGCCCAGGATCAGAGCCTGGATGTGGACTACGGCACGGCGCTTACCGATGCCCTGAGCGGCATCGCCCCGGAAAAGACCGGCTACACCCTCACCGGCTGGAAATTCTATCTGGACGAAGGCTGCACCGAGGAATACACCGGCACGACCATGCCCGCTTATTCCGTCTATGCGCAGCCTGCATTTGAACCCATCCAATACAACATCACATGGGAACTCAACGGCTGCACCGTAGATTCCAATGTCAGCCACGCGCTTCCCGAAACCCTGCCCTACAACGGGGATGCGGACCACAAGCATCAGGTGAAGGTTTTCCTGAATGCCCCCGAGGGCTATACCTTCACGGGCTTCCGGGACGGCAACGGCAACGAGCTGGAGTACAGCATGGCCAACAGCTGGCTGTTCCTCACGGTTACCGGCGACATGACCGTTGAAGCCATCGTGGAACCCAACACCTATATGGCCACCTGGGACAACGGCGACGGCGGAAGCTATGATGTTGGCGTTAAATACGGTGAGGTCATCACCGTTCCCACAAGCGAATTCTTCCAGGACACCTTCCGCAAGGCAGGCTACACCCTCGTCGGCTGGGAAGGCTACACCGAGGGCATGACCATGCCCATAGGCGGCGTTACCATCAAGGCAAAATGGCATATTAATCCCGCCTCCCTGGCAGTTCCCTCCGGCAAGTACACCGGCGAGGCGCACGCCCCCGCTGTCACCGTTGCGGGTCTGACCGAGGGTGAGGATTTCACCGTAAGCTATCCCGCGGATATGACCAATGTCGGCGAGAAGATCATCACCGTCAGCGGCAAGTATGGCGGCAGCGTCACCGTGACCTACACCATTGAAAAGGCCGATCCCCCCGTCATCACCTTCCCTGAGGTGCTCAACAGCATCACCTACGGCCAGATGCTCGAGGACGTGAAGCTCTCCTTCTACGAGAACGAATACGGCACGTTTAACTGGACTGCACCCATCGGCGTTCCCAACGCGGGCACCAACGGCTATGCGCTGGACTTCTACCCCGAGGACCTCACGAACTATGACTGGGCGGCCTGCAACTGGCAGACGCACAACGCAACATGGATTGAATCGCGCAGCGCCCTGTGCGCCATGGGTCAGGTTCAGGTGGACAAGGCAGAGCCGGTTTACACCGCCCCCACCGCTATTGAGGGTCTGGTCTACACCGGCAGCAGCCAGGAACTGATCAGCGTCAGCGAGGTTCAGGTGGAAGGCGGCGAGCTTTTACTCAGCCGGGATGGAAATATCTATTCCCAAAACCTGCCCGCTGAAACCGATGCAGGTGAATACACGGTTTGGTACTATGTCCGGGGCGACGATAACCACACCGATTCCGCAAAGAAATCTGTCTCCGTGACGATCGCCCGGAAGGAACTGACGCCCACGGTCACCGGTTCCATGAGCAAGAGCTATGACGGAACCAATGCTGTTCCCGAGCGTCACAGCTTGAACATTGTTCTGAATGGCGTGATCTCCGGCGATACCGTAACTGCTTCCGCAGACTTTGCCTTCGCAGGCGTCAATGCAGGCACCAAAACCATCAAGGCCACCAACATCACGCTCTCCGGCGAGGATGCCAAAAACTATACGCTCAAGTCCACCTCTGCCAGTGCGGATGTGGGCGAGATCGTTGTTTTGGATCTACAGTATCTGGAGCCTCACGATTATTCCATTGTCTTCGGTTCCAGCCCGGTTTACAACGGGAAAGAGCAGACCGTGACCGTGGAAAGCTTTGTGATGTGCGGCATGGATGTCACCTATGAGCTGACCGGAAACACCGGCACCGAGGCCGGTACATACACAATGACCGTTACTGCAACAGGCAATTTCGCCGGCACGGTCGAAGAGGGCTGGCAGATCACGCGCAAGCCTGTCACCATCACCGCGAAGGACCAGACCGTCACCTACGGCAACGCAATCTCCGGCGCGGAGATCACTTCCATCGGTTTGATTGAAGGCCACAGCGTGACCGCGACCTTGACTCCCAGCACCGCGAACGTGACCGCAAACGGCAGCATCACCGCAAGCGCGGCGGTCATCACCGCTGACGGCACCGACGTGACCGCCAACTATGAAATCACCTACGTTGACGGCAAGCTCGTGATCGAGCCCGACACTTCCGGAATTGATGACCTGACCGCCGAAAATGTCACTTCCGCAAACGAAGCGGACATCAAGGCAGTGCAGGAAATGCTGGAAAATGCAGACTCCGTCAAGGACGAGTGGGCAGCCACCGACGACAAATGCAGCCAGCTGCTTGACCGGATTGACGAGGTGGAGGCCGAGCAGAAGGAACTGACCGACGCCGCGGCAGACTTTGATCCGGAAACCGTGAAATCCACGGAGAAGGAAGATCTGGAGCAGCTTGCTGAGGACATTGAAGCGCTGCTGGACACTGAGAACCTGACCGAGGACGAGCGCGACGGTCTGGAAGCCGTTTTGGAGCAGGTCAACGACATGATCGACACTGTCGAAGACGCTGCCGAGGCCAGCAAGGACGCGACCGAGGCCATCGATGCACGCGATCCCGCAACCGTCACCTCCGCGGACGAGGACGAACTGGAGCAGGCAATCGGGACCATCGACAAGCTGCTGCAGGACGGCCATCTGACCGAAGAAGAGCGCAACGCATTGGAAGATGCCAAGGCGGAGGCCGAGGCGCTGATCGATGTGATCGAAAAAGCGCAGAATGCCGCCAGCACCGAGAACACCGAAAAGGTTGAAAACGTGACGCCGGAGAATGTAAAACCCGAAGACAAAGCCGATCTGGAAAAGGCAAAGACCGACCTGGAAAAGGCTTTGGAAGACAACGGCGGCAACTACACCGAGGAAGAAAAGAAATCCGTCGAGGACGAGATCGACCGGATCGAGGCTGCGGTTGCAGCGCTTGAGAATGCCGAAGACGTGACGGCAAGCATTGCCCAGCTTCCCGAGTCCGTGGAGCCGGACGATGAAGCGGCAGCAGAGAAGATTTTGGCCGCCAAGGAAGCCTTCGACGGGCTGACCGACCACGAAAAGTCTCTGGTGGATGAAGCCTCCAGAGAGAAGCTGGATGAGCTGGTGGCTGCGCTGATCGCCTATGACATCATCAAGGGCGATGGCAGCGAATGGATCAAGGGCAGCGACGGAAGCCTGAGCTTCACCGCAAACGGTCCGTTCAGCAAGTTTGTCGGCATCGAAGTGGACGGCGAAGAAGTGGATGCAAAACACTATGAGGCCAAATCCGGCAGCACAATCATCACTTTGAAGCAGTCCTTCTTAATGAATCTTGCCGCCGGAGAACACACCCTCACTGTGATTTACACCGATGGCGAAACCTCCGGCACGTTCAGGATTCATGCCAAATCTCTGACGCCAACAACCGGCGATGATTCCCGCATCCTGCTGTACGTTTCCATGCTTACTGTCAGCCTTGCAGCTCTTGCCGTTCTGCTTCCGGCAGCCAGAAAGCGCAAGAAGGAAAATTCATAACCACAATCGCGAAAAGGGCGGTGACGGAAGCAATCCGTCACCGCCATGATATTTCAAGAAAGGTTGTCAGTGTAAGGTTAATGAAAAAACGCAGAGGCGCGGTTTAGCTTCTTACGTCAGTTAAGCGACCGAAATATTCACCGTCGCGGGGTCTGCACCGATCATCAGCGCGGTGCATGGGCTGAAATGTTGGACAGCCGCATTATTTTACCCTTTTGGAGCTTGGCTTTCGGGCACGGATTGAAATGCCGTTCCCGTTCATGATCATGCGGCAGCCGTTTTGAAATGTTTTGACAAAACGGCATAGCAAAGGTAAACTTTAGTATGGTTTTGCCAACTGAAGGAATCTCAACTCGTGTGAAGGGGGAAAACGTTTTGAGGAAGAGAAATATTGCAATTATTCTGTGTGTATGCATTGTGCTTTGCGCGGTGCTGGCCGTCGCTGTATGGATTCACAGCCGCCCAAATGACCCCGTTGTCATCCTGTATGAAAACGATGTGCATTGCGCGGTGGACGGCTATTCAAAGCTTCTCGCAATGAAAAACGCGCTTTCCGAGGGTGATGCCCACGTGGGTGTTGTTTCCGTCGGCGATTTTGTCCAGGGCGGAACGCTTGGCGCCGTTTCCAAGGGCGAATACATCGTAAACATCATGAACAAGGTGGGCTACGATGCCATTGCGCTGGGCAATCATGAGTTTGACTATCAGCTCACCAGACTCACCGAGCTCAACGGCTTGTCAAACACGGAATTCCTCTCCTGCAATTTTGCGAAGATCGGCGAGGATGATTCTTATTTCGAGCCGTATACCATCGCCTCCTACGGAAACGTGGACATTGCCTACATCGGCATCACCACGCCCGAAACCATTACATCGGCTTATCCGTCGCAGTTTAAGAATGACGAGGGCGAGATCATCTTCACTTTCAATGAAAACAAGCTGTATGACATCGTGCAGGCAAACATTGATGCGGCCGAGAAGGCGGGCGCGGATTATGTGATTGCGCTGTCTCATATTGGCTACAGCGATGCAGAGGATTTGCTCGACATTACCGACATCATCGAAAACACCGACGGCCTTGACGCGGTGCTGGACGCCCATGCGCATCTGGTCATCGAGGAAATGTCCGTGAAGAATCGCAAAGGCGACGACGTTCTGCTTTCCTCCACGGGCACAAAGTTTGAATACATCGGCAAACTCACAATCACAGATGAAGGCTTAAACACCGAGCTGATCGAGACCGCGTCCATCGAGGCAACCGACCCCGGGATGGACGCCTATCTTGCCGAGATCAACGAGAGCTACGCCGAGCTTGGCAACCGGAAAATCGGCGAAAGTAAGGTGGATCTGATCACGCACGACGAGAACGAAAACCGCCTCGTCAGAATTGCGGAAACGAACCTCGGCAACCTCTGTTCCGATGCGCTTCGCGTGACGACAGGGGCGGAAATCGCCTTTGTCAACGGCGGTGGCCTGCGCGCGCCCATGGCCACAGGCGACGTAACTTTCAATGATATTTTCTCTGTGTTTCCTTTTAACAACCAAGTGGTAACGGCTGAGGTATCCGGCCGGATCCTGCTTGATATGCTGGAAATGGCCATGATGAATTATCCGGAGGAAGACGGCTCATTCCCCCACATGTCCGGTTTAACCCTGTCGGTCGACGCCTCGATTGACAGTTCCGTACAGGTTGATGAAAATGGATTTTTCACCGGTGTGAACGGCGAGTATCGGGTTTACAACGTAAAGGTCTTTGACAAAGAAACCGGCACATACATTCCCCTTGAGCCGGACGGCAAGTATGTTCTCGCGGGCTTCAACTATTTCCTGCTCGACTTCGGCGGCGGCATGACAATGCTCAAAGACGCAACGATTCTGGATGCCGAAGGCACGCTGGATGTGGAGCTGCTCGAGCGTTACATCACCGACCATCTCGGCGGCATTATTGATGAAAGCTATGCCGAAGTTGACCGCAGGATTACCTTTACGGACGGAAAGCCCGAAAGCTAAGCGCAGCGTGTTCAGGTGAGTGTGAATATCGCTTTTGACGCCTGCTCACCTCTCCTGTTTCGAACTATCTATACGCGCTTCGCGCCGGGTCGCCAGCCGCCTCCGCTCTGTCCGCTTGACGGAGCGGAGGTTTTGCTATATGATAGATCCATCACATAAAAAAATCGTAAGGAGGCCCCCACACATGGTAACATTTGAAAAAGCAGGTCAGCAAAACGCTGAGGAAACCCTGCGCATCGCACTCGCGCGCGCGAAGGAGCTCGACTGCCCCATCGTCATCTCCTCCACCATGGGCACAACTGCGCTCACGCTTCTGGATCTGGCCGAGGAGCTCGGCTTCACGGGTCCGGTCGTGATTGTCCGCGGCGTATCCAACAAGTATAAAAACGGCGTCAACCTCATGGATGCCGAGACCAAAAAGCAGATTGAAGCGCGCGGCGCGACCGTCGTCACCGCCGGCCACGCACTGAGCGTCGGCGAGCGCGGCATCAGCGCGAAATTCAAGGGCATCTCTCCGCTGGAGATCATGGCCGAAACGCTGCGCACGATGGGTCAGGGCACCAAGGTCAGCTTTGAGGTTTCCATCATGGCGCTGGAGGCGGACGCGATCCCCTACGGCAAGCCCGTCGTCGCCTGCGGCGGCACGCACCGCGGCGTGGACACCGCGATGGTCATCACCCCCGCCTATTCCGCAAACATTCTGGAAACCGTCGTGCACGAGTTCCTCTGCAAGCCCTTTGATCCCAGCAACGCCCACATCAAGCTCACCTTCTGAGCGAAAAGCATCGGATATACAAGAGGAAATAACAAAAAGCCCTCTCTCCCCGCTCGGGGAAAGAGGGCTTTTTGTTGCGAAAGAACAGACAGCGGGCGGTTCATAATGAACCGCCCGCTGTCTGTTCTTATATGCCGCTTCGCGCGGACTTTAGCGAGGCTTAAACTCCGGGTTGCCGAAGGCGCGGCCCAGCAGATAGCCGTAGGTCATGCCGGAACCGGTGCTGTTGCCGGGCATGATGAAAGGATAGTCCACGCCGTAACGGCCGGCCATGGTGTTGCCCAGCACGTAGAGACCGGGCACAGGCTCATTATGCTCGTCCAGCGCGCGGAACTGTTCGTCCACCTTCACGCCGCCCACCACGCAAAGCGTGGCAGCGCCGATCTTGCGGCCGTAATAGGGCGGCTTATCCAGCGGAATGAGCATTTCCTTCCGCTTGCCGAACTCATCGTCGTGCCCCTTCTCGCAGAAGGCATTGTAGTTGTTGAAGGTCTCCTCAAAGGCGTCCGGATCAATGCCCATTTTCTCGGCCAGCTCACGCGGGGTGTCCGCCTGCACGGTGTTTCCGGTGCGCAGGCCCGCCTCAAGCTGATTGCGGGACAGCTCCGGATTGGAACCCTCGTTCCAATAGAGGCCGCCGCCGTAAGGCAGGGTGGCTTTGACCTTCTCGGTCAGGTCGGAATCGAAGATGCTCCAGCAATACTGGTAGCCCGTGCGGATGATGCCCAGGCTGCGCGCCTGCAGATAGTTATCCTCGTTCATGTAGCGCTTGCCCTTGGGCGTGACAAAGAGGAAGCAATAGGTCGGGTGATCATAGGCCTGCGGGTGCGACATGATGGGGAACGGCGCATCCTCAAAGGCAGCGCCGGCCCAGAGCGCAGCGCGGTGTCCCTCACCAACGGACATGCCCTTGGGCGCGTTCACCTTCGCGGCCGTCTTGTTGGCCACGGGGCAGAGATCCTCGCACATCTCGTCGTTCCACTCGATTCCGCCGGTGGAGACCAGAACGCCCTTGGAGGCGTAAACCGCGATGAGCTTTCCGTCCGCCGTCTGCGCAGCGGCGCCCACAACGCGGCCATCCTCCTTGATGAGCTGAAGCATGGTGGTGTTGAAGAGGAACTGCGTATCGCGCTTGAGGCATTCCTGATACATGGGCTCCATGAGCACGGTTACGCCGAAGAGACGGCGCGCATCGCCCTCCTTATACTTTTTGGTGAAAACATGGGCGCAGGGGATCTCCTTATAGGACTCGCCCCTGTAGGCCGCCTGCAGAATGCTGACGTCATAGCCGCCGTATTCCGGCTTGCCGGCCATCTCCATGGCCCAGTCCATCGCCTCGCCGCAGTTGTAGGCAAAGAGATGCACCAACCGCTCGTCGCAGCGGTTTGCCGAGCGCTTGAGCCACTCGCGGACCAGCTCGTCCGGGTCGTTCTCATAGCCCTGAGAAGCCATATAGCTGGAGTTCACCACGCCCACGCTCGCGGCATAGCCATGGTAGGAGCCGAGCTTCTCAATCACCGTGACTTTGCAGCCGGACTCGGCGGCGCTGCACGCGCAGGACAGACCGCTGATGCCGGCGCCGATGACCAGCACCTCAGTCTGATAGGTTTCCGCAAAATCTTCCTTGGCAAAGGGCTTCGGGGGTGTTGCCCATGCGCCCCACTTGGGGTTGATGTTCATAGCATTCTTCCTTTCTGTCCCGGTCGCGCTGCCGCTTATCTCCGCGCTGCACAACACAATATATATTCTTCCTTGATTTTACAATGCCGCGCTCTGCGTGTCAATAGAGCGCGGCAAATACAGCCTGGCCTGCGGAAACCGAATCCGCAGGCCAGAGAAAATTTCTATGCAAATTCTTTAGTCGTTGGTCACGTTGCCGTCACCGCTCACGGGGATGGCTTCGCCCAGAAACTTCGGCTCAATCTTCAGAATCACGGCGGCAAAATCTTTGCACCGGGCAACGATTTCCCGAACGTCCCGCAGCGTCTGTCCGGCATAGCTGTGATAGTCCGAGGCAACGCCGTAGGCCTCCACCCCGAGCTTCTCCGCGATATACAGCGCGCGATAGAGATGGTACTCCTGCGTGACGATGAGGATTTTATCCGCCTGAAAGATCTCCTTCGCGCGATAGACGCTGTCATAGGTACAAAATCCCGCGTGATCCATGAACACGTCCTCTGCGGGAACGCCCGCCTCCAGCGCATAGGTCTTCATCGCGGCAACCTCGTTGTAGACCTCCTGCCCGTGGTCACCGCTCACCAGCAGCTTCGGCGCCGCGGAATCAAAATAGAGCGAAACGCCGCGCTGAAGACGGTCACGGAGCATATCGCTGGGCGTGCCGTCCGGCTTCACCTGACAGCCAAGCACCATAATGCAGTCCACATCCTCCAGCGCCGATGCTTCCTCCGGCGTGATCACCCGGTCCGCTGCATAGTCCCGGACATAGGCATTGATGCCAAAAACCGTCGCCGCGCCCAGCACGGCAAGGCACAAAAGGACGATCAAAATCTTTTTCCACACGCTCTTCTTTTTCATCGGCTGCACCCTTTCCTCCGCATCGGGCTGACGCTTCCGCATCTGTTTGGAAAGCGTTAACCCGACATGCATTATACTCCTGTATATATTTATAGCACGGATTTGCAAGCTTTTTGTATACAAAGCGCCTGTTTTCCCCGCTGCTGCACAAAAAACAGCGCATTGGGGGAATTTTCGTCCGGCTGCACCTTACTGTCAGATGCTCCGGCACAAAACAGGAATGGCGCCGCTGAAAGCTGCGCCATTCCTGTTTTAATCAGGTTTCCCCAAAGGAAAACCTTTTCTGCCGCGGCGCAGGCAAAGCCGCGCTGCATTCCGCGTGAAATAACTGCGTCAGATCGCCTGCTCCGTGCGCATGATGAAGTCATCCTGCGTCTTCTTGTCCAGCGAGACAAAGTAAGTCGAGAAGCCCGCGATGCGGACGATGAGGTTCTGATATTCGTCCGGCTTATCCTGCGCCTCATGCAGCGCATCCGAGGAGACGACGTTGAACTGCACCTGCATGCCGCCGAGCGCAAAATAGGCGCGGATGAGCTGCTTGAGCTTTTCGGCGCCGGCATCCCCCTCCACGCTGCTGGGCGAGAAGCGGATGTTGAGCTGGTCGCCGTTGGTGAGCGCGCGGTGCGGGAGTTTAGCCGCGCTGCGCAGATAGGCGGTGGGGCCGTTCTTATCAAAGCCCTGACGGGAGCTGATCGCGTCGGCAAGCGGATCGCCGTTCTTGCGGCCGTCCGGCGTGGCAAGCGTCACGCTGCCGGAGTAGATATGCGCTGTCATCGTGAAGGTTCCGCCGGAGTAGTTGCCGCGCGGGCCTTCGCCGTTTGTCATGATGTCGGCAAACAGCTTCAGCGCCCAGGCGGCGAGGCCGTCCACCTCATCGTTGTCGTTGCCGTAGTGCGGCACTTCGTTGATGATGGTCTGGCGGAGCTGCTCATAGCCCTCCCAGTTGTTCTGCAGCGCGTCATAGAGCTCGCGCGTGGAGACCGTTTTGTCGTCAAAGCAGAGCTTCTTGATCGCCATGAGGCTGTCGCCCACGTTGGCGGTGCCGATCGCCGTCAGGCCAATGCGGTTATACTTCGCGCCGCCCTCCGTGACGTCAAGCCCCTTCTCCATGCAGCCCTCCATCAGCGTGGAAGCGGCAATGCAGGGGAAGTAGTGGGAATAGACCATCTCAAAGGTGTTGGCGTAGGACATGTTCCAGTCGAGCAGATACTGCATCTCCTCTTTGAAGGCCTCCTGGAACTCCTCAAAGCTCTCGTACTCATAGAGCTTCTTGCAGGGCTTCGCCATTTTGCCGGTTCTGGGGTTGACGCCGCCGTTGATGGTGATGAGCACGACGTTGACCATGTTCCAGATGGACTCGCTGCCGGTGCAGCCGCAGGCAGGCCACTCGTTTCCGGTGCCCGCAGGCTCCACGCAGCCGACAATGCTGTAATCGCGCGCATCCTCCAGCGAAAGGCCGAGATCCATCAGCATCGGGATGATCAGCTCGTCGTTCTGGATCTGCGGAATGCCGCCGCAGCGCTTGCTGGACTCGATGCCCAGGCGCCACACATCGTCCGGCGTGTTCTTATGTACGCGCAGGGCAACCGTCGGATCCGGGAACATGATGCGGCCGTAAGTCTGCAGGAATTTATAGGTGGCGGGCGTGGTGGCGTCCGTGCCGTCCGGCTTCATGCCGCCGAGCGTGAGCGCGATGCCGGCGGTCGGCGTAAGGCCGTTGTAGATGGAGGAATAGATATTCATGCCCTTCTCCATCAGGGAGAGGACACGATTCGTGTCCGCAGACGGGAGCACGATGATGTCACTGAGCTTGAGGATGAAGGCATCGGCATATTCCTGAGCCTGCTCGTCGCTGATCGTGTTTTCTTTCAGCTGCTTTTCCAGCAGATAACCGGTGTACTGGTCGATGCGGCCGATGGACTGTCCGTGCTGCTGCGCGTCCGTGGAGAGCATGAGCTGATAGAAAATTGCAGCCTGCAGACCCTCCCAGAACGTGCGGGCGGGGTTTTCCATGATCCAGTCGAGCGAGTCCGCCATAGAGAGCAGCTCGGCCTTGCGCGCGCCTTCTGCGGTTTCCGCCTTCTTGCGGCAGGCCTCGGCGTAACGCTTCGAGAGCAGGATCGCGCCGTCGCACACGCGCACAACGGCATGGTAGAAAATGTTGTTCTTCGCCTTCTTGCCGAAGACCTTGCCGCGCAGCTCCTCGATCTTTTCCAGCGCCTGACGGCGGACTTCGCCGAAGCCGACATTGATCGCCTTGTTGAAGTTGCCGATATAATGTCCCTGTGCGATGCCGGACACGCCGCGCGGGCCCTCGCCCTTCGGAATGTTGAGCAGGCAGCCGTTGCCGACGGCATCCCAGAAATCGTCCGTCAGCGCGCCCTCAACCATCTTGGACACCGTGCGGTCCTTCCAAAATTCATAGGCCTCGCGGAACACTTCACGCTGCTCAAAGCTCATATAGATGGAGTTTTCGCTCTGCCAGGCCTTCTTGAAGGTCTCATCGTCTCCGTTGACAACGCCCGGAATCCAGCGGCAGTTCCAGTCCACATAGGGGCTCAGCGAACGCTGGGCAGGGCCGGTCGTTCCGACAAAGATGTCATCATCAAAGACGTTGACTTCCTTCGTGGCGCACCAGGTATACAGCGCGCCGGCGCGCTTGAGAATGGGGAATTCGTTTTCATGCGTCTTGTAATAATTCGTGTAGATCTCCGTGCGTTCCGAGTTGATCGACATGAACTTCCCGGAAGAAAAAGCATCACGTTTGGCGCGGATCGCCTGGATGCGCTCTGACATCGGTGCAAATTGGAACATAAGCCCTCTCCCCTCTGTAAATCAGCATATGCGCTGTTATTTTATCGCGTGGATATACACACCCACAATACTTGCCAATATTTTATCATAGCGGCGTCCCGGTTTCAACGAAAATTTTTCCTTGCCGATTCCGATTCCTATGATATACTGAGAAAAAACAATCCCCCGAAAGGCTGGATGATGCATGGAAAAGACAATCACCGGAAAAGTTTATGATATTCAGGGCTTCAGCGTGCAGGACGGCCCCGGCATCCGCACGACCGTGTTCCTGAAAGGCTGCCCGCTGCGCTGTCCCTGGTGCCACAGTCCCGAATCTCAGCGCTTTGAAACCGAGCTCAACTGGATGAAGGTGCGCTGCCTCGGCCTTGATACCTGCGGCCACTGCCTGAACGTCTGCCCGCAGGACGCCATCACGCGCGGCGTGCTCACGAAAAACGCCGTCGGGGAGGACATCGTCTATCCCCAGGTGGACAAGAGCAAATGCACCGAGTGCGGAAACTGCGCTTCGGCCTGCAAGGCGACGGCGCTTTATATGTGCGGCACGGACAAAACCGTGGACGAGGTGCTGCACCGCCTTGTGCGCGACAAGCCTTTCTTTGACGAATCGGGCGGCGGCGCAACGATCTCGGGCGGAGAATGCCTCTGCCAGCCGGAGTTCACACGGGAGCTGCTCCGGCGCTGCAAGGAAAACGGCATCCACACGGCGGTGGACACCACCGGCTTTGTGCAGTGGGAGACCATTGAAAGCGTCCTGCCCTATACCGACCTGTTCCTGTATGACCTCAAATGCATGGACAGCGCGCTGCACAAGCAGGTCATCGGCGTTCCGAACGAGCTGATTCTTGAAAACTGCAAAAAGATCGCCGCGGCCGGCGGCAGACTGCAAATCCGCATCCCGACGATCCCGATGTTCAACGAATCGAAAGAGCATTTTGACCAGTACGCCGCATTTCTGACGCAAATCCGCGACGCGATTGATCTTGTCCAGCTCCTGCCGTATCACACGCTCGGCGTTTCCAAGCACGACCGGCTGCTGCGCAACGAGCAGGTTTTCGTTGCAACACCGCCGACGAACGAGCTTATGCAGGCGCGCAAGGCGCAGCTTGAGGCCTGCGGCCTGCCCGTGATGATTCATTAAGCCGCGCACATTTCAAAATAAAAAGAGACTGCATTCCGCTTTGAACCGCTCCGGTTCCATGCAGAATATGCAGTCTCTTTTGTTTTCTTTTCCACAGGCAAATTCAGCTTCGGGCTTGCCGTTTTGTCGGATTTCTCCGATTGTGCATCACGTTTCGGCCTGCTCTGCCACTCCCGGCTCATCAACCGGGCCTTCCCCAAGGAATGCAAGCGGGGCGTCGCGGCGGATGCGCTCCATGGACTTTCCAAACAGGCGGTTGCACAGCGCGACCGCGCGTCCCGTGCCAAGCATCGCCGCAATCGTGCCGATGCCCACGCCGACCACGCGGTGCACGGCGAGCAGGCCGATCGCAAGCGCGGCGCAGCCGCTGAGGATATCAAAGGCGTTCTTGGTGATTCCCATTGGGCGGCGCAGCCTTTCGCTGAGCGCCTGCACCAGCCCATCCGCCGGATTCGGCACAAGGCGCATCGCGAGCATGATCGCAGCGCCAAAGCCGATGCAGGTGATGGCGAGGACGAGGATCAGAATGCGGATCCACAGCGCATCCGGCGTCGGCAAAAGCGCGGAGATCAGGTCCATGCAGCGCGTAAAAATATAGCAAAACGGAATCTGGAGCAGATCAAAAACCTTAAAGTTTTTCTTCCCCTTGATCAGCGACTCGGCAACGAAATAGATGAGGAACGCAACGAGCGTGGTGTTGGCAAATTTCAGCGCGGTGATCTGCGACACGCAGTACGCGATCGCAACAAGCGGCGACACGCCCCAGCCCGTTTTCGTGTTGAGCACGAGTCCGACCGCCAGAATGACCAGACCGATTGCATAAACGCCAAGGCGTTTGCCGAATTTCACGTGCGTCCCCTCCCTTTTTTCGACAGTATAACACGCCCCGACCCGCTCTGCCAACAGGAACTTGCGCCGCGCCGCCCGGAAGGATTGCTTTTTCCCCGCATCTGCGATAAAATCAGACCATATTAAAAAACAAAACGGAGGGCAAACCATGAAAACGCTCATCATCACCGGTTCCCCCAAGAAAGAGGGGCTCTGCGCGGAGCTCGCAGAAATCGCTTTCGAGGCCGCGAAAAAGGCGGGCGCGGAGGCGGAGGTTCTGCGCGTGCACGACTGTAGACTTCAGCCCTGCCGCATGTGCGGGGACGGCTGGGGCAGCTGCCGCGAAAAGCACGTCTGCGCCTTTGGCGGCGACGGGCTGACCGAGCTGCAGTCCAAGCTCGCCGAGGCGGACAATTTCGTGCTCCTCACCCCCGTCTACTGGGGCGGACTCAGCGAAGAACTGAAATCTTTCCTCGACCGCATCCGCCGCTGCGAAGCCAGCAAAAACTTCAGCAAAAATCCGGAGAGCAAATCCGTCTTCGCGGGCAAACCCGTCATCATGGTCGCTTCCGCCGGCGGCAGCGGCAACGGCACTCTGACAGCGCTGGAGCAGATGGATCTTTTCGTGCGCCATGTGGGCGGCAAATTCTATGATTACATTCCTCTGACCCGCTGGAGCTTCGACTATAAAAAAGCAACGCTTGCCTCCGCCGTCACGGCCATGCTCACCGAAGAAGCAGGCAACTTCCGCGCCTGAGCGCATCCGCAAAAAGCAGAAAACACAGCAAAAAGCCCGCGGCGACACACCGTGATCGCCGCGGGCTTTTTCTGTCCGTTTCCAGACAAATGATTCTCTCTGCCGGCAGCGTACTCACCGCCCGCTGCCGGCTAATTTGTATTCAGCGCAACGCCGCTTTCTCACTCGCGGCTGACCATCATGAGCACCTGATCGGACTCCATGATGAGCTTATCGTCCTGATTGAGCAGCTTGAGGTTCTGTTTGAGGATGCCCCGGCCGGGCTTGGAGCTGTGGCGCTTCTCCGTGGGCACGACGACGACGTGGATCGTATCCCCGATCATCAGCGGCGCCACATATTTGAGCGTGCACTCCATGAACGCGATGGTGGTGCCCTCATGCGTGCGCATCTGATTGGTCAGGCCGGTGGAGATGATAAAGCCCAGCGCGCCGTGCGCAATCCGCGTGCCGAACATGTTGGTCTTGGCGAATTCCTCGTCAACGTGCAGCGGGTTATAATCTCCGGACAGGCCGGCAAAGGTCATCACATCTGCCTCCGTGATCGTGCGTCCGGCGCTGACATACTCTTTGCCGATCTCAAAATCCTCCAGATACAGTCCCGCGGGTTCGTAATGGTATGCCATGTGTGTATTCTCCTTTCTCAAATTCGAAAATTCTATTTTTATTGTAGTTTCCTTTTCGTTTGTGGGTCGCAGCCTTTTCCGTCACAGAACCGCTATGCCCACGCCGCTGCTGCGCAGCAGATCGCGCAGGCGCTCCATGTGCTCCGCCGTTGGGATTTCAGCGCGGAAAGCCTCACCTTCTCCAAGCTGCTCGCGCTTCCCCTCGCCGAGGTCGTGATAGGGCAGCAGATGCAGCTGCGAGGCGGTCGGAACGCTTTTTGCCAAATCCGCAAGCAGCGCCATGTCCGCTTCGCTGTCGTTATAGCCCGGAATCAGCGGCGTGCGGATCCAGATGTCGCACTGCGGAAAATGCGCGGACAGCAATTTCAGGTTTTCAAGAATCCCGGCATTGTTGACGCCTGTATAGCGCAGATGCTTCTGTGGGTCGACCGCTTTGATGTCGTACAGGAAGGTATCGCAATACGGCGCGAGGCTTTTAAGCGTCTCCCACGCGGCAAAGCCGCTGGTTTCCACGGCAGTGGTAATGCCCGCCTCTTTCGCCGCGCGCAGCAGCGCAAGGGTGAATTCCGCCTGCATCAGCGGCTCGCCGCCGCTGACCGTCAGGCCGCCGTCCTCTCCGTAGAAGATCCGGTCCTCCAGCACTTCCCGCATCACCTCGTCCACGCGCAGGCGCTTTCCCGTCATCTCCCGCGCCCCCAGCGGGCAGGCTGCAGCGCAGCTCCCGCAGCCGACGCAGGTATTCGGCTTAACGCGCACTTTTCCATCCGAAACGGAGAGCACCTTTTGCGGGCAGGCCGCGACGCAGGCACCGCAGAGCGAGCATTTTCTCTCGTCCCAAAACACCTGCGGATGCGCGAGCTGGGACTCGGGATTTGCGCACCACAGACAGCGCAGCGGGCAGCCTTTGAGAAAGACGCCGGTGCGGATGCCGGGGCCGTCGTGAATGCAGCAGTGCTGTATGTTAAAAACGATTCCTGTTTTTTCTCCGTCCATGCTCATGCTTCTCCATATCGCTGATCCGTCGCAAGCCGGCAACGAAACCAAAGTCCGCCCGGGGGACGGATTTCTCGTCCGGCTTCATCCCGCTCTTCGCGAGGCATTTTACACAGTATAGCACATTTTTTGCCACATTCCATACCCAAAGACAGAAATGCCGGAAGAATTCTTTTTTCTTTCCCCTGCGCGGCGCTTTTCGGAAAGCGATTGAATTGTATTTGGAATTGTGGTTTAATGTGAAGTATAACAGGCTGTGAAACAAAATCCAAACCCGCCTCACGGCGCACTTTTGCGCCGGGCAAAATTGAACGCCGTGGCGGGTGACCAAATTCCATCGGGAAAGGGACGGGAGCCATGAGAGAACGCGTCGAAAAGATGAAAGAAAGCCTGCGCGTGAGCAAATATCCGCTCTGCGTGGAGCAATTCCGCCTTGCCAATGAATCGCTGGAGCTGACCGCCGGCCAGCCGATGCTGCTGCGTCGGGCAAAGCTGCACGCGCATGTTCTGGATAACATCACGATCTTCATTGAGGAGGGAGACCTGCTCTGCGGTGCGGGGGCAAGCAGACCTTTCGGGCTGGAGATGCAGTATGAATACGGCGTCTGGACGAAGGACGAAGTGGAATCCCTCAAGTCGGAGATTTACACCATCTCGCCGGAGGATGAGGCGGAGCTTTACCGGCTCAATGAGCGTTTTGCCAGCAACAGCCTCAACAGCAATCTGGTCGAGACGATGGGCAAATCCCTCGGCATGGACGAGCGGCTCTGGCCCTTTATGAAATCCGGCGTTGTGCTCCCGCCGTGGAAGGACCGCACCGGCGGCTCCGGCGGCGGCTACGCCATGTCGGGCTATGGCCTCGGCCCGGGTTTCTCGCTTGTGTGCATTGATTACGAAAGAATCCTGCGCGAGGGCGCAAAAAGCGTGATCAATGAAGCGAAGGATTGCCTGAAAAACCTGCGCTATCACGAGGCGGACAGCATTGAAAAGCGCAATTTCTGGGAGGCCGTCGTCCTTGTTTTTGAGGCATGGGTGCGCTTTGCAAACCGCTATGCCGAGCTTGCCGCGCGTATGGCCGAAGAGGAGACGGATGCGATGCGCAAAGCGGAACTGCTGGAAATGGCTGCCATCTGCCGCAAGGTGCCCTACGAACCCGCGGAGACCTTCCGCGAGGCACTGCAGGCGTTCTGGTTCACCTTCCTGATGGCCTGCCCCTCCCCCACCGCCACGGCGGGGCGCTTTGACCAATACATGTATCCTTTCTACGAGAAGGACATCGCCGAAGGGCGCCTCACGCGGGACGATGCGCTGGAACTGCTGGAAATTCTGCGCTGCAAGACCATGAAGATCAACCGCGTGTCGGGCATGGCCAACCGCGCGAAAAACGCGGGCATGGCCAAGTGGCTCAACTGGACGATCGGCGGGCAGAAGGCAGACGGCAGCGACGCGACGAATGAGCTGAGCTATCTGCTGCTGGAAGCGGCGCTGGAAACGCATCTGCCGCACCACACCATCACCGTGCGCGTACACAAAAACACGCCGGACAAACTGATGGAAAAGGCGCTCGAGGTCGTGCATTCCGGTCTCGGCATGCCCGCATTCATCGGGGATGAGAGCTACATCCGCTTCTTTACGGAGGACGGCACGCTCTCCCTTGAAGAGGCGCGGGATTACTGCGCAACCGGCTGCGTGGACGGGAACATCCCCGGCCGCACCCGCACGCAGGTTGCCTGCTTTTTCATCATCCCGCACGCGATGGACATCTGCATGCACAACGGCTACTGCCGCTTCACCAAAGAGATGGTCGGCCTGCAGACCGGCGATGTCACGAAGATGGAAAGCTTTGAGGAATTCAAGGCTGCCGTTTTCCGGCAGATCCACTATCTCATGGGCATGGCGGCCGAGCGCGTGAACGTTGAGCTCATCGCGGAGCGGGAGCTGTTTCCGGATGTTTTCCGCAGCGCGCTCATGACTGACGGCGTAAAAACCGGCAAAGACATGTTCAACCGCCGATTCCGCTTTGAAAACGGCGGTCTCGTCGGCGCGGTCGGCGGTGTAAACTCGGGCGATGCGCTCATGGCGATCAAAAAGCTCGTCTACGACGAGAAGAAATACAGCATGGCGCAGCTTCTCACGGCGCTGGACGCTGACTGGGTCGGCTATGAAGCCATGCAAAAAGACTTCCTGAATGCGCCCAAGTACGGCAACAACATCGACGAAGTGGACAGACTCGTGGCCGAGGTCTACGACGAGCACAACAAGGCCTGCCGCAGCTACCCGAGCGCATACGGCGAGACGATCAAGCCCAACGCCATCTCCATCTCCGCCCACCAGCCCGGCGGCGCGCTGACCGGCGCGACGGCGGACGGCCGAAAGGGCGGGGAGATTCTGGCGGACGCCTCCATCTCCCCCAGTCACGGCAAGGATGTGCGCGGCCCGCTCGCCGTTTTCCAAAGCGCCATGAAGATCAATCAGGATCACTATCAGGGCACGCTGTTCAACATGAAATTCCATCCGACCATGCTCAAAACGCCGGAGGACAAGCGCAAGCTTGCCGGCCTGATCCGCACCTATCTCACAAACGGCGGAAAGCACATTCAGTTTAACGTGGTCGACAAAGAGGAGATGCTCGACGCGCAGGTTCATCCCGAACAGCACGAAGAGCTCACCGTGCGCGTGGCGGGTTACAGCGCCTACTTCAACCGCCTGCCCACCTCCATCCAGAACGAAGTCATCGAGCGCACCTCGCAGGCGCTGTAAAAAGCGGCTATGTTCACAGAAGCGTGCGCACAGCAAAACAATGCCATACAAAAAGAAAGCGGAGGCTGATATCAGCCTCCGCTTTCCTTTTTCGCGCTGCGCATCGCGATATGAATTGCACGCAGCTTGGCCACGTGTGCCGTATCTTTACCCACTCAGCTTTCCGCTCTCCAACTCTCGCCGGTGGCGTAATCAATGACGACCCCGGGCTGGACGTTGTAGGCAAAAACGCAAAACCGCACGCCCCGGCCGCTGTCTTCCACGGAATAAGCCTCCATCAGAACGCCGCGCGCGACCAGCTCTTTGCCCACGAACACGGGCGAAACGCGATACATCACGTGATTTCCCGTTTCTTTCACATAATCGCAAACTTCTTCTTCATAGGGCAGCATACCCTCAACGTTGAGATAGCGCGTTCCGGTCGTCAGGTTGCGCTCATTGGCATTCTCTCCCGCGAGCATGAACGCAATCAGATGGCAGCGGTTATAAAGGTATTTGTCCTTGATCAGATCGTCGTAGCGGACGGTATGCCAGCCGGACGGCTTGATCATGCCGATGTCGCCGCGCTCTTCGGTCGGCATCAGCTCCGTTCCGATGCAGGCCATCGCGCTGCCGCAGCGTCCGAGCGAATCGAGCGGTGCATAGTCCTCATACGCCGTGTCCACAACCTCGCTCTGTGCGAAAAACGGGACGTTGTCGTTAAGCTCCACAACCGGCGCACCGGAATATTCCGGCACCTCGCCGTAATCAAAGCCGTCCGGCAGCTCCGGAAGCTCTGTCCCGCTCAGGAGGTAGCCCACCACTGCGATCACGCACACCGCAACCGAAACCCAGGTAATGCCTTTCTTCCCGCCCCGGCGCTTCGCCCCGCTCGCAAATTTAGTCCATGAAGATGCCATATTCTTCCCCAATCTATGTGTCAGTTTTCCGCCTGTGTTGTTTTCTTCTGTCTTCCAAAGGTCATGTAAAGAACCGCCATGATGACGATGTTCAAAACGTTCAGCCCGAGCATGATGAACATATCAATACGCTGGCCGACAATGTAATTATTAAAGGCCACGTCGCCGCGCGCCGTCATGCCGACAACGATGCTGAATATGGTAATGCCGATTCCGCTGCCGAGATTGCGCGCCGTGGACATCATGCCGGAGGCCACGCCGCCCGAACTTGCGGGCACGCTGCCCATGACCATAGAGGTGACCGGCGCGTAGAAAAGGCCGCCGCCGATTCCGTAGATCACAACGCAGATGATCACCAACGCCAGCGGGGAATTTTCTGTCAGCGTGCAGTAGCCCAAAACAGCGAGCGCCTGAATGATCATCGCCGCGAGCATATAGCGAAACGGCCCCTTGCGGTCACACCAGCCGCCCGTGAAGGGCCCGAGCGTGCCCATCATAAAGGAGAAGCCCATCGTGCACAGTGAGGAGACTGTCGCCGTCTGGAACTTGACATCCTGCACAAAAAACGGCAGCGCCGTGTTGGTGCCGGAGGACACCAAATAGCCCAACAGGCAGCCCACAAAGCCCAGCGCAAACTGCTTGTTTTTCAGCAGCTTGAAGTCCAACAGCGGCGCCTCAGCCCGATTCTCCACACGGATAAAGAAAAACAGCGAAACGGCAAACACCGCCAGCAGCGAAATCATCAGATAGGTCGGGATGGTGATGGTGCGCGCGTTGAGCGCGACCATCAGCGTGCCCAGCGTGATCACCAGCAGCGCCGTGCCAAGCCGGTCACTTCTTGTGGGCTTGCACACAAACTCGCCCAGAAACAGCAAACCGAGGACAAGGGCGATAATGCTGAACACACCGCCGAAAGCCAGGGCCAGTCGCCAGCCCACGACCACGGACAGCGCACCGCTGATAAGCGGGGAGAACGCGCCGGAGTAGGACACCGCCATCGAATACAGCCCCATCATGCGCCCGCGCATGCCGGGATAGGCCTGAGACAGCATCGCCTGCACCACCGACTGCACCATCGCAGCGCCCACCGCCAGCGCGGAGCGAAACAGCACCAGCGAGATGAAATTCCGGGCAAACACGGTTGTCAGCGCGGTGACGGCAACCAGAACTCCCTGTCCCCAAAGAAACAGCTTCTGATAGCCGATGCGGTCACCCAGGCGGCCGAAAGGCAGCGTCAGCACGCCGCTGATGAGCGAATAGAAAATGTTGATCACAACAATCAGGTCGGTGTCAATGACCAGCTCTTTTGCGATCACGGGCAGCAGCACGTTGAGCGCACCGTGCGGATAAAACGCACTGAAAGTTCCGGCCAGCGCGATCACAAAGGTCAGCCAGCCCGGGCCGCGGCGCAAACAGGCCGGCCCGGACAGCTTCGCAGAAGTCTCCTCCAAAATAAAAACTCCCTTTCCCCATTGTAGGTTCTGGACCTTATATTAGCACTTTTTCCCGCCGTCGGTCAAGACGAACAGGAGGCCGTCATTTCCGTCCGTTTCCCGCAAAACGCGCCACCATTGTATGTTCTTACAACAAAAAGTAAGGCTACGAAATATCCGTTCCCGTCGCTATGCACATTTTCCTGAATTTGCCGATTGGTTATATTGGTATACCTATATTAAATAAAGAAAATACACATTTTAGATTTGACATACATAGAATTTTGCTGTAAACTAAATGCTGCTGGTTTGGGCTTTCGGCTGGAGAAGCTTCCAACGGAGTGCCCTTCCCGCGGGCGCAGCTTTTTGTGTTGCGCCGCGGTCAGACAGGATCCGATTCGGTCGGTCACTGTGTTTTGCGGCCGTCCATTCTGATACAAAGAAAACAAATTTTTGGAAGATAGGAGTTAACCGGTATGTCATTTGTAAAGTTTGAACAGCAGGGCGGGGTTGCCATCCTCACCATCGAGCGCCCCGAAGCGCTCAACGCGCTCAACAGCCAGGTTCTCAGCGATCTGGACGAGGCGATCAGCAAGGTCGAAGCAGCGGACGATGTTTACGCTGTGATTCTGACCGGCGCTGGCCGTTCCTTTGTTGCCGGTGCGGACATCGGCGAGATGGTCAACTTCTCTGCATACGACGGCAAGAAGTTCGGCGTGCACGGCGGCGGCGTTTTCCTCCGTCTGGAGAATCTGTCCAAGCCCGTCATCGCGGCGGTCAACGGCTTCGCGCTCGGCGGCGGCTGTGAGCTGGCCATGAGCTGCGACATTCGCCTCGCTTCCGAGAAGGCCAAGTTCGGTCAGCCCGAAGTCGGTCTGGGCATCACCCCCGGTTTCGGCGGCACCCAGCGTCTGCCCCGCATCGTCGGCGTTTCCAAGGCCATGGAACTCATCCTCACCGCCAAGACCATCGGCGCGGCCGAGGCCAAGGCCATCGGTCTTGTCAGCGAGGTCTATCCTCCCGAGGAGCTGATGGACAAGGCTCTGGAGCTGGCCAACGCCATCTGCGCCAACGCCCCCATTGCCGTGAAGGAGTCCAAGCGCTGCATCCGCATGGGCATGCAGACTGACATCGCCACCGGCTCCGCCTTCGAGGCTGAGGCTTTCGGCATCACCTGCGGCACCGAGGACAAGAACGAGGGCATGGGCGCTTTCCTGGAGAAGCGCGCTGAGAAGCACTTCAAGAACAAGTAAGTATATTCCAACCTAAAAATATAAACGGAGGAACAAAGCAATGAAAAAAATCGTAGTCATTGGCGGCGGTACCATGGGTCTGGACATCGCGCAGGTTTTTGCCCGTAGCGGTTATGAAGTCGTGGTTCGCGACATCAAGGAAGAAATCATCAAGGCTTCCGAGGCCCGTCTGGTCAAGGCGCTTGACAAGCTGGTCACCAAGGGCAAGATGGACGAGGCCGGCAAGAAGGCTCTCCTGGACAAGGTCAGCTTCACCGTGGATATGGCCGCTGCTGCCGATGCCGATCTGGTCGTCGAGGCTGCCATCGAGAACCTCGAAATCAAGAAGAGCGTGTTCGCCGAGCTGGATTCCATCTGCAAGCCCGAGACCATCCTGGCCACCAACACTTCTTCCATCTCCATCACTGCGATCGCTGCTGCCACCAAGCGTCCCGACAAGTTCATCGGTATGCACTTCTTCAACCCCGCAACCGTCATGAAGCTTGTTGAGGTCATCCGCGGCGAGCACACCTCTGACGAGACCTACAAGGCCATCTACGATCTGTCCGTGGCCATCGGCAAGGAGCCCGTCGAGGTCAACGAGGCCCCCGGCTTTGTCGTCAACAAGATCCTGATCCCCATGATCAACGAGGCCATCGACCTGCTCTACACCGGCGTTGCTTCCGCCGAGGGCATCGACACCGCCATGAAGCTGGGCGCCAACCATCCGATGGGCCCGCTCGCTCTGGGCGATCTGGTCGGTCTGGACGTGTGCCTGGCCATCATGGACACGCTCTACAACGAGACCCATGATCCCAAGTACCGCGCCTCCCTGCTGCTGCGCAAGATGGTTCGCGCCGGCAAGCTCGGCCGCAAGACCGGCGAGGGCTTCTTCAAGTATTAAGTTATATAAAATACGGTCAGGGGCGGGCTTTCGCCCGCCACACCGTCACAGGCGGATGACCGTATCCAATATGGAAACAACAATTCTGTAAGGAGAGTCATTTTTATGGATTTCAGGCTTACCAAAGAACAAGAAATGCTGCAGAAGCTGTTTCGTGACTTCGCCCAGAACGAAGTGAAGCCTCTGGCTGCTGAGGTGGACGAGAACGAAATGTTCCCCGCTGAGACCGTCAAGAAGATGGCCAAGCTGGGCATGCTGGGCATTTACTTCCCGAAGGAGTACGGCGGCGCCGGCGCGGATGTGCTCAGCTACGTCCTGTGCATTGAAGAGCTGTCCAAGGTCTGCGGCACCACGGGCGTTATCGTTTCCGCCCACACCTCCCTGTGCGCTGCTCCCATCTATGAGAACGGCACCGAGGAGCAGAAGCAGAAGTACCTGCCCAAGCTGTGCAAGGGCGAGTGGCTGGGTGCCTTCGGTCTGACCGAGCCCGGCGCCGGCACCGACGCCCAGGGTCAGCAGACTGTCGCCGTGAAGAACGAGAACGGCGATTGGGTACTTAACGGCTCCAAGATCTTCATCACCAACGCTGGCTACGCCGATGTGTTCATCATCATCGCCGTCACCGGAACCGTTCTGGACAAGAAGGGTCGCAAGAGCAAGGAAATCTCCGCTTTCATCGTCGAGCGCAACGATCCCGGCTTCAAGGTCGGCAAGCACGAGATGAAGATGGGTATCCGCGGCTCCTCCACCTGCGAGCTGATCTTCGAAGACTGCGTCATCCCCGCGGATCGTCTGCTGGGCAAGCAGGGCAAGGGCTTTGCCATCGCCATGAAGACGCTCGACGGCGGCCGTATCGGCATTGCCGCGCAGGCTCTGGGCCTCGGCGAAGGCGCCGTGGAAGAGGCTGTGAACTACACCAAGGAGCGCGTCCAGTTCGGCAAGCGCATCTCCGCTTTCCAGAACACCCAGTTCCAGCTGGCTGACATGCACACCCGCATGGAAGCTGCCAAGTATCTGGTCTACTCCGCTGCTTACAAGAAGCAGACCGGCCAGCCCTATTCCCCCGATGCCGCAATGGCCAAGCTGTTCGCCGCCGAGGCCGCCAGTGACGTCACCCGCCGCGCTGTCCAGCTCTTCGGCGGTTACGGCTACACCCGTGAATATCCCGTGGAGCGCATGATGCGTGACGCGAAGATCACCGAGATTTATGAAGGCACCAGCGAAGTCCAGCGCATGGTCATCTCTGCCGCCATGGGCGTTAAGTAAGGGAGATTTGAGAAATGAAAATTATCGTTTGCGTAAAACAGGTTCCGGATACCTCCGGTAAGGTTTCCGTCAAGGCGGACGGTACGCTTGACCGCGCCTCCATGGCGACCATCACCAACCCCGACGATATGAACGCCGTCGAAGCGGCGCTCAAGATCAAGGACGAGACCGGCTGCAAAGTCATCGTCATCTCCATGGGCCCGGCTCCCGCCGAGGGCATGCTCCGTGAGCTTCTGGCCATGGGCGCGGATGAGGCCGTTCTGGTCTCCGGCCGTGAGTTCGGCGGAAGTGACACCTTTGCCACCTCTCAGATCCTCGCCGGCAGCATCGCCCACATCGGTCTGGAAGATGATGACATCATCCTCTGCGGCCGTCAGGCCATCGACGGTGACACCGCGCAGGTTGGCCCGCAGATCGCTGAGAAGCTGAATCTGCCCCAGGTCTCCTACGTTTCCGATCTGCACGTGGAAGGCAAGACCATCACCTGCCGCCGCGCGCTTGAGGACGGCTACATGACCATCAAGGTCAGCACCCCCTGCCTGCTCACCTGCATCAAGGAGCTCAATGAGCCCAGATATATGTCCGTTTCCGGCGTTATGGATGCCTGGAACAAGCCCTACACCGTCTTCGATTTCGAGACGCTGAAGGACGAGCCGCTGATCGAGCTCGACACCATCGGCCTGAAGGGCTCCCCCACCAACGTGTACAAGTCCTTTACGCCTCCTCAGAAGGGCGGCTGCACCATGATGCCGGGCGCCGACAAGGAATCCTGCCGGCAGCTGGTTGATACCCTTGCTGCGAAGCACATCATCTGACAGGAGGAGAAAACAATGACAGAATTCAAAAACACCGAAATTTCCGAGTTCAGCGGAGTATGGGTATTCTGCGAGCAGCGCGCCGGTTCCCTCATGCCCACGGACTTCGAGCTTATGTCCGAAGGCCGCAAGCTGGCTGACGAGCTGGGCTGCGAGCTGGCCGGCGTCCTCCTGGGCGACGACGTGGACGGCATTGCCAAGGAGCTTGGCGGCTACGGCGCGGACAAGGTCTATGTCTGCAACTCCCCCCTGCTGAAGCACTACACCACCGACGCTTATGCGAAAGTGTTCTGCGACCTGGTTGTTGAGAAGAAGCCTGAGATCGTCCTCATCGGCGCCACCAACATCGGCCGTGACCTCGGTCCCCGCTGCGCAGCCCGTCTGCACACCGGTCTGACCGCGGACTGCACGCACCTGGACGTCAACATGGAAAAGTATGTTGAGTTCCTCGCTGCGAACTCCACCATGGATCTGTCCAAGCAGAATCTGGACATGGCTGACCGCAACCTGAAGATGACCCGTCCGGCTTTCGGCGGTCACCTGATGGCCTCCATCATCTGCCCCCGCTTCCGTCCCTGCATGTCCACCGTTCGCCCCGGCGTTATGAAGCGCGCCGAGTTCGATCAGGCCAAGGCTGACGCCTGCGTGATCGAGCATCCCGCTTTCGAGCTCTCCGAGGCTGACATTCACACCGAGGTCGTCGAGGTCGTCAAGGCTGCCAAGCAGCTCGTCGACCTGACCGGCGCCGAGGTCGTTGTTGCGGTTGGCCGCGGCATCAGCAAGGACGTTGAGAAGGGCCTCGCGCTGGCTGAGGAGCTGGCTGCGCTGCTCGGCGGCGTTGTCGGCGGCTCCCGTGCCGCAATCGACGCCGGCTGGCTCACCGCTGACCACCAGGTTGGTCAGACCGGTAAGACCGTCCATGCGAAGATCTACGTTGCCCTCGGCATCTCCGGCGCCATCCAGCACATGGCCGGCATGCAGGATTCCGAGTGCATCATCGCCGTGAACAAGAACGAAGGCGCCCCCATCTTCGAGGCTGCCAGCTACGGCATCTGCGGCGACCTGTTCAGCGTGACTCCGATGCTCATCGAGGCCATTGCCGCCACCAAGGCGGAGAAGGCCGCTGTGTAAGCGCTTACAGGAAACACATTTAACAAATTCTCCCTGCGGACAAGCCCATCCGGGAATTGCCTCCGGGAGTAAAACAAAAAGATACCTCTCCCGAATCGGGAGAGGTATCTTTTTATCATTTTTTGAAATCAAAGCCTTATAGCAATTGCATAACGCCAAAATATATCGTATAGTAAACTTAGCGAGTATATAGCCGACAGCAAGCAATCGGCGGAAAGGATGATTTAAATGGATCTGCGTGAATACAGCAAGTTCGCAAACAGCACATTCCGGTATTGCCCTCCCAAATGCTTTGAGCTCTCCGGAAAGAGCTTTGAGCTGCAAATGGACGACGGCTACGACATGGTCATCAGCTTTGCTGACACGACGCTGGAATGGAACTATCTGGCCAAGGAGCCGACCGCACCGCAGCAGGAAACCTACGAGTGCAGAAAGATTGACGACACCACCTATTTTGTGTCCTACAATCTCCATGACGTAACACCGAAGCAGAACAACGTCCTCGTGATCGATCTGGAGCAGATGCTCGTGACCATTATGATCGCGAAAATCGGCACGAATCCCCGCTGGCCGTACCTGATCACGACGGAATTCGTGTTCGGCGCGATCAAGCAGGAAGGCGTCCCCTACCAGCACTATCCCCGCCATTGCTTCACGGACGATGTGACCGGCAACCTTGTGAAGTGGCAGTATTCTCCGTCCATGGCCACCGTCCACTGCTATCACGATCCAAAGTGGTATCGCATCACCTATCCGCGTGACGCGCGCGAGCAGCAGAGCTCCGGCACGAACGTCGTGCGCGAGGCGATGAAAAAGCTGCCGAGCTCCGACGAGCCGGCCGATTACATCAAGATCAAGGACGGCATCTATCTCATCAGCATCACCGAGCAGAACATGGAAAAGCTCCTCGGCGCCGAAGTCGGCTTCCGCAGCGACAACATGTGCTTCCTGGATAACTTCAAGACCTGCATGAACGTTGGCCGCGGCTTTGGCACCATCACGAACGCCGACGGCGAGGATCGGGATGTTTTCCTGTTCCTCGGCGCATACGGCCGCATCGTCGATGAAGACGAAAACGAGGCCTACAAGCAGATGATGCACGATCCCATCCCTTTCACGGTGTAACTCCGGAATCGGAGTAAAGGGCATTTGCCTGATATTCCGGAGTTGGATAAAGAAAAGAACCGGGCGGAACGCAATGCGTTCCGCCCGGTTTGTTTTATGTCCGTGATTCTGCGATTTTAGAACGCGTGCTCCGCGCGGGAGATGACATCCTCCTGCATGGCGGGCGTCATATCCACGAAGTATGCGCTGAAGCCGGCGATGCGCACAACAAGGTTGTGGTAAGCCTCGGGATCCGCCTGCGCCTTTCTGAGCGTTGCGGAGTCCACGATGTTATACTGCACTTCCATGCCGCCCATGTCGAAATAGGTCTTCGTCATGTCCTCCAGCTTCGTCACGCCTTCGTTGGAGTTGAGGGAGGTCGGATGGATCTTGATGTTCAGCGCCATGCCGTCCAGGAAGTGCGAGTGGTCATAGCTCGCAGCCGAGATGAAGACGCTCGTGGTGCCGTTTACGTCTCTGCCCTGGCCGGGGCTCGCCGCGTCGGCGATGGGCGTGCCCGTCTTGCGGCCGTCCGGCGTTGCCCAGGTGATCTCGCCCTGCGCGATATGGTCGGATGCGCCGAAGGTGCCGCACTTGTAGACCTTGCAGCGGGGATTGTGGAAGGCTCTGGAGGTGTTGTAATACAGATCCATCATGTACTTCATCTCGACATCCGCATAGGGATCGCCGTTGCCGAAATGCGGCACCTCGTTGAGAATCCGCTGGCGCAGCGGCTCATAGCCCTCCCAGTTGGCGAGGATGGCCTTGAGGTATTCCTCCGCCGAGATGAGCTTCTTGTCAAAAATCATGTACTTGAGCGCGGTGAGGCTGTCCGCCGTGGTGGCAAGGCCCGTGGCGGTGCCGCCAAAGGAGTTATACTTCGCGCCGCCCTCGGAAACGTCCTTTCCGCTTTCCATGCAGCCGGTCGTGGAGATCGACAGGTTCGGGAACGGGAACAGGCGCGGATACTCATGCTCCGTGTAGTTGTTGAGCGTCGCGCTCCAGGTGAGCATCCAGGTCGTGATCTTCTCAAACGCCGCGCGCACCTCGTCCATGGACTTCATGTCGTACAGATAGCCGGAGCGCAGCTTCTCAGGCACCTGCTCGCCGTTGATGGGGTTGATGCCGTTGTTGATCGCCATCACCAGCGCAATCGCCCAGTAGATGCCGCTGTGCGACATGGCAGAGCCGTTCGGCGCGGGATAGTCGTTACCCGAGCCCGTGATTTCCTGGCAGCCGATGAAGGCAAAGTTTCTGGCATCCTCCAGCTCAAAGCCCAGCTCATTGACCAGCGCGGGGATGATCACCTCGTCGTTTTGCAGCAGCGGCAGTCCGCCCACGCGCATGGAGGTGGCCATCGCGCAGTCCCAAATCTCCTTGGGGGAGTTCCGGCTCAGGCGCAGGGAGATGGTCGGCTCATGCAGCTCAAGGCGGGCAATGGCCTCCAGCACCATATAGGTGACCGGGTTGGTTGCGTCCTCACCCGTCTCGGGGATCACGCCGCCAATGGTGGTGTGCTGTCCCAAATGGCCGACGCCGGCGGTCTGCGCCGTCTTTCCGAAGCCGCCATAATAGAAGGTGTTGATCTTCAGGAAGAAGGCGTCCACCAGTTCCTGCGCCTCATCCATCGTGATTCTGCCCTCTTCCAGATCTTTCTTGAGGTAGGGCCAGGTATACTGGTCGAATCTGCCGAGGCTCGTGACGCCGGGGTCGTTGTCCACCTTGAGGAAGACGTTGTAGAGCATGACCTGCTGGCAAGCCTCGCGGAAGGTGCGGGCCGTGTTCTCCACGAGCCAGTCGAGGCTCTCCGCCATCTGCTCCAGCTCCTGCCGGCGCTCGGCGGTCTTGGCCTCCTTGGCCTTTTCCCGCGCCAGATCGGCGTAGCGGCGGGTGAGCGTCATGGCACCGTCACAGGCGACGGTCGCCGCCTTGTAGAACATATACTTGCCCATATTGTCGCCCTGGACGTTGCCCTCGTGCGCATCCAGCCATTCCTGCGCCTGCCGGCGGATGTCGCCATAGCCGCGCTTGAGGATGTTCTGGAAGCCGGGTGTCAGGTGTCCCGGAGGCAGCATGGTGGGGAAACCGCCGATTTTGCCGTAGTCAGAGGCCTGCAGCTTATAGAAATCCCGTGCGCCGTCCGGCAGCCACTCTTCGGGCGTGATGTTGCCATAGACTGCGCGCTTCTGCGCTGCGATCTCGCGCAGCTTGCGGATCTCCTCCGGCGCGATCGCGAGCTTCTGATGCGAATAAAACGGATCGTCGTCCGGGGCATGGTGCAGCCCGTCCGCCTCGATGGGCCATGTGTTCTCAAGGTCCACGGAAAGCCAGTGCGCGCCGCCCGCTGCGCCCCAGCCGCGGTTGCCCATATCGCCGACAAAGTATTCATCCTCCACAATGTCAATGTGCATTCTGGAGATCACTTCCAGCGAGATGTGCGGCTTTTGCAGCATCGGCGGGAAATTATAGTATCTCTGCAGCGCTTCCAGCTTAATCTGTTCCTTCGAGGAATCCGCCACGATCAGTCTGTCACGCACCTTTGCGCGCATTCTTTCAATGCGATCGCAAACCGGTCTGAATGTATACATAGCTGTCCTTCCTTTCGTGATCCCGGCCATTTTCGGGACGACTTGGCTTGTTGCTGTTCATTTTATCACACAGGCATCCGCTGCGCAAGATGCTCTTGCAGTTTGCCGCCGGCTTTACGGGCGAAGTTTTTGCCCTCCCGCGCAATCCGCGCGCTTGTCACGGGCGCTGCTGTGTGGTATACTGCTGATTAACATATGGATGAGAGCAACAGAAAGGAGCGCGCGGCAGCCCCGCGCAACAATCGCTATGGCCGAAATGAAATATCCGCATCTGTTCCAGCCCATCGTCATCGGAAAAACCGTTTTCCGCAACCGTATTTTCGCCTCACCCACCGGCTCGCTCGACATGACGACCGACAATTTCCCCACGGAGGAAGCGGCGGCTTATTACGAGCTCAAGGCCCTTGGCGGCGCGGCCTGCGTCACCATCGGGGACAGCGGCATCGACCCCAAATACGGTCTGCCCCACCAGCGGCAGATCAATCTCTACGACCCGGACGGGCGCGGCCCGCTCGTCAACATCTCCCGCGCCATCACCCGCCACGGCGCGGTTGCCTCGGCTGAGCTGCAGCACGGCGGCATGTATTCCATCTTCTCCCCCGAGCCCTACTACGGCCCTGTGGAGACGGAGCTTCCCGACGGGCGCGTCGTGCGCGAGATGCCGGAGAGCGTCATTGAAGAGATCGTTTCGCGCTTCGGCGACGCGGCGGCCTGGGTCAAAGCCTGCGGCTTTGGCATGGTCATGGTGCACGGCGGCCACGGCTGGCTGCTCAACCAGTTCCTGTCCCCGACGCTCAACCGGCGCAAGGACCGCTGGGGCGGCTCCTTTGAAAACCGCATGCGCCTTACTTACGCCGTGATCGACGAAATCCGCCGCAGATGCGGGCGGGACTTCCCTATTGAGTTTCGCATGAGCGGCTCGGAGTGCAATCCCAACGGCTACGACATCGACGAGGGCGTGCGCATCGCGCAGGCGCTCGACGGCAAGGTGGACATCATCCACGTCTCCGCCGGACATCACGAGATTCCGGAGGTCTTTTATGTCACGCACCCGACCATGTTCCTGCCGGACGGTGTGAACGTCAAATACGCCGCCGAGATCAAAAAGCATGTCAAAACGCCCGTTGCCTGCGTCGGTGCGATGGCTGACCCGGCCTATATGGAGGAGATCATCGCTTCCGGCCAGGCCGACATCGTCAACCTCGCCCGCGCGCTCATCGCCGACCCCTATCTCCCCCGCAAGGCGCGGGAGGGGCGCGACGCGGAAATCCGTCAGTGCATGCGCTGCTTCGCCTGCTATTCCATGCACGTGACGCAGGGGCATTACACCTGCGCGATCAACCCGGCCATCGGCATCGAGCGCGAAATGAAATATCAGCTGCCGCCCGCGGAGAAAAAGAAAGTTCTCGTTGTCGGCGGCGGCGTCGGCGGCATGCAGGCCGCGCTGGAAAGCGCCCGCAGAGGGCACGAGGTGATCCTCTGCGAAAAGAGCGGCGTCCTCGGCGGCACGCTTCGCTGCGAGGAGCGGGTTCCCTTCAAGCAGCGCCTCGGCCGCTATCTCGACCAACAGGCCAAGGCCGTCTCCGAAAATCCGCACATTGATTTGCGCCTGAACACCGAAGTCACGGCTGCGCTGGCCGAAAGTCTGGCGCCCGACGTCATCATCGCGGCGCTCGGCGCAAGACCCATCAAGCCCGATTTGGAGGGCATTGACGGCGAAAATGTGCTCGGCGCGGAATACGCCTATATGCACATTGAAGAGGTCGGCCAAAAGGCCGTGATCCTCGGCGGCGGACTGGTCGGGCAGGAGCTTGGCATCTATCTCGCGCGAGAAGGCCGCGACGTGACCATTCTCGAGATGCGCGACACACCGGATCCCGGCGAGAACCGCCTGCACGTGCGCGCCCTCGGCTATCAGCTCAAGGACGAGGGCGTGAAGCTGGAGCTCTCCACCAAAGCGCTGGCCATCACCGAAAATGGCGTGCGCGCCGAGAGTGCAGACGGCGAGCGGTTTTATGAGGCCGACACCGTCATCTATGCCGTCGGGCAAAAGCCGCTTTGGGAGCAGGCTGACGCGCTGCGCTTCGTGGCCAAAGAGTTCCATCAGATCGGTGACTGTCTCAGCCCGCGCACCATCCGCGCCGCCACCAGCGAGGCTTTCCACATCTCCCGCGATCTCGGTGTGGAATACTGAGTGAGACCAGGCCTTATCTCCGCAGTTTTTCGCTGCATAAACAACAAAAACCCGACCTGTGAACAAAATCACAGGTCGGGTTTTTGATTTTATGAATTTCCTGTCCGGGCAGGGTTGTGTATTCCCCGGCGCGGATTATTTTTCCCCGCGGAAAACCCAGCGAAGCTGGATCTGATAGCTCAGCAGGAACAGGATCAAATCCACCAGCAGCTTCAGCGGCGTCTCGGCAGCAGGCGTTGCGCCAAACAGAACGCTGAGCAGACTCAGCAGCCCATAAGAGGCCGCGGCCTGCACCACCGCAAGGATGTAATACCGCAGCAGCGAACCGCGGACAGAGCCGCGATCCTGGAAAACCACATTGCGGTTTAACGTATAGTTCACCAGCGAGGACACCACACGCGCCGCCACCGTGGCGATCAACCGCCGCGCGCCGGGCTCCACGCTGCCGTTAAGCAGCAGGTTCAGCAGCGTAAACAGTCCCACGTCCACAAGGAATGAGATCGCCGCGCTGGAGACGTACTTCAGCACGATCCGCAAAATGCGCAGGCTGTCGTGCAGCGGACGGTAATGGCTTGTCTGATTCCCGTCAATATAAACGGTTTCGATGGTCACTTCGCCAAAGCCGATATGCGCGCGATGCGCGGCAAGGAGCATCTCCGTTTCGTATTCATAGCGCTCACCCGGAATTTGGCTGATCTGCGGAAGCAGCGCAGCCGATATGGCCCGCAGGCCGGTCTGCGTGTCGCTGACTTTCACGCCGCAGAAAATACGCAGCGCGGCCCTTGTGGTCCGGTTACCTGTCCGGCTCTTGGGCGGCACATTCTCGCCGTCAAAATCCCGAACGCCGAGCCACAGCTTTTCCGGCTGCTCGAGCATGGCCAGCGCGCAGCGGCGCACGTCCGCCGGACGGTGCTGATTGTCCCCGTCCACGGTGACAACGCCTTTCAGCTCCGGCCGGTTCTCCAAACACCAGGCGAAAGCGGTTTTCATCGCGCGGCCCTTTCCCTTGTTTTCCGGGTGGGTCAACAGCGTCACTTCCGGAATCTCTGCCGCCTCCCGAAACGGCTGCATATGCTCGGGGCTGCTGCCGTCGTTAATCAGCACGATGTCCGAAAAACCCTCCTCCAGCAGTCCGCGGATCACCAGCATCAGCTTTTCATCCGGGTTCAGGGAGGGCAGAACAATTGTCACATGTTCCAGATTCATTGTTTTCTTTCTTTCTGCAAATCGGCTCAGAGCGTCTCGAGTCCCGTGATGCCAAAGCCATTGCCGCTGTCCGTGAAGATGATGCGGTATGCACCATCCATGGTTTTCTCGTTCTGTCCGTTAAATCCGGTAGCCTTGCAGGCCACATCCACACTGTAGCAGTTATCCGCCCACACCAGCACATCACCGGCTTTGGCTTCGCAGCTGTAGTTGCCGGAAAAGCAGTTCGTCCAGGTGACGCCGTCATAGGTGCTGCTGATCACTTCGTATGCCGGGCTTCCCTTTACGGTTTTGCTCGCGGCAGCAATCATGTTGTTATATGTGTTCTGATTGCCCCACATGTAATAGTACACAAGGCTCTTCACCAACGCCTCGGCCTTCTTCTGATAAGTCTCCGCCTCTGTCTCCTGCAGCGCAAGCGCCCATGTGTCCTCCTCAATGCTCACAGCACGCAAGCCCTCCGGCGCCTCCACACGAAACGCCGCTTCGGCAAACAGACCGTTCACGACACAGGTTTTTCCGCGCACGATGCCGGTCGTCAGTTCTTCGGGGAAATCCATCTCGCGAAGCGCAAAATCCTGCTCCGTGATGTTCTCCGCTCCAAGTTCCACATCACCACAATAGACGATGCAGCTCTCCGGAACGCGGATGCTTCCGCTCTTGTCACCCTGCAGCAGCAGCTCAGCCTGACCGACCTGCCAGCTGTTGTCCTGTTTGACCATGGTCACTTCGGCAAAGGGCGCTTCTTCCCGATAAATCAGATAATGCGGATTTTCCAGCGACCAATCCTCCGCCTTATAGCAGGTCGGCTCGCCGGAGAGCAGCGCAGCCAGCGAACCCTTCACCGTATCCCAGCTCTCATAACGGGAGGTCTCGGGATAGTACTGCGCCCATTGCTCTGCATCCGCCTCCCGCGCAAAGCGCAGGAAGCTATCCTCCAGATCGCGGCGATCCTGCAGCGCCTGCTCAGCGGCAAGCTCCTCCTGCCGTGCCTGTTCCGCGGAAAGCGCATTATCCGCATCCACACGCGCCTGTCCGCGCGACAGCGCGACCCAGAGCACAACCAGCGTTGCCACCAACACAAGGGCAAGCACGCCCAAGTAAATGCAAAAGCCCCTGCGCCAACGATTTTTCTTCATATCCATGCTTGCAGCGCGCTCCGCCATCAGGATGCGCCCCCTTCCTTTTCCGGCAGAATCAGAATGGCCGTGGCCATCTGACGCGAACCGACAATGTTAGAGCCTCTGGTAATCTGCTCGCCCTCATAGAACATGGTGGAGGAAGATCCGCCGTCCAGGTTCGCGGCGTTCACCGCGCCGTAATCACTCATCAGCTTGGCAAGATCGTCATACGTCGCGCCAAAGGAACTGGGATGCCGCCCCTCGATCACCGCCAAAAGGACAGTTCCGTCCGGACGCTGGCCGATGCAGGTGCGGGGATTCATACCGCCTCCCAAATTGGTCTGCACCACGCCGTCCTTGATCAGCACCGGTCCCGGCGCAAAGCTCACCGCGGAAACGATGCCCAAATCCAGCGCCGCCTGTCCGGTCATATTGCCGACGTGGAGCTTATGCTCGGCATCAAAGCCGATCACGTCATTATAGAACAGGCCCGGCTGACCCCAGGCCAGCTTTCCGTCCTTAATGACCAGACCGTCCGGAATTGCGCCGGTGCCGTTGCCGTTGATGTCCTCAAAGCCGCCGGCATTCGTGCCGCCGACCGCGTTATATTTCTCGATAAACTCCGTCAGATACAAACCGTAGCCCGTGCCGTAATGATCCAGCGTTCCCACAATCACGCGGGAGGGATCCTTCACGATCATGAGCTTGCCCTTATAGGTTGCGCCCTTGATGTCCAGCACCTCAAGCTCCGGCTGCGTCTCGGGCGGTTTCTCCGTCTCCGGCTGAACTTTCGGCGGCTCCACACCGGGGGCATAGCCCAGCTCTGTCAGCGCGGGATCCACCGGAGGGGCTTCAATCTCCGTCTGTCCGACGCCGGACAAAATCTCCTCGATCTCTGTCTTTGACATGCAAAGAGAAGGCAAAAACTTCATCGCGCTGGTCTCGTTGGCCGAGAGCACGAAGATGCGCGTGGCATTCTCCGAGGGTCCGTGCGTCAGCACAAGCATCACGCAGTAGAGCCCGATCACCAAAAACAGCACCACGCTGCACAGCACAGCAAGGAAGCGTCCCACACCGGTTTTGATGCGCCCGGTGGCGGGAGCCTGATGACGACCTTTCATTTCCGTGTTCCTCTCTTTTTCTTACATAATAGCCGCGCAAAATCGCGCACATATAACATTCCAAAAAGCTTCAGCAAGCGCTTTTTCTCCGCACAGCGCCTGAGCTGAAACACAAATCCAATGTAGTATATCATACTCCCGCCGTTTTGTGAATATGGGTGCGAAAAAAGTCCAAAAAAATCTTTTTTCGGCAGCAAAAAATCTTACATCTCCGGCGATTTCAAAGCGAAAAAGCCTATGGCGCGTTTTTCGGGCGAAAGCCGAGGCTTTCACACTTGCTAAGTGCGCCGCTCCCTTGTGCCCTCCCCTTGCTCCGAGAGGGCGCGTGGCGCAGCTCCGGAAGAAGCAGCAGAACGGGCGCACGAAAACGTGCGCCCGTTCTTTGTTTTCGTCCTGTTGCGGGATTAAGACTTATTCGTCAAATCCGAAATCGCCGCAAAGCGTGTTTTTCAAAAATAGCCCTTGATGTCAAAGGTTCCCAGATCGCGGGCCACGGCGCCGGTCACATGGTGGATCAGGCCGCCGTGATTCACGCCGTAGGAGAAGCCGGCATCGTGGAGCAGCCGCGGGTTGAGCACCACGACGGTCTGGATGCCGTTGCAGTTCTCCTCAACCCACTGGAGGAGATAGGCGTCCTCACGCAGCTTGATATAGTAGCAGGGGCTCGACCATGTGGCGCCGCCGGAGTTGTTGTCCTGGAAGATCGTCCAGCTGTAGCTCTCGGGCGAGGAGTAAACATGGATGGAGCTCATGTGCGAGCCGTAGCACCAGGCGTAGGCCTTGCCCACCAGGTCGGTGGTGAAGTGGTGACGCCGGGCAAAGGGCGGCACGATGTCGCCGTACTCCAGCGTGCCGAAGTTGACCTTGGAGCCGGCTTCCCACTCGCTGTGCCAGTTGCCGATCTGCGCGCGGATGGTCGTGGTCAGGCCGTTGGAGAAATCGCAGGCATGCGTCAGGTTTGCAAAGTCGGGGTCACCCGTGCACATATGCGCGAAGAAATAGATGTCCGGCGCGGGCTCGAAGCAGCGGTATTCCTCCTCCTGCCATTCCCCGCCGCTTACGCGCCAGCGGAGCTTTTCAGCCGTGAGCACGTCGTATTCATAGACGATGCTCTGATCGCCGTTCCAGGGCGCGGCGGCATAGGTCTCACAGTCGAGCTTGATTTTGAACTGCTTGCCCGCGAGGAATTCGGAGAAGGGCAGGTTGTTGCGGCTGGCCATGATGCCGCTGTCGCTTTCATAGATGCTCTGCGCCTTGCGGGCACACGCCAGCGCCTCATCATGCGGCATGGGCACATCGTAGTCCAGCGGACGGTAGGCATAGCGCCCGCCATGACGGCCGACCAGTCTGGCCATCGGCGGCTCCTTGTCGCCCTCGGAGAAGATGTTTTCCATATGCGCGATGTCGCCGGTGATCTCCAGCGTTGCGGTGTGGAAAGCGTAGGTGAAGCTGTTATCCTTTTCAAAGCCGAACGCCATGCCGATGGCATTGAGCTTGGCAAAATCCACGACCTCGATCCAGAACTTGCCGGAGAACTCCACCTCACTGCGGGTGTAGATGAAATAGCGGTCGTTGATCTTCAGGAAGTCCGAGGGATTGGTCACGGTGATGCCGCCCATTTTGGGGCCCAGTTCCACCAGCGTGGAGCAGATGACGCTGGGGAAGAAGGTCAAAAGCTCATAACCCGTGGAGAAGTTCCAATGCAGGCCGCGGCCCTCGAGACGGTTGGTGGTGGTGTGCAGTTTCTCCGGCTTCTCATTTCCGAAGTCGGCCCAGCCGAAGTGATAGTGGCGCTGAATCTCGCGCGGCACATCACGGTAATGATCGGGCTCGCGCTTCCCCATAAGGTCGCCGCCCACGGGAACGGTAACGCCAAACCAGGTCTCGAACATGGTGATGGCCTTCGTCTCCCAGTCCAGAATGCCGTGCCAGCCGCGGGTCGTGCCGGGCACAAGATGGCTAAACAGCGTCACCTGCCCCAGCGTGGCCGCGGCATAGGGCGCTTCATAGCGCACACCGTTTTCGGTGAAGCTGAGGTTTTCCGCGTCCAGGAATTCATAATCCAGCTGCGCGGGAGCAAATTCGCCCTCCAGCTTTGCGCTGAAAGACTTGCCGGCAAGACATTTGCAGCAGGCATCAGCAGGCTTGCGCTGCGCATCCAGCTTTTCAAACACTTCCTGATCGGTCATGGGGTCAAATCTTGTAAAGAACATCTTTGCGCTACCTCCGTTTTTTATTTATAAAATTGCTTTTTTCACATTCCAAGGGGCTCGTCGATCAGAACGATCTCCGTCTCCATGCCCATCATGGGCGCCCACAGCACCACCAAGGCGTTACAGATGCGCTGCGGGCTGCGGCAGTCGTGGCATTTGCCGTCCTGTTTACACGGCGTTTGCGCCGGAAAGCGCCTGCAATTCTCCGTTGCGGCGGTGTTGCGCGCGCGGTACAGCGCGCTGTCAAAATCCGGACAGATCTTTTTCACGCTGCTGACCACATAGACCTTTTCATGCCCATAAAGCTGCGAGGCCAGACGGTTTCCCCGTCCGTCAATGTTCAGAATCTCGCCGTCCTCACTGATGGCGTTTGCGCCCGTGATATACACATCGGCCGAGGCTGCCGCGGCATAGATTTCCTCCCCCGCGCCCTGCTTCCAGTGCCAAAAAGCCTTACCGTCCTCCAGCATATCCCAAAGGCCGATCTGATCCACGGTCTTGCAGCCGCCAATGCCCACCGTCTTGCCGCGGACGGCTTCGGCGAGATATGCCGCGGCCTCCGCTCCGGTGGCAAAACGGCGCACCTGAAAGCGCCGATGCTGCAAATTCGCAATGGTTTTCTCCACGTCCATAACGTTTCCTCCTTCAGGCTGTTCCGGCCAAATCTTTCGCCTTACAATTTTTTCCTTGTTACCGCCATTATACCCGCCGCGCCACGGCAGGTCAACAGAAAACAGCGTGCGCCGCAGCGCAGAAATCCGCCGTAAAACGCAAAAACAAGCGGCCAATCCCCGCGGGGTGACCACTTGTTTCTTATCGCCTTATTTGAAAACTTTTTCCGCCAGCGCGGTAAGCCTGTCCCCAAGGACGTCCGCCAGCTTGTTGATGCGCAGCAGACGGAAAACCTGTCCCCGCAGCCAGTCCACGGCGGCGCAGACCACAAAAATTCCAAGTGCTGCGCCGATCACGCCCAAAACCATCACAAGCGGATTGGCGCTGCCAAGGGGCGCAAAAAGTCCGCCAAGCACAAAGTTCCACACGCTGGGATGCACATGGATCAGATACACGCCGAGGGTCACGGGGCCAAGAAGCTTCAGCAGCTTTTTCACGGCGGGCGCTACGCTTACGCGGGAGAAAAACAGCAGCAGCGACACAGCGCCCACAAAAGTGAACACAGACGTAAAGCTCACGAAGCGGTCCGTCTTCCCCGCTGCAAAAAATTTCCACGCGCAGATGCAGAGCATGCTCAGGGCATAGATGAGCAGCAGCCAGCCCCGACGGAGATTTTTAAGCGGCGCATAGCGCTTGATGTAGCCGCCCACCATCGCCAGAATCCCCAGCCACGCCATGTGATAACCGCTCTGCAGGCGGAAAACGTCCTCTCCGTAAACCGAGGGCAGCAGAGAAAACAGGCACATAAGCGCCAGCACCAGAAGCGATGCCTGTCTGCGGCTTATATGGTCATAGAGGACGCCCATGAAGGGCAGGAAAAACACGATTCCGAAATAGGCGGTCATATACCACCAGCGCCCCGAGAGAACCGGAAACGCGGTTTTCAGCGGCTCAAAGGCGCTGATTCCGAAAATGCGAAACAGCGCGGAAATGCCCACGGAATAGGCAAACATCTGCAGCCACAAGGCGATGGGCCGCGATGCGCGAAAGCGCGAATCTACAGAAACGTAGCCCGTGACAAGGGCAAAGCAGTTCACATCCACGATCACGAAAATGCGCATGACCCACGCAATATACCGGTTTGCCCCCGCCGTTTCCGCCGAGGCCAGCACGCCGCCCTGCGTGAATATATGCGCCACTACGATCATCAGCATGGACACGACCCGCAGGGCGTCCACGCCGTAATTTCGTGAGGTTTTCAGGCTTTCATTTTGCACGGCACGCACCTCCGCAAATCATGTTTACAAACTATGCTCTTAAAAACAGTCTACCACGTTTCTTTTGCCGCCGCAAGCCGTCTGCACCAACAGCCGCGCGATGAATCCATCGGTTTTGCGGCAATAATTCCGCGCTTTCCCGCGCCGCGCCTCTGCCGCGCACGAAAATCCCCGACGCACAAGACCTTGCAGGCATTCGCGGTTTTCCGTTTTTCCAAACTTCGGTGCAGTTTTTGCCAGGCGGAGATTGATTTGCCCGCATAGATCTGTTACTATTATTACAAAGATATTGACGCCCGCGGAAAAACCGGGCGACCTGCAAAACGGGCAAAACAACAGGAGGTATCCTCATGCTTTACCATGTGAACGCTTCCGCTGTCCCGGGTGGAGACGGCAGCAGCTTAAAACCTTTTCGGAAGATTCAGCAGGCAGCGGAGCTGGCGCTGCCGGGAGACGAGGTGCTCGTCGCGCCGGGCATCTACCGGGAATGGGTCGATCCGAAACACAGCGGCACAGCCGGCAGCCGGATCGTTTACCGCTCTGCCGAGCCGCTCGCCGCCGTCATCAGCGGCGCGGAACCGCTGCGCGACTGGGAGGATGCCGGCAACGGCGTCTGGTTTGCCCGCGTGCCCAACAGCCTTTTCCCCGACCGGAACCCCTTCACAACGAAGGTGCGCGGAGACTGGTTCATGGCCGCTTACACCGCCCATCTGGGTGATGTTTATCTGAACGGAAAATCCATGTACGAAGTGCGCACAAAGGATGAGGTGTACGCGCCGAAGCGCTCCGACGCCTCCTGGGATCCGGATTTTTCGCTTTACGTCTGGTATGCCGAGCAGTCCCCCGATGGGGACGAGACCTGCATCTGGGCCAACTTCCGGGACAGAGATCCCCGGCAGGAAAACGTGGAAATCAGCGTGCGCAAGCACGGCTTTTATCCCTCTGCCGAGGGTGTGAGCTACATCACGCTCTCCGGCTTCACCGTCTGCCAGGCGGCAACCCAGTGGGCACCGCCCACGGCCTATCAGGAGGGCATGGTCGGGCCGCACTGGTCGAAGGGCTGGATTATTGAGGACTGCGAGATTTTCGAGAGCAAATGCAGCGGCATCTCACTGGGCAAATATCTGCAGCCGGAAAACGACAACAAATGGCTTCTGCGCAAATACAAGGACGGCACGCAGACAGAGCGGGACTGCATCCTGCAGGCCTGGCGGGAGGGCTGGCGCAAGGAGCGCGTCGGCTCCCACATTGTGCGCCGCTGCAACATCCACGACTGCGGACAGACCGGCATCGTGGGGCATCTCGGCGGGGCTTTTTCCGTCATTGAGGACAACCACATTCACCACATCAACAACAAGCAGAATCTGGCGGGCGCGGAGATCGGCGGCATCAAGATGCACGCTGCCATCGACGTGATTTACCGCCGCAATCACATCCACCACTGCACCCGCGGCCTTTGGCTGGACTGGCAGGCGCAGGGCACGCGCGTGACTGGAAACCTTTTCCACGACAACGCGCTCCCCTTCCCGCATCTGATGAATCCCGCCGCGCTGGACGGCTACGGGGAGGATCTTTTCGTGGAGATCTCCCACGGCCCGACGCTGATTGACAACAACCTGCTGCTGTCCACGCGCTCGCTGCGTCTGGCAACGCAGGGCTGCGCTTTTGTCCACAACCTGATTGCGGGCTCCATCACCTCCGTGGGCCGGGGCGTGGAAAACGGCTCCAAGAGCCTGCCCTCCCATCGCTTTACGCCCTATCACGTGCCCCACAGCACGGACGTGGCCGGCTTTATGACTGTTCTTAATGGCGATATGCACTTTGTGAACAACATTTTCGTCCAGCAGCGCGTTCCGGACTATCTGTACGAGGTGATGGAGCAGCGCCGGGACGATCCCTGGGATGAGTGCAACGTCGTTGCCGGACTCCACGTTTTCGATTTCTGCCCCACGCAGGAAGAATGGGAGGCGGAGTTTGAGGGCTACTGCGGCATGGGTTCGCCGCGCTCGGACCGCTACTACATGCCTCTGCCCGTGCACGCGGAGGGTAACGTCTATTTCGGCGGCGCGAAGCCCTGGTGCAAAGAGACTCACGCGCAGCTCGTGGACGGAGAGGTCACGCTCAATCTCACGCAGCGGGAAGACGGCTGGTATCTGGAAACCGGGCTGGGCAAACAGCTTGTGCGCGGCCACGCCGTGCCCGTGAGCACGGCAACGCTGGGCGAGGCCTTCGAGCCGGAGCAGCGCTATGAGATGCCGGACGGCACGCCCATCTTCTTTGAGACGGACTGCCCGGGCAAGGCGAGAGGCGCCTCCCCGCTCCCCGGCCCGGTTGAAAACTGGGACGAGGACGGCGCGCTGGTCTTTGCATTTTGAAATCATACAGGCAGGGGCTTGCCGCCATGTTTCCTCCGCGGGAACAGGGCTGCAGGCCGCGCCGCTTTACGGGAAGGAGGCACCGTGCTATGAAATCCTATGTTTTCGGCGTGGACCTCGGCGGTACCACAATCAAATTCGGCCTGTTTCGCACGGACGGAACGCTTCTGGAAAAATGGAGCCTCCCCACGCGGACGGAAAACCACGGGGAGCATCTGCTGTCCGACATTTCTCTCGCGCTGCTCGGAAAGCTTGAGGAGAAAAACATCCCCGCCTCGGCGGTTTTGGGCGTCGGCGTCGGCGTGCCCGGCGCTGTGCTGCGCGGGAGCTATGTGGAGCCCTGCGTCAACCTTGCCCAGTGGGGCGGCTTTGACGCAGCGGAGGCGCTCGAAGCGCTGTGCGGCTTCCCGGTGAAGATTCTAAACGACGCCAACGCGGCCGCTCTTGGGGAAATGGCCGCCGGCGGCGGACACGGGAAGCAAAACGTCGTTTTCGTCACGCTCGGCACGGGCGTCGGCGGCGGCGTCATTCTCAGCGGAAAGCTGCTTTCGGGCACGCACGGCTGCGGCGGCGAGATCGGCCATCTCAAGGTTAGAGACGGGGAAACGCTTCGTTGCGGCTGCGGGAAATACGGCTGCCTTGAGCAGTACGCCTCGGCCAGCGGCCTTGTGCGTCAGGCAAAGGAATTTTTGCGCAGCAGCAGCGAAGCAAGCGCGCTGCGCGATTACGAAACGCTCCGTTGCGAGGATATTTTTGCCTGCGCCAAAGCCGGAGACGCTGCGGCGCTGCGTCTTGTGGACGAAATGTGCTATGCTCTCGGCAAGGCGCTCGCGGCAGTATCCTGCGTCTGTGACCCCGAGATCATCGTAATCGGCGGTGGCGTTGCCGCCGCTGGGGAGATTCTCCTGCGCGGCGTGGAAAAGCACTTTCTCGCCTGTGCCTTCCCCCCGGCGGAGAGCACGGCCTTTGCGCTGGCGGAGCTGGGCAACGACGCCGGCATTTACGGCGCGGCGCAGCTGCTTCTGAGTGAAGCATAGGCAAAACTCCGCTTGCGCGGCTGCGCTGCCTTCCTCTGCGCGCCCGCCGGAAACTTCATCCGGATTTTCATGCCGAAATCCGCTGCTTTTCCTATCCACGAATCGGATGGAAACAGAAACGATACAAACATGTATGTTATAATGGAAACAGACAGCATACAGAAAAGGGAGAAAACGATGAAAAGAACGATCGCGATCATCCTGGCGCTTGCTCTGCTTCTGCTGGCCTCGGCCTGCGGCATCTGGGAGAGCAATCCGGACTATGCCGGCACCTACACGTTGGTCTATGAGTCGGGCGATGACTACAGCTTCTTCGGCGATGACGATGTGCGTCTGGAGCTCTATGAAAACGGCAAGGGGCTGGATATTTCCGACCGGGAGACCTGGGACCTCCAATGGAGCGTGCGCGGCAACACCGTCACCATCCACGAGGGCATCCTCCTCGGCACCTACACGGGCAAGATGTATGACGGCTTCATGGTATTCGCCGATTGGGAAGACAGCTATCGCGTCTATGCGCTCGACGGCGTAAACGTTCCGGACAGCTTCACGGACGGCAATTCGCCCGACAGCGCGGACAAACCCGCGGCAGAGCCAAAGCCTACCGCCGGAATCCCGCCTGCAGAAAACGCCGACCTTTCGTGGTGGACACGCGACTGGTACGGCTGGTGGCAGCTCGCAAACATGACCGGTGATTACACCCAATGGTCCGATTCGGCCGACTGCGGCGCTTCCTTTGAAGTCGGCGAGGACGGAATCTGCACCCTGTACATATGGGACAAGGACTGGTATGACCGCTATGACGGCGTCGCCGCCATCGAGGTCGGCTTCTCCGAGGACGGCAGCAGCGCATACTCCACCGGCGGCTGGTTCGTCTTCCGCGAGCTGGGTTATGCGGACATTGTGATCACGCGCGACGCGGAAAGCGGCGGTTCCACGTTGGTTTTCAGCGGCCATTATGTGGATACAGCCGGCAGCTTTGATTTCCGGTTCATGCTCCGCCCCTGGGGCGAGCGCTGGGATGATGTGGAGGCTGCCAACCTGCCCAGCTACTATCACAACTGGTATCTGCCGCTTCTGGAGGCCGGCGCAAAATTCTGCCCGGACGAGATCGGCCTGCTCATCCCCGTCACGGGCGAAACGGAGAACACCACGCCGCAGCCCACCACGCCGCAGCCCACCGGTCTTGCCTGGTGGACGCGCGACTGGTATGGCTGGTGGCAGCTTTCGGAGGGCACAGGTGATTACGCCAGCGGATACTGGAACGATTTTGCCGACTGCGGCGCCTCCTTTGAACTGGCCGAGGACGGAAGCTGCATCCTGTCCATCTGGGATGAGGACTGGGGCATGGATATCGACGGTGTTGGGATCATCAACCTGAATTTCACCGAAAATTATGACAGCGCATATTCCGTCTCCGGCCGGTTCATGTTCAAGGAGCTTGGATATTCTGAAATTCAGATCACGCGCGGCAACGCCGTGGACGATGCAACGCTGATTTTCGGCGGCCATTACGAGGACGAAAGCGGCAGTTTTGACTATTACTTCGTGCTGCGTCCATGGGGCATGCGTTGGGATAACGTCGCCTACACGCTCCCCAAGTCTTACTACAACTGGTATCTGCCGCTTCTGGAGGCCGGTGCTGCACACTGCCCCGACACGATCGGCAACTGATCGCCGACGGCGCCGCATCTCCCAGCTGCGCCGGTACATACAGACAAAAACTGCTCCCTCCATGTGCAAAACCGGTTTTCCGGTCTCGCGGAGGGAGCGTTTTTATGCTGCGAACACAAAAGCAAGCCGTTGCGGCGAAAAAGAGGATTCGGTATGCAAAAGCATACCGAATCCTCTTTTTATGATTTCCGTATTACGTTTTTTCTTATTTCTCTTAGAGCGAGTGGTCGTGACGGCGGATCAGGTCGTTCTGGCAGTCGGTGCTCAGCTCGACGAAGTAAGCGGAATAGCCCGCGATACGCACGATCAGATCCTTATACTCCTCCGGCTCCTTCTGCGCCGCGCGCAGCACATCCGCAGAAACAACGTTATACTGGCACTCCATGCCGCCTTCCTCGAAGTAGGTCATCGTCATGTCGCGCAGCTTTTCGATGCCCTCCGCGCCCGCGATGGCATTGGGATGGATCTTCAGATTGACGGCAAGACCGTCAATAAAGCGCTTGTGATCCCAGGAGACGCTGGAGGTGAACACGCCGGTGGGGCCATTGAGGTCGCGTCCCTGTGCCGGGGAGCTGGCATCCGCGATGGGATCGCCCGTGAAACGGCCGTCCGGCGTTGCCCAGGTCGTGTAGCCCTGCGTGACATGGTCGGAAGCACCGTACAGACCGCACTTGTAAACCTTGGAACGCATGGAGTAGCACTCCTGGCAGGCGTTGTAATACACGTCCAGAATCCACTGCATCTCCATATCGGCATAGGGGTTGCCGTTGCCGTAGTGCGGAACCTCGGCCAGGATGCGCTGGCGCAGCGGCTCGTAGCCCTGCCAGTTGGCCATGACGGCGTCATACAGTTCGCGCGTGGTGCAGAGCTTCTTGTCGAAGCACATGTACTTGATGGTCGTCATGCAGTCGGCAATCGTGGCAAGACCCGTGGCCGTGCCGCCATAGGAGTTGTAGCGGCAGCCGCCCCAGGTGGCATCCATGCCCTGCTCCATGCAGCCCGCCATGCTCAGGGACAGGATGTTCTCCGTGCCGTGATACATGTGCAGATACTCGGTGTAGTTATCCACGCTGACCTGCAGCTTGATGAAGTAATACACCATTTTCCGCATCGCCTCGCGGACTTCCTCGATGCTCTGCATATCGTACAGGAAGCCGGTATGCAGCGAGCACTGTTCGCCGTTAAAGGGGTTCTTGCCGTCGTTAATGGCCATCATGAACACGGAGCCGTAGTTCAGGCTGGAATATGGCGGTGTGCAGCCGTTTGCAGCGGAATAGTCCGTGCCCGGTCCGACAATTTCCTGACAGCCCATGATCGCATAGTCGCGCGCGTCCTCCAGCGAGAAGCCAACCTCCTGCATCAGCGCGGGCACGATCACCTCGTCGTTCTGGAACAGCGGCAGACCGCCGACGATCTTGGTGGTCTCGATGGCGAGCTCCCAGATCTCCTTGGGCGTGTTCTTGTTGATACGCAGCGAGATGGTGGGGTCATGCAGCTTCAGACGCGCGATGGACTCCAGCACCATGAAGCTCAGCTCATTGGTCGCGTCGTTGCCCTGCTTGTCAACGCCGCCGATGGTGGTGTGCTCATAGGTGTTTGCGCCGATCATGTGCACCATGTACTGCGAAGCGCCGGCCCAGGTGTTGTTGAGCTTGAGGAAGAACGCGTCCACGATCTCCTGCGCCTCGTCCATCGTGAGCGCGCCGCTCTCGATGTCCTGCTTGAAATATTTATAAGTATACTGGTCAAAGCGTCCCATGGAGATGGCGCCGCCGCCATCGATCAGGATGCAGAACTGGTAAAGCAGCGCGGCTTCGACCGCCTCGAAGAAGTTGCGCGCGGGATTTTCGGAAATCCAGTGCAGGCTCTCGCCCATCTTTTCCAGCTCGGCCTTGCGCTTGGGATCCTTCTCCGTCTTGGCCTTGTCAAAGCAGGCGTCGCCCGTGCGGCGGACATAGGTGCTGCACGCATCGCAGGCGATGACCGCGGAGGAATAGAACAGGTACTTCTTGACGTCGTCACCCATGATGTTGCCGCGGTGCTCATCAAGCCAATCCTGCGCCTGCTTGCGGATGGCACCGTAGCCGACGTTGATGATCTTCTCATGGCCGGGGATCAGATGTCCCGGACGGCAGCCGACAAGATGCTTGAGGAACACGTTGTGTTTGGTTGCGCCCATGCGGCACAGCTCATCCAAACCCTCGGGAGCCCAACCGTCACCGCAGGTGTTGAAGCTCTTATCCTTCCAGAACTCGGCGATGCTCTGCATATACTCCACATCTTCGGGCGCTGCCATAATCCGGTAGTCGTCCGTGTCGGGGTTGTGCCACAGGCCGTCCTCGCCCATATACCACTCGCCCTTTTCGATCGCCTGGATGATCCACAGGTTGTCACCGCGCATCGCGGGGTTCGGACAGGAGCTGGAGAAAAAGCGGCCCAGATTGCCGGCCAGAACGTCAAAATCCTCCACGCGCATGGTCATCTGCTCGGCGACCGCCTTGGTGATCGTGGGACGGCGGATGGTGGGCACGAGCGTGACATGCTTCTTAAACTCTTCCGTGATGATTCTGGCGCGCTCCGAGTCAAGCTGGACACGGCGGTTGCGGATGCGGCTGCGCATCTCCTGAATTCGCGGAGAAATCGGTCTGAACTGATACATTTTCTACACCCTTTCTTATCCACATATTATTATATTTTTCTTTTTTTGATTCCGTTCATTGTCCCTCGCGGCCGGGAAATCACTCAGCTGATCTGCGCGGGCAGGCCAAGGCTCTTGAAATACTCCAGCTGTTCCTGCATGAACTCGGCAGGAGGCGCCTCCACATTGGGGAGGCGGTATTTCAGACCCAGGCGGTCATACTTCGTCTGTCCCATCTTGTGATACGGCAGAAGCTGCACAACGTCAATGGCGTCCACCAGCTCCTTGCAGAAGGCAGCGGTTGCTTTGATGTTCTCCTCGCTGTCATTGAGCTTGGGGATGATCGGGAAACGGAACTGGAAGCGTGCGCCCGCGGCAGCGAGCTTGCGCGCGTTGTCCAGAATCAGCTCATTCGGCACACCGACAAGCACCTTGCTCCGCGCGGAGTCCATGTGCTTGAGGTCGTAAAGGAACAGGTCCACATAAGGCAGAATTTCCTTATAATGCTCCCAGGGGGCAAAGCCCGTTGTATCCAGCGCGACATGGATGCCCTCGGCCTTGCACTGCTTGGCCAGCGCAAGCGTAAACTCGAACTGACTCATCGGCTCGCCGCCGGAAATCGTCACACCGCCGCCGGACTTTTCATAATACTTTTTGTCCATGCGGATGGCTTCCATGCACTCCTCCACCGAGATGCGGCGCAGGGTGTTATACAGCGCCTTCGACGGGCATGCCTCGGCGCATTTGAGGCAGTTCGTGCATTTGGAGCGGTCCACCTCGGGCAGAATGATGGTCGAAGTGCCGTCAATCGTCGGCACCGGCTCACGCAAACTGATTGCGCCCTGATCGCAAGCCTTCACACACATCCCACCGTAGCCGGCGCCGATGCAGCGCAGCTCCATCCAGGCCAGATCAGGCCCGAATTCCTGCGACTCGGGGCTGTGGCACCAGAGGCAGCGCAGCGGGCAGCCCTTTGTGAACACGTCCGTCCGGATACCCGGCCCGTCGTGCACAGAAAACTTCTGAATGTCATAAATATTGCCGTAGATTTCTTCCGCCATAATTCGGGACCCTCCCATTTTTTTAGCAGACTTAATATATAGAATCAGTATATCCGACTCTCCTCTCCCTGTCAAGAAAAGGCGACAAAAATACGGACGCAGAAACACCGCAGCAAGCTGCGGAAAAAGCCCTGCAAATTTCGTTCCCGCCGTCATGAAAAAAACGGTTTTTTAACGGAAGCCAATGCCCGCGAACAAAAAAATGCCCGCAGGCCATATGGCCTGCGGGCATCGGTTTTGCTTTTATCTATGCTGTTTTAGGCAATGCACTCAGTCGAGATCGACAGTGAAGTTGTCCTTGTACTCGGCATAGAGGCTCGGGAGAATCTTCGCCAGGTGACGATACTCCTTGATGTTGTGCAGGAGCATCATTCTGCTTCCCATATCGCCGCCCATGGACGGACGGTTCGGATCCGCGGGCAGACGCTCCACAACACCGTTAGCCGCACGGTAGCCGGAATAGAATCTCGTTCTGAGCTCACCGCCCTCGGGCGTGCCGCGGAAGAAGTGAATCATCAGAGAAGGTGGTCCCGGTGTGCAGATGATGGTGCCGTTGTAATCCTTGAGCTTCTCGCCGTCAAAGCCGAGCTCGGTGGGATTGACAAAGTGCAGTCTCACAGGGATGGCCGGGCCGCCGGGCACGATGGATTCCTTGATCTCGTGCTGGGTGTCCCAGAAACGCTCACGCAGGCTCAGAGAAGTGTCCAGCGCCTGCTCGACGTTCTGCGTCTGGCAATAGTAATGCTCGTCCTTGTTCCAGATCGTGTAACGAAGGGAGTCCAGACCATGCCAGGCAAACCACCAGTCGAACATCTCGGGCGTAACGCCGGGGAAGGGCGTGAGGTTGGCGAACATGGTGCCGCCGTCCGGCAGAGTGTAGAAGCCGAACTCGCTGTCCGTGTAGCCCTCGTCGAACATCTTGTTGAGTTCCTCAACAGGCGTGCCGGGCAGATTGTCGCTGTAGGTCATCTTCATAACCTGCTCGACCAGATCGGCCGGGACGGGCTCAATGTCCATGTTGTAATACTTCATCAGCGGGCTCTGCTTCTGCTTTTCCGTCAGCTCGGGGGGCGGAGTAGGCTTAAAATTCATCTGATCCACAAGTGTCCCTCCTTAAATAAGATTTAGATCAACGCTTATCTTACAGGCCCAGGGTGTAGCTCTTGCGCAGGAGCTCCTCGGTCTCGTGGCAGAGATCCACGACCAGGTTGCGGACCGTCTTGATCTCGGTGATCAGGCCGCAGACCTGACCGGTCATGACAGCGCCGACATCCAGATCGCCGTCGCGGGAAGCGGCGGCCAGGGAGCCACGGGAGGCTTCCATCAGCAGCTTGGCAGCGACATCGCGCGGATTCTCGGCCTCGATCTTGAGCAGCTCATCGGCCAGCTTGTTGCGGATCTGCCAGCTGGGCTCGCCGGTGCACTCGCCGCAGGAGACGATGTCGATATCCTGCGCCTTGAGGACGGCCTGCTTGGCGTTCTCGTGCATGGGGGCCTCAACAGCAGTCAGGAAGGCAGAGCCCATCTCGATGCCCTCGGCGCCGCCGACGACGCAGCTTGCAAACTGACGGGCAGTGTAGATACCGCCGGAAGCAACGATCGGCACATCCTTGATGTTCTCAACCAGCTCGGCCAGCAGAACACGGCCGCTGATTCTGGCCTTGTGGCCGCCGCCCTCAACGCCCTTGGCGATGATGACGTCCGCACCGGCCTTGGCCGCAACCAGACCGTCCTGCAGGCAGTTGACCTTGGCAACGACCTTCGCGCCGGTCTTCTTCATGCGCTCATAGTAACGGGCTGCGAAGTCGTACTCCAGCAGTCTCAGGGTGTCCAGGTACACGACCGGAACCGGAACCTTCTCCAGGGTGGAGCAGTTGATCTCAATCTGCTCACCGGGATCCAGGAAGATGTTCGCGCCGAAGGGCTTGTCGGTCATCTTGCGGATCTCAGCGATCTGCGCCTCGATGATGAAGCCGGGCATAAAGCCGCAGCCCAGAACGCCAAGGCCGCCGGCCTCGGAGACGGCACCGACCAGGGGGGCCATTGCGGTCCAGGCCATGGCGCCCTGAATTACGGGATACTCGATGCCAAGCGCTTCGCATACACGGTTTTTCATGTTTTGATGTGCTCCTTTCATTCGTTGCGGGAGAGCTTTGATCGCTCCCTCCGCGCTTATAAATTGGGCAGCAGTGACTGTCCGAAAACGCCACTATACCTCTTGCCTTACATTTTAACTGTTTCCTGCAAAAACTTCAACGAACTGGCAGCTTGAAATTGCATGCCCCGCATCTGTATATTTTCGTACTGCAAGTATCAATTCTGTGTCTTGCCGGTTTCAATTGCTGCGGAAACGGACTCCGGAACAGCACGGCGCAGACCTTCAACCGGGGAATCATGCAGCAGACAGGCGCGGCAGCAAAGAAGATAATGCTGCTCCCGCTCCGGATCGTCCATCTGCAGATGATAGAGCTCCTTCATTCTCCCCAGCCGATAGACGATCGTGCTCCTGTGCATATGCAGCGCGCGGCAGGCGCCGGCCAGAGATTTACCCATCAACAAATAATAATAGAGAATGCGGCAATCGTTGCGCCCGGACTGCTGGTCGGCGCGGTGGAGCGCCGCGATCTCCGGCGCAAGATAATAGGGCATGCGCTCGTCACTGAAAAAGCTGTCGAGAATATCGTCCGCAGCGGCGGCGGCATAAAACCAGAGTCGGCGTTTGCCCGCCGCGGGCTCATCCGCCGGGGAAAGCCGTCCAAGCTCCAGCGCCCGCAGGCTCTGCTTGAGTCCGAAGCCCACGCCCAGAAGATCGGGCATGGCATAGCTCAGGCCGAAGCGGCCATTCATCGCCTCAGCAAGCGTTTCCAGCCGCTGATATTGGTACTGGGAGTACACCGCATCTGTTTCCCTTTCGCTGACGCACATCACGAAGCGCAGCAGCCCGTCACGCATGCAGACCGCCGAATGCGGCAGCATCTCCTGCAGTTGCAGCATATAGGCGGCGGCGCGGTTATCCGGCACGGACATCTCCAGTGTTCCCGTCACGAAAGCCCAGTCCGGCTTCGGGGAAAGCAGCGCGGTCAGCGGTTCCGGATCCCGGAACTGCAGGAGCTGGTCAAAGGCAAAGGCGGCGATGCTGCCCGGTGCCGTGCGCAGCTTGCTCAGGTTCAGCGAATGCCGCATAAAGCGGCACAGATCGTGCATCAGATCCAATATCCCCTGCGACAGCGCCGTGCGGGTGACGGCGCAGGTCACATTGGCGCACAGCACCCCGTCGCTGATGATGTTATAGAAAATCTGCGGTCTCCCGTCCTGCTCCGCGACGATGGCGCGCCCTTCGTCGTCATAGACATAGCGACGCACGGGCATCAGCTCCCGGCGCGCATTGAGCAGGAATTCCGGCATCGGCCGCATGGTCCCGTCAAAGTCGAAGAAGGGATAGTCCTCCGTCGAAGCATCGCGGGAGATGGCAATCAGCGTATAGGAGGAATCCTGCACCAGCATCGGATTGAGCAGCATGTGCTCACTGGCGTTGAGATATTCCTGCGGATTGCGCTTATCCAGCGAAAGCTCGGTCAGCGCTTCAATCCACGCGCGATAGCGATCCATCGCATCGAGAAGCAGCTCGAGCAGCTCCTCCTGCCGCGCGTCTTTATGCAGCACGATGCAGTTGGGCAGCGCAGCGCCATCTTTCTCCCCGCGCGTGACAAAACACGCCCCCTCCGGCAGCGCCATGCCCACATCCGGCAGCTGCTCCAGACACAAATAAAGCGTGTGCGCGCGCAGGCGCTCTGTGCCCGGGCGGAAGATCGCCGCATGCGACACTTTGCGCGCCGGACGCTCCGTGAGGTCAAAGCGACACTCCGGCGCAAAAGCCGCCATGCAGTCGATCAGGTATGAAATCCAGACGTTCATCGTTTTCGTCCCCCGAATCTTTCTGCGCGAGCAGGCTTATTTTTGGCCATCGCAGCCAAAGATCTGCGCAAGTTCATCGGCAAAGGCCGCCGCGGCCTGATTCTCCACGGAAAAGACTGCGTTGATATACACATTCGTGTCCAGCGGAAGATACTCGAACAGCTCCGAATGCACGGCGCTGTCCCAATCCGCAAAGATCATCACGCCGTTGCCACGCGTGAGCTCGAAAACCGCCGTATGGTAGTTGGCGCAGTTTTTGAACGCCGGCGTGAACTCGTCCCCGCAGATCCTGCTGGCCAGCGCCTCAAACTGATCCTTCGCGCTTGTGTCCCAGCCGAGGAACTGTGTATACCGCAGGTCGCCGATGCTCTTGACGTCCGGAAAGCACTTTTTGGAATACAGCACGCCGCAGCCCGTCGTGGCGACGTGCTTCGTGCACATCCCCATCAAAAACGTCTCCCGCAGGTCAAGCGAGAGAATCATGTCCAGCTCCCGGTTTTTGAGCATATTGAGCATCTCCGGCAGAGGGAAGCACTCGATGCCGATGGTCAGATCCGGCTGCGTGGCGCGGAAGTGATCCATGATCGCCGGACAAAAAGCCTCCGGATTCCAGGTGGAGGGGCAGCCGATGCGAATATGCCGCGACGTGCGGTCCCTGTACTGGTCGATCTCCTTGAGCAGATGCCGATACTCATCCTTCGAGCGGGAGAAAAATTCATACAGCAGCTTGCCCGCATAGGTCAGCGTGATGCTCTTTTCCCATCTGGAAAACAGCGCGAAGCCCAGCTCTTTCTCCATTGCTGAGATGCTTTTGCTGATCGCCGGCTGCGAGACAAACAGGCGGCTTGCCGCGCGCGTGATGCTCCCGTCCCCGGCCACGGCCAGAAAATAATTGATCTGAGACTGTGTCATTTGTCATTCCTACTTTCTCAGTAATATACAAAATCGTTATAATAGTTTTGCCATGCGTGTTCTGGAATGGTTATAATCCCTCCGCCATACGTGCGCTGGAATGGTTATAATGTTTCCACCATATGTGCGCTGAAATGGTTATAACAAATTTACCATAAGTGAATTAGATATTTCAAGCCCTATATGTTAAAATGTAAATATATTTCAGGATGGAGGTATTGGACTTTATATGATTTTCACGAATCACAGAATCGAATTCGATCCCGAGAAGTGTGTCGGCTGCCAGCTGTGCTACAAGGCCTGCTTCGTAGACGTCATCCGCTGGGACGCCGAGGCGAAGAAGCCCGTCTTCAAGTATGTTGAGGACTGCGAGCACTGCTTCTACTGCCAGAGCGTCTGCGCCAAGGAAGCGATCAAGGTCATCCCGGATCATTCCAGCGAGCATCTGCTGCAGCACTTCGAGCGTTACGCGTAACAGAACAGGAGGACGAGATATGGAAATCACCCGCAAAGAACTCAAGTGCGACGTTCTGATCGCAGGCGGCAGCATCGGCGGCCTGGTTTGCGCCGTTGAGCTGAAGGAAAAGCGCCCCGACCTGGACATTCTGCTCATTGAAAAGCAGGTCACCGGCTACGGCGGCAAGGCCAACAAGGGCGGCGGCGTTCTGCAGTACTTCCAGTTTGACAAGATCACACCCATGGAATTTTTGGAGTTCCACGTCAACGAGATCGGCGGCTATCTGGGTGATCAGGATCTGATGCTCAAGTATGTCGAGATGAACCACGAGATGCTCGACCGTCTCTCCGCCTGGGGCGTGAAAATTCCCAAGCAGGCCGACGGAACTTATGCCGTGCGTCCCACCGGTCCCTTCACCGCGATGATCTCCTGCGAGCTCGACCTGTGTCTGCGCATGCGCAGAACGGCTGAGAAGCTGGGCGTGCGCATCATGGACAAGACCGCTTTGGCAGAGCTCTTTGCCAAGGACGGCAAGATCATTGGCGCTGCGGCCTTCAGCATTCTGGACGACGGCACCTTCTACAGCATTTCCGCCAAGAAGGTCGTGCTCGCCACCGGCGGCCAGAACTACCGCGTTGGCCCCATGTGGAGCAGCGGCCGCGGCGACGGTATTGCCGCAGCTTACCATGTCGGCGCGGAGATGCGCAACGCCGAGTTCGGCAACTTCTCCCAGCTCGTGCGCATCAGAAGCCATCACGAGGTCGTTTACGGCGAGAACAACATGTATAACGCTCTGAACGAGCACGTCACCAAAAACTTCACCAACAAGCGCGAGACCGATATCTCCAGCAAGGCCATCCGCGAGTGGTATCTCAACATGAAAAACGGCACCGGCCCGATCCATCTGGAATACGGCGACGATCCGCGCGGCAAGATCCTGCTCGGCGGCAAGCGTCCTCCGGCGCCCCCGCGCTATGCCGACAAGTTCCGCGAGCTCAACGACATCGACGGCCTGATCGATACCGACATCGAGGTTGTCCCGATGCTCATCGGTGAGCAGTCCTGCGTCAAAGTCGACCACGGCATGCAGACCACGGTTGAGGGCCTGTACGCCATCGGCGACACCAGTTACTGCGGCTCCGGCGTCTGCGGCGCCGTGCCCGCGCCTCCGGCCAGAAACCGCGGCAGCGGCATCCTCAACGCCGTGTTTGCCGGCATCCTCGGCGCGGACGACATCGCCGAGCGCACGGTTGAAGACGTGCCCGCGATCTGCCCCTGTGAGCTTGACAAGTGCTTCGAGGCGCTCTATGCTCCCCTCTTCCGCGAAGAGGGCGTTTCCGAGAAAGACGTCATCTACCTCGTCCAGAAGGCCATGGCGCCGTCCGACTACTCTGTTTACATGGAAGCCGGCCGCATGAAGGAGGCCGTTGCCCTCGTCGAGGAGGCCAGAGCTCTGGTGCCGAAGATGAAGGCCGTTGACATGCACGGCGTGCTGTGCTGCCGCGAGGCCGAGTACATGGTGCTCTCCGCCGAGATGCATTACTGCGCGTCTCAGGAGCGTAAGGAATCCCGCGGTTGGTTCCTGCGCGAGGACTATCCGGAGATGGACAACGAAAACTGGCTCAAATGGATCATCCTCAAAGAAGAGGACGGCAAGATGACCCTCTCCACCGAGGATGTGCCGATCGAGAAGTGGCCCTTCCAGCCCGCGAAGTAAGGAACGCATTCCATTGCCGTTCGGCTTTTTGGCACAAAATGAACAAAAGCGCAGGCGGTTAAACCCGTCTGCGCTTGCATTTTTCCGCCTTTTGTGTCGTTTTCTTAACCGTCGGGTTATATTATTTTTACCATAAGTATATTAGCTAATTCACGTCGAATATGATAAAATTGCGAAAGATTTATATGGAGGTGTGATTATATATGATTTTCACTAATCACAAAATCGAGTTCGATCCCGAGAAGTGCGTCGGTTGCCAGCTGTGCTACAAGGCTTGCTTCGTAGACGTCATCCGCTGGGATGCCGAGGCGAAGAAGCCGGTCTTCAAGTATGTTGAGGACTGCGAGCACTGCTTCTACTGCCAGAGCGTCTGTGCCAAGGAAGCGATCAAGGTCATCCCGGATCATTCCAGCGAGCACCTGCTGCAGCACTTTGAGCGCTACGCGTAACAGGAGGATGAAAGACATGGAAATTACCCGTAAAGAACTCAGCTGCGACGTTCTGATCGCAGGCGGCGGTATCGGCGGCCTGGTTTGCGCCGTTGAACTGAAAGAAAAGCGTCCCGACCTGGACGTTCTCATCGTTGAGAAGCAGGTCACCGGCTTTGGCGGCAAGGCCAACAAGGGCGGCGGCGTTCTGCAGTACTTCCAGCTTGACAAGATCACGCCCATGGACTTCCTGCAGTTCCACGTCAATGAGATCGGTTGCTATCTGGGCGACCAGGATCTGATGATCAAGTATGTCGAGATGAACCACGGCATGCTCGACAAGATGACCGAGTGGGGCATCAAGATCCCCAAGAAGCCGGACGGCAGCTACGCTGTTATGCCCACCGGCCCCTTCACCGCGATGATCTCCTGCGAGCTCGACCTGTGCCTGCGCATGCGCAGAACGGCTGAGAAGCTGGGCGTTCGCATCATGGACAAGACCGCTGTTGCCGAGCTGTTCACCGATAACGGCAAGGTCATCGGCGCTGCTGCTTACAGCATCCTGGATGACGGCACCTTCTACAGCATCTCCGCCAAGAAGGTCGTTCTCGCCACCGGCAGCCAGAACTACCGCTTCGGCTCCATGTGGAGCAGCGGCCGCGGCGACGGTATCGGCGCTGCCTACCGTGCCGGCGCTGAGATGCGCAATGCCGAGTTCGGCAACTTCTTCCAGCTCGTGCGCGTGAAGAGCTTCCACGAGGTCGTTTTCGGCGAGAACTTCATGTACAACGCCAACAACGAGTACGTCACCAAGAACTTCACCGACAAGCGTGAGACCGACATCCCCAGCAAGGCTGTCCGCGAGTGGTACCTCAACATGCTCAACGGCACCGGCCCGATCCACCTGGATTACGGCCAGATGGGCCATCCCATGGGCGGCGGCAAGCCCGGCGAGGGCCGTCCCCCGATGCCCCCGCGCTACGGCGACAAGTTCCGTGAGCTCAACAACAAGGACGGCGAGATCGACGTCGATATGGAAGTTTGCCCGATGCTGATCGGTGAGCAGTCCTGCATCAAGGTCGACCACGGCATGCAGACCACCATCGAGGGTCTGTACGCGATCGGTGACGCGAGCTACTGCGGCTCCGGCGTCTGCGGCGCTGTTCCTGCGCCTCCGGCCAGAAACCGCGGCAGCGGCATCCTCAACGCCGTGTTCGCCGGTATCCTCGGCGCGGACGATATCGCTGAGCGCACTCTGGAAGACGTGCCCGCGATCTGCCCCTGCCAGCTCGACAAGTGCTTCGAGACCATCTATGCCCCGCTGTACCGCGAAGAGGGCGTTTCCGAGAAGGACGTCATCTACCTCATCCAGAAGGCCATGGCTCCGTCCGACTACTCCGTGTACATGGAGGAAGGCCGCATGAAGGAAGCCGTTGCCCTCGTCGAGGAAGCCAAGGCCCTGCTGCCGAAGCTGAAGGCCAAGGATATGCACGGCGTGCTGTGCTGCCACGAGGCCGAGAACATGGTTCTCTCCGCCGAGATGCACTACTTTGCCTCCAAGGAGCGCAAGGAGTCCCGTGGTTGGTTCCTGCGTGAGGACTATCCGGAGATGGACAACGAGAATTGGCTCAAGTGGATCGTCATCAAGAACGAGGACGGCCAGATGACCATGTCCACCGAGGATGTGCCGATCGAGAAGTATCCGATCCAGCCCGCCAAGTAAGCAAAGCGAACATAGCTCTTTAAGCGCGGCTTTCTGAGCCGCACACGGACCCGCGAAAGCGCAGACGGTTTTTCCGCCTGCGCCGCCGCGGGTCTTTTTTATTTTGCCGCGGCATAAGAAAAGCAACAGAAAATCACAGCAGCAAAACGCAATAGGCAATTATAACAACAGTTCCGCTTTTTTGGTAGGGGTATTTCCGGCAAGATGCACAAATCTCCTTGACAGAGCCGGGCTATCCATGATATAGTGTGATGGGGTAATTGTACCATTTGCCCCGCCAAACTTCAGGAAATGGAGGAACTTGATATGCACAGCAAACTGTTCATGCGCCACAGCATAAGCCAACGGTGTTTATCCCTCCATATTTGGAGAGGACGAAGCAAAACAACAAGTGTGGGCGCATGAACATCCGCTTTCAGAAGGGTGTTCATGCGTTTTTTATAAGCAGCAAAAAATTGTCTGAAAACCTGTAAGATTTCCGGGCGGTTTCCGTTTATATAAGTGGAGAGACCGTCGGCCAAAAGAAACCGAAGCCTTTGAAGGAGGTTCATTCTATGCATCCCTTTTCAAATTTCATGCCGGCTTTTCTGCTTTACGCAACAGGCGGCAGCGGCGAAAAGCCGCCGAAGAAGAAGTGGACGAGACTTGTTGCGCTCATAATTGTCCTTGCGGTGGTTCTTACGTTTTTTCTGAGTCTGGCCTTTGAGCGCAGCGCAAAGGACTTCAAGATGGTCTGCACAGATATGACGATCAGCTGGGGCACCCTGACGCTCTCCGCTGAATACAAAAGCACCCCCGCGAATTACTATGAGATCGGCCGGGACATTCTCATTGCAACGGACCCCGATTTCACCGAGGTTTTGCCAATGATAGACCGCAAAGACACACTCGCGGGAAACGCTCTGTATAAATTCGATGCGAAAGACCTGCCCGATGGGCAGAAGCTGTATGTCAAACCGCCAATCCTTTTCGCGGAATCGGAGAGCACGTCGGTTTCCGTGCCGGCCGTCGTGGGTGCGTCCGCGAGATACCACATCAAAGAACGGAGTTCCTCATCCAACGGAGACTGGTTCACCGTGGAATCCATTGACATCACAGAGGCTGAGCCCGGCACCTACACGGTGAAGACCACGCTTGCCATGAATCCATATTCGAAATCTATTCTGCCCCGCGCGCCGAAGCTTGTCAGCGGAGAAACGACGTACAGCGGCAGCACGGTGCCGCATTTCGACGGGGATGATAATTTGGATTCCGTTGAAATATCCTTTAGTGTGCCCGCTGACGACGCGGACGCGGCCGCCGCGCTGGTGGCGGAGTCCAGTCTGAATATTTCCGGCGCGCTGGTTCAGATGCGCGCACAGGATATAGCCGTCACGTCAAGCGTCAAATCTCTTTCCGTTGTGAAGGAGTGACGCACCCGCAAGCTGTCCTTTGTGATTTGCAAACCGGCATAAGCAGGGGGAATAACGCCGGGGATCAACTCGGATGTCAGACCATTTTTGAAAAGGAGTGAAAACCCTATGCGAAACAAATGGCTTATTCTTTTATGCGTGATCCTGTGCTTTGTGCTGAGCGCCTGCGGCGCAGAAACGCCGCCGAGCACGGATGTCAATGAAAGCGCAGAAACGGCAGAACCGAACACAGACGAGGTCACGGAAACGCCCGAGCCGAACACAGACGGAGAGATCGCGCTTCTTCCCGCGCGGGAGGATGTGCTGGCTGTTGGCGTTGGTGTCGCGGGTTTGGGTACTGTCAGCTATAATTACATGGGTACAAACGAATCTGAAAAAGAGGCCGTTCTTGACCTTTTGTACAAAGCCGATCTCAGCAGCTTTGAGGTCCCAGAAGAGTTGACCGGGGCCGGGGGCCTGGCCTCATCGTATCTGCTCCAGACCGCCGACGAAACCATAGAGGTAGAGATCCGCACGGATATTGATGTCCAATGGCTTTTAATCTCAAGCGCGGGGCAGAAAAATGTCATGAAAGGCCCGGAGGATGTGTTTGATCCTAAAGCGCTGGATGAATTGAATACGCAGATCAGAATAAACACGGAAGATCCGCTTCATTGCGGATGCGTTGAATTTGTGGATTCGGGCGACACGCAAAAATTGAACAAGGCGCAGACCGCTAACTCGAGAGGGCAACTGGACAGCGTGCTTGCGAAAGCGGAAATCGCTGCGGACGAGAGCATCAGCTATGACGTTCTGTTCACGGTTGGCGAATTGACCTACGGACTCAACACCGAGACGGGACATTTCTACAGGCAGATGGACGGCGAAAAAGCCTATGCGCAGCTTGAAGAATACCCACTCAAGCAGGCTATGGTGAACCTTAACATACCTCTGCAAAAATAAGATCTGAGAGCAATAAAGAAGCCAACGAATCTGTCAACGTTTGTAAAAAACACCCTTTTGTCCGCTGGACAAAAGGGTGTTTTTTCGCAGCGTGTGCTATAATATGAGAAACAAAAAATTTGTCTGAAAACCTGTAAGATTTCCCAGCGGTTTCCGTGTGTATAAGTGAAGGAGGTCAATTTCATGGATGATAGAGAAATTGTAAATCTGTACTGGCAGAGAGACTCCAATGCAATCGCGGAGACTGCCTCCAAATACGGCAATTTCTGCAAGTCGATCGCACAGAACATTTTGGACAACCACGAGGACGCGGAAGAATGCGTGAATGACACCTACTTAAAGACATGGAACGCCATCCCGCCCCGCCGCCCTGACATTCTGTCTGCCTTTTTGGGGAAGATCACGCGGAATCTATCCTTTGACAGATTTCGACACAAGCACGCCCAAAAGCGCGGCAGCGGAGAAATCGAACTCGTCCTTGACGAACTGGGCGAGTGCGTATCCGGCGCGGACAGCACAGTGCAGGAAGTTGAGAAGAAAGAGCTGATTCGGGAAATCAACCGTTTTCTGGATACGCTCCCGAAGGAGAAATGCCACCTTTTCCTGTGCCGTTATTGGTACGCTTTCCCGCTTGCAAAAATCGCCAAACAATTTGACATGACGGAGAGTCACGTCTCTGTCACACTCCACCGCATTCGGAACAAAATGAAGGATTATCTGACAGCAAGGGGGTATGACCTGTGAAAAAAGAAGAACTTTTCCAGCTTATTGGTGAAGCGGATGAGCAGAAAGTCGTCGACGCCGGCATGGCAATGAACAAGGCGCAGCCCGGCACAGGCGCGCCCAGGCGGAGAGTGGCAAGGCCGAAGAAATGGATGCTACTTGCTGCCGTCCTGATTCTTCTGCTGGCGCTTTCGGCATTTCTTATCATTCCGGCCATCCGCCTGTCCCGCAGCGGGCATGACATTGATGTGTCCTATCCAAACGCGGAGCTGAGCGGGGACACGCTGGAAATCACCGTGGAATTCAAAACCACCGCCGGGGAGTACTTTGAGGTCGGCCGGCACATCATCGTTGCAACGGACCGCGATTTCACCAACGTTTTGCAGATGACAGGCTGCAAACCCGCAGACGGAATCTATGTCTATGAATACGACGCGAAAGGCCTGGACGACGTCAAAACCCTGTATGTCATCCCGCCGATTGTTTACGTGCCGACGGAGATCACGCCGGTTTCCGTGCCGCTTACCGAGGGCAAGGTTGCGAAATTCAGCGACGACGATCCGGACGCCAAAATCGCGGGCAAAGACTGGTTCACCGTGGAATCCGTTGACATCGGAGAATCCGGCGCGGCGACGGTCGTCATCAACGCGCTGTCCGGGGATGTGCCCCGCTACCTGAAGATCGTCAACGGAGAGAGCGAATACGCCAATCTCTCTTCCGTGAATAATTTCAAAACCGACACCAGCGACTTCGATTATGGCGAATATACCTTCGCCTTACCCATCGACAGCGAGGACGAGGCTGCCGCGTTCATGGAGAGTGCCGCGCTGGTTGTAACCGACGCGCTGATTCGCGTGGACGCGGATGATCTGCCCATCTCGTCAAGCATCAAAGCCATTTCTGTTGTGACGGACGGCACAGTACCGCCGCCGCCGGTGAACAACGAGGTCACGGCAACGCCGGTGCCGAATGAACATATCCTCACGGAGCCGAAGGAGTGGAATCCAAACCTGACGCTTCCCGCGCGGGAGGATGTGCTGGCCGTTGATGTTATTTGCGGTATGTCTTCGTTGTTTTACATGGGGACAAACGAGCTTGAAAAAGAGGCCTTTCTTGACCTTTTGTACGCAGCCGATCTCAGTCGCTTCAAAACTTTCGAGGATCCGGAGGAACAAATAGCCACGGGTCAGGTCTTATCGTATCTGCTCCATACCGCCGACGAAACCGTAGAGGTGAGGATCCTTATGAATCGTACGGAGAACGTCCAATATCTTAAAATCTCAGGCGCAGCGCAGGAGAAGGTCAAAATAGGCTCGGTGGATATGTTTCACTTTGTTACGGAGAATATCAAAGCAGGCCCGGCAGATGGATTTGACTATAATGCACTGGAAGAATTGTATACGCAGATAAGTATGAATAATGAGGATCCGCTTCATTGCGGCCGCGTCGAAATTGAGGGTTCAGGCAACACGCAAGTTTTGACCAAGATTGCTACCGGCGAGGCGAGAGGGGATCTGGATAACTCGCTTGCATTGGCGGAAATCGCCGAGGACGAGAGCATCGACTATGACGTTCTGTTCACGGCTGGAGAGGTGACCTACGGCATCAACGCCGAGACGGGACATTTCTACAGGGAGATGGACGGTGAAACTGTCTACGGGCAGATGTCCGAAGGCCGCCGCATGGGGGTTTACTTTCGACTTGGCATACCTATTAAGCCCCCGCAAGGATAAGAGCAGAGAACAAAAAAAGAGCCGGGGGATTTGTCAATTCCCCAGCTCTTTTTTCACCAAAACATATTCGTTTGTACGCAGCACCTCGGCAAAGCCGCATTTGAGGAACAGTTCGACAGACGGATTGTCAATGGCAATCTCATCATAAAGTTCATTTATGCCATGAGCCTTTGCGGTTTCACACAGCAAAAGGAGCGCCGTCCTGCCGTAACCTTTTTTGCGATAGGGTGCATAGATGATTACGTCCGCCAAATAAAGCTGCCGCGCATCGTCATAATGCCAGGCCGCCTCGCCGACGAAGGCATCCCCCGCCTTCACGTAGCGGTAAAAGCGCTTGCCCTCGTGGTGGATAAGCCAGCGGTCGTACCACGCGGCCCACTTCTCTTCCGGAAAGGGGATCGTTCCACCGTAAGCGTGGTTATAGGACATGGTCTGCGCGTGGCCAAGAAGCTGTTCCTTGAACCACAGGTCCCGGATGTCCGGCGCGTATAATTCGATCATAGACACCTCCGAAATGCAGGATTGATTTGAAACATTATAGCATATGAAACGGAATATTGCTGCGCAATGTGAAATAATCCTTCAGATTGTGAAATTTGATGCTGTCGCATCAAGCGAAAAAACAGCCTTTGTCCGACAGGCAAAGGCTGTTTTCCTGGAGCGGGTAATGGGAGTCGAACCCACCTATTGAGCTTGGGAAGCTCACATTCTACCGATGAATTATACCCGCATATGACGAAGAACCCGAATTCGGGTTCTTCAAAAAGCTGGTCGGAGTGGCGGGACTTGAACCCGCGGCCTCATGGTCCCGAACCATGCGCGATACCAAACTTCGCCACACCCCGCTGTCAACGCTTTGTTATTATAAAGAGTATATGGAGAAAAGTCAAGCATAACTTGCGCGCTTTCCCGGAATTTTTCTTTTCCGACGCCGGAAGCATGATTTCACCCCCCGCCTCATAGAAATAGGCAAATAGGGGGTGTTTTCTATGTTCAGGAAAAAGGCGCTGTTTGCCGCGGCGATCTTCCTTGCGGCAACCTGTGTCAAATTCACGATGCCCGGCCTGGCAAAACCGCTTGGCGAAAAGCTTGACGCCGTCATGGAACAGGAAAGCGACCTGCGCGACGCCGCGGAGGCACTCGGCAAAAAGATCGCGCCGAATGCGGAGCTGGTGGCCGCGTTCGGCTTTGCAAGCGGCGCGGAAGTCTCCCCTTCCCCTTCGCCCACGCCCGGCGTTGAAGCCGGGGCCGGGCAAGTCTTCCGTCTGCCCGAGACACTTTTAGAAAAACGCACGGCGATTGCAGCCGAATTTGGAGAGGCATCCGCAGCAGAGACCCTTGCCGATTGGTGCGCGCAAAGACCCGTTTCCACGCCCGAACCGACGCCGAGTCCAAGTCCCGCGCCGACGCCTGCGGCAACGCCCGCGCCCGCAGCAACGCCCGCGCCAACGCCGTCACCCACTCCTATTCCGACGCCTGCTCCTACTCCCACTCCTACTCCCGTGCCCGAACCCACGCCGTCGCCCGATGTCGGGGCGCAGACGAACAGCGTCGTGGAGACCTTTTTAAGCTCGCAGGCGGCATTTTCCTCCTACGCGCTGCCCACAAACGTAAGCTACGGCTTGCCCGATCTTGGCATTTCCTTCGTGTCGCCCCTTTACGGCACGAGCTCCTCCGGCTTCGGCTACCGCATTCATCCGATCAGCGGCGGGGTCAAGTTCCACTACGGCACGGATTTCGGTGCCTGGACGGGCACGGCAATCGGCTGCTTCGCCGACGGCACCGTCTCCTTCGTCGGCTGGGACGCCAACGGCTACGGCAACTATCTGATCGTTGCGCACGCGAACGGCTGCACCAGCCTGTATGCCCACTGCTCCGAAATACTCGTATCGGTCGGGCAGAGCGTATCCGCCGGGCAATGCATCGCGAAGGTCGGCGCCACCGGCCGCGTCACCGGCCCGCATCTGCATTTTGAACTGCAAAAAGACGGCATTTATCTCAATCCGGAATATTATGTAAACTTCTCCGCCTGAATTTGCCCATGTACCTTGAGTTCTCCACCGGTTTTCTTTGCGTGGCCTCTCTGCTTTGGCTGCTCGACACGCAGGGGCTGCTCTCTGCCCTGCTGCCCGCGCTGCTCGTGCACGAGCTTGGCCACGCGCTGTGTATCCGTCTCTGCGGCGGAAAGCTTGCGCGGCTGCGCTTTGAGATCTGCGGCCTGCGCATGGATTACCGCGGCACGCTTCTGCCCTTTGAGGAGCTGGTCTGCGCGCTCGCCGGTCCGGGCGCGGGGCTTTTCTATGCGCTTGCCGCCGCCTGCGGGGGATATTACGCCGACAGCGATTATCTGCGCTGCTCCGCCGGGCTGAGTCTGCTGCTGAGTCTGTTCAATCTGCTGCCCGCGCCGATGCTCGACGGCGGGCGGGCGCTTTCGCTGCTTCTGCAGAGGTCTGCCCGGCTTGCCGGTTTCCTCTCCGCGGCGCTGCTACTCGGCTGCGGATTTGTTTTTCTGCGCAGTACCTACGGCCCTTGCGCGCTGCTGGCGGGCTTTTGGGTGCTGCTCGGCACTTGTCAAGCGGCAAGGAAAGGTATATAATAAATCAGTTACCAAAGCAGAATTCTGCCGCTCTGCCATCGTGGGAGCCGGCATTGATACGGACGGAAGAAAATGGACGAACGTTTACAGAGAATCCTGCCGCGCGTGCAGAAGCCTGCGCGCTACGTCGGCGGGGAATACAATCAGATCATCAAGGACAAGGCCGAGGTGCGTCTGCGCATGGCCTTCTGCTTCCCGGACACCTATGAGATCGGCATGTCCAACCTCGGCATGCGCATCCTGTACGGCTGCCTCAACGAGCTGCCCGGCGTGTGGTGCGAGCGCGTTTTCGCGCCCTGGGGCGACATGGAGGACGAGATGCGCCGGGAGGGCATCCCGCTCTGGGCGCTCGAGAGCGGCGACCCCGTTTCGGATTTTGACGTTGTCGCCTTCTCTCTCGGTTACGAGATGGCCTACACCAATGTGCTCAACATGCTCGATCTCTCCGGCATCCCGCTGCGCAGCGCGGACAGACCGGGTCTTCGTCCGCTCGTCTTCGCGGGCGGGACAAGCTGCTGCAATCCCGAGCCGCTGGCCGATTTTATGGATCTTATGGTTCTCGGTGAGGGCGAGGAGATCGACGCCGAACTGCTCAAGCTCTATCAGACCGCGCTGGACGAGGACTGGAGCAAGCAGCAGTTCCTGCTGGAAGCGGCCAAGCTCGGCGGCGTTTACGTGCCCTCGCTTTACGAGCCGGTCTACGACGAAAACGGGCTGCTGACCGAGATGCGCGCCCTGCCCGGTGCGCCGGAAACCGTCACGAAGCGGATCATTTCAGATTTTGACAGCAGCTACTTCCCTGTTGAGCCCATCGTGCCCTCGACGGAGATTGTGCACGACCGCGTCACGCTGGAGCTGTTCCGCGGCTGCATCCGCGGCTGCCGCTTCTGTCAGGCGGGCTACGTCTACCGTCCCGTCCGCTCCCGGAGCACGGAAAAGCTTGTGCAGCAAGGCGTGGACAGCGTGAAAAACACGGGCTATCAGCAGATTTCACTCTCGAGCCTTTCCTCCAGCGACTATCGCGGCCTGCCCGATCTTTGCGACGGGCTGCTCGATTACGGCGAGGCGCGCGGCATCAGCCTTGCGCTGCCCAGTCTGCGCGCGGACAACTTCTCTATGGACATCATGCAGCGCATTCAGAAGGTGCGCCGCAGCGGACTGACCTTCGCACCGGAGGCCGGATCTCAGCGTCTGCGCGATGCGATCAACAAAAACGTCTGCGAGGCGGATCTTTTGGAGAGCTGCCGCGTCGCCTTTGCCGGCGGCTGGAACGGCGTGAAGCTCTATTTCATGCTCGGTCTGCCGACCGAAACGGATGAGGACATCGTCGCCATCGCGGAACTTGCCACCAAGGTGCTGCATTGCTGGAAGCAGCACGCCTCGAACAAGAGCCGCGGCGTGCGCATCACCGTTTCCACCTCCTGCTTCGTGCCGAAGCCGCACACGCCCTTCCAGTGGGAGGCGCAGGTCAGCATGGAGGAGTACAAACGCCGCGTCCGCCTTCTGCGTGAGACGATGACGGCCAAGGCCATCACCTACAACTGGCACGACCCCGAGACGAGCTATCTGGAAGCTGCGCTCTCGCGCGGCGACCGCCGCGTCGGCAACGCGATCGAAGCTGCATGGCGCAGTGGCGCAAAGATGGATTCCTGGAGCGAATTTTTCTCCTTTGAGCGCTGGATGCAGGCTTTCGAGTCCTGCGGACTTGACCCGGCGTTTTACGCCACGCGCGAGCGCACGCAGGACGAGGTTCTGCCCTGGTCCCGCGTGGACATGGGTGTGCGCGCGGACTTCCTTTGGCAGGAGCGTGAAAAATCCCGCGCCGCGACGATCACGCCCGACTGCCGCGAGAAATGCTCCGCCTGCGGAGCCGTCTGTCTGCTGAAAGGGGGCAAATGCGATGGATAAGCTGCGTCTTCTGTTTGAAAAAACCGGCCGCGCGGTCTATATCTCCCACCTCGATCTGATGCGCACGATGCAGCGCGCTTTTCTGCGCGCGGAGCTGCCGCTGCGCTATTCCGAGGGCTTCAATCCGCATGCGCAGATCTCCATGCTGCTGCCGCTCCCGCTGGGACAGGAGAGCGTTTGCGAGCTGATGGATTTCCGCGTGTATGCCGACTGTGATCTCGCCGCGATGCCCGCGCAGCTGAGTGCGGTGCTGCCGGAGGGCATTGCCGTGCGCAGCGCATATGAGCCGCTTCGCAAGGGCCGTGACCTCAAATGGCTGCGGGTGAGCGGACGCTTCATCTATGACAACGGTGCAACACAGGCGCTTGCCGAAAAGCTCGAGCAGTTTTTCGCGCGCGAGAGCATCGTCATTCTGCGCCGCACCAAGCGCGGCGAGGGGGAAAGCGACATCCGCCCCGCCATCCGGGAGTTTTCCGCCGAGGCGCAGGGCAGCGAAGTGCTGCTCGACGCCGTGGTCTCCGCGCAGGAGCCGACGCTCAATCCGGAGCTTTTGGTCTCCGCGCTGCGGCAGCTTGCCCCGGAGCTTGTGCCGGACGCGGCATACTTCCGGCGCACGGCCGTGTATGATGCGGATATGCAGGAGTTCAGATAGGCCTTCCGCTCCCCTGCCAAACAATAAAAACAACTCCCTCTGTTCTCAAGGGCGGAGGGAGTTTCGCTTCGCGGTCAAAGCCGCCGTTTCGTTGACATTTCGGCCTTCCCCGTGCTATGATAAGCAGGCGGCAAGCGCCGCACAATTGAATCCGCGGGCATGATGGAATTGGTAGACATGCGAGATTTAGGTTCTCGTGCCATCGGCGTTGGGGTTCGAGTCCCCATGCCCGCACCACAGAAAAAAAGACCACAGATGATACACTTGTATCATCTGTGGTCTTTTTTATTTATTAATTTCGGGTCTATTTGTCCGACAAAGAATATAATCAATGCTCACATTGTAAAAATCAGCTAAGCGCATGAGCGTTTCTGTTGGAGGCACCCTTTCACCGTTTTCAAATTTAGACAGCAAGGCCTGCTCAATCCCGGTTTGCATTTGCAGCGAGATCTGCGTATATCCCCTGCTTTTGCGCAATTCCCTTAACCTATTCTGCACAATATCACCCAATGACATTATGTCATATTTCAACTTGACAATTATGACATGATGTCATATTATTAAGTCAGTACATACCACCGTGAGAGACAGCGTCGGATCGCAAACGCAGGCGTTATTATGTACATATTTCACATTATTTCTTGACCGTCGCCGCCGCATATTGTAAAATAATATAAAAGGGATTGCATTTGTTATGCGGCGCAAACCGCTGTGTGCAGGAAAGGAGGCACCAAAATGAAGAAAGCAGGTTTACTGGCCTTAGCTCTGATTTTGCTGTTGCTGGTCGGCTGCGGGCAAAACAAGCCGGTGGAGTTACCGGAATTTGCGCCCATTGACCGATTATTCACCGTAGACGACGAGCTGTATGCCGTACACAGCGCAGGCTCACGTGCGTACATCTCGACCGAATCTGCAGGCGAGACCCTTGCGTATCGGCTGGGCGCCTTAGCCAGCGGCAATTTCAGCGACGCTCTATGGCACGAGCAAAGCGGACAGCTTTTTTACAGCATTGGATACAAGTTATACAGCAGCGATCAGACGGGAGGCAACAAGCACCTCGTTTGGAAGCTGCCGGACGGCACAAGAAAGGACTTTGTGCGCGTCTTTGCCGCTGGTGAAGACCGTCTGCTGATCAAGGGCGGATACGGGCAGCGGAACCGCATCATGGGAAGCAATGCGCTTTACACATATGATTCTTTTGAATTTTTCTCCCTGAACGTGAATACCGGCGAAGTCCTGCCGCTTTCAAGCGAGATCGGCATGCACAGAACCCTGACCCCGATCTGCGCCAAAGGAAACACCGTGTGGCTGCTGTGGCAGAAGGGCAACCTGATTGCCAGCCCTGTATATGTGAATCAGTCACAAGGCGCGGTCCCGGCCTATGTGCTGCAGCTCGATCTGCTGACGGGTGAATACAGGGAGCTTGGCAGTTTCAGCGTGAACGGAACCGTCCACTCGGCGGACGGCGTCGTTCTGGATGAGCAGCTATACTTCATGTACAACGAGGGCGGCGTCTACACTCTGCCGCTTTCCGGCGGCACGGTTGAGACGCTGCCGCTCGACAACACCAACGCGCCCGGGATGCATTTGATCAAAAGCATGGCGGAACACGAAGGGAACATCTACTGCCTCACTTGGGATAGCCGTTCCTATCCAAGCTCAGCGCTTTGCACATGGGATCCGGAAACGGGGGCACTTATGTCTTTCGTCACGATGGACAACACAGATACATGCGATGGTTTTCTCGTGGACGGTGAAAACTATTCTCTTTTCTCCGCTTACGAGATCTATTGCGGCACCTTACCGTAACCCCCCGAAAAAGAACAAGCGCAAAAAGAAAACGCCGCAGGGAATGGCTCTTCCCTGCGGCTTTTTCTGCCGTCTGCCGGCTTGGCCGCAACGAAAAAGGCGCAGCGCATTTATATCCTACCATAAAAATTGACAACGCCCGCTACCTTTAATATAATTTACAGTGGTATACCGTGGACGGGGAAACCGCCGGGCAAGGGCGCGAGAGCCGCCGCCCATTGTGTCCAACCGCAGCATTCCCGCGGTATGCCGGAAGCCGAAAAGGAGGTGCCGACCATGTCAATCACATACGGAATCATTGCGCTGATCTCGCTGTGCATGGTGGGCATGTGCGTGCTTGCGGACAAAAAGCGCGATGTTTGGCTGCTTTGCGTGTTTGTTTCGGTATCGCTCTGTAACCTCGGATATTTTATGACCTCCATTTCCAAGAATCTCGGAGATGCACTTAACTCCAACCGCATTGCCTATCTTGGGAGTGTATTCCTGCCGTACTTTCTTCTGATGATGGTGCTTCGCTTTTGCGGGATCAAACGCAGCAAACTTTTAACCACCCTTTTGGCGGTGGTAGGCGTTGGGGTTCTTGCCGTCACAACAAGTCCCGGCATTCTGCCGATTTATTACAGTTCCGTCGATATTGCAATCGAAAACGGCACCACCAGCCTAATCCGCGAATACGGTCCGCTTCACCAGCTTTACTACATCTATCTCATCGGTTATATGCTCTCGATGATCGTCGTGACGCTTTATGCGATTGCAAAGCGGAAAATCCGCTCCAGCAGCCACACGGTTCTGCTTTTGAGCGCGGTGTTCTGCAACATCACCATCTGGCTGGTGGAGCAGTTCCTGCCCCGCGACTTTGAATGGCTCTCCGTGTCTTACATCATCACGGAATGCCTGATGCTTGCCATCTACCGCTCCATGCAGCGCAACGGCCTGATGCAGCAGGGCAAAAAAGCGCCAACCTATACGATCAATGTGCTTTTGGCGATTTTCCTGCTGCTGTTTGCAAATTTCGTGCGTGTGGCCACGAAAGAGACAAGCGAAGCGATGTATATCGTCTCTCAGGTGATCGTGATTATGATCTACACCGGGATTTTGATTTTCTGGGCCGCGTCGGTGTATGACCGCATCGTGAACAAGACCATCCGCCGTTATCTGATTACGCTTGTTTCGCTGATGATGGTGTGGATGCTGATGCGAACGCTTCGCCACACAGTGTTTTACTATGTTTTTCCGATCGGACAATGGTGCTGGTATGCCTACTATGTTGGCATGATCTTCATCCCGCAGATCTGCCTGATGGCAGCGAAATACATCGGCAAGCCGGAAGATTATCGTCTGCCAAGAAAATGGCATCTTCTGTATATCCCGTCTTTGACACTGCTCGTCGGAATTCTGACCAACGACCTGCATCAATGGGCGTTCCGCTTCCACCGCGGCTATGCGCTTGGGTGGGACATTTATCAGCACAACTTCCTTTACTACATTGCAGTTGTCTGGATTTTTGCCTGCATCGCGCTGATGATTGCGCAAATCCTGAAAAATTGCCGTGTGCCCGGCGCGAAAAAAATGATATGGCTCCCCATTGCCATGCTGGGCACCGGCGTGCTTTACAGCATACTTTACGCACTCAATGTTAAAATGTTCCGGTTTATCGAAATGACGGCCGCGCTCTGCTTCACCGTTGTTGCAATTTGGGAAAGCTGCATCAAAACCGGGCTCATTCAGTCCAACAGCCGTTATGAAGAACTGCTCAAGCGCTCCGGCCTCGGCGTCGCCGTGGTGGACAAGAATTTCTCCGTCCATTACCACTCGGATGACGCGCTTGCCTTGCCAAAGGAACTGATGCAAAAGGCCACCCAGGATCCGGTTATGCTGGAGGGCGGCATTCGTATATCCGGCTCTGTCATCAGGGGCGGATACACCGTTTATCAAGAGGATCTTTCGGAATTGCTGGACATTCTGGACGACCTGAAGCTGCTGCGCGAAGAACTTACGGATGCCAACGAAGTGTCCACGCAAAATTACCAGATGGACAAACGCATCCGCGCCCTTGCGGAAAAAAACCGCCTGCACGACGAACTCCACAAGCAAACAGCGCGGCAAATCAATCTTTTGAACGACTGGTTGGCCAAGCTCAAGCGAAGCGAAAGTGCGGAGGAAAAAAGAGCGCTGCTTCGCAGAATCGTCGTGGTCGGCGCATATCTTAAGCGCCGGAACAATCTCGTCCTCGTCAGTGAGCAGGACGGTATGATCACGGCGGAAGAGCTGGACCTCAGCATCCGGGAAATGATGAAAAACCTGCAGATTGCAGGCGTGAACTGTGCCGGCGCGGTGCAGTTTGAGGGCTGCATCCCCTCCGATACCGTCATGCAGCTCTTTGATTTCTACGAACATGTGGTGGAAAACGCCTTTGACGGTCTGCGCTTTTTGCTCGCCCGCTTCTTTATCCGGGATCACAGTTTCTATGCCTGCGTGGACACCGTGTGCAGCCTTGACCTGACCGCGCTGGCAAGCGAGCGCATATCTGTCAGCGTGACAGAGGACAACTGTTATACGCTTTCCTTCAAGGCGGGAGGAGGTGACGGCCGATGCTGAGCCTGTTTTGCAATACCGGCACAGTCTGGCAGGTTTTTCTGCTCGTGCTCAGTCTGCTCACCGTGATCAGCCTCACAATCGCATGCGTAATCTCGTTCCGGCACAAACACAATGCCCGGCCGTTCGGGCTGGGCGCAGGGCTGCTTGTGCTTAACGCTGCACTCTATGTGTTGATGCAGATCGACAGCCGTATCACGGGCGCGCAGCACATATTGCATCTGCCCTATTTGCTTGCGCTTCTTGTAACGCTGCTTTCCCTCAGCCATGCTGTGTGGTCTGTCCTGCGCGAAACCAAAAACCGAAAGATCATCAACAACACATCCATCAAGGAAGCCTTTGACAATCTGCCCACCGGCGTTTGTTTCTTTAACGAAGCAGGGCTTCCCGTGCTTTGTAACCGCGCGATGCACAGGTTTTCCTTTTCCGTCTGCGGCAAAGACCTGCAGTTTATATCCGATTTACAGGATTGCCTAAGCGATGATTTCATCCCCGTGGAGGGCGCAGAAAAAGCGGGCAAGTTTTTCACGCTTTCCGACGGCAGCATATGGCAGCTGGAAAAGCACCGCATCACGCACGAGAGCGGAGAGGACTACACGCAGTTCATCACGCTGGATGTAACGCAGCTGCAGCATAACCGCGCAGAGCTGATGGAAGAAAACGCGCAGCTTCGGCAGGTGCAAGCCCAGCTCAAGCAGCTTTCCGCCAACGTGGTCGCCGTTACCCGCGAGGAAGAAATTCTCAACACCAAAATGCGCGTCCACGATGAAATGGGCAACTGTCTTTTGGCCGCGCAGCAATATTTGCAGGGTAATGCATCCGACCCGCTTCCCGAAAGTGTTGTTGCCTCCTGGCAGAGAGCGGTTTCCATGCTCAAATACAGCAACGAAACCGAGGACGAGGATATGCTTTTGCAAATCCGCAAAACCTGCAGATTTGTAAATCTGGAGTATGTGCAAACCGGACAACTCCCGGCCGACGAGCATGTTGCCTATCTGCTCACCTGTGCGGTGCGGGAATGTGTAACAAACGCCGTGCGCTATGCCGAGGCAAAGGCTCTGTATGTGGCCTTCTCCGAAAGTGCGGACGCAGCCAGTGTCACCATCACCAACGACGGCAAGCCCCCGGAGGGTGAAATCAGAGAAGGCGGCGGCCTTTCCACTTTGCGCCAACGCATTGAGCGTGAAGGCGGCAGCATGACAGTGCAATCCGCGCCCAGATTCCGATTGACAGTAACAATCCCCAAAAACAAGGAGGGTGTGTTATGATCCGTGTGCTGATCGTGGAAGATCAGAAAATGGCCCAGGAAAACATGGAAGCCATCATCAAAGCAAGCGAAAACTACATCCTGGCAGGCACCATCCCCAACGCCGCCGATGCAGAGCTTTTCTGCATGCGCGAAGACGTGGACCTCATCCTCATGGATGTGTGTACCCTGCGGGACGAAAGCGGAATCGATGCCTCCGCCATCATTAAAAAAAAGTTTTCCAACATCAAGGTCATCATCGTCACATCCATGGCTGAGCATACCTTTATTGAAAAGGCAAAGGCCGTGGGGGTGGACAGCTTTTGGTATAAGGACGCCAGCCACGGAGAGCTGATCAGCGTGATGGACCAGACGATGGCCGGTGCGCACATCTTTCCGGACAAAACGCCGGAAGTGAAGCTGGGTTTGACCACCAGTTATGAGCTGACCCGCGCAGAGCTGGATGTGCTTCGCGCGCTGATGCAGAGCACCGGCGACGAGGACGCCGCCAACATGCTCGGCTGCACCAAGGCAAACATTCGCTGGCACTTAAGCAAAGTGCTGGAAAAAACCGGCTACCGCACACGTATGGAGCTGCTCATCGCCGTGGCGCAGAAGAATCTCATCATCGTCACACCCGACAAGGCGCTCGACGAGGAAAATTTCTAAAGAATCCGAAGCCGCGAAAGGCAGTCCTCCGGGAACATCCGGAGGACTGCCTTTTTTCGACGCAGCGCCTGCAAACTATTACTTGTGATAGTGCATTCCCTCCCGACAGGAAATATAATGAAATCAAATGATCGGCCGCCCTGTGCGGCGCACGAAACGCGCACAACAACAAAACGACAGAAGTGGGGGCACGTTTATGAAAAAGACGTTGAGAGCAATCAGCCTTTTGCTGGTTCTCGTTATGCTGGCAAGCATGCTTGCCGGCTGTACCAACAAGACCGAGGTTGTGATCTCCGTACCGGGCGACCAGATCGGCACGGAATTGGCCTCGATCCCCGTAACGGTCACGGTCAACGGCAAGCCGGTGGACTGCCGCGTGGAATGGCAGGTGCTCAACGAAACGCAAGATGCCTATATAACAGCCTCCGGCGTGATGGAAAACGGCAATGACTATCTTGCACATGTTTTCTACAATGCCGGCGCCGCGCTGGATGATGAGAATCTGGACATCTCCGTGGAGGGTGCAGAGCTGGATTACAGCAATATGGCCGGCGAGGAGATCCGCACCGTGGTGCGCATCAATCTGCTGGAAAAGGGCAACCTGACGCTGATCTGCTCCGGTTTGACACCCGGTGAGAAGATCAACCCCTACATTGCAATCAGAAAAGACGGCGATTTCGTGCTGTTCGACTACAGCTGGACGGTCACGAGCGGCGATGAGACCGCTCCTGCGGATGCAAACACCGTCGTGGAATACGGAAAAGTCTACGAGCTTGCGCTTGAGATCCACCCCGAGGAGGGCTTCAAGCTGGAGGATTACCCCGTCCGCGTCAACTGCGGAAAAGGCGATCTGGTCTCGATCGAGCAGCAGGGCGATGTTGTTTACGCAACGATCCGCTATTACTACATAAAGGCAACCGTTCATGAGTTCTTTTCCCCGAATGTGCAGATCGAGGTCGGCAGCGAGCAGATCGGCACGGCGCTCAGCGATATCCCGGTGACGCTTATGGTTCGCGGCAAGCGGACCGCCTGCCGCGCGGAATGGTCTGTTATGAACGATCCTGCCGATGGCTATGTTCCCACGTCCGGAACGCTGGAAAAAGGCAAGGACTACCTCATCAATGTCTATTACACTGCAGATCTGACGGAAGAGGATCTGGCTGCGGACAAGATCGCGGTATTTGGTGCTGAACTGGATCACAGCCAAATGGCCGGCGAAGAAATCCTCACCGTCGTTCGCGTCAACCTTCTGGAAAAGGGCAACCTGACCCTGACCGTCGGCAGCCATTACGTCGGCATGCCCATCGAGCACGCCTACAGCGTCGTCAAACTGGATGGCGAGAAGCTCTATTCCGAGCATAGCTGGAGCATCCGGAAAGGCAACTCCGAGGAGGCAGCGGATGAAAGCGGCTACTTTGAGGAAGGAAAATATTATCAGATTGCCATCCGTTTTATCCCGCCCGATGACTTTGACCCCGACGATTGGGCGATCCGCCTGAACTGTGAAGGCGGCGAACTGATCTCTCTGGAGGCGGACGGCGCGGAATACGTGGCGAAGATCGGCTTTAATTACACGAACGGTGAGCCTCCGGAGCAGGAGGAGCCCAAGCACGAATGCAACTTCGTTCTCAATCCCAACAAACCCTCCACCGCAACCTGCGCTGAGGATGGCGTCATCTTCTATCTTTGCCAAACCTGCGGTGCAGAGAAAACCGAGACGGCAGCCGCCACAGGCAACCACACCTGGGTGGAAATTGACCGCATGGATCTCTGCGATGACGGTTTGACGGTCAACTACTCCTGCTCCGTCTGCGGTCAGCGCGACTCCGAGCATTTCACAAGCAGCCACAGCTGGAAAGAAACCGCCAGAGAAGACCTCTGCGATCTTGGTCTGACGATCTACTACACCTGCGAAAAGTGCAGCGCCACCTATAACGAAGTGCATGCCAGCGCGCACGATTGGGTCAAAATCGACCAGGCCGGCTACTGCCCTCATGGCCTCCAACTCGTGCATAAGTGCACCAAGTGCGGCGAGATCGACACCAGCCAGTGGATTTATCCCGGAGATCATTCCTTCGGTGCTGCTGAGTATTGGAACAACCACACGCATGTGCGCTACTGCGTCGAATGCGGCCATGATTTGTTCGAAGACCATGTCACAGACAACAGAGGCTACTGCGCCGCCTGTGACAGTTATATCGTTAACTGACATCCCAAAAGAAGCGGTGACGGCACAATCCGTCACCGCTTTTTACGCATTAAAGCAAAATACTATCACTTGTACTAGTGCCCTTTTCCGGGGATATGACTACAATTAATGATGGGGAGGGGCTTTGTGCCCTTTTTCAGTCAATCCATAAAACAGTGAACGCATCCCGGCTGCCATACAACGGGAGCTTACAAAACGCAGTATGGCAAAAGGCAATTAGAGGAGGAAACATAGATGACGAGTCTGAAAAAAGTGCTGAGTCTGCTGCTGTGTCTGATCATGGTGGTTGGGTTGCTGCCGATGACGGCTTTTGCGGTTGAATACACATTTACTGTAAGCGCAGACCCTGTAGAAGGCGGCACAGTATATATTGATGAGCCGGGTGTAACACAGGCTCCTGCTGACGGTTCTAGCTACCGTGCATATGCTGTTGCAAATGAAGGTTATAAATTTATAGGCTGGCATAACGAGCATGGCTCTTTCCTTACCAACCAGAAGAGTTGTCCCTTTTATCCGGGCGATGATTCCGATATGGAGCGTATTGCAAAGTTTGAAAAGATTGTTACCTGCACTGTGACCTTCGATTCTGATGGCGGCAGCGCAGTGACCGCGCAGACCGTGGAATCCGGCAAGACTGCCACCAAACCCGCCGATCCCACCAAGGAAGGTTACGCTTTCATGGGCTGGACATATAAGGGAAGTCCTTACGATTTCTCTAAACCCATCACAGAAAATATCACCCTGCATGCCCGCTGGGGAACGGAGTACAACATAACGGCCATTCCTACGCCGATCTCAGGCCAAAGTATATCAAGTGATGATCTGGACTCTTATTTCCCGTCTTCTTCCAGCTATAAGTATATAAACAGCACGCCTGTTTGGGATTGGTATGATTCAGATGTTCCCTCTGGTGTTGCGGTTGCAGGCACGAACTACTATGCCTATGCGATTATGTATTTGGAGGATTACTCGGCTGTGCCTTACGAGGGGGACTTCGTTGTCAAATATGCCGGTACAGAGCTTTCCAAAATCAGTTCTACCGATATTTATAAGGACAATATGAAGTCCGGATACCGGATCTATATGTATGACACCTATAATGTGGCGCTTCAGGTTCGCGTCTACCTGGGCACTCCCACCGGAGCCGGTAATACTTATAATATCATTTCCGGCGCCAATGGTATCTACCAAAAGGGAAGCACTGCCGACAAACTGTCGTTTACTGCTGATGGTAACATCGCGGACTTCATTGGCGTGGAAGTAGACGGTTATCTTATCAATGTAAGTGATTACAATGTTGAATCCGGTTCCACCATTGTTGAACTGAAAAAGGCTTATCTGGAGTCCCTCAGTTCGGGGGAGCATACCCTGAAAATTCGTTATCACGACGGTGAAGCTTCTACGAAATTCACTGTTAAGGATGCTGCTCCCACCACCTACACCGTAACCTTTGATTCTGACGGCGGCAGCGCAGTGACCGCGCAGACCGTGGAATCCGGCAAGACTGCCACCAAACCCGCCGACCCCACCAGGGAAGGCTACACCTTCAAGGGCTGGACGCTGGACGGCGCGGCTTACGACTTCTCCTCTGCGGTCACCAAGGACATTACGCTGAAAGCAAAATGGGAAGAGAAGCAGACTGCAACTGTTATTGACGAGATCCATATTGGCGGTATCACAATGCCCGTTGTTGGCGCGATTCCTATCAATTCCGCAACCACCTCTACTCCCGGTGTGACTATCGGATCGGATACCTTCTGGGTCAGATATGTTCCCGAGACCAACGATCTGAAAGATCTCTACGATGACAGCACTCATGTGGATAGTACCCCCTTCCGTTCCGGCATAAAGTATTTCCTTCAGGTAATGCTGGAACCTCAGAACAGCTGTACCATTGCTGCTGACGCAAAGATCTTCTACAACGGCGTTCAACTGCCTGCGCCGGATGCCTCCGATCTGTCCAAGTCCTGTGCAATAGTTGTACCCGACGGAACGAGGGCGATGGCGTTGATCAGCGGAGAGGCTTCCGTACCCACCACCTACACCGTGACCTTCGATTCCGACGGCGGCAGCGCAGTGACTGCGCAGACCGTGGAAAGCGGCAAGCCCGCCACCAAGCCCGCCGATCCCACCAAGGAAGGCTACACCTTCAAGGGCTGGACTCTGGACGGTGCAGCTTACGACTTCTCCTCCGCGGTTACCAAGGACATCACCCTGAAGGCCGCTTGGGAAGTCATACCAACAGCTATTGTTATTGACGAGATCCATATTGGTGGTGTCACAATGCCCGTTGTTGGCGCGATTCCTATCAATTCCGCAACCACCTCTACTCCCGGTGTGACTATCGGATCGGATACCTTCTGGGTCAGATATGTTCCCGAGACCAACAATCTGAAAGATCTCTACGATGACAGCACTCATGTGGATAGTACCCCCTTCCGTTCCGGCATAAAGTATTCCCTTCAGGTAATGCTGGAACCTCAGAACAGCTGTACCATTGCTGCTGACGCAAAGATCTTCTACAACGGCGTTCAACTGCCTGCGCCGGATGCCTCCGATCTGTCCAAGTCCTGTGCAATAGTTGTACCCGACGGAACGAGGGCGATGGCGTTGATCAGCGGAGAGGCTTCCGTACCCACTACCTACGCCGTGACCTTCGATTCCGACGGCGGCTCTGCTGTGACAGCCCAGACCGTGGAAAGCGGCAAGCCCGCCACCAAGCCCGCTGATCCCGCCAAGGAAGGCTACACCTTCAAGGGCTGGCATCTGGGCGAAACCGCTTACGACTTCGCAACGCCCGTCACCGGCAACATCACCCTGAAGGCCAAATGGGAAAAGATCGAGACGCCTACCGATCCTACCGACCCCAGCAAACCTACCACTCCCACTACACCCACCAATCCCGAAGTACCCAAGACCGGTGACAGCAGCAATATGTTCCTGTGGATCGCTCTGCTCTTTGTCAGCGGCGCAGGTGTCGTAACAATAATCGTGGTCGGAAAAAAGAGATTTTTCGTAAAGCAAATTGATACTGCACCTTTAAGCGAAAAGCGGTGACGGCACAATCCGTCACCGCTTTTTTACGCATGAAAGCAAAATACTATCACTTGTACTAGTGCTTTATGCCGACGAAAATCCTATACTTTATATAGGTAAATTTTATCAAAACAACAAACATCGGGAAGGAAGCGACACCGTGAAAAGAATCGTTGTCAATATGCAAAACGCGCTGTTCGGTAATGCCATTGCCGAAACCTTGCGCAGATCAGGCAATGAGTTGGAACCTTATACAGTCGCAAATCCGGACAAGGTGTTGGACGAATGCAAATGGATCGCTCCCTATGCGCTGCTGATGGAAGTGACGGGCTATACGCCCTGGAAACTGGAAGAGCGGCTCAAAATCCGTGATGCGGTGAAGCTTCGGGATCCTGAGTGCAAAATCGTTCTCGTTGTGGACGAAAATGCGGAAAAGGAAATCGCCAAGCGGATCAAACAAACAAAAAAGGACGGCATCATCGATCAATTTATCTATGGCTCCATCTCAGCTTCCTATCTGGCAGACATTGTTGACAGTCTTTAAGCGGAAAACCGCCGGAAAATTGTAATCCATCCCCGCGATACGGGTGATAAACACAGAATATTATAAATTATAAATAACAGGAGGAAAAACATATGGCAAAACACAATTGTGCAATTTGCGGTGCAGAGGTTGGTTTGATGTCCGGCCACAAGTTGGCGGACGGCAATTTCATCTGCAGAAAGGTTTGCGGCGCCAAGGCCTTGAAGATCTTTGATAAGATCCCCGCCACGCTGTCCGATGTAACTGCCCATCTGGCGCAGGTTGAAAAGGGCACGCGCATCTGGAACGAGCTGCTGTTGCCGCTGAAGAAATCCTCGAACAAGGAAGAAAAGCTGAAGGTGATGGGCATTGGCGACACGCTGCTGTACGCTTCTCCCTCCACCGGTCTTGTGGCGCTGGTTGAAACCCGCAGAAAGTTCCTGGTGTTCGGCAAGAGCGAGCACGCCTGCGTATACCGCATCGCGGATCTGCTCCAGTGCGAGTACGAGGAAGAGAGCAAGACCAACTCCGAAGGCAAGGTCGAGAAGACCGAATTCTGCGTGATGACTTTCAAAGACACGGTGGGCCTTTATACTTTCCGGCTGCGCGTCTCCGGACAGAAGTCATACGAGAGCATCGCCAAGTACTTTGACACACTGTTTGGCATTCAAAGAACGCTGGGCAACTCCATCAACAACGCCAAGCGCCAGCTTGATGCCATCAAGGCCGCTGCCGGTGCCATCAAGGGCGCAGTCAACGGCACTTTGGACGCCGAGCAAGCTGCGCAGGCCGTCAACACCATTGATGCCTATGTCATGGGTGACCGCGCTCCGTGGATTGAAAAGGCCGATGCCGCTTTGGCTCCCTACAACAACTGACATATACCGCTTGGAGGAAAAATATTATGAAGTTTTGTCCCAACTGCGGCACGCCGGTGAACGGACAGGGAAAGTTCTGTTCCTCGTGCGGCTTCAAGCTGAATCCTGAGCCCGCTGTTCCCGTGCAGGAAGCACCCGTGGCTCCGCCTCCCCCTCCGGCTCCTCCGGTGCAGACTTATGCACCCGCAGCGCCCGTGCAGGAAGAGCCCGTGGCTCCGCCTCCCCCCCCGGCTCCTCCGGTGCAGACTTATGCGCCCGCAGCGCCCGTGCAGGAAGAGCCCGTTGCTCCGCCTCCCCCTCCGGCTCCCCCGGTGCAGACTTATGCACCCGCAGCGCCTGCGCAGGAAGAGCCCGTGGCTCCGCCTCCCCCTCCGGCACCGCCCGTGCAGGCAGAGCCTGTTGCCCCTCCCCCGCCGCCTCCGGCACCCCCGGTTGTGCCTCCCGTGCCCCCGGTGCAGAACTACAGCGTCAACCCCCAGCAACCCGCAGCCAAAAAGAAGAGCAAGCTGCCCCTGTTCATCGGCCTTGGCGTTGCTGTGATCGTGATCGCCGTTCTGGCCATCATCTTTGTTCCCAAGCTGTTCGGCGGCGCGAATGTTGAAGGCGTTTACGAAGGCGTTTCCGTGAACATGATGGGCATGGAGATGAGCGGCGATATGCTCGAATCCATGGGCGGAATGCAGATGGAGCTCAAGGAAGACGACGAATGCGTCCTGGATCTGTTTGGCGAGACCGTCACCGGCACCTGGGAGATTGACGGCGAAGACATCACCTTCGAAATGGAGGATGATGTGACCGCGGAAGGCACGCTCGTGGAGGGCACGCTGACCATGACGATTTCCGAGGATGACGTGGAAATGGATCTGGTCTTCGAAAAGAAGGACGAGGACGGCAAGGACGACAAAGACGACAAAGACGATAAAGACGACAAAGACGATAAGGACAACAAGGACGACAAGGATGACGAGCCGGAGCCGGAGCCCGAGCCCGAACCCGAGCTCAGCCCCGTGGGCGAATACAACTGCACCAGCATTTACATGCTGGATATGGAGCTGAGCGGTGACATGCTTGAATCCGCAGGCGAGACCTGGCTGGACATTCAGGAAGACGGCTCTGTTGTGCTGATGCTCATGGATGACAAGCTCACCGGTACATACACCCTGGATGGGGAAGAAATCGAATGCGACCTGAGCGGCATCTCCGCCGGCGGTGTCTGGGACGGCACGGAGCTGACCCTGAGCATCTATGCGGAAGAAGTTGAGATGGAGCTGTCCTTCACCAAGGGCGAAATCGAGACCACCGGCGGCGGTGAAGACCCCATTGAGACCGTTTCCGGTTACGACTGGTGGGAAGGCGACTGGTACGGCTGGTGGATCGTCACCGACGCCTCCGGCGACTACGAGTCGTGGATCGACATCTTCTGGGATGCCTGCGCGACCATCGAAGTCGACGGCGACACCGGCTCCATCACCATCTGGGATCAGGACTACAGCTACACCGACTGCCTCGCGGATGTGGATCTGGAGTTCTCCGAGGGATTCGGTGAAAACGGCGCCCTCATTTCCTACAGCGGCTACTTCATGGACTGTGACGTGACTTATTACGATTGGTATGTAGACAGTGACGGCGACGAGGTGAGCATGTTCGAGGAAATGATCTGCATCAACGGCACCTATTACGATCCCGACACCGGCGACTACTTTGACTACAGCATCTATCTGCGCCCCTGGGGCATGCTGTGGGACGATGTGGAAGAGGGTCATGAAGACGCCCCCTATAACGACATGATGCCCGGCCTGTACTACGACTGGTATCTGCCCCTCATTGAGTCCGGCGCCACGGAAGCCCCGGCCGACTTTGGCTGATCTTCCGGCAGCGGCATGGAGACAGCAGCGATTTTTTCGCTGCTGCCTCGCAGATGCACGCGCACTCTTTTGCGGTTTATCGGGGAGGACGGTTATTTGGCTTTTTGATTCCGTCCGGAATATGCTTCATGCGCCGGGCGGCATCCTGTGATAACAAAAACGCGCCCTCACCGAAACCAAATAAAAATCTTGCGCAAGCAAAAAATGAAAGGATGGACTACAAAATGAAAAAACTGATCGCTTTGATGCTCGCACTGGTCATGCTGCTTTGCTTTGCTGCCTGCGGCGGTGAGAAGGCCGACAAGGGCGACAAGAACAGCGAAGACCCGGCTGAAATCACCGGCGAAACCTTCGATGCCGGCAATTTCACCGTGTTGGTTCCCACCGACTGGAAGGCCTTCCCCGTGGCCGATATGTGGAGCGATGAAGAGAACGCTGTTGATCCCGACCAGGTGAACGTGGTCAAGGGTGGCGAGAGCGAGTTTGACACGCTGACCAAGCCCGTGATCCAGATCGTTCACTACGAGCCCGACTCCATGATCAATCCGTCTCCGGACTTCTATGACGACGTAACCACCGTGGACGCCTTCAAAGCCGGTGAGCTGTCCTGGGAAGGCTTCGCCACCGTGGACTTCTCCGGCAATGCCATGACGCTGATCTGGACCACCAATGCAGCCGGCCACGGCTTCCAGGCAACGGTGTTTGCCAACAGCGAGGATGCCAAGATCGCCGTGACCGATGCGGACGTTCTTGCCGTTCTGGGCAGCGTTGCCAATAAGTAAGGATTAAACCCCACACGCCGCCCTCTATCGGACGGCAACAGATAAGATTTCAGCAAATTCATAACAAAAGCATGGCGATGGCAGCGTTTTTTCGCTGCCATCCCATGGTCATTTTTGAGGCAGCTCTCATTTCGCGTCAAATCATGGACGCAGCTCACATCTTTTTCGAAAAACACGGCCTTGCGCCGTGCAATTTCAGCGTTCCACCGCTCCGGCTGCACAGAAGCCTCCCAGCCTTGCCGCTACGGCAATCCGGCCGCTTCGTTTGGACGATTGCCGAAAACCCAAACCGGCAGCCATCCGCTTTCCCACGCAAATTACGATGCAAACAAGCAGCTCAACATTGAAATCATCGAGCTGATTCTATATAATTTCACCATAAGCCTCTCCCTCTCAGTACAGAGGTCAGCAATCCGAACCATTCACCCATAATGTCAGCAAGGAGCTGACGCCGAAGGCGCGGGTTGCGCAGATGCAACTACCCCCGGCATCCTCTTTTGCCGGCAAAAATTTAAGAAGAAACCACCGTGCAACACCTGCACACGATCTGCTAAGGAGGCGCATTTATGTCCATCTTCGATAAACTCAAAGCCCCCGCGCCCGCGGCATCGCCTGCATCTGCGCAGGCAAGTCTTCCGCAGCAAACCTTCACCTTTGCTTCACTCCCGGAAAGTCTGGCACAAATGCAGGCCTTGCCGGAGGCGGCACTGAAAGATCCGTTTCAGACGGCGGCGCTGACCGTATGCGCGCTGTGCGCTTATGCCGCGGACAGAGCCATCGGCACCGAGATGCTCAACTGGCTTCGCGGCCCGCGCCCGCTGAGTCCGATGGATATTTCTTTCCTCAACGACCGCTTCCGCGACGGGCATCATGTGCCCTTCTCCTATTTTGCCGGCGCCGTTCCCGGAAATGACTATACGCCCGCCCAGCCCTTTACGCTGACCGTGGAGGCCGGCCCTTACGCCGATGCCAATCCCGGCTATAAAAAGCTGCACATCCGCAGCGGCGGCGCGGACAATCCCCGCGAGATCGTTTTGCGGCAAAAGGGCGACGGCACATGGCTTCTGTGGGATCAGTTCCTGCTGCTGAGCATCCGCACGCCCAAATCCGCCGACCCCTGGGCATAAATGCGGCGCACAAAACGGTCGGGCAGTTTTCTGCTCTGCCTGCTGCTCAACCTGATTCTCAACTGGGAGTGGAGCATCCCGGCATGGATATTGCTTGCGCTGCATTACTGGCTGGACATCTCCGTCTGGTGGACAGCAGCGGGGCTGGCGCTCTGGCTTTTGCGCGTCCTTTGGGGGATGTGGCTTGTTGGCTGGGCAGCAAGGGTCGGCAACTTCCAGGACCCTCCGAAAGAAAACAAGAATCCATATTCCGTTAAAAAGGGGGATGACAGTTCGCGATGATCAGAAGGCTGGTGATGCTGATTTTGTGTGGCGCATTTTTGACTGCTCTGTTTGGCCCCGGCAAGGGCAAAAAGGATCCGTATATACTCGATGGCCCCGGCATGATCAATCCCGCAAGCTGGGAATCCTTTACCGTTTCCAGATCTGACAGCTACGCGCAGCATAATTTCTACATAGAGGTGGAGATGCGCAACGAGGGGCTCGCTGTGACCGGCGAAGTCCGCGGCGATGACGGCACGCTTTATGAGGAAGAGGAAGGCATCCTCCTTCCGGAGGACGCGTCGCTCGCGATCCATGCGCTCATGCCCGCCATGCTTCCGGTGCAGCAGCCTGCGGAGGATTCCGATGCGGGAGATCTGCTCTTCCCCGACGGCTTGGAGGCACTTGATATGCCTGACGTGAGCATCGAGGTTGTTTGTTCCGACGGCAGAATTCTGCAGTGTGCCGATGAAGACAGTTTTTCCATCAAGGTCTATCAGATTGTGATGCCGTACTTTACAAAAGGACGGAATTAAACTAAAATATCACTATACAAAACATTGAAAAAAAACCATTACACAAAAATAAGAAAGGATTATTGTTATGGGACTTTTGAAAGCAGGCATTGGCGCTCTTGGCGGCGTTTTGGCTGATCAGTGGAAAGAATTTTTCTACTGTGACGCACTGCCCACCGACGTTTTGGTGCGCAAGGGTCAGAAGCGTGTTTCCGGCCGCAGCTCCAACACGCGAGGCAGCGACAATGTGATCTCCAACGGCTCCGTTGTGGCAGTGGCAGACGGCCAGTGCATGATCATTGTGGAGCAGGGCAAGGTGGTGGAGGTCTGCGCCGAGCCCGGCGAGTTCGTTTATGACACTTCCACCGAGCCTTCCATCTTCGCCGGCAAGCTGGGCGACAGCATCAAGGAAAGCTTCCGGGTTTTGGGCAAGCGCTTCACCTTCGGCGGCGAAGCTCCCAAGGATCAGCGAGTTTACTACTTCAACACCAAAGAGATCATGGGCAACAAGTTCGGCACCGCCAACCCCATCATCTTTGAAGTTATGAACAGCCGGATGGGCTTTAGCTGCACCGTCAATGTGCGCTGCAACGGCGTTTATTCTTACACCATTTCCGACCCGCTGGTGTTCTACACCAAGATTTGCGGCAATGTGGAGCAGGATTACACCCGCGATCAGATCGACGAGCAGATGAAGACCGAATTTGTCTCCGCTCTGCAGCCCGCTTTCGGCGCGCTGGCAGAGATGGAGTTGCGTCCCGCGCAGCTGCCCGGCAAGGTCAACGAGCTCAAGCGCGCAATGAACGAAGCGCTGCAATATGAGTGGGTTGAGTCCCGCGGCATTACCGTTGAGAAAATCGCGCTCAATCCCATCACGCTCAGCCCCGAGGATATGCAGAAGATCAGCAAGTACGAGGAAGCTGCAAACCTCGGCAACAACGCTGCTATGGCGCTGGGCCGCGACGCAGCCTCCCTCGCCAACGCGAGAGAAATGGCAGCCGGCAACACTGCCGGCGCGATGACCGGCTTTATGGGCATGGGCATGGCCGGCGGCATGGGCGGCGGCTTCAGCGCCGCGCAGCAGATTGCTTCGATGCAGCAGCAACAGCAGCAGATGGCGCAGCAGCAGATGGCAGCGGCCGCGCAGGCCGGCTGGAAATGCTCCTGCGGTGCAACCGCCACCGGCAAGTTCTGCCCCGAGTGCGGCAGCCCCAAGCCCGCGCCGCAGCCGGCAGGCGGCTGGAAGTGCTCCTGCGGCGCGACCGCCACGGGCAAATTCTGCCCCGAGTGCGGCAGCCCCAAGCCCGCGGATGACGGCAGCTGGATCTGCTCCTGCGGCACGAAGAACACCGGTAAGTTCTGCGCAGAATGCGGCAGCAAGAAGCCGGCAGGCGCCCCCCGTTATAAGTGCGACAAGTGCGGCTGGCAGCCGGAAGACCCCACCAACGCACCGAAGTTCTGCCCCGAATGCGGAGATCCCTTCAACGCTTCCGACGTTCAATAATTCCGAATCCCTATATTCCTCATAATTTGTCATTTTTTTGGAGGCCCGAAAATGAAAACTACCGTCAGAATCCTTAGCCTTGTGCTTGCCGCGCTCATGCTGGTGACTGCCTTTGCAGCCTGCGGCAAAACCCCCGCCGATGACGATCAGTCCGAGCCCGAAGTCAGCAATCCGGTTCCGGAAGACAACGGCGAAGAGCAGGGCGAACCCGAAGTCGTATACGATTACGAGAAGGACAAAGCCGAATACGAAGCCATGACCGCAGAGCAGCTCGTGGAAAAGTATGTTGCCGATCCGGCGAACATCACGATCCCCGAATATGCGAACCTTTTGGCCACCTACGCTTTTGTGCCCGTGGAGGACGGCTCCTTCAACTACAACAACACAACCGCGGACGCCATCGCTCTGATCAAGGACGCCGGCGCCACGCTCCCCAAGTTCAGCGATCCCGAGCTGGCAAAGGAAATGGTCGCCAAGCCCTATGACTACTCCAGAGCCTATTACTACTGCACCCTTTCAGACTTCTTCGTTCCCGCGGACACCGAAGGCTATGCCATGCTCAAGGAACAGTATAAGAAGGAAACCGATCCCTTCGTTATCTCCTGCGTGATCCGCGGCCTGTCTGACACATTTGCCACCGATGAAGAATTCTGCCAGTATGCCATCAGCTTTGCCGACAGCGACAACGCCGAGGCGAAGCTCCGCCTGGCCATCAAACTCAGCACGCTGGAAGGCGTCGATAAGGAAACCCTCGTTCAGACCGCGCTTACGCTGCTGGCCGACGAGGAGGGCAACATTGCCTACTACATGGCGGAAGAATGCGGCTACATCTGCGATGAGCGCTTTATCGAGCCCATCAAGGCGCTCCTTGCAAATATGGACAAGTTCAGCGCACACAACATGGCGCTCAAGGGTCTCATCCGCATGTGGTACAACGGCAACACCTCCGAGGCTGCCTACCAGGCCACCATGGAATATTTCAAGGCCGAAAGCACCGATCCCAAATATCCTGCCTGGGACACGCTTACCACCTTCACCTCTCCGCGCACGAGCAAGTATGAAGAGTGGCGCGCTGCCGCCACCTACTTTGACGAGCGCGAATTCGTTGCCGTGATGACCGGCCTCGTCGCGGATGCGGAAGCGCAGAAGCTCATCAAAACCAGCGCCGTCAAGGTCATCGGCGCATTCGGCACGGCAGACGATCTGACCGCGCTCAAGCCGCTGGTTGAATCCTCCCCCGATAAGGACGCCATCCTTGCCGAGATCGACAAGGAACTGGAAAAGAAATAATTACTGCAGGCAGCCACGTCCTTCAAGTGCAAAAGAAGGGCGTGGCCGCAATAGCTTGAAAGGAGACACAAAACAATGGCTCTGTTTGGTAAAAAGAACTGCAGCATCTGCGGCGCCGAGATCGGCCTGCTGGGCAACAAAAAGCTGGAGGACGGCAACTGCTGCAAGGCCTGCGCCAAGAAGCTTTCTCCCTGGTTCGACGAGCGCCGCCATTCCACGGTGGAGCAGATCCGGCAGCAGCTGGCCTACCGCGAGCAGAACAAGGCCGAGCTGGCCGGCTTCCGCCCCAGTCTTACTTACGGCGAGATGTATGAGCTCAAGGCCGAAGTGGTAAACGGCGTGCCCTCCCGCTTTGTGGTGGCGCAAACCAGCAATTATATGGAGGAAAATGCGGACATCATCCGCTTTGATCAGGTTACTTCTTTCAACATCGACATTGATGAGCAACAGGAGGAGCTCAAATACCGCAACAGCGAGGGCGAGATGGTCAGCTACAGCCCCCGCCGCTATGAGTATTCCTACGATTTCACCGCGGAGCTCCACACCAGCCATCCCTATTGCGATGACATCTCTTTCCGCCTCAATCGCAACACGCTGGAGCTGCAGACCGTGGCCAGCGGCTTTGGTTCTTCCATCTTCACGACCCATTCCGGCTTTGATCCCATGCAGTACCCCGAGTACCGGCAGATGAAAGCCTATTGCGACGAGCTGGAGACCCTGTTCCGCTGCGGCATCACGCGTCAGCCCATGCCCGGTCAGGTTGCCCCCGCTTATGCTGCTCCCGGCTATACTGCCGCTCCCGGCTATGCTGCACCCGCTCCCGGCTATGCTGCGCCTGCAGCCGCAGGTGCTGCCGCCTATGCTGCTGCGCCCGGCTACGCTGCTCCCGCCGCACCTGCCACCGGCTACGCTGCGCCTGCGCCTGCCGCACCTGCTTACGCTACTACGCCCGCTCCCGCTCCGGTTGCCGCTCCCGCGCCGGCCACCGACTGGCAGTGCCCCTCCTGCGGCAGCACGGTCAGCGGCAAGTTCTGCGCCAATTGCGGCACGCCTAAGCCGGCAGCGCCCGTGGCCTGCTCCGCTTGCGGCTGGGTTCCCCCGCAGGGACAGGTTCCCAAGTTCTGCCCCGAATGCGGCAAGCCCTTTTGAGCCTGAAAAGGTAAGCCGGCATGAAACGTAGACATCTTACGGGCGCACTGGTGTTTCTTCTGTGCCTGAGCTTGATTTCGGCGCTGTCTGCCTGCAGCATTACGGATACGGGCGTCCCCGATGAACCCACCGCACCTGCATCCGATCCCACGCCCGCGCTCCCCGAGCCTTCTGCTGACGCTTTGTCTGCGCTTCGCGCGGAGCTGGAGGACAGCGCCGCGCTATTCGCCGTGGCCTATCTCGGCTTTATGGACATGGAGCCGCAGGGCTATCTGAACGAGTGGATCGCAGAAAGCAATCCCGCTCTGGCGGAGAAATATCCCTTTATGGCGCAGATCCCCGATGCGCGCGCGGTTGGAACCGTGGGCGAAGTGTATTGCATCGTCCCCGGCAGCGGCGAGGCCTCTGTGCTTGTGGAACTGCTGAGTTTTGACGGCATGGACTATGTCGTCAACCGGGAGCTGTATCAAAGCGAGAGCGGCGAGCCGATCCTGCTCACCTGCAACGGCGGCGCTTTTTCGCCGGACACCAGAGTGACCATTACCGCAGGTAGCGACGAGGTGATCTGGTATCCCGGCTTTGAGGGCGGTCTGACCGTGGCGCTTCCCTATGACGGCGATGTCTGCCGTGCCAATGATCTGAGCCTTTATGAAAACGGCCATTCCGACCCGTACCGGGAATTTGTGCAGGCCGGATGGCTGTCGCCCACGAAAGAGGGCTTGAAAAACACCGACTGGACCGCGGATACCTATATAAACGGTGAGCGTGCATGGCTGTTTCTGAACTTGCGCGAGGACGGCACCGTCTGCATGGAATGGGCTTATCAGGATCAGTTCGCCTCCCAGGCCGTTTACCACGGCACTTGGCACATCGAGGAAAACAGCAGTTTTCTGGAACTGGATCTCACCGGGCCCAACGGCGCAAGGATATCCGACGAATATACGGTGCTCATCGACCTCTCGGGAGAGAATCTGATTTTAGGAACCGGCCTCATGGGCAGAGAGCTTCCCTGTGCGCCCATGAGCGAAACCATCCTTGCCTGGTTCTCTCTGTCTGTGGGTTAATAGAAAGGAGTCCATTATGACCGAATTAAAAGAGTATAAGTGCCCATGCTGCGGCGGCGCGATTGAGTTTAACAGCGCCACGCAGAGCATGCTCTGCCCCTACTGCGGCACGGAATTCGATATTGCCACGCTGCAGTCCTTTGATGCTGAGCTGCAGCAGGAAATGGGCGGCGACAATATGCATTGGGCCACCACCGGCGGCACGGGTTGGTATCAGGGCGAGCAGGAAAGTCTGCGCAGCCTCTGCTGCAATTCCTGCGGCGGCGAAGTGGTTGTTGACGCCACCACCGCTGCCACCGAATGCCCCTTCTGCGGCAACCCTGTCATGGTTCCCGCCCAGCTTTCCGGCGCGCTGCGCCCCAACCTGATCATCCCCTTCCAGGTGGATAAGGAGGCGGCCAAGGCCGCCCTTCGCAACCACTATAAGGGCAAGCGCCTTCTGCCCAAAGTCTTTAAGGATGAGAACCACATCGATGAGATCAAGGGCATCTATGTGCCCTTCTGGCTCTATGACACCGACACGCAGGCTTCCGTGCGCTACAAAGCCACCACGACGCGCTCCTGGAGCGATTCCAGCTATATCTACACCGAAACCTGCTATTACATGGTGCGCCGCGGCGGCTATGTGGGCTTTGAAAAAGTGCCTGTGGACGGCTCCACCAAGATGGAAGACGATCTGATGGAGTCCATTGAACCCTTCGACTGCACGAAGGCAGTTCCCTTCCACACCGCTTATCTGTCCGGCTTCCTGGCCGACAAGTACGATGTGGATTCCGCCACCAGCATCCAGCGGGCCAATGAGCGCATCAAGCGCAGCACCGAGGACGCTTTCCGCACCACCGTTCAGGGCTACACCACGGTTATTCCCGAGGCGTCCAGCGTTTCTTTCCATAACGGCAACGCCAACTATGCGCTTTACCCCGTTTGGCTGCTCAACACCACCTGGAACGGACAGAAATATACCTTCGCCGTGAACGGACAGACCGGCAAAATTGCCGGCGATCTGCCGCTGGACAAGAGCGCGCTGACCCGTTGGAGATTTCTTCTCGGCGCGATTGCCGGTGTTGCGGCCTTTGCTCTGTCCTATCTGGTCTGGCTGCTGTAAGGAGGTGGCGACATGAAAAAATGGATCACACTTCTTTTGGCTCTGCTTCTGATCGCCGCGCTGGCAATTCCCGTTGCGGCAGAGTATATCCCCCATATGTTCGACGAGGCCGGCCTTCTGAGTTCCTCCGAGGCGGAGGCGCTGGACGAGGCGCTGGCAGATCTCAGTGAAAAATGGGATATGGACATCGTGGTCGTCACGGCTGACGATCTGCAGGGCGCTTCCTCCACCGCTTATGCCGACGATTTTTATGACTACGGCGGCTACGGCAAAGACGGCATCCTGTGGCTGATCGACATGGACAACCGCAAGTCCACCATCTCCACCAGCGGTTACGGCATCACCGTGTTCACCGACGCCGGGCAGGACTATATGCAGGATCTGCTCGCGCCCATGCTCAGCGACGGGGAATACGCCGAGGCCATTGATACTTACATCGCGCTCTGTGACGATTTCTGCCGCGAAGCGGAGGAAGATGAGCCCTATGACGTGGACAACATGCCCGATGATGAGTTTAGCGTTGGAACTTCCATCATCTTTGCCATTGCCGCGGGCGTGGTGGTGGCGTTTATCGGCACCGCCATCATGAAGGGCAAGCTCAAGTCCGTGCGCGCCAAGGCGGAAGCCAGCGATTACGTGAAGCCCGGCAGCCTGCAGCTGACCGAATCGCGCGACTTCTTCCTCTATCGCCACATTGACCGGCGCGCAAAGCCCAAAGACAGCGGCGGTTCCTCCACGCACACCTCGTCCTCCGGCAACACCCACGGCGGCAGCAGCCGCAGCTTCTGAGGCAAACAACCGTAAAAAGAGAACTACAAATTGGGAGGCAAATCCATATGAAAAAGCTCATCAGCGCCCTTTTGCTGGTCACGCTGCTCATCGGTTTGGCCGTTCCTGCCATGGCAACGAATATGGAGATTCTCTTCACGCCCGGCAGCAGCGCAGAAACCGGCAGCTTTCTGGAGATTGATTTTAACGCCATGATGATGGACGGCCGCGTAACCGCCGATATCTATAACTCCATCCTCGAAGGCAACTACGAAATCTATTGGTTTAGAGATGCTTCTTTCTACTCCACGCAGCCAAGAGTCAACTTCTCCGCCGAGGACAAGGGCATCACTTACAGCGTGGAGATCCGCTTCTACGGTGATGCGGCCTGCACCGTTTTGTGGGAAACGCTTTACAGCCCGGACTTCACGATCACATCCAACGAGCCCCCGATGGTTCTGTATACCACACAGGTCAGCGACGGTGCCGTGGGCATGTACTACAGCTTCCAGTTTGAAGCCAGCGACCCCGGCGCCACGTTCTCCCTCTTCCGCAGCTCCGCGCCCGACGGCCTGATGTTTGAGCCCGACGGTACCCTTTCCGGTGTCCCCACAAAAGCCGGCACCTATGTGATGAACGTGGTTGCCAAGGGCGTTGGCGGCGAGGCCAGCTACACCTATGAAATCAACATCGGCGGCGAACTGCAGGAAACCAAAATCATGACCGCTTACCTCCCCCACGCCGTGGTCGGCAGGGACTACTATTTCCAGCTGGAATGCAGCGACAAAGCCGCTTCCTTTGGCATCTACTTCAACCCCGGCAGAGCCAATGAGTTTGAAGCCACCGGGCTGACCATGACCCCCGGCGGCGTCATCAGCGGCAAGCCCACCAAGGCGGGCGTGTATACCTTCTGGGTCGGCGCTTACGGCGAAGCAAACGATGACTACAAGGAGCTGCAGCTGACCATCGATCCCGCCGAGGAAGAGCCGGAGCCCACAAAGACGCCGGAGCCCACCGAGGAACCGGACGACACCAAGGCCCCCAGCAAGGACAAGAACGACAAGAACGACAAGGCCGGCAAGAACGACAAGAACAACAAGGTTGAGGACACCGGGGACGACAAGGACAGCGATGCTTCCGAAAGCCCCGATAAGCAGGAAACCGAAAAAGACGGTGCCGACACCGAAAAGCCCGGCATCGACCTCAAGGTGGTCATCGCCATTCTGGCAGGCGTTCTGCTGGCGGCAATCGTCGTCATCGTCATACTGTTGACCAAAAAGAAGAAGTAAAACACGGTCAGGAGGTTTTGCCATGAAAAAGGTATTCGCCTTGCTGTTGGCGCTGATGCTGGTGCTGATGGCCGGCTGTCAGACTGCAAGCCCCGCCGAAACACCGGAGCCCGCAGACGATCCGCTCAAAGGAATCGTTGACAAATTCACCGACGCTATAAAGCAGACGCCCGCCGCCACCGCAAAGCCGTTGCCCGAACCAACCTCCGAACCGACGCCGGAACCCACGCCGGAACCCGCCGCAACGCCTGCCCCGCTGCCTACAACTGCGCCGGTTCAGCCGAAACCGGAAACAGTCACGGTGTATCTGCTGGAAAAGACCGAGATTCTGGACACGGGCTACAAGCAGTTCTCTTACGACAGCAATTACAATATCCACGCCTGCGACGGCTTCACCATGGACGATGACATCTGGTTCTCCATTTACTTTGTGGAGAAGGACAAGAACGGAATGGCGTATATGCTTTGGGAAGAATGGGCCGACGGCAGCGGCAAAACCTTCCTCGTGACCTACGGCGAGGACGGCAGACTGCAAGAGGCGATTTACGAACGAAGCAATTACAGCGGCGTGCAATGTACGTATGACGACAGGGGCAGACTAAGCGAAATGTCGGATTATTCCGATGGCATCCTGCAGTCCACTGCATACTATGTGTATCGGGGCGATGAGCTCTGGCAGCTTTGGTGTGAAGACCCCTACGGCAACCATCTCTATGACTGCCGCGTAGAGGACGGCGTAATCCTGGAAACGGTTTACTATACGTCGGACGGTGGCTACAGCCACAGCTATATGTACGAATACGACGCCAACGGCAATCTGGTTTGTGAAAACTTTATGAGCGCCGAGGAAGGCTCTTTCACGCAGAAAGTCCATCACTACAAAGCAGTAGAGGTGGACGCCGCCCGCGCACAGTATCTGCTCCGTCAGCAGGAGCAGCTGGCCACCATCGTGTTCAAGTATCTGGGCGTTGGCTAAAATCGGCAAACCCGTGCCATATGACAAAAACCGCAGTACGCGATAAGCGTACTGCGGTTTTTGTTTGCAAAGAACGCCGCTGCGACTTTCGTCGCAGCGGCGTTCTCTTTTCGCTTCAGAAGATTCCCAGATTCAGCAAAAACTTGATGATGCCGCACTGCCAGGCTTTGGGCAGCGCGCTCAGCAGCACCAGCCCCGGGTTGCGGTGGATTTTGTAAGTATAGCGCGGGTGTTTCGCCGCCGCGGCTTTGCACAGCAGCGCCCCCAGCTTTTCCGCCTTGATGGGCCTTCCCATAAACTTCGCCGCCAGCCCGGAAAAGCTTTTCGCCTGCTTTTTATAAAGCTCTGTGGAGTCGGCCAGATCTGCCGTTGCCGTTACCGAACCGCTGCACAGCGGCGTCTCCACCGCGCCGGGCCGCACGGTGATCACCTTTTGCCCCAAAAGATTCAGTTCCTGCCGCAAAGCCTGGGCATAGGCATCCAGCGCGGTTTTGGTGACGCTGTAAAGCCCGTTAAAGGGCAGCGGATCCAGTCCTGCCACTTCGCTGGTGACGATGAGGATGCGCCCGTCCTCTTTCAGACAGCGGTGGAACACCCGGTTGACCAGAATCGTTCCCGTCAGGTTCACATCCACCGCGCGTTTCATTTTTTGATGATCGCACTCCACGAGCGATGCCATAATGTGCATCCCCGCGATGTTGAGGATGGCATCCAGCGTGATGCCCCCGGCCTCAAGCTTCTCCCGAACCTTAACCAGCGCCGCCTCGTCCGTGATGTCCGCCGTAAAACAAGGAAACCCCTCCGCCGCACTTCTGTCGATGCCGAATACACGGTGCCCCCGGGCGAGGAAGCGCTCCGCCGCCGCGCGGCCGATTCCCGATGCCGCGCCCGTAATCAATACATTCACAAAAAGCCATTCCTTCTTGTCATTTTTCATCCCGATTATACTAAAGCCGCGCAGAGTTTACAAGCGCATTCTCCCGGCAAAACAGCGCACTTGTTCTCACGGCTCGGTGTTGAAATCCGCGCCGAAACGCGGTATGATTATAAAAAACGGCGAAAGGCGGATGGTGCATGAATACTTTAATCGAAATGTATGATGAGCGCGCCATTGAAAACATTTTGGCAGCGGACATGTTCCGTCCCGAGCGTATCATTTATCTGTGTCCGAAAGAAATTGCGCAGGATCGCTCCCGGCAAGACAAGCTGCGGGCCTTTTTTCAGCGCCGGGGCTGGAAGCCGGAGCTCGTTTTTATAGAAATCAGCCCGTTCAAGGCGGATGCGATTTTCCGGCAGCTGCTTGCCATCAGCAAGAAATGCCCGGACTGTGCGGTGGATGTCACCGGCGGCAGTGATGCAGCGCTGTTTGCAACCGGCATGTTTACCGCGCAAACCGGAGCGCCGGCCTTTACATACTCCCGGAAAAAGAACCGGTTTTACAACATCAGCGGCGCTGATTTTGCAGACAATCTGGTCTGCACGCTTTCCTACACCGTGGAAGAATTCTTCCTCATGGCGGGCGGAACGCTGCTGCCCGGCCGCGTGAACAACGCGATTCTCTCAAAATATCTGCAGGATTTTGACCCCTTTTTCGAATGTTTCCTCCGTTTCCGCCGCAAGTGGCCGAACATTGTTTCCTACATCCAGCGGATTTCCCAGACGGAATACCGGCAAAAACCGCCCCTGTCGATTCAGGGGAAATACACAGTCAAGGGTGAGCGCGGCTCAAAGAATTGCGCCAACGAGGAGGCGCTGCGGGCGCTTGCCGACATCGGCTTTATCCGGAATCTGAAAATCGTGTCCGGCGAATCGGTGGCCTTCCGCTTCCGGGATGCCACCATCCGCACATGGCTGCGGGACGTGGGCAGCGTGTTGGAGCTGTATGCCTACAAGGCCTGCATCGATTCCGGCATCTTTAACGATGTCATCAGCA
>SVLI01000001.1 GCA_015068035.1 Oscillospiraceae bacterium | reverse complement strand
TACAAGGTGCACGCGCTGCCGTTCGACAGGAGCTTCAGTGTAACACACTCGCTTCGCTTTGTCAAGAACTTTTTTCGTTCTTTTTGCTCGACCGCTCCCGCGCCCCAGCAGCTTTGCTAATATACCACCCCCATCCCCCCTTTGTCAACACTTTTTTGCACCAAATTTCACACTTTTTTTAACTTTTCTTTTTTACCCTAAATATTGTTCCCAACTTGGGGCATAATACCCCATATGATGTGTTACGATCCAAATGAAAATCACAATGCGGAAGGACAAATTCCCTTTCATCCGCAAAATATGCCTCAATATGGCTGTCCACTGTGCGGAGATAATCTTGAAATGATTTTTTCAGATTGCGCCGATTTTGTAAAACGGACAATTTTTGTCGGAACCGACGCCTTGACGCTTCACTGTTTTTTCCTTGACGGTCTAATCTCCGGCGTGGATACCGCAGAAACCGTTCTTCGTCCGCTCACGGACGAGATGCGTTTTGGTTCTGCATCCAGCGAGGCAGAGATCTTTGATCTCGCGCTCGGCGGCGGCATATACGGCGCAACCGTCAGACCGTGCGATTGCATGGATGACGCAGTCAGCGCGATGCTCAACGGTTTTGTGCTGCTTGTATTCGACGGGCTGGAGCGCGCACTTGCCTTTGACGCCCGTTCCAACGCGCGCCGGGGCGTGGATGAGCCGGTCAGCGAGCAGTCACTCAAAGGCGCGCGGGATTCTTTCACGGAAACCCTGCGCATCAACACCGCCCTTGTGCGTCGTCACCTTCGCAACAGCGCGCTCAAATTCCGCGCGACGACACTTGGGCGCAAGTCCAACACGCGCGTGGAGCTTGCCTGGGTAGACGGCGTGACCAGCCCCAAACTGCTCGAAATAATCCAAAACCGGCTCGACGCGCTTGAAACCGATGGTCTGCTCACCTCCTCCTCAATCGAGGCAATCCTTTCGGACACACCGCTCTCGCCCTTCCCGCAATACATGCTCACCGAGCGCCCGGATCGTTTTGGGATGAATTTGCTGGAGGGGCGCGTTGGGCTGCTGGTTGACGGGCTCCCGCTCGGCTGGCTGCTGCCGGCGACGCTGCCGCAACAGCTTCGCGTGCCGGAAGACGTATCCAAGCACAGCTTTATTGCCTCCACGCTGACACTGCTGCGCCACTTTTCGCTGTTCGTGGCCATTCTGTTCCCGGCGCTCTACGTCGCCGTTGCGCTGTATCACCAGGAGATGATTCCCGTGCGGTTACTGCTTTCGGTGATCGAAAGCAAGCAGGCCGTTCCTTTCTCGACTGCAACGGAGATCGCCGGCATGCTGATCGCGTTCGAGCTTTTGCAGGAGGCGGGCCTGCGGCTGCCGCCCTCCGTCGGCGAGACGGTGAGCATCATCGGCGCGCTGATCGTCGGCCAAAGCGCGGTGGAGGCAAGAGTTATCAGCCCCATTGCCGTGATCGTTGTGGCAACAGCCGGCATCGCAAGCTTCACAACCCCGAATCAGGATCTCGGACAGGCGCTCCGACTGACGCGCTTTGCCCTTGTGCTCACCGCCATCGGCGCGGGAATGTACGGCATCGCAGCCGGCTGCATCGTGCTGCTGTGGCACCTGTGCAGCCTCAACAGCTGCGGCGTTGCCTATCTCTCGCCAATGGTAGATGGCGGTTTGCGCGATTACCTCCGCGCCGTGACCATCGCGCCACGCCACCGGGATAAGTTCCGCGACCCAAGACTGAACACGCCGGACAGACGGCGGGAGAGGTGAGGCATGAAACGAAAACGCTGGCTTTTTCTTTTCGCTCTGCTGCCTGTTTTTGCGCTTCTGTGCGGCTGCAGCTCGCTGTATACAAATTATAAGGATATAGAAATGCTCCAGGTCATTCAAACACTTGGAATCGACCGCGGAGAAAACGGCGGCGTGGTGCTTTCCGTTGCCTCGGGCGCAAACGTAAACGGTGGGGAACCCACCGTGATGTCCATCACAGCGCCCTCCATCGAAACCGCCATGGAAAAGCTGCAGGAGAATTCCGCTCGCACGCCCTTTTTCTTCGCGCACACGCAGTTTCTTGTCATCGGGGAAGACGCGGCGCGCAGCGGCATCTCTGCTTACCTTGACTATATCCGGCATATGCCGCTGCTTCGCACGGACGTGCGGCTTTTCCTCGTGCGCGGCTGCGATGCCAAAACGCTCGTCACCGGAGCAGCAGACGGGAAATATGACATCTCGGACGAGCTGTCCTCCCTTTTGCTGGACCTGGAACACCAGAACGGCATGCAGGTTTTTTCCTGCTCGGAGGTCTCGCGCTATCTCATGGAAAACGGCGCTTCACTCGCGTGCGCCATTGACGCAGTTGATACCGAGGGCATCGTATTCTCCGGCAGCGGGGGACTCTCTGCCGTCTCGGCCGGCTACGGCGTGCTGGCCGACGGCGCCCTCTTGGGCTATATCCTTGGAGACGCCGCACGAGGCGTTGATCTGCTCTCTGGGTCGCTCAGCGGCGGGCCGATCGCGCTGGAATCAGAAAGCGGAATCGTCACCGTGCAGCTGCACGACGGAAAAACGACCCTCTCTCCCGTCTGGGATGCAGCCGGAAACATGACCGGCCTGCGCGCGGAGACCACCGTCTCCGCGGAAATTGCCGAGGTCAGCGACCCGGAGGCAGCCGAGCAGCCGGGCTTTACCGATTCTATTGCGGATCTTCTTGCCCGGCGCGCGGAAAACTGGCTGCGCGAGACCTTGGACTTCTCCTCAACACTTGGGGCAGACTTTCTCTCTTTGGGCGAGCGACTGGAGCGACAGAACGCGCGGCGCTTCCGCGCCATGCCGCGCGCGTGGAGCGAAACGCTGCCGCTGCTTCGCTATGACGTCTGCGTAAAAGTCGAGATCACCGGCGGCCACAAAACCGGCACACCGTCCGATATGCGGGAGCAGAGAAACGGAGGTACAGAATGATCCACGAAAACGAGATGATTACCCGTCGGCAATACATCTCCGTCTGCTTTCTTGCTCTGCTTTCCCCGCTCATCCGGCAGCTTCCGCAGCTTGCCCCGCTCATCGCGGGCAGCGCCGGTTGGCTCGCCGGACTTGCTGCGCTGCCGGTCCTCATCCTTTTCGAGCTGATGATGACCCGCCTGACCAAAAAGCGCGCCGAGGGCGAGGGTATGGCCGATATTTTCCTGCGCGTCTTCGGGAAACCGGTCGGCAGCGCGGTGCTGCTGCTCTATGCCCTGTGGATGGTCGCCTATGCGGGCTTCGTGCTCGTCGGCGGAGCCGAACGTCTGCTGACGACGGCCTATCCGCGCGGCGGACGCAATCTCTTTATTCTCATCATGGGCGCGCTCGGCGTGATGGCCTCACTCGGCAGAGTGCGGACACTTGCGCGGATGGCCAACATCCTGCGTCCGCTTCTTCTTGCAACGCTTTTGCTCGTGATCTTTGCCGCCTTTCCGTATTCCCGGCTCGGCACACTCTTTCCCGTCACGGTGCAGGACATCCCTCCGGTTTTCAACGCAGGCGTGCGCACAGCAAACGTGCTTCTGCTGGTGGTGGCCTTCCGTTTTTTGGAGGATCGCGTGGAAACCTCCAAAACCGGCAAACGCACGCTCCCGTTCCTGCGGCTGTTTCTGCTGCTGGCCGTGCTCTCAACGCTCCTGCTCGCGGCCATTCTGGCCAATTTCGGCGCAGCCTACACGCTGCGGCACACCTATCCCTTTTTCGCTATGGCGGGAAATATTCGTCTGCTCGGATCTTTGGAGCGCCTCGAAGTGCCCATCCTTGCGCTGTGGGCTTTCACGGATTTTGTGCTCCTTGCCGCGCTGCTGCTCAGCGCGGCCACCATCTTCCGCAGGGTCCTGCATTCGGAAAGCCGCCTCATTGCGCTTTTCTGCGCCCTAGGCGCAACGATTGCAGCGCTCGTCTGCTCTTTGACCAACCTTGATCTCAGCCTCCTTGCCGAAACCATTTTCCCGCTCTCCGGTGCGATCTGCATTTTCGGGCTTTATCCCCTCACCTTCCTCGTCGGCCTGATCAGAAAAAAGATATAATATATAAAGGTATAGAGAAAAGACGGGGCAGCCATCGGGCCGTCCCGTCCTTTTTCTCTACATTATATATAATGTTATATTCCCGCTTCCGAAAGCTCCGCCACGCGGTAGAGCATCAGAAGCTGCAGCCGCTCGCCGGGAGATTCCAGATCAATGCCGAAGATCTCCGAAATGCGCTTGGCGTGGTAGATGACGTTGTTGCGGTGCATATGCAGAACTTCGGCTGCTTTGGTGAAGCTGCGCTCCAGACTCAGCAGCACATACAGGATGCGGTAATAATCCGTGCCGTGCTCCAAATCCCAACGACGGATGTCGCCAAGCCGCCCGAGCTCGCGGGCCTTTCCGCAGAGCAGGCCATAGGTCAGATAATCCCGGTACAGGAAGAATCGGTCCGCTCCCGCGTTCGGCTCAAGGAAACTGTCCACGCGCTGCGCGGTGCGCAGCTGCCGCCCGAGCTCCAGCGCCGTGAGCGCCTGCTCATAGCTCCGCCGCAGCGTTTCCAGCCCCACAAAGGTCTCGCTGATGCCGGCATAGGCGCGCGAAGCATCCAAATAATCTCCCAGCATGGACATAAAGTGTTCCCGGCGCGGCGCGTCCGCCCGAAGGTCGGGGTGCAGAATGATGTTGCCGTTATAAAGGATCTGTCGCACGTTCGGGAAGATGGCGTTGAGATTCTGCATCGCGTGTTCCAGATACATCGCGCCGGTGTTCTCGTGCGCGATGAGCACGGTGTTATATTCCGCCGTGTACGCCGGCGGATAGACGAGCGCGCGCTCCATGATGCCCTGCGGCGTAGAAATGCGGCCCTCAATGATGTCCACAATGAAATAGTCGAACTGGTTTTTGATGTAATCCCCCGTGGCGACGGCAGGCTTGAGATAATATTGCAGCTTCTCAATGAACACGCCGAAGATCTGCTTCAGACCCGGAGAAAGGAAGGTGTTGGTGCAGAGCATGATCACCAAAAAACCGACTGCGCCGTCGTGCGTGACAGCCGCCATGACGATCGGCGCGGTGCTGCCCTCATCCGGTTCAAGCGTGCGCACCTCGCCGGTGAGCATATCCTGGTCAAAGCAGCCGCGGGCGCGCAGCCGCGTGAAGCTGTCCTGCGTCAGATAGCCCAGCTCCAGCAGCTCGCGGAAAGTCGGATCCTCCGTCTCAAAATCCCAGGTCGCCGCAATGGTTTTGAAAGAAGTCGTGATCACCGCCGTCGGGTTTCCGAACACACGGCCGCTGATGTCCAGCAGCCGCTGCACACCCTCGCGCCGCGAGATGGACAGCTCCAAATCCTGCTCCCAGCTGCGGATCAGGTTCTGCATTCCGAGCATCTCGTTGAAAATTTCCACAACGGACATATCCGTATGGAGGAATATACAATTCGTCAGGTTGTCATCTGCCCGCTCATCGCGCCCGCACACAACAACCATCGGCACGCCGCGGTCAAGCCCAACCGCCGCACCGCTTTGGGCAAAATAGAGATAGCGCGCGTCCAGCCGACCCGTTTCCGGCATCAGCTTGATGCCCTTGATCCAGCCGCCGCGCTTGTTCAGCCGCACTTCCGGGTTCAGATAGCCCATATAGTCGATGAGCAATTCAATCGGTATGTCCATGAAAATCCTCGCTTCCCATGCGATCCCGCATTTCCACTGCGGCGCTATTATAGCACATTATTTTGTAAATAGCTACAAGAAATTTCATTTTCCTTTGCCGCCGCACACCCAAAGGAGGCAAAGAACGGCGCCGCTGCCGGGGAGATACGGATTTCCCCCGGAAGGACTTGACAATCTTCCGAAAGCGTGGTACATTAGCACTCGAAGGCAGAGAGTGCCAGCACTCAGTTTCGCTGTGTGCCAGCGCTGTATGGGAAAGGAGAGGCGTTTCGTGGAGATTTCGGAGCGGAAAAAACGTATTCTCGCCGCCGTTGTGGACAGCTACATCGAGTCGGCAGAGCCGGTCGGCAGCAAGGCGATTGCCGAAAAGCCGGGCATTGACGTTTCGAGCGCCACCATCCGCCACGAGCTCGCGGAGCTGGAGCGTCTGGGTTATCTGGAGCAGCCGCACACCTCGGCCGGGCGCATCCCCACGCCGCAGGGCTACCGCCTGTATGTTAACGAGCTGATGGAGCAACACAAGCTCACGCTTGAGGAAACGGAGCAGATCAACCGCAGCCTCAACATGAAAATCCAGCAGCTTGACCATCTGATGGCGGACGTCGGGCAGCTCACCGCAAACCTGACGAGTTATCCCGCGCTGGCGCTGACCGCGCCGGCGAAGTGCACGATCTCGCGCTTCGACCTGATTTACATTGACGCGAATACCTTTATAATTGTCGTGCTGCTGAGCAGCAACACGGTCAAGAACAAGCTCGTCCACCTACCCTTCTCCGTTGAACAGACCATGATTCAGAAGCTTGCAGCGCTGTTCAACGCGCACTTCACGGGAATTGCGGACGACGAGGTGACGCCCCTGCTCATTTCCAGCGTGGAGCGCGCCGCGCTCGACACGATGGGCCTTGTGTCCATCATCGCGAGCTTTGCCATCGAGGTTCTGTCCGAAACGGCCTCGAGCGCTTATCTGACGGGCACGCAAAACCTTTTGCAGCTTCCGGAATTCCGGGATCCGGACAAGGCGCACCGGCTGCTCAACTATCTGGGCAACAAGGAGCATCTTCTCTCCCTGCCGCTGCCGCAAGGCACAGGGGACGTGCAAGTGCTCATCGGCCCGGAGAATGTGGCGGAGGAGCTGAAGGATTCCAGCGTGATCCTCGCCAGCTACGACGCGGGCGACAATACGCGCGGCCTGATCGGTGTGGTCGGCCCCACGCGCATGGACTACGCAAACATCGCAGCAAAGCTGGGATACATCGCAAACGGAATGAGCCAGCTTCTCTCGGCGGGCGAAAAACCGCCGGAGGGCTGGGGAAAGCTCACCCTTATGCAATCCAATGGTGAAGGGAGTATAGGCAATGGCCGCTAAAAAGAAAGAAACCGCGCCCGAGGAAGGACGCGAGGAAAAAATCGCAGAAGAAACGCCGGAGGCAGAGGTTGTGGAAACGTCGGCTGCGCCGGAAGCCGAGGTTCTGCCCACGGCGGACGAGCTGCTCCGTGCGGAGAAGGAGAAATATCTCCGGCTCGCTGCGGAATACGATAACTATCGCAAGCGTTCCCAGAAGGAGCGCGAAGCGCTTTATACGGACATCCGCGTCTCCACGGTGAACGAATTTCTGCCGGTGTACGACAATCTCGAGCGGGCGCTCCGCCAGGAGACCGCGGACGAGGCCTTCAAAAAGGGCGTGGAGATGACCATGCAGGGCTTCACCGCCTGTTTGGAAAAGCTCGGCGTGCACGTGTTCGGCGATGTGGGCGAAGCTTTCGACCCGAACATCCACAACGCCATCATGCACTGTGAGGATGAGACGCTCGGCGAAAACGTGATCGCGGAGGTTTTCCAGAAGGGCTTTATCCTCGGCGAGCGCGTCATTCGCTTTGCAATGGTAAAAGTGGCAAACTAAAACAGGTATATCCTTAATTTCAATATAGATTTCTCAAAGGAGGACATTACAATGGGTAAAATTATCGGTATAGATCTCGGTACCACCAACAGCTGCGTTTCCGTCATGGAAGGCGGCGAGCCGGTGGTCATTGCCAACGCGGAAGGCAACCGCACCACCCCCTCTGTCGTGGCTTTTTCCAAGACGGGCGAGCGTATGGTCGGCCAGGTTGCCAAGCGTCAGGCCGTCACGAACCCCGACCGCACCATCTCCTCCATCAAGCGCGAGATGGGCAGCAATTATAAGGTAACCGTGGACAACAAGGGCTACACGCCGCAGGAAATCAGCGCCATGGTGCTGCAGAAGCTCAAGGCAGACGCCGAGGCTTATCTGGGCAGCCCCGTGACCGAGGCTGTCATCACCGTGCCCGCCTACTTCACCGACTCTCAGCGTCAGGCGACCAAGGACGCCGGCCGCATCGCGGGTCTGGAAGTCAAGCGCATCATCAACGAGCCGACCGCCGCTGCGCTGGCCTACGGTCTGGACAAGGAAACCGAGCAGAAGGTCATGGTCTATGACCTCGGCGGCGGCACCTTTGACGTTTCCGTGCTCGAAATCGGCGACGGTGTCATCGAAGTTCTGGCCACCGCCGGCAACAACCGTCTGGGCGGCGACGATTTTGACGAGTGCATCACCAAATACCTCGTCGAGGAGTTCCGCAAGGCGGAGGGCGTTGACCTGAGTGGCGACAGCATCGCCATGCAGCGTCTGCGCGAGGCCGCCGAGAAAGCCAAGATCGAGCTCTCCGGCGTCACCAGCTCCAACATTAACCTCCCCTATATCACCGCGGATTCCAGCGGTCCGAAGCATCTGGACGTCACGCTCAGCCGCGCGAAGTTCAACGAGCTGACCGCACACCTTGTGGAAAAGACCGCCGGCCCCGTCCGTCAGGCTATGGCTGACGCCGGACTCACCGGAAATGACATCGCCAAGGTTCTGATGGTCGGCGGCTCCAGCCGCATCCCCGCCGTGCAGGAAATGGTGCGCAAGCTCACCGGTAAAGACGGCTTCAAGGGCATCAACCCCGATGAGTGCGTGGCCATCGGCGCAGCCATCCAGGGCGGCGTTCTGGGCGGCGACGTGGAAGGCATTCTGCTGCTGGACGTCACGCCTCTGTCCCTGGGCATTGAGACCCTCGGCGGCGTGTGCACCAAGCTCATTGAGCGCAACACCACCATCCCCACCCGCAAGAGCCAGATCTTCTCCACCGCCGCGGACAATCAGACCAGCGTGGAAGTCAACGTCCTGCAGGGCGAGCGCGAGATGGCGCAGTATAACAAGAGCCTCGGCCGCTTCCATCTGGACGGCATTGCCCCGGCGCGCCGCGGCGTGCCGCAGATCGAGGTCACCTTTGACATTGACGCCAACGGCATCGTGAACGTCTCCGCCAAGGACCTCGGCACCGGCAAGGAGCAGCACATCACCATCACCTCCTCCACCAACATGAGCAAGGAGGACATTGAAAAGGCCGTGCGTGAGGCGGAGCAGTTCGCTGCCGAGGATGCCAAGCGCAAGGATGAGGTCGACACCCGCAACGCGGGCGATCAGATGGTCTATCAGACCGAAAAGATCCTCTCTGAGACGGGCGACAAGCTCGATCCCGCCGACAAGGGTGAAGTGGAGAGCAAGCTTGCCGCGCTGAAGTCCGCGCTGCAGGGCACGGATACCGAGGCGATCAAGAGCGCGACCGAGGCCCTCACGCAGGCCTTCTACAAGGTCAGTGAGAAGCTCTACAGCCAGGCCAACCCCGGCGCGCAGGGCGGCTGCGACCCCAACTGCAACGGCGATTGCGGCACAAACGGCGGCGGTCAGCAGTACTACGACGCGGATTACACCGTTGTCGATGACGACAAATAAGCGGAAAAGCGAAGCCTGAATCGCAAATTTTCGTTCCACAACACAGGGGCGGCCACTGCGCCGCCCCATACCGCTGTTCTGAAAAGAGAGGATTCCCATGGCAGATAAACGGGATTATTACGAGGTCCTCGGCGTTGACAAAAGCGCTTCGGAGGACGAACTCAAAAAAGCATATCGGTCGCTCGCCAAGAAGTATCACCCCGACCTGCACCCCGGTGACGCGGAGGCGGAGGCGCGGTTTAAGGAAGTCAACGAAGCTTACGAAGTGCTCTCCGACGCGGATAAGCGCGCGAAGTATGACCAGTTCGGCTTCGCGGCCTTCGACCCCTCCGGCTTCCAGTCCAGCGCAGAGGGCTTCGGCGGCTTTGCCGACATTCTCAACGACCTCTTTGGCGGCGGCTTTGGCGGTTTCGGCGGTTTTGGGGACATTTTCGGCGGGCGGCAGGCCAATCCCAACGCCCCGCAGCGCGGCGAGAGCATCCGTCTGAGCACGACGATCCTTTTCGAGGAGGCGGCCTTCGGCTGCACCAAGGAGATCAGCGTCCCCCGCATCGAGGATTGCGAAAGCTGCCATGGCAGCGGCTGCGCCGCGGGCACAACGCCGGAGATCTGCTCCAACTGCGGCGGCACCGGCTCGGTGCGCACAACGCAGCGCACACCCTTCGGCATGATGAGCTCCACGGCCGCCTGTCCCAACTGCGGCGGCAAGGGCAAGATCATCCATCAGCCCTGCCCGGACTGCCGCGGCAAGGGCAAGGTGCGCCGCCAACGCAAGGTAAATGTGAAAATCCCCGCGGGCATCGACCACGGACAGACCATCTCGCTGCGCGGTCAGGGCCACAGCGGCACAAACGGCGGCAGCGCAGGCGATCTGCTCATCACCGTCGAAGTAAGACGGCACGAAATCTTTGAGCGCGACGGCAGCAGCATCCTGCTGACCATGCCCATCAGCATCACGCAGGCGGCCCTCGGCGCAGAGCTTGAGGTGCCGACGCTCGACGGCAAGGTGAAGTACGATCTGCCGGAGGGCACACAGACCGGCGCGGTGTTCCGTCTGCGCGGCAAGGGCGTTCCCTATCTGCGCGGAAACGGGCGCGGCGATCAGTACATCACGGTCGAAGTGCAGACCCCCAAGGGTCTTAACGCCGAGCAGAAAGCCCTGCTGCGTCAGCTCGCCGAAAGCATGGGCGAGGACGCCGGCGACGATAAGCTCCGGAAAAAGCGCAAGAAGAAATAAACTACTTACCAAAGCGTGGCAAACACCGCTGTTTTCCGACAGTTTTGCTCGCTTGACATTTGGTGGGGAATTTGATAACCTATTTAACGAGGGAGTAGTCAGCGCGCGAAAGTGCGTTTCAAGTCAACATTCTCGGCTGTTAGCAGCCTGATTTGGATTAAATGACGAGACTCATGGACAGACTTTTTGCATTCTGTCCATGAGTCTTTATTTTTTTGGAAAGGATGAGTGTTTTGAATTATTACGGCAACACCGTGGAGGACGTCTTTACAGAGCTCTCCACCCAAGCCGAAGGCCTTACCGGGGCGGAAGCGCAGGCGCGCCTCGACAAGTATGGCAAAAACCGTCTCGCCGAGGCGAAGAAGGATTCCCTTCTCAAGCGTTTCCTCCAGCAGATGGTGGACCCCATGATCATCATCCTGCTGGTCGCGGCGGCTGTCAGCGCTGTGCTCTCCATCGTGGAGGGTGAGAGCATTGCAGACGCCATCATCATTCTCGCCGTTGTGCTGATCAACGCGGTGCTCGGCGTCTATCAGGAGAACAAGGCGGAAAAATCCATAGAAGCCTTGCAGGAGATGGCCGCTTCCACCAGCCGCGTTATGCGCGACGGGAAAATCGTCATCGTCCGCAGCGAAGAGCTGGTTCCCGGCGATATCGTGCTGCTCGAGGCGGGCGACGCCGTTCCGGCGGACGGACGACTCATTGAAAGCGCCTCTCTGAAGATCGAGGAGGCCGCGCTGACGGGAGAGAGCGTCCCGGTCAACAAGTTTATTGACATCATCAATCTGCGCGAGGGCGCTGCCGTCCCGCTCGGCGACCGCAAGAACATGGCCTACATGGGTTCCACTGTTGTCTACGGCCGCGGCACCATGCTCGTGACCGCCACCGGCATGCAGACCGAGATGGGCAAGATTGCTGACGCGCTTGCCAGCACCGCGCAGGGCGAAACGCCGCTGCAGCGCAAGCTCAGCCAGCTCTCCGTTATCCTCACGCGGCTCGTCATTGTGATCTGCGTTGTCATCTTCGGCGTGCAGCTGCTCCGCGCGGGTGATTTCCACTTCGATGTGATTCTCGATTCGTTTATGATCGCGGTGTCGCTGGCCGTTGCCGCCATCCCGGAAGGCCTTGCCGCCGTTGTGACGGTGGTGCTGTCCATCGGCGTGACAAACATGTCCCGCCGCAACGCCATCATCCGGCGCCTCACCGCCGTGGAAACGCTCGGCTGCGCGCAGATCATCTGTTCGGATAAGACCGGCACGCTCACCCAGAACAAGATGACGGTTGTGGACTTTTCCGGCAGCAACGAGGGCGAAATCGCCACTGCCATGGCCCTGTGCTCCGATGCGGAGCTTCAGGAGGATGGCGAGGTCACCGGCGAGCCGACCGAGGCCGCGCTTGTCGCCTGGGCTGCGAAGCTCTCTCTGAAGAAATACGAACTGAAAACCACCATGCCCCGCGTGGGCGAGGCGCCCTTTGATTCCGGGCGCAAGATGATGTCCACCCTGCACGCGCTGCAGAGCGGCAGCATTGTGCAGTACACCAAGGGCGGACCGGACGTTGTTCTGCCGCTTTGCACGCATTATATGGAAAACGGCGTCATGCTGCCCATGACGGAGGAAAAGCGGCAGGAGATCATGGCCGCAAACCGCGACATGGCCTCGCGCGCACTGCGCGTGCTCGCCGCGGCGCAGCGCAACTGGGAATCCCTGCCGGAAAACCGCGAGCCGGTCGATCTGGAATGCGACCTTTGCTACCTCGGCCTCGCCGGCATGATCGACCCGGTACGTCCGGAGGTGAAAGATGCCATCGTAAATTGCCGCAGCGCCGGCATCCGCCCCATTATGATCACGGGCGACCACATCGACACCGCCATGGCCATCGCGCGCGAGCTCGGCATCCTTTCCGATGGGATGCGTGCCATCACCGGCACGGAGCTCGACGAAATGGATGACGAGACCTTCTCCAGGGTCTATCAGGAAATTTCCGTCTATGCCCGCGTGCAGCCGGAGCACAAAACGCGCATCGTCAACGCATGGCGCGCAGGCGGCAGCATCACCGCCATGACGGGCGACGGCGTCAATGACGCGCCGAGCATCAAGTCCGCCGACATCGGCGTGGGCATGGGCATCACCGGCACGGACGTTACGAAAAACGTTGCGGACATGGTGCTTGCGGACGACAACTTTGCCACCATCGTCTCCGCAGTTGAAGAAGGCCGTCGCATCTATGACAACATCCGCAAGGCCATCCAGTTCCTGCTCGGCAGCAACACCAGTGAGGTGCTGAGCATCTTCGTTGCAACCATGCTCGGCTTCCAGATCCTCAAGCCCGTGCATCTTTTGTGGATCAACCTGGTAACGGACTGCTTCCCGGCGCTTGCACTCGGAATGGAGAAAGCCGAAAAGAACATCATGCGCCGCGCGCCGCGCAGCGCATCCGCGGGTGTGTTTGCCGGCGGCATGGGCTTTGACATCGGCTATCAGGGCGTACTCATCTCGCTGCTGACGATTGTTGCCTTCTTTGTTGGCCACTTTATGGAAAGCGGCGTCTGGGCCGCCACAGACAGCCCCGACGGCATGACCATGGCCTTCCTCACCATGAGCATGGCTGAGATCTTCCACAGCTTCAACATGCGCTCGCAGCGCGGCAGCCTGCTCGGTATGCGCAAGCAGAACCTCGTGCTCTGCATTGCCGGCGCGGCAAGCCTCGTGGCCACCACCGCTGTGATCGAGATCCCGTTCCTGGCCAACGCCTTCGGCTTCACGCCCATCAGCTTCGCCGAATATGCCGTCGCAATCGGCCTGGCCTTCCTCGTTCTGCCGATCGTTGAGCTGGTCAAGTGCGTGCAGCGCGCTATCGAGCGCGCGCGGAACAAAGCGTAAAAAATTTATCTCCCGGTGTTTTCATTTCCGGAAAGATATGGTAGAATAGTAATGATGCGTTTCCGGTTTTTAAAAACACGGAGAAGGAGGTAATTTATGGATCAACTGAGAGAACGTCGTTTTCTTTATAAATTTGCATTCTGGGTTGTCATTTTGGCGATCGTCTATGTCTTTTTCAAATACCTCCTGCATCTTGTGATGCCGTTTTTGGTCGCGCTGATCTTCGCCATGATTATGCGCCCGATGGTACGGCTGCTGGTAAATAAGCTTCGGCTGCCAAAAGGTTTTGCCGGCGTCCTGGTCACAATACTGTTTTATCTGATCATCGGCACACTCCTTGTGCTGCTCTTCCTGCGCGTCATCAGCGGTCTTGGACGTTTGTTCGGCCAGCTGCCGGATCTGTATCGTGACACGCTGGAACCCGGCCTTGTGGCGCTTTTCAGCCGCCTGGAGAATTTCGCCGGAGAATATAACCTCAGCATTGAAGACGCTCTGCAGGCCTACGGTCCGGAGCTTGTCTCCGCGGCGGGCAACGCCGTTACGAGTCTCTCCACCCGTGTGGTCACCTGGGTTTCCTCTTTTGTGACCTCACTTCCCGCCTTTATTATCCGGCTCGTGATCTGCATTGTCGCAACTTTCTTCATGTCTGCGGACTATGAGCGCATGACGGGTGTTCTGACGAGACTTTTCCCCGAGAGGATGCAGCAATTTCTGCGTGACTTGCGGCGCTCCATCGGCAAGATCGGCAAGCAGTACGGTCTGTCTTACTTTCTCATTCTGGGCATCACCTTCTCCGAGCTTCTGATCGGCCTTGCGATCCTGCGGGTGAACCGCTTTGTGCTGATTGCGTTCCTGATCGCGGTGCTGGATATTTTCCCTGTTCTCGGCACCGGCGCGGTGCTGGTTCCGTGGGCGATCATCGCTTTCATCCAGGGGCGCATCGGTTTCGGCATCGGCCTGCTGGTTCTTTACGCCCTCATCACGATCATCCGGCAGATCATCGAGCCGAAGATCGTCGGCAAGCACGTGGGAATGCATCCGATCATCACGCTGGCGTGCATGTTCATCGGCACCAGCCTCTTCGGCGGTTACGGTCTGTTCGGTCTGCCGATTTTGGTGGCGATCGTGCTGGAGCTCAACTCCAGTGGCGCCATCCACATTTTCAGGCTGAACAAAACAGACAATCCAAATCCCGTGCCTGCAGCGGCGGAACCCGAAGCTGAAGACGAATCGGTTAGCGAAAAATAAACCGCGCTGCCGGTTTCCCCTCTTGAAGAAACCCTCCAATACAGCACAAATAAATTTTGGCGGCGAAGGAAAAATCCCTCGCCGCCAATTTTGCTTTTTTATGCTTTGTCCTCGCCGTAGTCCCGCTGACGGAACAACAGGGAGATGCACCAAAGCGCAGCCAGACCGACCAGCGTATAGATCACGCGGCTGAGCGTAGCGGTCTGCCCGCCGCAGATCCAGGCCACAAGGTCGAAACGGAACAGGCCGATGCTGCCCCAGTTCAGGCCGCCGACAATGGCAAGGATCAGCGCAATCCTGTCCATGATCATGGATGGAACACTCCTTTTTGTGTTGGTTTCCCCGATATTTTACCCGAATTACTCCGGCTTATGCATGCGGCTGCGTTTCCCCGTCTTTTGGACATCGTTTCGATGCCAAACCTCGGTCTCCGGCAGCTCCATAGAGAAAAGCTGCCTGTAGGCCGCCCATTCCTCGGGCGTTTCCGCCAGGGTGGGCATCAGCCCCGTGCACTCGTTCATGGAGGCCACGTCGGAAATAACAGGCAAATGCATCAGCGCGTCTCGGCTCGGGCGTTTGTTTCGCTTTTCCGTCTTTCTCAACTCCTTTGGACAAAGGCTTTTTTGCGCTTCGTCCAAAACAGTTTTTGCAATTTTTCTTTGCATTATGTCTGGGAATAGGCGGAAACAAAAAAGTGGATGGAGAATCTGACTTTCTCCATCCACTTTCCTTTGTCGGGCGACACACTTATTCCGCTTGCGGCCGCTCAAGTTTTTTGATGTTTTTTTCAAATTTCAGCCGGGAGCCAAAGACTTCGTGCCCGCAGCCGAGGCATTTCAGCCGGAAATCCGCCCCCGTGCGCAGCACCTCCCAGCGGACGCTGCCGCAAGGATGCGTCTTTTTCATGGTGAGCACATCGCCAACGCGCACATCCATCTCATTCGCCCCCCTTGATAAGATCCCAGTAGGCTTTCGCCGCCTGCTCTGTCTTGTTGTCGCCATATTCATAATACACGGCGTTTTTGAGATTATCCGGAAGATACTGCTGCTTTACCCAGCGGTTCGGATAGCTGTGAGGATATTTATAGCCCTGCTCGCGCTCAAAGCCCGTGCCATCGGCATGGACATTCTGCATCTCCCGCGGGATGGGCCCAGCCTTGCCCGCGCGCACATCGGCCATCGCCCGGTCAATGGCCACGCAGCCGGTGTTGCTCTTCGGCGCAGTCGCCAGCAAAATCACCGCCTCCGCCAGCGGCAAGCGGGCTTCGGGCATGCCAAGCTGCAACGCGCTGTCCACGCAGGACTTGACGATGGACGCCGCCTGCGGATACGCAAGGCCGATGTCCTCACTCGCCGAGCATAGGATGCGGCGGCAGGCCCCGGCAAGATCGCCCGCCTCCAGCAGCCGCGCCAGATAGTGCAGTGCCGCATCCGGATCGGAGCCGCGCATGGATTTCATCAGCGCGGAGACCACGTCGAAATGCGTGTCGCCGTCCCGGTCATAGCGCATGGCGCTGCGCTGCGTCGCCTGCTTTGCGTCTTCCAGCAAAAGCCGGATCTTCCCGCCGGCGCGCCTGCCTGCCGAAAACAGCAGCTCCACGGCGTTGATTGCCTTGCGCACGTCGCCGCCGCACTGCTCAGCCACGAGCTGCACAACGCCCTCCTCCGCTTCGGGTTCGAGCCCATTTCTCTCCCCCATCAGCCGGATGGCGCGCTCGACGGCCGGTTCCAGCGCCTGCGGCGGCACCTGTTTGAACTCAAACACGGTGCTGCGGCTCAAAATTGCATTGTATACATAGAAATACGGATTTTCCGTTGTGGACGCGATGAGGATGATTTTTCCCGTTTCGATAAACTCCAAAAGGCTCTGCTGCTGCTTTTTGTTAAAGTACTGGATCTCGTCCAGATAGAGCAGCACACCGCCGGGCGCGAGAAAGGTGTCCAGCTCATCGATGATGGCCTTGATGTCCGCAATGCCCGCGGTGGTGGCGTTGAGGCGGTGCAAAACACGGTTCGTTTTCTTCGCGATGATGTTTGCAACCGTCGTCTTGCCCGTGCCGGACGGCCCATAGAAGATCATATTCGGCACTTCGCCGCTTTCGATAATGCGGCGCAGCAGCCCGTCCTCGCCGAGAATATGCGCCTGCCCGACCACGTCGCTCAGTGAGTCGGGACGGATAAGATCCGCCAGCGGTCTGTATTCCGCCATATTTGCCGCGCCTCCTTCTGCACACCTTGTGTGTTCTTTATATTTCAAATCAAAATCGCTCGCCTGCAGGGACATTTTTGCGGGCTGTCCGCCCGCGAGGCTCTTATAGCGGCGAAGCCGCCGCCAAAAGCGATAAATCGCAGGAATCGCTGCGGTTATTATACCTTGTCCGCGCTCCGTTTACAATGACGGAATCGGAAAAAGGCTTTCGTTTTTTCGCAAAATGTGCTATGCTGTCAGCAAAGGAATTGCAAGAAAAGGAGCGCTGCCCATGCGAACACCGGAACAGATTGAGGGCATAATCCTCGCGCTTGAAACAGAATATCCGCTGGCCGAGTGTGCGCTGCACTACGAGAAGGACTACGAGCTGCTGTTTGCCGTTCGCCTGTCCGCCCAATGCACGGACGCGCGCGTCAATCTTGTCACACCCGCGCTGTTTGCGCGCTTTCCGAGTCTGGAGGCTTTTGCCGCCGCCGAGCCGGAGGAGGTTGAGCCTTACATTCATTCCTGCGGATTTTTCCGGGCGAAGGCGAAGGACATCGTCCTGTGCGCGCGGATGCTGCTCGAAAAGCACGGCGGCAAGGTGCCGGACACGATGGAGGCGCTCACGGCCCTGCCCGGCGTCGGCCGCAAGACAGCGAACCTCATCCTTGGAGACATCTTCTCCCAGCCTGCCGTGGTGGTGGACACGCACTGCATCCGCCTGTCGAACCGCATCGGACTGGTCGACGGAGAGAAAGACCCTGTAAAAATCGAAAAGCAGCTCCGCGCGGTACTGCCGCCGGAGAAAAGCTCGGATTTCTGCCACCGCATTGTTTTGCACGGACGCGCTGTCTGCGCTGCGCGAAAGCCAAATTGCGCAGAATGCTGCATCCGTCAGTTCTGTCGGGAGTTTTCCGGGGAATAGGAAGCTGCACTGCGGATTGGAAAAACAGCGTTCCACAGGGCTTTCGCGCCCTCACAGCAGACAAACCTTTTAGATACACACAGAAAAAGCGCGCGCCGCTTCTGCGGCACGCGCTTTTCTCTTTATAATCCTTAGTTCGCCTGCTTCTCCTGAATTTCCTGAAGCTTCTTGGCTTTGTCGATGCGGGCAAAGAGGATTTCCGGCTTTCCGACGGTGTGTCCGGCAGGCAGATAACCGAAAGTGTTCAGATCGTCCCAGGTGCTGGGCTCGATGTTCAGCTGCTGGAAGATGCGCTCGGCCGTCTCCGGCAGGAAGGGCTTGAGCAGCGTTGCCGCGATGCGGATGGTCTCGAGCAGGTTGTAGAGCACCGTGTCCAGGCGCTCCTTCTGCTCCGGATCCTTGCCGAGGATCCACGGCGTTGTCTCGTCGACATACTTGTTCGCGCGGCGCAGCAGCGTGAAGATTTCGTCGATGGCGTCCGCCACGCGCAGCTCTTTCATCTTCGCCGCGGCACGCGCCGGCGTGGCCAAAGCCAGCTCGATGAGTTCGCTGTCAAACTCACCGGCACAGGCATGGTCGGAGAGCACGCCCGCAGAATACTTGTTGCACATGCTGATGCTGCGGTTGACCAGGTTGCCGAGAATGTTGGCCAGGTCGGAGTTGACGCGCTCGATAATCAGTTCATGCGTGAGCGTACCGTCCGAGGCGAAAGGCATCTCATGCAGCAGATAGTAACGCACAGCGTCCACGCCGAATAGATCCACCAGATCGTCGGCATAAACGACGTTGCCCTTGGATTTGCTCATCTTGCCGTCGCCCATAAGCAGCCACGGATGGCCGAAAATCTGCTTCGGCAGTTCAAGACCAAGCGCCAGAAGCATGATGGGCCAATAGATCGTGTGGAAACGCAGAATGTCCTTGCCGATCAGGTGCACATCCGCCGGCCAGTATTTCTTATAAACCTCTTCGCAATCGCCGTCCACATCATAACCGGGCAGGGTGATATAGTTGGAAAGCGCGTCGATCCACACATAGATGACATGCTTCGGATCAAAGTCCACCGGGATGCCCCAGGTGAAGCTGGTGCGGGATACGCACAGATCCTGCAGACCCGGGCGCAGGAAGTTGTTGAGCATCTCGTTGCGGCGACCCTCGGGCTGGATGAATTCCGGATGCTTCTCAATGTGCTCGATGAGCTGATCGGCATACTTGCTCATGCGGAAGAAGTAAGCCTCTTCCTCTGCCCAGATAACCTCGCGTCCGCAGTCGGGGCACTTGCCGTCCACAAGCTGTCCCTCCGTGAAGAAGGACTCGTCCGGCACACAGTACCAACCCTCGTACTTGCCCTTATAGATATCTCCCTGCTCATAGAGCTTGCGGAAGATCTTCTGCACCTGCTTTTCGTGCTTCGGCTCCGTGGTACGCACGAAGCGGTCATAGCTCGTGTTCATCACGTCCCAGATGCGGCGGATCTCGCCGGCGACGTCGTCCACGAAAGCCTGCGGCGTCACGCCCTTGGCCTCGGCCTTTTCCTGAATCTTCTGACCGTGCTCGTCGGTGCCGGTCTGGAAATACACGTCATAGCCCTCAAGGCGCTTGAAACGGCAGATGGCGTCCGCCAGCACGATCTCATAGGTGTTGCCAATGTGCGGCTTACCGCTGGTGTAGGCGATGGCGGTAGACAGATAATACTTTCCCTTGTTTTCCATTTTTACTTCTCTCCTGTGTTTTCCTGTATCATTAAGCATCCACCGGATCGGTGGGTTCAGGACTCGGTTCGGGACTCGGCTCAGGGATCGGCTCCGGGCTCGGCTCCGGACTCGGCTCGGGGCTCGGTTCCGGACTGGGCTCGGGACTCGGTTCGGGGCTCGGTTCAGGACTGGGCTCGGGACTGGGTTCCGGGCTCGGCTCCGGACTGGGCTCGGGACTGGGTTCCGGGCTTGGTTCAGGACTCGGTTCCGGACTCGGGCTCGGACTCGGGCTCGGCTCCGGCTCTTCCTCTTCTTCCTCTTCTTCCTTGTCCTCCAAATAGTAGCGGCTGTCTGCTTCCTTTGTCCGGGAGAGCAACACACCATCCGCACTGTACACTTCGCGATAGCTGACCGCGCCGTAACCGTCCTCTTCGCCATCCTTATCATAGATCGTCCAGCCGCCGGAGGTAAATTTCACGTAGGTTCCGTCTGTGTCCGTGCCCCAGACGGAGATTTCCACAGTCCACTCATCCACATCCACGTTGGTCTTGATCTTAATGGGATATTCACGGCTGTTGACAAACTTGAAATCCGGTCCGCCCCAGCTCACCGTTGCGTCCATACCCAGCGGCACATAGGACACAGTCATGTTATGGCAGAGGCGGTTGGTGATCTGCAGATTGGCGTAAACAGCGGCGCAATAAAGCGTTGTGCTGACCTGGCAGATGCCGCCGCCAACTTCGGTGACAACCTTACCGCCGCTGTAAGCGCCCGCCGCTTTATAACCGCGCGCAATGGTGCGCTCACCAACCACGCCGTTATAGGAAAACTCCTCGCCCGGCATGAGAATCCATCCGTCGATGGCGGCACAGGCAAGCTGAATGTTATTCAGTCGGTTGCCATTGCTGCTGCCAAGCGATGTGACCATTTTGCCGAGTTCGTCGCCAAAGAGCGAATCCTCCAGCCACTCGCGCGTCACCTCCGGCTCCGTGAGGATAAACGGAATGGTAATCATCTCTCCCAGTTCCGCCTCATCCCAAAGCTTTTGCGCTGCTTCCAGGTCAAAGTCACGCCCAACAACATGGTCGGAAACGCCGGTTTCCTTATCAAAAACGGCATCCTGCGCCTCGGTCTTAACCTTCTCGCGCAGCGCAGCCAAATCAATGCCCTCATCCCCGACCATCTCGGGTATGTAAGAAAATCCCGTGAAGTCCCCGCTCTGCAGCGCGGCCATCACATCGGCGCACAGCGCTTCCTCATCCACAAGCACCTGACCGATGCCCTTGACGAGCTGAAGCTCCTTCTCGCCGATCTTCATATCGCTGCCCATCAGCGCCTCGTCCGCCCGGGCAGCGGCCTCTTTGACGCACTGACGGATGTATTCTTCATCCAGCACCGTCTCGCCGCTCTCCGTGCCGAGCTCCACGCCGCCAAGATTGCCGCGCAACCAGGCAAAACCGCGACCCAGGAAGCCCTTGCTTCGGCCGTAGTTATAGGCCTGCGTCGCAGCGCTCTCCACACTCGGCACAGCGCCGGCCTCCATCGCATCGATAACCAGCTGATTATCTGCCGGCATGTTCACCGTGAGTGTGATGTTTTCATCCCGGATCACGCCGCTCTCGCGCAGAGCGTCAGCCGCCTCAATGGCCGTCATGCCACCGAGTTCCACGCCCTCCACGCGCACGCCGGGATAAACCCCCGTTTCAAGACTCGCGCAGATGCTCAGCACGAGCACAGCCAGAATCAGAACGCCTGCCGCAATCGGTGCTGCGATCCAACTCTTGGAGCGAGCGGTTTTCTTTCCGCTCTTTGTGTTTTTGCTCTTATTCTTTGTCATAAATCAAACCTCTGTTCCGCACATACGCGGCATGCGTCATTCCCGTGCCGCTGTTGCGGCCTCATCGTCATCCCCCAGCCAGGGGAAAGCGCTGATTTTCTGCTGCGCCTGCGCTTCCATCAGCGCACCAATGAGCGGGTTGGACACCAGAAAACCCGTAGTCGTGAAATGCCAACGGCCTTTTTCTTCGGCCGCCCAGCCTTTTTTAACATATTTCTGCAGGAGACGCTCCACATCGTCAAACTCGCTGAGATAAATGGAACGGTACTCCTCGCGCGAGATGCCACGTGTGGTGCGCATGCCGAGCATGAGATACTCCGCTGCAAGACTCTGCGGTGTGCAGGGTTCAAACTCGTCAAGCAGCTTCGCCCCGTTAACACCCATTACTCCATCAACATAGCCCTGCATATCTGCCACATAACTGTATCGCGTGTCGCTGACGAAAGAATGCGCCGAAGCGCCGAAGCTCATATACTCATCAAGCATCCAGTATTTTAGGTTGTGGCGCGATTCATAGCCGCGCAGGGCAAAGTTGCTGATCTCATACTGCGCATAACCAAAGCTCTGCAACGTCTCCACCGTGTAGAGATACATGTCCGCCTGCTCGTCATCCGTCGGGAGGAAGGGGCTATCCTTGTATTTATACATCGGCGTGCCTTCCTCAAGCTTGAGCCCATAACAGCTCAGATGCTCCGGTTTGAGCGCGAGGGCGTGGCTGAGACTGTCCGCCCAGTCACCGGGCGTCTGGCTCGGCAGCCCGTAGATGAGGTCAAGGCTGATGTTGTCAAAGCCTGCTTTGCGCGCCATTTCTACGCCCTTTTCCACCTGCGCAAAGTTATGCCGCCGGCCGATGAGCTTCAAAATGTCATCATTTGCCGACTGCATGCCGATGCTCAAGCGATTGACGCCCGCCTTGCGCAGGGCCTTCAAATCCCACAGCTTCATGCTGTCCGGATTACACTCGACGGTGATTTCCGCGCTTTTGAGTACGTTGCCGCAGGTTTTCAGCTCCGTAAGCAGCTCTACAATGCGCTTCGCGCCGTAAAAGCTCGGCGTGCCGCCGCCGAAATACACCGTGTCGATCAGATAGGGCGAAAGGGCCTGCGTACTCTCCCGGATATGGGTGATCAGCGCTTCCTGATACTTGGACATTTTTCGGGGTTCACCCGTTGTCGAGCAGAAATCGCAATACTGACAGCGACTGGCGCAAAACGGCAAATGAATATAAATTCCAAGGGTTTTGTCCATAAAAAACGATCCTTTTAGATTGGACTTTGTACTATACAGCGTTTACCGGAAAAAGTCAACGGCGCTTACTCAGCCGTTTGTGCCGCAGCACTTTCTTCCTCCGGCTCTTTCTCTGCAAGGGCAATACCGATCACGCGATTCTCTTCGTCCTTAAAGCGCATGACGATAACGCCCTGCGTCGCGCGGCCTGCCACGCGGATGGCCTGTACGTCGGTACGAATGAGAATGCCGTTTTGCGTCACGAGCAGAACGTCCTCCTCTGCGGAGACGACCTTGACGCCGACAACCTTGCCGGTTTTGGCGGTACACTCATAGTTTTTCACACCGATGCCGCCACGATTCGTCACGCGGTATTCTTCAACAGGCGTGCGCTTTCCATAGCCATTTTCGGTTATGGTCAGAACAGTTTTGCCCTCGTGCATGCGCGCCGCGCCCACAACATAGTCGCCTTCCCGCAGCCGGATGCCGCGCACGCCGACAGCAGTTCGTCCCATCGGACGCACATCGTTTTCATCGAAGCAGACGGCCATGCCGTTATGCGTGGCGATGAGGATGCACATGTTACCGTCGGTTTCCTTGACCTCGATGAGCTCGTCGCCCTCGTCGAGCGTGAGCGCGCGAATGCCGCTCTGACGGATGTGCTTGAGCGCGGAAACGGGCAGACGCTTGACCGTGCCGTTTCGCGTGATCATGGTGAGGAACAGATCCTCATTATCCAGCGAGCGGGTGTGGATCATGGCGGATACCTTTTCTCCGGCTTCCACCTGCAAAATGTTCACGATATTCGTGCCGCGGGCCGCTCTGCCGGCTTCGGGAATCTGATAACCCTTCTTGCGGAACACGCGTCCCTTGTCCGTGAAGAAGAAAATATAATCATGGCTCGAGGAGGTGAACACCGTGCAGACGTAATCCTCGTCCCGCGTGGACATGGAGCGCTTGCCCATGCCTCCCTTACCCTGAGAAGCATATTCGCTTGCAGGCGTACGCTTGATATAGCCGCCGGCCGTCATGGTGAAGACGCACTGTTCCTCGACAATGAGATCCTCGATGTCGATCTCGTCCTCAACCTCCTGAATTTCGGTGCGGCGGTCGTCTCCGTATTTATCCCGAATGGCGAGCAGTTCCTCTTTGAGCACGCCGCGGAGCAGGCTCTCATCGGCAAGCAGACTGTTATAATAGGAGATGCGCTTTTCAAGCTCTTCATATTCCGCCTGCAGTTTTTCGCGGTCCAGACCCTGCAGAGCCTTAAGGCGCATATCCAGAATGGCCTGCGCCTGCACCTCGTCGAGGCTGAAGCGCTCCATCAGGCGCTCACGCGCTTCGTCATAGCTCGTGCGGATGATACGGATGACTTCATCAATATTATCCTGCGCGATGAGCAGGCCTTCCAGCAGATGGGCGCGTTCTTTGGCTTTTTTCAGGTCATAACGCGTCCGCCGGACGAGAACTTCCTCCTGGAAGCGGATATACTCATCGATAATCTGCCGCAGGGAGAGGATCTTCGGCTGCGTCTGATCGTCCACCAGCGCGAGCATGATGATAGAGAAGTTGCTCTGCAGCGCCGTCTGCTTATAAAGCTTATTGAGCTCAACCTGCGGATTTGCATCACGCTTGAGCTCGATGACAATGCGCATGCCGTTGCGGTCGGTCTCGTCGCGCAGATCGGAGATGCCGTCCAGCCGCTTATCCTTGACCTGCTCCGCAATATTCTTGATGAGCATTTTCTTGTTTACCTGATAGGGCAGCTCGGTGATGATGATGCGGGTGCGGTCCTTGTTGAATTCCTCAAATTCCGCTCGCGCGCGCACAACCACCTTGCCTCTGCCGGTGGCATAGGCAGCGCGGATACCGCTTCGTCCCATGATAATGCCCTTCGTGGGGAAATCCGGCCCCTTGATGTGCTCCATCAGTTCGGGCAGGCCGGCGTCCGGATTGTCGATCACGCAGACGCAGGCATCAATCACCTCGCGGAGATTGTGCGGCGGGATATTCGTGGCCATGCCGACGGCGATACCGGAAGATCCGTTGACCAGCAGGTTCGGAAAACGGCTGGGCAGCACGCGCGGCTCCTTGCGGCTCTCATCGAAGTTCGGATCCCATTCCACAGTTTCCTTGTCGATATCCCGCAGCATCTCGTTGGAGATTTTGGACATGCGCGCCTCGGTATAACGGTAAGCCGCGGGGGGGTTGCCGTCCACGTCACCGAAGTTGCCGTGGCCGTCCACCAGCATATAGCGCATGGAGAAATCCTGCGCAAGACGCACCATCGCATCGTAAACCGACGTGTCGCCGTGCGGGTGGTATTTACCCAATACGTCACCGACACAGGTGGCGGATTTCTTAAAGGCTTTATCGGAGGTCAGGCCGCTTTCATACATCGTATAAAGTATGCGGCGGTGCACCGGTTTGAGACCGTCCCGCACATCCGGCAGAGCGCGGGACTTGATGACGCTCATAGCGTATTCCAGGAAGGAATTTTCCATCTCCTGCACCAGATTGGACTCTGTAATCACCTGGTTGGGAAAGAGAATATCCTCCGGCTTATAGTTGCGGTTGTGTGCCATGCTGCGTCACCTCCTTAAACGTCAAGATTAATCGCATATCTGGCATTTCTTTCGATCCAGTCCTTGCGGGGTTCGACTTCCTCGCCCATGAGGATTGTGAAAATCTGGTCAGCCATGATGGCATCTTCCAGCGTGATGCGGCGCAGCGTGCGCTTTTCCGGATCCATGGTGGTCTCCCACAGTTCGTGCTTGTCCATCTCACCAAGACCTTTATAACGGTTGATCTCAATCCGGGCATTGGGATTGTCCGCGCGCATTTCGGAAGAGACCTGATCGCGCTCTGCATCCGAATAGGCCACGCGCACCGTTTTGCCGCGTGTGAGCTTATACAGCGGCGGCACGGCGGAATAGACATAGCCGTTTTCGATCAGCGGGCGCATATAGCGGAAGAAGAAGGTCAAAAGCAGGGTGCGGATGTGCGCACCGTCCACGTCCGCATCGGACATGATGATGATTTTATGATAGCGAAGCTTTTCAATGTTGAACTCGTCCCCGATGCCCGCGCCGAGCGCCGTGATCAGCGGCTGCAGCTTGTCGTTGCCGTATATCTTGTCCACACGCGCCTTTTCGACGTTGAGCATCTTGCCCCACATGGCAAGGATGGCCTGAAAACGGGAATCACGGCCGCCGATGGCGGAGCCGGCTGCCGAATCGCCCTCGACGATATACAGCTCGCAAAGGGAGGGGTCGCGCTCGTTGCAGTCCTGCAGCTTATCGGGCATCTGGCCGCTCTCGAGCCCCGTCTTGCGGCGCACGGCCTCACGCGCTTTTCTGGCCGCCTCGCGCGCGCGGTTGGCCATAAGCGCCTTTTCCAGAATGGATTTGCCGACGTCCGGATTCTCCTCCAGAAACTGCTCAAGCTTGTCGGAAACAATATTATTGACCAGAGTGCGGATTTCGCTGTTGCCAAGTTTGGCCTTGGTCTGGCCTTCAAACTGCGCTTCCGTCAGCTTGACGGAGATAACGCAGGTGATGCCCTCGCGGCAATCCTCACCGGAAACTTTTTCGTCATTTTTAAGGATGTTCATCTTCCGGCCGTAGCTGTTGAGCACGTTTGTCAGCGCGCGGCGGAAACCCTCCTCATGCATGCCGCCCTCCGGCGTATGCACGTTGTTGGCAAAGGAAACGATCACCTCGTTATAGGTGTCCGTATACTGCAGCGCAAGCTCGGCGATAGCATCATCCTTCTGCCCCGTCATGTAGACGATTTTCTCATGCACAGGCGTTTTGTTGGCATTGAGGAAACGGATATACTCGCGGATGCCGCCCTCATAGCACATTGTAACGCTCTGTTCCTGTCCCTCGCGCTCGTCCGAAACGGTGATGGAGATGCCGGCGTTGAGGAAGGCCTCCTCCTGCATACGCTTGCGGAGAATTTCATAATCGTAAACCGTGGTGTCTGTGAACATCTCGGGATCCGGCTTGAAGCGGACAGTTGTACCGGTACGGTCCGTTTTTCCGATGATCTTCATGCTCTGCGTAATGCTGCCGCGGGCAAACTTCATCTCATAGATGTTCCCGTTTTTGTGCACCTGCACCTCAAGCCACTCGGAAAGCGCGTTGACAACGCTTGCACCGACGCCGTGCAAACCGCCGGAGACCTTATATCCGCCGCCGCCAAACTTACCGCCCGCGTGCAGCACGGTATAGACGACCTCCAGCGCGGGTTTACCGGTCTGTTCCTGAATGTCAACCGGGATGCCACGGCCGTCATCCGTGACGCGAATGATGTCGCCCTGTTCAATGGTGACGCCGATGTTCTTACAGTAGCCCGCCAGCGCTTCGTCTATGGCGTTATCTGTAATCTCATAAACCAGATGGTGCAAACCGCTCGACGAAGTGGAGCCGATATACATACCCGGTCTCTTGCGGACGGCTTCCAGTCCTTCCAGAACCTGAATTTGACTGGCGTCGTATTCCTGTGTGATCTTTTCACTCAAATCGGACACTTGCATTTTCCTCCGTTTTCTGTCCCAACGCGGGGAAACCGGCTTGCCGGAAGCAAGCCGAAACATTTTATATTCCTGATGCGGCGTCCCTCCGGACGCTGCAAAGTTCGTTTACAAATTCTCAATACCGCGCAGCGCGCTGCGGCGCAGCAGGGTTGAGGCATTGAGTTGACTCAGATATACACGCTGCGCGCCCTCCGCCTTGCAGACCACAAAGCTTTTGGGCAGCTCTTCTCCGGCTACATTGATTACCTCTCCTGCCTTTTCCGCAGCGGTGAGAAAGGCGCGCGTTAGGTGAGACTGCGAGCTGTTATCCAGATCGAACACAGCCAGCACATCCCGTTTCCGCACAACATAGCTGTTGCCAAGGTGCAAATACATCAGTGGATCACTCCGTTTACTATGTTCAGCACACGTCCGCCGGTTTTGCGGGCGATCTCCTCTTCCTCGCAGCAGGTGATGAGCGTTTGCCCGCCGCCAATGCGGTTGAGCACAAAGTCACGCCGTTTTTCATCCAGCTCCGAGAGCACATCGTCAAGCAGCAAAACGGGATATTCCCCGGTCTCCTCCAAAAAAATCTCCCGCTCTGCGAGCTTCAGACTCAGCGCCGCGGTGCGCGCCTGTCCCTGCGAAGCATATTCCCGCGCAGACATACCGTTAACGGTGAAGATCAGATCGTCCTTATGCGCGCCGGTCAGGCAGCTCTGACTTTCAATCTCCGCCTGACGGTGCGCGGCCTGATGCGCATAAATCTCCTGCGTGATTTGCTGGACGGATGCCAGCGGATCCGTGACGGTGCTGACCGTTTTATACGCGGTTTCCAGCTTTTCCAGACCACCGGAGAACTCCCGGTGGATGTGCTCGGCATCCTGCGCAAGCCGCTGAGAAAAACTGGCCCTGTATCGAATGATCTGCGCAGAAATGCGGCAGAGACTCTGCGAAAAATCGTCAAGCGTATCGAGCAGGGAGGGCTTTTCGCGCCATCCCTTCAGAATATGCATTTTGTTTTCATAGAGCCGATTATAATCACTCAGCAGCGCGGCATAGCCCGGACGGAGCTGACTGATGGCCAGATCCAGCAGCTTTCTCCGCTCGGCGGCACCGGACTTGATGATACTCAGATCGTCCGGACAGAACAAAACCGCTTTCAGACTGTCGGCAAGTTCCATCGCCGTTTTTTTCACGCCGTTTTGCGTGATGGTCTTGCGTTGACCGCGCTGGAGCAATATCCGCACCGTCTGCACGCGCCCGTGCGCCTCCACGTCGGCAAGAATTTCGCCGCCCGTTGCATCGAAGCGGATCAGTTCCTTGTCAAAGCGCGTCCGGAAGCTTTTACCTCCCGTGAGCATATACACCGCTTCGAGCAGATTGGTTTTCCCCTGCGCATTTTTTCCGCAGATGACATTGATACCGGGCGCAAACTCCGCTGTGCCCATATCATAGTTGCGCCAATTGTTTACATAGATGCGATTGACCTTCATGCCTTTACCACGCGGCAGCCCTCGCCCCCGAGCATGACCTCATCCCCCGGGACAAGCTTTTTCCCTCGCTGGGTGCAGACTTCGCCGTTGACCAGAACAAGTCCGTCCTGAATCACATTTTTTGCCTCTCCACCCGTGCCGACGAACGCGGCGAACTTCAGCAGCGCATCAAGCCGGATGAAAGGGGTTGTAATTTCAATATTTTCCATAGTTTACTGCTCTCTCATTTCAATCTCAGTCGCCCGCGCGAAGACGCACAGGCAAAATCATAAACACAAAGCTGTCATTCCCGTCCGCAGGCATGATCACACAGGGGGAAGAGCCGGTATTGACACACACAAGCAGCTCCTCCGCGGGCGAAGCGCGCAGCGCATCGAGCAGATAACGGTTGTTAAAACCGATCTCCAGCCCGCCGCCGCTGCCCTCCATCGGGCAGATATCCTCGGCTTTGCCGAGGTTTGTGACGCAAACAATTTTCAGCGCCCCGTCGCCAAAGGTGCAGCGCACGGGATTTTTCGTCTTTGCGTCAATGATCGGGCTGACGCGGTCAACCGTGCGCAGAAGGTCCGTGCGCGCGACTTTCATCTTATGCTGAAATTCTGTCGGGATGCTGCGGCGGTAATTGAGAAATTCGCCTTCCAGGCGGCGCGTGATGACAACGGTTTCTCCAATCGTGAAGCTGATATGTTTGGAACCGACCGTGATCTTTGCATTTTCTTTCTCATCCGTGCAGATTTTCTCCACATCGCCGAGCGCCGTGCCGGGAACGATGAAGCTGACACTGTCCAGATCGCTCTGCACAACTTCGCCGCGGCGAAGTGCAAGGCGGTAACCATCCAGCGCAACGACGGTGAGCGCGCCGTTTTCCACCTCGAAAAGTGCGCCGGTATAAACGGGGCGCGCCTCGTTGTCCGAGATGGCAAAAATCGTGCGGGAGATCATATCGCGCAGAAGTCCCTGCTCGACTTCGATGACATTTCGTCCGTCCGTATCCGGAAGCTCGGGATAATCGTCGCTGTCAAAGCCCATGATGGAAAAATCGGCGCTGCCGCACTGAATGCGCGTCATATAACCAGTGTCGGTGGAAATGTTCACAATTCCGTCCGGCAGAGCTCGGACGATTTCGCCGAACAGCTTTGCGTTGAGCACAATGCTGCCCGACTCGCTGACATCGGCAGCAAAAGCGGTGTAAATGCCGCGCTTGAGATCATAACCCGTGACGCGGACCTTATTGCCGGCTTCGATAAGCAGACCCTCCAGCGCGGGAATCGGACTTTTTGCCGCTGCTGCACGGGAAGCGGTGACAACAGCAGAGAGAAGCAGATGTTTTTCACAAGAGAATTTCATAATCCGTACCTCCGAGTTCAGATTCTGTCATAAAAGAAAGATAGCTTTTTTGTAGCAGTAGTCGCAGTAGTAAAAAAATCTGTTGAAAAGTGAAAATTTGCCTTGATTTATCACGCTTTTCGGTGTGGATAAAATTGTTGATAAAAATAAAGTTGCCAACAGGTGAAAAATGATGGAATTGCCGGTTATATTTTCCACAGCTTTTGAATGTGGGAATGTTGAAATTTTTGTCGGATAAAATCAGCCGCGGGAATTGATGTTGGAGGTGATGTCCCGCACAGCGTCGGCCATTTCGGGATCCGTTCGCAGGAGTTCCTCCACTTTGCGGATGGACTGCAAAACGGTGGAGTGATTGCGGTTTTCATATTCGCGGCCGATGTCCATCAGCGAAAGGTTTGTGATGGAGCGGATGAGATACATGGAGATCTGCCGCGCCATGGCCATGTTTTTGCTGCGGCGCTGTCCGCGCAGATCTTCACTCGTGAGAGAATAGAAGCGCGCAGTTTCTTCAATGATGACGTCCGGCGTGGGAATATAGGCGCCGACACGGATCACGTCTTTAATCGCACGCTTGACGCTGGCGATGTTGATGGTTGCGTCGTTAAGAATGTCCCGATATGCGGTCAGGCGGTTGACAACGCCCTCAATCTGCCGCACATTGGTGGTCAGATTTTCGGCGATATAAGCAACGACCTCATCTTCAAGCGGCATACAGAACTGCGAAGCTTTGTTGCGGATGATGGCCATGCGCGTTTCCATATCGGGCGGCTGCACGTCGCACATCAGGCCACTTTCAAAGCGGGTGCGCAGCCGGTCATCCAGCTGCTTCATCTCGATCGGCGGGCGGTCCGAGGTGACGACGATTTGATTTCCAGCCTCGTGAATGCTGTTGAAGGTGTGGAAAAACTCCTCCTGTGTGCTCTGTTTGCCGGCAATGAACTGCACGTCGTCGACAAGGAAGAGGTTCACACCTCGGTATTTGGTGCGGAATTCCTCCGCCGTGCCCTCGCGGATGGAGGCGATCATCTGGTTGGTGAATTCGTCACCCTTGATGTAGGCGATTTTTGCCTTGGGGTCTGCCTGATGGACAGCCTGGCCGATGCTCAGAAGCAAATGTGTTTTGCCGAGACCGGAATTGCCGTAAATAAACAGCGGGTTATAGGATTTTCCGGGCTTTTCGGCAACGGCAACGGCGGCGGCATGCGCAAATTTGTTGCTCGGTCCCACGATGAAGCGGTCAAAGGTGTAACCGGCAATCTCCGGCAGGTCGGTTGCTTCGTCCGGTTTTTCATCCTCATAATCCTCAAGCTCCTCGCGCGTGAGCACCTGCAGTTCAAAGCTGCCCGAAAACAGATCGCGCAGAGCGTTGCCGATTGTTTCGGAAAAGCGATCGACGATAATATTGCGCTTAAATTCATTCTGCGCGCAGATGACCAGCCGGCCGTTGCTCAGGTCGATCGGCTCACAGTCGGCAAACCAGGTGTTCATGGCCGTTTCCGTCATCCTTTCACGGAGAATGGAGAGAACGCTGTTCCAAACATCAGCGATGGAATTCATTTGTTTCAAGGATAAAAACCCCTTTCTGAAGCAAAGCGCGCGTTTCTTTCGGAGTATGTTGGAAACACGAGTGCATAATACCGCTATAATAAATAATTATAGCAAGAAAGCGCTAAGTTTGCAACAAAAATATATGATTTTATTATTAAATAATAGTATGGGAAAGTATGGAGAAGTCAGGACACAGAAAACACGCAGAAAACAGCGGCGCTGCCCTTGCTTTCGACACGAGAATGCGCTACAATGACAAAGCCATGAAAGAGCTTAGTCTTGCCCTGCTGCGCGATCCTTCGCTGAAGGATCTGCCGCAGCGTATAGAAGCGGGTTTACTCCCCGCACTGGTAAGCGGTCTGTCCCCTGTGCACAGACCGCTGCTTGCAGCCGCGCTGTACGAAAGTATGTCGCGGCCTTTGGTCGTTGTCTGCCCGGAGGAAAATGCAGCCGAAGCCTTTGCGCGGGATATGGCCTCCCTGCTTGGCAAACGGCCGTATATCCTCCCTTCCCGCGATTATGTATTCCGCAGCGGGGAAAGTGCCTCCCGCCAGACGGAGCAGACGCGCCTGCGCACGCTGGATGCGCTGCGGGAAGGAAAGGCTGAAACCGTGATTTGCTCCGTTTCCGCGCTGTTGCAGCGCACGCTGCCGCCGGATGCGCTTGAAAAATGTGCCTTTACGCTCCGCGCGGGGGATGTCATCTCGCCCGAGACCGTCGTGGAGAAGCTGCTGCGTGCCGGATACACACGCACGGAGCAGGTGGAAGGAACGGGCCAGTTTGCCGCCAGAGGCGGCATTATCGATCTGTTCTCCCCGGCGTCGGACGTGCCGGTGCGCGTTGATTTCTGGGGCGACGAGATCGACGGTATGGGTTATTTTGACATCGAGGACCAGCGGCGCACGGAAAATCTGGAACTGTGCCGCGTTTTGCCCGCATCGGAAACGGTTGTTTCTTACGGGCCGGAAAGCGCGGAAAATGCGCAGAATGCTTATTTATACGGGCAGCTGGAAGCGCTTTTGCGAAAGGTCGAAAAAAAGGGCGGACGTCTTCCGGAGACGCTCACACAGGATATGGAAAAGCTGAAAACCGGTCTCCCGCTCGTGGCAGCCGACCGTTATATGCCGCTGCTGTATGATTTCGCAACGGCAACGGACTATCTGCCGCCGGATGCTCTGGTTTTGATTTCCGAACCGGGTCGCGTCGGTGAGCTGGGCCGCGGCTTCGTCAAACAGAATTTTGAGGACATCAAGGAGCTTATCGGTCAGGGAATTCTTTACGGCGGCGGGGCGGTCTTTTCGCTGAGCATGGATCAGCTCAAACAAAAGCTGGAGGACTATCCCGTTGTGATGGCGGATGCCTTCACTGTCGGAAAATATATTTTTGAGCCGCGCAGCATACTCGGCGCGCGGCTGCGGCAGCTGCCCTCTTACGGCGGCAGCGCCGAAACCGCCATTGGCGATGTGAAGCATTATCTGGAGATCGGGCACCGCGTTGTGCTGTTTTGCGGCGATGAGCGCCGCGCGAAGCTGATGCACGAGCGGCTGCAGGAAAACGGCGTTTCCGCCGCGTTTGCGGCGTCACTGACGGCTTTGCCGGAGGCGGGAAACTGTCTGGTCAGCGTGGGCAGCCTCTCCGCAGGATTGGAAATTCCGGGGCTGCAGCTTGCTGTGCTGACAGACGCGATGCTCACCGGACTTGCGACCGGCAAGCGGGCCAAATCGTCAGCGCGGAACAAAAAGCGCGGCGAACCGATCCGCTTTTGCGCGGATCTCGCGCCCGGTGAACTCATCGTGCATGAGATTCACGGCATCGGCCGCTTTTTGGGTATTGTGAAGCTGCCGGTGGACGGCGCGGAAAAAGACTTTATCAAAATCGGTTACGCGGGTAACGATACGCTCTATGTGCCATGCACGCAGCTGGATTTGGTTTCCAAATATATCGGCGGACGCGGCACGGATGAAAACGTGCGCCTGTCGAAGATGGGCGGCGCGGATTGGACGCGCGTAAAAACGCGCGCGAAAAAAGCGGCCAAGGAGATGGCCAAAGAGCTGATTTCGCTCTACGCGGCGCGGCAGCGGCTTCCGGGAAATGCTTTTGATCCGGATAGCCCCTGGCAGAAGGAATTTGAGGACGCTTTCGGCTACACGGAGACGGACGATCAGCTCCGCTGCGTTGCGGAGATCAAAGCGGACATGGAACGCGCCGTTCCGATGGACCGTCTGCTCTGCGGCGACGTGGGCTACGGCAAGACGGAGGTTGCGCTGCGCGCGGTGATGAAATGCGTGCTCAGCGGCTATCAGGCGGCGATTTTGGTGCCGACAACCGTTCTGGCGCAGCAGCATTATCAAACCGCCATCGAGCGCTTTTTCGGCTATCCTGTTCGCATTGATGTTCTCAGCCGTTTCCGCACGGCAGCACAGATCAAAGCCGCGCGGCAGGCGATTGCAAACGGTGAAACGGACATCGTCATCGGCACGCACGCCTTGCTGCAAAAGGACTTGCACTTCAAAAAGCTCGGCCTTCTCGTTGTGGATGAGGAGCAGCGCTTCGGCGTCAGCCACAAGGAGCGGCTCAAAGAGATGAGCAAGCAGGTGGACGTGTTAACGCTTTCGGCAACGCCCATTCCGCGCACACTGAATATGGCGCTTTCCGGCATTCGGGACATGAGTTTGATTGAGGAGCCGCCCTTTGACCGTTTGCCCGTGCAGACCTTTGTGCTGGAACATGACTGGGAAACGGTCTGCGATGCCATCAACCGCGAAATCCGGCGCGGCGGGCAGGTGTATTATCTGCACAACCGCGTGGAGAACATAGAACAAACCGCTTCGCGCATCCGGAAACTTCTGCCGGACGTATCCATCGGCGTGGCGCACGGAAAAATGAGCCGCGAAGAGCTGTATACGGCTATGGAGCAGATGCAAAACGGCGAAACGCAGGTGCTCGTGTGCACCACGATCATCGAAACCGGCATTGACATTCCGAACGTCAACACCCTCATCATTGAGGATGCGGACAAACTCGGTCTTGCGCAGCTGCATCAGATCCGCGGCCGCGTCGGGCGCGGCAGCCGCCGCGCGAGCGCCTATCTCACCTTCCGCCGCGACAAGGTGCTCACAGAGATCGCGGAAAAGCGTCTGAACGCCATCCGGGAATTTGCGGAATTTAACTCGGGCTTTCGCATTGCCATGCGCGATCTGGAAATCCGCGGCGCGGGTGACTTGCTGGGCGCGGAGCAGTCGGGCAACATGTCCACGGTCGGTTATGAGATGTATATGAAGCTCCTGAGCGAAGCGGTGCTTGAAGAAAAGGGCGAAAAACCGCCGCAGCGCGCGGACTGCGCGGCAGATCTTGCCGTGAGCGCGAACATTCCCGAAAGTTACGTGCGCAGCGCGGAGCAGCGTATGGATCTTTACCGCCGCATTGCCATGATCCGAACGGAAGCGGAGGCGGACGATCTCACCGACGAGCTGATCGACCGCTATGGGGATCCGCCGTCAAGCGTCAACACGCTCGTCCACGTTGCGCTGCTGCGCGGCGAGGCCGGCAGAGCCGGTATTACGGATATCAGCCAGAAGGCCGGAGCGCTGCGTTTTGTGCTGTCGGATTTCGACATGGCGCGCGTCTCCCTGCTTTACGGAAAGACAGAATACAAGGGGCGTCTGCGCGTGGAAGCGGGGCAGAAACCCTGTCTGAACCTGATGCTGCGCAACAAAAAACGTGTTTTGGAAGAGGCGCGGCGGTTCGTGGCGGACTGGGAAGCCGCCGGACAGAGCGCCTCATAGCGCAGCGATTTACGAAAAACCATCCAAAATGAAAATTTAAAACCATGAAAGGATAAACGAAGATGAAAAAACTTTTGATGTGCCTGCTCATTCTTGCTCTTCTGACCTGCGGGCTGAGCGCCTGCGGCGAAGATGCGCAGAACGATCCGGCCGAAACGCCGGCAGTTACGGAAACGCAGAATCCCGATGCAACGGGAACGCCGGAAACTTCCGCAACGCGTGATTATTTTGCCGCGCGTGAGGCCATTGCGGAAGACACGGTGCTTTTGAAGATCAACGGCAGCGACGTGACCTGGGGCGAGCTGTATTTCTGGATCCTCAACGGCGTGCAGATGCTGGAATCCGAGTATGGCATGTCTGTGGAGGATTTTAACGCCGTCTACACGGGCGACCCGACGCTTGGCAGCAACGCGGAGGCTGTGCTTACCTATTCGATCAACGCCATCTCGCAGTACCGCGCGCTGGATACCATGGCGGAAAAGCTTGGCGTTGAGCTCTCTGCGGAGAGTCTGGAGGGCATGCAGGCGCAGAGAGAAAGCGATATGCTCTCCGTCGGCGCGGAGACCGAAGAGGAGTTTGCAGAGATTCTCGCGCAGATGTTCAGCTATCCCGAGCTCTACGATTACATGAACCGGTCTTATTACCTTGTGGACGACTGCTTCCGCCATGTCTACGGCAATATGGGCGAGAAATGCTCGGATGCCGATGCGATGGCCTATGCCGAGAAGAATGAATACGTTCGCGTCAAGCATCTGCTGTTTTCCACGCTGGATGAGGAGCGCAATCCCCTGCCCGAGGAGGAGATTACCGCAAAGCGTGCCGCGGCGGAGGCCGCGCTTGAGAAGCTCCGTGCCGCCGAAGACAAGGAGTCCATGATCGATGAGCTGATGCCGCAGAGCGAAGACCCCGGCTGTCAGACCTACACCGAGGGCTATGTGTTCACCCGCGGCAAGATGGTGCAGGAATTTGAGGACGCGGCCTACGCGCTTGGTGAGGGCGAGGTCAGCGACATTGTGGAGACAAGCTACGGATATCACATCCTGCTGCGCCTGCCGATGGACGTGGATGCCCCGGTGGAATACAGCGCCGGCGGAGATGCGCTGTCGCTGCGCCTCTATGCAGCCTACGAGCTGTATAATCAGTCGCTCGATGTTGCGGTTGCCAACGTTGAAGTGGAGCGCCTGCCCGCGATGGAAGAAGTGGATCTGCAGAAGATCCTCAACGGATAAAGCAAAATTAAAAAGAGAGCGGCGCACCAAGTCGGTGCGCCGCTCTCTTTTTATTGCTGTTTATGTAGAGCTGAAATTACAAAATAATCTGTATTGCATGATGTAGGTTTTCCAGCGTGACGTCGTCGTGTACGCCGCCGGCTTCGCCGTCCCGCGTCCACTTAACCGGGGTATCGCAGCGGAAGTGCACCTTTGCGCTGTGCAGAACCTTGACGTGCGGATCTTCATAGTTCCGGCTGAGAATGTTGCGAACGACCGTGCCAAGATCCACGATGTTGCGCGGATTCTTCACTAGAATCACCTCGAACAGACCGTCAGAGAGCTCGACAACGCCCGGGTCGAGTTTCACCATGCCCGCAACCGAGATGGAATTCGTAACGCCGCAGAAGACATAATCATCCTCCAGCTCTCCACCGTCCCACTCCACATGCGCATGCGTCGGCGTCACCTTGGGTAGCGCAGCCAGACCTTCAAGCAGATAGGCCAGATGGCCGAGCGCCTGCTTGGACTCCTGCCGCGTTTCATAGCTGACCTCCGTAAAGGCGCCGAAAGCCGATATGTAAGTGAAGTAGTCCGTGCCGTTCATGAGGCCGACATCCAGCGGATGCGCACTGCCCGCCACGATGCGCTCCGCCGCCCGCACGGGGTCACGCGGAATTTCCAGCGTTGTGGCAACGTCATTGGCTGTGCCCATTGGGATGTAGCCAAGCGGCGGCGCCTCGGGCAAAGTGACAAGACCGGCAACCGTCTCCGAAAGCGTACCGTCGCCGCCCAGGCAGACGATCCGGTCAAAATCCGCAGCATACTCCCGCGCCAGGCGCGTTGCGTCCCCGCGGGCCTGCGTCATCATAACGGTAGGTTGCCAGCCCGCAGCGCAGAAAACTTCAATCACAGGACCGAGCGCGGCGCGTGAGCCGCCCTTGCCGGCGCGCGGATTGAAAAGCAGCATCATTTTTCCGGACATATCGTGGTTCTCCTTTCACCGTTCCCCGCTGTTCAAGGGGGACAGAGCGCACAAAAAACCATACCATGACAGAATGTCTGAGCTTGAAAAAAGTCCGGCGTGAAAAACAAGCATTTCTAATACCGGAAGAACGGATTGTACGCGAAAAAGGCGCGGGATTCGTCCGCGCCTGTATTCGCATCAATAAACGGGCTTAGTCCGCCATGTTGCTGAGTGCAACCGTCATACGGGACTTCTTGTGCGCCGCATTGTTCTTGTGGAGCAGACCCTTAGCCGCTGCCTGATCGACCGCCTTGACCGCGACCTTATAAGATCCGGCTGCCGCGACCTTGTCGCCCTGAGCGACCGCAGCGTCGAATTTCTTGATCTTCGTCTTCAGAGCGGTCTTCTGCGCCTTGTTCTGCGCATAACGCATCTTGCCGATCTGATCTCTCTTGGCTGAGGATTTGATGTTGGGCATGTCTCTCGCCACCTCCTCCTGTCAAAATCGCAGTTTGGGCTTTATGCCGACCTGCGGAATAGCATTCTACCATGTTGTTTCCCCAAAATCAAGGCTTTTTTCAAATCTTTCCGGATTTTTTCAGGGAAAAAGAATATCCTTGTGTCTGCGGCGCAGACTAACACAAGATATAGCGTTATGGACTGTATTTTCTGCAAAAATCAAGGAGGAAAAAGGATGAGTTTCGGCGAAAGACGGACAGATCTTGCCGTGGAAGCACGTGAACTTTGGCGCCGCAGCGCTTCGGATACGGATGCGCTTGCGGGTGTTGAGGCTTTTGAAAGCATGGAAGACGGTTTCGGCGTGACGACTGTAAATGTCCTTAACGAAGAAGGGCGAGGAAAGTTATGTAAACCAATCGGCGAATATGTGACGGTAGAAATCGGCGCCCTGCTCCGTCGTGAGGAGGACGCATTTGCACGCGCAGTGGGCGTCGTGGCAAATCACATCCGCAGTCTGCTGGATTTGCAGGGCGAGGAACGCATCCTGATTGTCGGCCTGGGAAATTCTTCCATTACAGCGGATGCGATTGGTCCGGAGGCCTTGCGTTATATTTTTGTCACGCGCCATCTCAAACAACAGATGGAAAACAAATTTCCCGGGTTTCGAGATGTTTCTGCCCTGCGCTCCGGTGTGCTCGGCACAACCGGGATGGAATCGTCAGAATTGGTTTATGCTGTTGCGGATAAACTCAAGCCGGATCGCGTGATTGCGCTCGACGCGCTCGCCTCTTGCAGTATGGCAAGGCTTTGCCGCACGGTGCAGCTTACGGACACTGGAATCGTGCCCGGCTCCGGCGTTGGCAATCACAGAGCTCCACTCAACCTCGAGACGCTCGGCGTGCCGGTCCTCGCTGTTGGTGTGCCAACCGTTGTGAATGCCGCGACGCTTGCGATGGAACTTGCGCATCAGGCTGGCGCGAATGAGCTGGATGCCTCCCTCTTCGGCGAAGCCGGCGATATGATTGTCACTCCTCGCGACATTGACAGTCGTGTGCATGATGCGGCGAAATTAATAGGTTACGCGTTAAACATTGCGGTGCATGACGGTTTGACGGTGGATGACGTGGATATGTTCCTCTGATTGGTATAATTGTTTCACGTGAAACAATTTGCTAAGTACAGAGAACAGGGGTGTTTCACGTGAAACATTCCTGACCTTCGCAGAAATAGAATATGTTTCACGTGAAACAATGTAGAACATTTATCGCAATCAAAGTTCGATTTTGGACAAAAATGGATTGAAAATGACAGATGTGCGTGCTATAATCCTATGTATCATAAAAAGAGCGCAATGGCAGGAAATTCTTTTCTATTGCAGTCATTGCGCTGCACTGTGTTGCGTTATAGCAAATTCAAATGAAAGGAAGGCGCTTATGGCGAAAATCTATGCACTGGCGAATCAAAAAGGCGGAGTCGGTAAGACAACCACCTGCGTTAACCTCGCCTATGCGCTGAAAGGACGCGGCAAACGCATTCTTGTGGTGGACAGCGACCCACAGGGCAACTGCACCTCCGGACTTGGCGTGGACAAGGCAACGGAACCTAATGTGTATGATCTGCTGCTGGGCAGAGCGTCTGCCGCAGAGGCAATTGTAAACACCCCCTATTGTGACCTGATCCCGACAAATAAATCCCTCACAGGTGCGTCAGTGGAGCTTGTAAACCTGGAAAACAGAGAATTTCGGCTGAAAAACGCGCTTGAAGAAGTAAAAGCGGATTATGATTACATACTGATCGATTGCCCGCCCTCTTTGGAATTGCTGACGGTGAATGCGCTGTGTGCCGCCGAAAAAGTCATTGTTCCGCTGCAGTGCGAGTATTTCGCCATGGAGGGGCTTGGTGACCTTATGGCGGGTGTGAAGCGCATCAACAAGCGCCTGAATCCGGAATTGGAGATCGAAGGCGTTGTTTTGACAATGTTTGACAGCCGCCTGAAACTCTCCGAACAGGTTGAGGAAGAAGTTCGCAAATACTTCGGCAGCAAGGTTTATGAGACCAAAATTCCGCGCAATGTGCGCATTGCGGAGTCTCCGAGTCACGGCAAGCCGGTGCTTGCATATGACCGAATCTCGCGCGGCGCGCGCGCATATCTGCATCTTGCAAATGAATTCTTGAAGAAACAGAGGTGACTTGATGGCTGAAAAGGGACTTGGAAAGGGTTTTGACGCCATTTTTGGTAAAGACGACGAAGAGATCGGCGATATTTCAACGCTTCCGATCACAAAAGTCGAACCGCGTCAGGATCAGCCCCGCCAGCGCTTTGATGAAGTGGCGCTGCAGGACCTGGCGGATTCCATTGCGGAATACGGTCTGATTCAGCCGATCACCGTGCGCAAGCAGGATAACGGCTTCTATCAGATCATCGCCGGCGAACGCCGCTGGCGCGCGGCAAGACTTGCCGGACTGCGTGAAGTGCCGGTGCGCATCCTTGAAGCGGATGATGCACGCGCGATGGAGCTGGCGCTGGTGGAGAATCTGCAGCGTGAAGACCTCAATCCGATTGAAGAAGCAACAGGCTTTCGCACGTTGATGGAGGATTACGGCCTGACGCAGGAGGAAGCGTCGCGCCGCGTCGGCAGATCCCGCAGCGCCGTGGCCAACGCCTTGCGTTTGCTCAGCCTGTGTCCGGAGGTGCGCAAGCTCGTTGAGGAAGGCGCACTTTCCGCAGGCCATGCGCGCGCGATCGTCGCGCTGACGCTTGCGCAGGAGCAGCGGAGTGTTGCAAACCGCGTGATTTCGCTGGGGCTTTCCGTGCGGCAGACGGAGACGCTGGTTGCCCGTATGGTGAAAGAGCGCAAAGCCGATGTAACGCAGACGGGAGTGCAGCCGCTGCAGGTGGACTACGTTGCAGAGCTTGAAAACCGCCTCACCGCGTCGCTCGGACGCCGGGTGCGCCTGCATGCCGGACGCAAAAAGGGAAGGCTTGAGTTGGAATACTACGACAATGCCGACCTTGAGCAGTTGATCCACGCGCTGGAATTATTTTCCAGATCGCGCGGCGGGAGCCAAACAGAAAAGTAAATAAGCAAACGCGCTTTTTACATTGAAAATACAGGAAAAAAGACATTTAGCGGCGGAAACGCAGCTGGAAGAAATTGGAAATTTGAGGGAGCAAAAATGTTAGACATCAAGCTGCTGCGGGAGAACCCGGAGCTCGTAAAAGAAAACATCAAAAAGAAGTATCAGGATGAAAAGCTGCCGCTCGTGGACGAAGTGATTGAGCTGGACAAGCTCAACCGCGCCGCCATCTCGGAGGCGAGCGATCTGCGTGCGCAGCGCAACACGCTTTCCAAGGCCAACGGCCCGCTTTTCGGCCGCCTGAAGAAGGCTGCTGAGGAGGAAAAAGCTGCCATTCAGGCGGAAATTGACGCGAACACCGCGAAGGTGAAGGAAAATGACGCGCGCCTCGGCGAGCTGGAAAAGCTGGAGGAGGAGTATGCTGCGCGCATCCGCGCGATCATGATGGTCATTCCGAACATCATTGACGATTCCGTCCCGCTCGGCCCAGACGACAGCTATAATGTCGAAGTGCAGCGCTTCGGCGAAGCAGTGACGCCCGATTTTGATGTGCCGTATCACACGGAGATCATGGAGCGCTTTGACGGCGTGGATATGGACGCGGCCGGCCGCGTTTCCGGCAACGGCTTCTATTATCTGATGGGAGACATTGCGCGCCTGCATTCCGCGGTGCTTGCCTACGCGCGCGATTTTATGATCGATCAGGGCTTCACCTATTGCATCCCGCCCTTTATGATCCACGGCAACGTGGTCGAGGGCGTCATGTCGCAGACGGATATGGACGCCATGATGTACAAGATTGAGGGCGAGGACCTCTACCTGATCGGCACGAGTGAGCATTCCATGATCGGCAAGTTTATCGACCAGATCCTGCCGGAGGACAGCCTGCCGCAGACGCTCACGAGCTACAGCCCCTGCTTCCGCAAGGAGAAGGGCGCACACGGCATCGAGGAGCGCGGCGTTTACCGCATCCACCAGTTTGAAAAGCAGGAGATGATCGTTGTTTGCAAGCCGGAAGAGAGCATGGACTGGTATGAGAAGATGTGGCGCATGTCCGTTGAGCTTTTCCGCAGCATGGAGATCCCGGTGCGTCAGCTGGAGTGCTGCTCCGGCGACCTGGCCGACCTGAAGGTCAAAAGTTGCGACATCGAGGCGTGGAGTCCCCGCCAGCAGAAGTATTTTGAAGTTTGCTCCTGCTCCAACCTCGGCGATGCGCAGGCGCGCCGCCTGAAAATCCGCGTTAAGGGTGCGGACGGCAAGACCTATCTGCCGCATACCCTCAACAATACGGTCGCAGCGCCCCCGCGTATGCTCATCGCGTTTCTGGAAAACCACCTGCGTGCGGACGGCAGCGTGAGCATCCCCGCCGTGCTGCAGCCGTATATGGGCGGCAAGACCGAGCTGATTCCCAAAAAGTAAGCGCAAAACAGAGAAAATAACATAAAGGAGAAAGAAAATGAAAAAAATGTTTGCGGAATTCAAGGCGTTCATCTCGCGCGGCAACGTGCTGGATATGGCCATCGGCGTGATTATTGCCTCTGCTTTCGGCAAGATCACGACCAGCCTTGTCAATGATGTCCTGCTGCCGTTCATCAGCCTGATCTTCGGCGCGCGCGACATGACGGCGCTCAATCTGGTTGTCCGTGAGGCCGTGATGGATGGCGAAGTTGTTGTCAAAGAGGCCATCACCATCGGCTTTGGCACCCTGGTCGGCACGATCGTGGACTTCATCCTCGTCGCGCTCGTGGTGTTCGCCATTGTCAAGGCCTTCAACAAGGCGCATGAGATCGCCGAGGCCAAGAAAAAGGCTGCCGAGGAAGCCGAAGCTGTGGAAGAGGAGCCGGAAGAGCCCAAGCCCACGACCGAAGAGCTGCTTGCGCAGATTCTGGAAGAGATCAAGAAGAACTAACATTCCTTTCTGCATGACGCTGCACGGGGTCCCGGCATGAAGCGGGGAACCCGTGCATTGTCTTGCGCCAAACAAAACAGCAATACAGCAAAGGAGATCATAGCATGGCAAAAAAGCAATTCAAGGCCGAGTCGAAGAAGCTGCTTGACCTGATGATCAACTCCATTTACACCAATCGGGAGATCTTTCTGCGCGAGATCATCTCCAACGCCTCCGATGCGATTGACAAGCTTTGCTACATCGCGCTGACGGATGAGAGCGTCGGCCTTGCGCGCGAGGATTTCCGCATCCGGCTGCGCGTGGATAAGGACATGCGTACGCTTACTGTCTCCGATAACGGCGTCGGTATGACGAAGCAGGAGCTGGAGGAAAACCTGGGCGTCATCGCGCACAGCGGCACACTCGGTTTCCGGAAAGAGCTGGAGGCCGACGAGAACGCGGATGTGGACATCATCGGGCAGTTCGGCGTCGGGTTTTACAGCGCCTTTATGGTGGCGGACCGCGTGAGCGTACTCACGCGCAAGCACGGCAGCGAGACCGCGTATCTCTGGCAGAGCGCGGGCGCGGACGGCTATACCATTGTCGAGGCGGAGAAAGAGGAAGTCGGCACGGAGGTCATCATGCACCTCAAGGCGGACACCGAGGACGAGAAGTACAGCGAGTATCTGGACAGCTACCGTCTGCGGGAGCTCATCAAGAAGTATTCCGATTATATCCGCTGGCCCATCCGCATGGAGGTGGAGGACTACCGCATGGAGCCCACCGGCGAAAAGGATGAAAACGGCGAGGATAAGACGGAATACCGCGCTTATACCGAGGAGAGAACCGTCAACAGCATGGTGCCGATCTGGCAGCGCGCGAAGAGCGAGGTGACGGATGAGGACTGCGGCAAGTTCTATATGGAGCGCTTCCATGACTATGAGATGCCGCTGCGCGTCATCCGCGTCTCGGCGGAAGGACTGGTGTCCTTCAAGGCAATGCTCTTCATTCCCGCCCGTGCGCCGTATAATTACTATTCCAAGGACTGGGAGGCGGGCCTTGCGCTTTACAGCTCCGGCGTGATGATTATGGACAAGTGCGCCGACCTGCTGCCGGAGTGCTTTGCCTTCGTGCGCGGCATCGTGGACAGCCCGGATCTGAGCCTGAACATCTCCCGCGAGCTTCTGCAGCATGACCGCCAGCTCAAGGTGATCGCCACCAACATTGAAAAGCGCATCAAGTCCGAGCTGAAAAAGCTGATGGACGAGGACCGCGAGAAGTACGAGCAGTTCTGGGGCGGCTTCGGACGGCAGCTTAAATACGGCGTCGTGGGCGATTACGGCGCGAAGAAAGACCTGCTGCGCGAGCTGCTGCTGTTCCCCTCGTCGCGGGATGGCGGAAAACTCACCGACCTCAAGGGCTATGTCGAGCGCATGGGCGAGGGGCAGGAGAAGGTGTATTACGCCGCGGGCGAGAGTGTGGAGAAAGCCGCGAAGCTCCCGCAGGCCGAGCCGGTGAAAGAGAAGGGCTGGGAACTGCTCTATCTCACGGACGAGGTGGATGAATTCGTCGTCCAGATTCTTGGCGACGCGGACGGCAAGCCTTTCTGCAACGTCAGCACGGAGGATCTTGGCCTTGCTTCGGAGAGTGAGAAGGCCGAAACCCGCGAGAAAGAGGAAAAGCTCAGACCCGCGCTTGATTTCATCAAGGAAACGCTTGGTGACGCCGTCGCGGAGGTGCGACTGAGCGACAAGCTGCGCAGCATGCCGGTGTGCCTCGGCACGGAGGGCGAGATCACCCTGGAGATGGAGCGCTACTTCGCGCATTTCGCGCAGAACGAGGGCGAGGGTATCAAGGCAAAACGAGTGCTGGAGCTCAACGGGGAGCATCCGGCGGTGCAGACGCTGTTTGCCGCCACCGCAACGGATCCGGAAAAGGCCAGAGATCTGACCAAAATCCTCTTTGCACAGGCCAACCTGCTCGCCGGCCTCTCGCTCGAAGACCCGCAGGAATACACCAGTCTGATCTGCAAGCTGTTTTGAGAATTATGAAAGAAGTTACGATTTATACGGACGGCGCCTGCTCCGGGAACCCCGGTCCCGGCGGCTGGGGCGCGATTCTTGAACACAAGGGTCAGCGCAAGGAGCTTTCGGGCGGCGAGCGGGAAACCACCAACAACCGCATGGAGCTGCTCGCGGCCATCTCCGCGCTCTCCGCGCTCAAAGAGCCCTGCTCGGTTACGCTCTATACGGACAGCCAGTATTTTTCCAACGCCATCAACCTTGGCTGGCTGCGGGACTGGAAGAACAAGGGCTGGCGCCGCAAGGGCGGCGCGCTGAAAAATCCTGACCTCTGGCAGCAGCTGGATGCGCTTTTGCAGACGCATAAGGTCAAGGTTGTCTGGGTCAAGGGGCACGCCGAAAACGAGGGGAATAACCGCTGCGATGCACTTGCCGTCGCAGAGCGGGAAAAATTCACGAAATAAAAAAGAAAACCGGAAAGTGCAAAGCACTTTCCGGTTTTCTTTTATGCATTGTAAAAGAGCTTAATAGTTTAAGCTGCGGAGGAAATTGGAAATGGTCGTGGAAAAAGCGCTGGCGCCCAGCAAACCAAGAATGACCGTGACAGCAAAGATAATCAGCGAGAGGAACAGGTAGCCGCGCGCCAGATGACGGCGGTTGAGGTTTCTCGCCGCGCCGGCGGCCCAGATGATCTGGAGAATGAAGCCGGCAACAGGAATGCTCATCAGGAAAAGCGCAGCCATGTAACCGCCCGTGCTCATCACGCGGGTGCGGCGGTCATCAACCGGGGGCTGCGGCTGGATGGGAGCCTGCGGCTGAACCGGCATCGGCTGGGGCTGCTGCGGATAAACCGGCGCTGCGGGCTGCGTGTAGACAGGAGCGGGAGCGACCGTCGCCACAGGTGCGGGCGCCGCAACCGGGGCTGCGGGCACAACAGGGGGAGCAACCGGCGCAACAGGGGCCGCGACCGGCTCGACGGGCGGGATAAAGCTCGGGGTCGGTTCCGGCACCGGCGCTGCTTCCGGAGCGGGAGCGGGGATGGCTTCAACTTTGGTTCCGCAGGTGCCGCAGAACCGCGCGTTCTCTTGCAGCTCTGTGCCACAGGAAGGGCATTTCATGAACAACTACCTCCAGTTTCGGATTGTATTGTATGGAATCGCTTGGCATAAGGCAGTATAGCACAGATTTTGCGTCTTGAAAAGAGGGGGATTTTCCGTCAGATGCGCTTCCAGACAGCGCCGCCCTTCACGTCCGTGAGCTCGATGCCCTGCGCTTTGAGCTCGTCGCGGATGCGGTCGGCCTCGGCGAAGTTTTTGGCCTTTTTCGCCTCGTAACGGGCGAGCACCAGCGCATCGATCTCCGCGTCGCCCTCGCCGGTGATGACATAGCCGTCCGTTGCGGGCGCTGCCGTGACCTGGGAGGCCTCTTTCTCGCGCAGCGCCGCGGCCTTCTCCAGCAGGGAGAGGCTCAGCACCTCGTCAAAGCTGTCCAGAATGGCGAGCTTGGTTGCGTCGTTTGCGTCCGCTTTGAGCGCGTCGTATATGGCGGTCACGCCCATGGAGGTGTTCAGGTCGGCACCGACCTGCTTGATGAACTTCTCTTTGTAAGCGGCAAGAACCGCCTCGTCCACGGCGCCGTCGCCCGGCTTGAGGGCGGCGATGCGGCGGATGAGCTTGTTGTATGCGCCCTGGGCGTTCGTGAGATTCTCCCAGGAGAACACCAGCGCCTTGCGGTAATGGCTCTGCAGGCAGAAGAAGCGGTAGGCGATGGGATCGTAGCCCTTCTCTTCCAGCAGCTGCACGGTCAGGAATTCGCCCTTGGACTTGGACATCTTGCCGTCGTTCGTGTTCAGATGATGCACATGGAACCAGTGCTTGCACCAGGGATGGCCGATGAAGCTCTCACTCTGCGCGATCTCGTTGGTGTGGTGCGGGAAGGCGTTGTCGATGCCGCCGCAATGCAGGTCGAGATATTCTCCGTTGTGCTTGAGCGAGATGCCCGTGCACTCAATGTGCCAGCCGGGATAGCCCACGCCCCAGGGGGAGTCCCATTTCAGGGCCTGATCTTCAAATTTGCTCTTGGTGAACCAGAGCACGAAGTCGTTTTTGTTCTTCTTGTTGGTGTCTTCCTCCACGCCTTCGCGCACGCCGACGGCCAGATCTTCCTCGTCGTGATCGTTGAAGATATAGTAGCGCGAAAGCTTCGAGGTGTCGAAATAGACGTTTCCGCCGGCGAAATAAGCATGGCCGGTCTCGATGAGCTGCGTGATGATGCGGATATAGTCGTCAATGCAGTTCGTGGCGGGCACGACGGTCTCCGGAATCTTGATGTTCAGCTTGCGGCAGTCTTCAAAGAAAGCGTCCGTGTAAAACTGCGCAATCTCCATGACGGTTTTATGCTCGCGCTTTGCGCCCTTGAGCATCTTGTCCTCGCCGCTGTCCGCGTCGGATACCAGATGGCCGACGTCCGTGATGTTCATCACGCGGTTGACGTCGTTGCCCTCGTAGCGCAGGAATTTCTCCAGCGCGTCCTCCATGATGTAGCTGCGCAGGTTTCCGATGTGCGCAAAGTGATAGACCGTCGGGCCGCAGGTGTACATCTCGACACGGCCGGGCGTGTGAGGCTGGAAAAGTTCCTTTTTGCGTGTTGCACTGTTGTAAAGATACATAGGTCTTTCCTCCAATTTATCCCGAATGGCGGGATTATTCTTTCGTTTTTCCGGCGGGAAGCGTTTCCGCGCCGGAGAGCTGCTGCAGTTTTTCTTCCAGCTGTTCCAGCTGCTCGCGCAGAGCGCTCAGCTCGAGGCTGACGGGGTCGGTGATGTGGATCTGATCCACTTCCGAAGCGTAGTCTACCTTTTTCCCCGCGATGCGCACCACCCTTGCCGGGACACCCACGGCGGTGGCGTCGGGCGGCACTTCCGTGAGGACGACGGCGTTGGAAGCGATGCGCGCGTTGTCGCCAACGGTGAAGGGGCCAAGCACCTTTGCCCCGCAGGCGATCATCACATTGTTGCCGATGGTCGGGTGGCGTTTTCCGGTCTCCTTGCCGGTGCCGCCAAGGGTCACGCCGTGGTAGAGCAACACGTCGTCACCGATTTCGGCTGTTTCCCCGATGACAATGCCCATGCCGTGGTCGATCACAAAGCGGCGGCCGATCGTCGCGCCCGGATGGATCTCAATCCCGGTCAGATGCCGGGCAAGCTGCGAGTTCAGCCGTGCCAGAAAGCGCAGCCGGTGCGTCCACAGCCAGTGGCTCACGCGATGAAAGATGATGGCGTGCACGCCGGGATACAGCAGAAATATCTCAAACTTGCTGCGCGCAGCGGGGTCTCTCGCCTGATAGGCGCGCAGGGTTTCACCTAATCTGGACATGATTTTCCTCCTATGAAAAAACGCCCCGCCCACACAGCATCTGTGCAGGAGAGGCGATAAAAAACCGCGGTTCCACTCTCGTTTTCACTCAGTCCGGCCAATACCGGATGCGGCCGTAACGCTGCCATGCGGCGGGGCATTTCCTCCCCACGCGGCTCCGGGGCGCATTTCTCCCGCGTCTGTCGTGAACGCCGCTTTCAGCTCATAGCGGCATCTCTCTGACACGCTCGCGCGGAATACTTCTCCCTTTCACAGCCATTTTCAATGTCGGTATATAATACTATCATGCCCTGCAAAGGGTGTCAAGTGAGAATCTCCCCGGATGTTTTTTTGACTTGACTGGGTCTGAACCGGATTCATTGTTTCGCCAAAAGTTTTGTGAAAATCAAATATTTCTTGAAATATATCTATCATTTTTACTGCGAATGCGGTATAATACTTAGGCCAAACAAAGCAGAATAAAGAAACAAGGTCAACCTTAGCTGAAGGGGGTAGTATACCCTTTTATATTGTTGCCCAAACTGGATTACGGATAAAACGCAATTCCACTTGGGTAGCATGAGGTTTGCCTTTCTATTCGAGCTTTGTTTGGCGACAATCGGAGTTGCGTTTTTCGGTGTGTGCAACTTCGGTTGCACACACTTTTTTATTTGGAGGAAAAGAAATGAAAAGAATTGCTACACTGCTTCTCATGGTTGCTCTGCTGGTTTCTCTTGCGGCTTGTGGAGGGGCACCGACAAACGATGATGGCGGCACAAACAATGCAGATCAGAACATTTCTTCACAGGAAGAAACAACAAAAATTCAAGACAATCAAGAAAGCGAAATTTCTTTTACCGAAATGGTAGCCATTGACAACGAAGAATGCACCATTAAGATTACCGGCATTGATGCTGATAATATGTGGGGATATACCATAAATGCATTGCTTGAAAACAAGTCTGCAGAAAAAATCTATATGTTTTCGGTCGATTCTGCGGCTATAAATGGGGTTAAGTGTGATCCTTTCTTTGCATCGGAAGTAGCTGCGGGAAAGAAATCCAATGAGGAGATCAGCTTTTCTGTTGATGAGCTTGAAGACAACGGAATCACAGATTTTACGGACATCGAATTGACTTTCCGCGTCTACGACAGTGAAGATTGGCTTGCGGATGCAGTTGCGAAAGAAACCGTCCATATCTATCCCTATGGGGAAGACAAGGCGGTGAAATTTGTCAGAGAGAGCCAGCCTTCTGACAATGTGATTGTCGACAATGAATATGTGACTGTTATTGTTACAGGTTATGAGGAAGATGACATTTGGGGCTATACAGCAAATCTGTTTCTGGTCAACAAAACTGACAAAAATGTTATGTTTAGCGTTGACGATGCATCTGTGAATGGATTTATGGCAGATCCGCTTTATGCAACCACGGTGTCTGCGGGCAATTGTGCATTTAGCTCTATGTCTTGGGCCGACACGACCTTTGAAGAAAATGGCATTACGGAGGTTGAAACAATCGAATTCAAACTTAGGGCGTATGACGATGATGATTGGTTTGCCGAAGACTTTGCCAATGAAACCGTTACGCTGAATCCGTAAATCGCAGCGGAGCTTTGTAAACATATAGAAGTAAGACAGGGCGAAGATACTCTGATGGGGATCTTCGCCCTGTCTTATCGTATGCTTAAATCAAACTTTATCTCGTCGGCTTTTTTGAGGTGTTTGGATAATTTTCCCCGATTGTTGAAAGAACCGGCAAAACAGGTTAGAATAAAGAAAAAGCAAACAGGAATTTGGCGGTGTGACGAATGATTGAAATCCGATATGTGCAGTCAGATGACAAAAAATTCTGGTTCGAGCTGGACAGGCACTTGCCGGAGCGTGAATTCGAGAAGAAAGTCCGGGATCAGCAGGGCTATGTTCTGCTGGAAGACGGCAAGCCGGTCGGCCTGCTGCGATACAATCTCTTTTGGGACAACACGCCGTTTTGCACCATGCTGTTCGTGGATGGGAATTGCCGCGGAAAAGGCTTCGGCAAAATGCTGATGCAGCATTGGGAAGCGGATATGAAAGCGCAGGGATACGGTATGCTGCTGACCTCCACGCAGGTGGATGAAGAAGCGCAGCATTTTTACAGAAAAATCGGCTACAAAGATTGCGGCGGATTTGTGATCGACATTCCGGGATATGCGCAGCCGATGGAGCTGTTTCTGATCAAAGCGCTGATATAAAGGATTCGAACATAAAGAACGAAAAGGGAGATTTTGCTGTGACCAAAATTGTGTTGATCGACGTGGATGACACGCTGCTGGATTTCCACGCCTGTGCGGGGGAGAGCATGGCTTGCGTGCTTGCGCAATACGGCCTGCCTTATCCGGAGCACTTGCTGGAGACCTTTACCCGCATTAACAACGGGCTTTGGCGGGCGCTGGAAAGGGGCGAGATCACGCGCGAGAAGCTGCACGCCGTGCGCTTTGATCTGATCTTTCGGGAGATGGGCATCCCGCTCTCCGGCCCGGAATTTGAAACGCGCTTTCGCAATGAGCTCAAAAGCGCGGCGATCCCCGTGGAGGGGGCACAGGATCTGCTTGCCTACCTCGCCGGGAAATATACGGTCTGTATTGCGAGCAATGCAGACGAAAAGCAGCAGCGCGCACGCCTCACCCGCGCGGGGCTGCTGCCCTATGTTGCGCACCTGTTCATTTCGCAGGCGCTCGGAGCGGACAAGCCGAGCCGGGAATTTTTTGCCGGCTGCTTTGCGCAGCTGCCGGGCGCTTTGCCCGAAGAGGCCGTGATGATCGGCGACTCGCTGACGGCGGATATCCGCGGCGCGCGGGATTTCGGCCTGCGCACAATTTGGTTTGCGCCGCGTGGCGAAACCGCGCAGGCTGCGGACGCGCCGGATTACACCGTGCGCAGCCTTGCGGAAATCCGAAATATACTCTGAAGCGGCCGCGCCGCTTTGCGCGGTTATTTTTGGCTGCTGCCGAGCTTGCCTGCGCCGCGCTCGGATTGCACTTGCAGCAGCGCTTCCAGCGGCAGCTCTTCCACTTCCGTTTTCGGAACGGGCAGAAGCATCACCTGGCAAACGGCCTTGGAGGTCGGGTAGAGGATTGCTTCCCGATCCCCGAGCGTTTCGCGCAGCTTCGCCTCCGCCTCGGGCTTGACGAAATAGAGCGGCACGTCGTTGAGATTGGTCAGCATCACGAACCATTCGCCGCGATAGCCGCTGTCGATAATGCCCGCGCGCTTGGAGATGCCCTTCGCGCCCGTCGAGCCGCGCTCGCCGATGTGGAAATAATAGTCCGGGGAACAGGCGCTGGCGATGCCGGTGGGCAGCGGCTGCGTCTGATGCGGGGCATACTCCATCCAGTCGCTTTCCAGGCAGGCATAGACGTCATATCCGGCATCTTCTTCGCGCTTGGAGGGGATCACGGCGTCCGGGCGGATTTTTGAAAAGAAAATTTTGACCTTTTCCATCGGTTTCTCCTTGTTATTCGTTTTAGGGGGAACTCGGTTTCGCGGGGTTAAAATCAGAAAGATATGCTTCGGTGCGGCGGGATAACCGCCTTGCATCCATTATACCGCGAAAAGAGCGGAAACACAAGGCTTGCCCGTGCGCGGGAGTGTTGCCGGAAAAAGCAAACTGTGATATGATAAACCAAAAAGCAAGTCCGGATTCCGCTCCGCGGGCGCGGAGCGTCCGGGCAGCAGGCAGACAAAGCCACGGGGAGGGCTGATACAGGATGAAATCCATCAGGGAGATTTATCGGATCGGCAAAGGGCCGTCATCATCGCACACGATGGGGCCGTATGCGGCTGCCGTGCATTTTCGGGCGGAGCACCCCGAAGCGGATGCGTTTCGCGTCGTGCTCTATGGCTCGCTGGCCAAGACCGGCCGCGGACACCTGACCGATCAGGCGGTTACGCAGGGACTCGCGCCGACGGAAACCGAGGTCGTGTTCAATCCGGACGAGACGGAGCTGCCGCACCCGAACACGATGGATTTTATCGCCCTGCGCGAGGGGAAAGAGCTTGCGCGGGAACGTGTGCTGAGCGTTGGCGGCGGGGCGATCTCCGTCGTCGGACGGCCGGAGACGGAAACACCGGATGTCTATCCGCACCGCAGCTTTGCGGCCATCGCGGAATACTGCAAGAGCCATAATATGCGCCTGTGGGAGTATGTGGAGCTGCACGAGGGGCCGGAGATCTGGGATTATCTGTTCGAGGTCTGGTCGGCGATGAAGAAGTCCATCATGGAGGGGCTTTCCGTGACGGGGCAGCTTCCCGGCGGCCTTGGCGTGGAGCGCAAGGCGCAGCTTCTCCACGGGCAGCGCCATATCGACGAAAGCCCGCAGACGCGCGAAAACCGCATCGTCTGCGCCTATGCTTTCGCGGTCGCGGAGCAGAACGCCGCCGGCGGCGTGATCGTCACGGCGCCAACCTGCGGTTCCTGCGGCGTGGTGTCGAGCGTGCTGCGCTATATGCAGGAGCAGCGCGGCTTTGACGACCGCCAGGTGCTGCGCGCGCTGGCAACGGGCGGCCTGATCGGCAATCTCATCAAGACCAATGCCTCCATTTCCGGCGCGGAATGCGGCTGTCAGGCGGAGATCGGCTCGGCCTGCTCGATGTGCGCGGCTGCGCTCGCGGAGCTGCATGAGATGGGCATTGACCAGATCGAGTATGCCGCAGAAGTCGCCATGGAGCATCACCTTGGCCTCACCTGTGACCCGATCGGCGGGCTGGTGCAGATTCCCTGCATCGAACGCAACGCCGTTGCCGCCATGCGCGCGATCAATGCGCTCTCTCTGGCCAATTTCCTCACGAGTACGCGGAAAATTTCCTTCGACGTGGTTGTGAAGACCATGTATCAGACGGGGCTGGATATGTCCCATGTCTACCGCGAGACCGCCGAGGGCGGCCTTGCCAGATTCTATAAATAAGCACAAACGCCGGACGCATTTTGCGTCCGGCGTTTCTTGTCGGAAAGACGGTGTTTTTGCTTCGCGCCGAGGGGTGACCTTCGGTGCGTTTTTTCAGTTCAAAAAGTCTCTCAGCTTCTTGCTGCGGGAGGGATGGCGAAGCTTGCGCAGCGCCTTGGCCTCGATCTGACGGATGCGCTCACGGGTGACGTTGAACTCCTTGCCAACCTCCTCAAGTGTGCGGGTGCGGCCGTCCTCGATGCCGAAGCGCAGGCGCAGCACCTTTTCTTCGCGGGGGGTGAGGGTGCTCAGCACGCTCATCAGCTGCTCCTTGAGCAGCGTGAAGCTTGCAACCTCGGAAGGCTCAGAAGCGTCCTCGTCCGGGATGAAGTCGCCCAAATGGCTGTCCTCCTCCTCGCCGATGGGCGTTTCAAGGCTGACCGGCTCCTGCGCGATTTTGAGGATGTCGCGCACCTTTTCCACGGGGAGGCCCATCTCCGCGGCGATCTCCTCGGGGGAAGGGTCGTGCCCCAGCTCCTGCAGAAGCTGGCGGGAGACGCGGATGACCTTGTTGATCGTCTCAACCATGTGCACGGGGATGCGGATGGTGCGCGCCTGATCGGCGATGGCGCGGGTGATCGCCTGGCGAATCCACCAGGTTGCATAGGTGGAGAATTTATAGCCGCGTGTGTAGTCGAATTTATCCACAGCCTTGATGAGGCCGAGATTACCCTCCTGAATCAGGTCGAGGAAGAGCATGCCGCGGCCGACATAGCGCTTGGCGATGGAAACGACCAGACGCAGGTTGGACTCTGCCATGCGGCGCTTGGCGCTCTCGTCGCCCTCCGTCATGCGCTGCGCGAGGGCACGCTCCTCCTCGGGCGTGAGCAGCGGCACCTTGCCGATCTCTTTGAGATACATACGCACGGGGTCGTCGGTGGAGAAGGTGTCGGCCATGCTGTCCGTGTCCAGAAGCTCCTCCTGCGCGGCCTCGGTCAGCTCGGAGATCTCCTCCAACTCGGGCAGGGCGTCCTCGTCGATGGGAGGCAGAATGTCCTCGTCTCCAATCTCAACGCCGGAATTTTCCAGCGCATCATAGAAGCGGTCAAGCTGATCCGGCTCGAGCGTCATGTTGTCGAGCACATCCATAAGGTCCTTGGAGGTGAGCTTGCCGGCTTTCTTGCCCTTTTCGATCAGAAGCTGAAGCTTCTCCTGATCGGACTTTTCGGGTGTGGACTCCTCTGCAGCCTTGGCCTTGCTCTTTGAATGAGAGCTTTTTTTCGGCGCGGGAGCGGGCGCTTCTTCAAGCAGCGCGTCGGCCATGGCCTCCAGCTCCTCGGGGGAGAGCTCCTCCAGCGGCGGCTGCTTTGCCGATGCAGATTTTGCCTTGCTCGCCTTGGGCGCGGGAGCGGGGGCCGGCTCGGGCTCCGCTGTTTCGGTCGCCTCGATGACCTTCATAAGATCCTGCACCTTGTCCACAGGGAGCTTCGTCGCCTCAGAGATCTCCTCTGCGCTCGGTGCGATGCCGAGGGCGGCCTTGTACTCCTCGTAAGCGGCGGTGACTTCGCTCAGTTCCTCCAGCATCTGCTCGGAAACGGCGTTTTCGGCCGGAGCCTTGCTTTCTTTTTCGCTTTCGCCCGCGGCTTTCGCCGAGGTCTTTTTCGCTGTTTTGGCGGGTGCTGCATTTTCTGCCGCAGGCGTTTTGATCTGATCAGCCATAGCTTTTATCCTCCATAACCCTTTTGTTTCTTTATTTCTTGTGCAAGTGTGGCAAATTCATTGCCGTTACTGCGGTGCCGCTTTTCTTCGCGGATGATCTCTATGTAATCGGCCAGCGCCTTTTGCGCGTTTGCCGTGTTTTCCGGTTCCTGCCCGATGCGCGTGAGCAGGCTCATTTCCTCCCCGCTGAGGCTGCCCGCCAGCGTGGGCAGATAGGGGGCTTCGCCGCGCCGTATTTTCTCCAGCAGGAGCGTGAAGACCTTGCCGAGTGCGGGAGAGGAGAAATCCTCCGCCGTTACCGCGGTGCCGTCGCGAAACAGGGCGGGGTCCTTCATCATCAGGCGGAGTACGCCTTCCTCCGCGCGGGCGGAGCGGATGTTTTCATAGCGCAACGTTCGCTCTTCGGGCTGGGCGAGCCGCTGCGGCTGGGTTTCGGTTTTTTCGCGCTCTTTCTTTTCGCGGCGAAGCCGCGCAGCGCGCAGACGTTTCACCTCGGCCTCGACGGTCTCTTTCGCAACCTCGGCCAGAGCCGCCGCACGCGCGGCATAGACCTCCCGTTCCACGGGGCTTTGCAGCGTGGCCAGCAGCGCCGCTGCCGCCTGCAGAAAGGCCACCTTTTCGTCGTTGGCGGAGAGATTGTGTTCTGCTGCGAGCTGGGCGAGGCGGTATTCAACATGGTTTTTGCTGCCGTCCAAAAGCCGGGCAAAGGCATCGGCGCCACGGGCGCGGATGAATTCATCCGGGTCTTTCGCGCCCTCCATGCTCAGCACGCGCACGCGCAGGTCAAGTTTTTCCAGCAGCGCGATGGCGCGCTGCGCGGCCTTTTTGCCCGCGGTGTCGTTGTCGTAAGCGATCACAACTTCGCTCGTATAGCGAGAGAGCAGCCGTGCCTGTTCGGGCGTCAGCGAGGTGCCGAGCGAGGCGACCGCGCTGTCGAAACCTGCCTGATGCAGCGAAACCACGTCTATATTACCCTCTGCAAGAAGGATATATCCCTTTTTTGATTTTTTAGCCAGATTCAGCGCGAAAAGGGAGCGGCTTTTGCTGAAAACAAGCGTCTCGCGGCTGTTTAAGTACTTGGGCTCGCCGTCTCCGAGGATGCGGCCGGAAAAGCCGATGACGCTGCCGCGCACATCAATGACCGGGAACATGAGGCGGTTGCGGAAAGCGTCGTAAAAGCCGCCGTTTCGCCCCTGCTTGATAAGGCCGGCGTCGAACATCTCCTGATCCGTGTAGCCCTTTTCCCGCATGGCGGAGCGGAGACTGTCCCAGGAATCCGGCGCGAAGCCGAGGCCGAATGCGCGCAGCATGGAAGCGGAAATGCCGCGGGAGGCAACATAGCTCTGCGCCCGCTCGTGACCCTGCGCGGTTTTCAGGCAGCTGTGGAAGAAGCGTGCCGCGTCCCGGTTGAGATTGAGCATCCGCTCCCGCGCGCCGGAGTGCGCGTCTTGCGTGTCCTCCGGTTCCGGCATCCCGGCGCGCCGCGCAAGGAAGCTCACTGCGTCGCGGAAGCCGAGGTTTTCCAGCTCCATGATGAAGTTGATCACGCCGCCTCCCTTGCCGCAGCCGAAGCAGTGATAGATCTGCCGGTCGGGCGAGACGGAAAATGAGGGCGTTTTCTCGCTGTGGAAGGGGCAGAGGCCGAACAGATTGGAACCCGAACGCTTGGTCAGGGACACATAGCCCGATACGACCTCTTCAATGGGGTTGCGCTCTGTCAGTTCCTGCAGGTAACTTTCCGATATGGGCATGTCCGATCCTCCTTTCCCAAATGTTTAAGCTCTGCGGGCCGATGCCCGAGCGAGATAAAGCCTGGCGCGTCCGCGCCGGAATTTCAAAGTCCGATTCCGAGGCCCCGGCTGGCTTACATCACGTGCCATGCGGCGGGGATGAACAATTCGGAATACTGATACATGGCGTATTTGTCCGTCATGCCGGAGATATAGTCGCATACCGCGCGCTCGAGCCCGTCCTCCTCCGCGATGGCGGCGAAGTCCGACGGCAGCTTTTCCGGATGATGGAAGTAGTAGTCCCATATGCCGCCGAGGATGCCGGAAACCTTGCTCTCCTCGCTCTTTGCCTTGGGGTTAAAATACACCTCGTCGTACATGAAGCGGTGGAAAACCTCCACGGCCTGTGCCATCTCCGGCGAGAAGTGAAGCTCACCCGCCGGGCTGTTTTCGATGAGATCTGTGAGGATGGAGTTGAGGCGCACGCTGTGGCGCTCGCCGATCCGTTCGCGCACGATGGCCGGCAGATCCTCCGTTGTCAGCAGTCCGGCGCGGATGGCGTCGTCCAGATCGTGGTTCATATAGGCGATGCGGTCCGCCAGACGCACGCTGATGGCCTCCAGCGTGTCATCCTCCGCGCCGTTGGTATGGTGCAGAATGCCCATGCGCGTCTCGTTGCAGAGGTTGAGGCCGCGGCCGTTTTTTTCAATGCGATCCACAACGCGCAGGCTCTGCTCGTAGTGGTAGAAGCCCTCGGGATACAGCTCGCGCAGCGCGCGCTCTCCCGCGTGGCCGAAGGGCGTGTGGCCAAGGTCGTGTCCCAAAGCGATGGCCTCCGTCAGATCCTCGTTGAGTCGCTTGGCGCGGGCGACCGTGCGCGCGATGCGGCTGACCTCCAGCGTATGCGTCAGGCGCGTGCGGTAGTGGTCACCCTCCGGCTGGAGGAAAACCTGCGTCTTATGTTTGAGACGGCGAAAGCTTTTGGAATGCGTGATGCGATCTACATCCCGCTGAAAGCAGGTGCGGATTTCGCAGGGCTCTTCCGACCGCGGACGGCCGCTGCTTTCTGCGCTGCGAACTCCGTAAGGTCCGATAATGTGCGCTTCCGTCGCTTCCCAAATTTCTCTCGGACAGGACATAAGGGGGACTCCTCCTTCCACAAATGCGCATTTGCGCCCGAAAAAGGCATAATTTGAACTGAAAAAAGCTCAACACCGTCTAATACGACGGCGTCGGGCTTTTTTCCTGCAAGATTTTCAAGAATTTTTTTGAAATTTCAGAAAATTTTTAATATTGATCAAAAGATGCGGATGGATTTCGCCTCCAGACACCTGCCGTTGTCCGTGTCCACGGTGAAAAGACAGCCCTCCAGCTTGGCTTCGCCCTCCGGCTGCGTGTAGCGCGTGGGGGGCAGACCAAGGAAGCGGTTGATGCTCTGATCAATACAAACGCCGATCACACTTTCCACCGGCCCCGTCATGCCAAGGTCGGAGATGCAGCCGGTTCCGTGCGGCAGAACGCGCGCATCCGAGGTTTGCACATGCGTGTGCGTGCCCCAAACGGCGCTTGCGCGCCCGTCGAGGTAATAGCCCATAGCCACGCGCTCGCTGGTGGCCTCCGCGTGCATATCCACAAGGACAATTTTCATCCGCTCTTCCAGCCGCGAGAGCACGTAGTCTGCCGCGAGGAAGGGGTTGTCCACATTGACGTTCATGGCAAAACGCCCGACGAGGTTCATCACGCAGATCGGACCGAAACGCGTTTCGTATACGTCCCAGCCCCGACCCGGGCATTCGGGAGACATGTTTTCCGGGCGCAGAATGTCCGTGTGTGTATCCAGATAAGGGCCGATTTCGTGGCGGCCCCAAGTGTGATTTCCGAGCGTGATGACGTCCGCGCCCGCGTCAAAAATGGCATCTGCCTGCCTCGGCGTGATGCCGACGCCGTTGGCGTTTTCGCCGTTGACGACGCAAAAGCCCACGTCGTACTGCTTCCGCAGCGCGAACAGCCGGCTGCGCAGAATTTCCAGTCCGCTTTTTCCGCAGACGTCGCCCACGGCGAGGATGTTGACCGTCATGTCCTTGTTCTCCTTTCCGGGTCGGCCGCAGCCGCCCGTTATGATTTCAGCAGGCGCTTTGCCGCTGCGATGTTGTTCGACTCTCTTTCAAACAGAATCCGCGCGGCTGCCGCCAGCTCTTCGGGCTTGGAACAGGTGAGCGCGGAGTCGAGCAGCGCGCAGAGCTTTTCTGCCTCCGCGGCATCAAAGGGCAGGTGATTTTTCTGCCCGGTGTAGTCCATAAAGGCCGTCACCTTTTTGTCGTAAGCAACGCCCACGTGCGGTATGCCGCAGCCCGCGGCGAAGATGAGTCCGTGCAGCCGCATCGAGAGCACAAGCTCCATGCGCGAGAGCAAACCGATGGTCAGGCCCGTCGGCATCGGCTCGTGCAGCAAAACATAGGGCACATCCCCGAGCAGCGCGCAGACCTTTTCGGCGGCGGCGCCGTCGCTTCGGTGGTTGATGGAGAGGAAAACGGGCGTGAGGCCGTGCGCCTGCCAGGCGTGGCGCGCGGTGGCCGCAAAGGCCTCGACTTTCCCGTCAAAGCCCGGCCAGAGCCGCAGGCAGAAGGCTGCATATCGCCCCTCCGGGGAAAGACCGTGCGCGCGCAGCGCAGCGTCCGTCTCCGCCTCGCCCGCGCGCGGCAGCGAAAGTGCCGGGTCGGCCGAGAGCGTAAGCTTCGGCTTCGTGACGCCCAAAGCCTCCAGTTCACGCAGGCTGCTTGATTCGCGCAGCGTGATCGCGTCCACATGGCGGTTGAGCGTTTTTTGCGCAAGGCGGCGGTCAAAAGCTGTGTTCAGCGGGCCGATGCCGCAGCCGTACATCAGCACGCGGCAGCCGCGGCGTTTGGCCGCGGCGAGCATGAACAGATAATACCAAAGGCTTCGGCTGCTTGTTGCGTCCTGCATCAGCGTGCCGCCGCCGCACAGAAACAGCTTCGTGCGCCGCATCGCAGGCAGAATGCCCAAAAGGGCAAAGCTGTGCTTTGCGCGCACGCCGCAGCGCACTGCCGTCTCCTTCGGTGTGCGGGAGAGCACCGTGATGGGGAGATCCGCGTCAAGCGTTCGCATTTCGGTGACGATCGCCTCCAAAATCGCCTCATCACCGGCGTTGCCGTGCCCGTAGGCGCCGCAGATCATGATCCCGTGTTTTTTAAGTTCGTCGCGCCTTGCATATCGGCGAAGCACCGTTTCATAGATCTCAAGTTGCCGGCGGCAGCTTGCTTCGAGCGAAAACGCACTTCGAGCCTTTTGTCCGAGGCTTTGTCCGAGCGTGCGGCGCAAATCCGCGTCGAGTGCGAGCGTGACGAGCTGCTCTGCGAGGGTTTCCCAGTCGCCGGGCTCAAAGAGCAGACCGCTTACTCCGTGGTCAATGAGCTGCGGCACGCCGCCGACGCGGGAGCTGACAGTCGGAAGAAAGAACTTTGCCCCTTCGGTAAGCGCGTAGGGGAAAGTCTCGGAGCGGGAAGTCAGGGTGTTGATGTCCAGCGCGCGGTAAAAGTCGTCCGTATTGTCCAGCCAGCCGAGGAAATGGACCTGTTTTTCCACGCCGAGGGAGATGGCAAGCTTTTGCAGCGCTTCTTTTTTCTGCCCGTCTCCCGCGATCAGCAGATGCAGCTTCGGAACGCGCGCGTGCGCTTTCGCAAAGGCCTGGAGGAGCGTGGGAATGTCTTTCACAGGGTCGAGGCGGGCGGCGATGCCCGCAACGAGCGCGTCCTCCGGTATGTCAAGCCCGAGGGAGCGCAGCCATGCGATGCGGTCAAAGTCCTGCACCGCGCGGTCAAACTCTATGCCGTTATAGATTGTGAAAATGTTTGCCGGATCAAAGCCGCGTCGGATCAGAAGGGAGGACATGGAATCCGAAACGCCGGTCATGAAATCCATGTTCCGCAGGGCGATGGCGTTGAGCGTGCCGTAGACTGCCGCGCGGAGCGGCCGCCCCAGATAGTCAAGCTTATAATCGCTGTGTACCGTTGTGAGCAGAGGGGCTTTCACGGTCTTTTGCAGCAGCATGCCCATGAAGTTCCCGCGCGAGCCGTGGCAGTGGATGATGTCGCAGCGGAAAGCTGCGGCAAGGCGCCTGAGCTTCGGCAGCGCGGAGAGCGGGTTCCCTTCGATCACTTCAGTGGGGATGCCCATCGCCGCGGCTTCCTTAGAAAAGTCGCCCTTCATAAAGCAAACCAGCTGCACATCCATTATTCGGCTGAGTTCCCGCAGCAGAGAGAGGACGTGCGTTTTTGCGCCGCCCGTGTCGCCGCCGCTGATCAGCGTGAGTACCTTCATGTTCTGTCTCCTGCGATTATTTTGAGGCCGCAGTATCTGCCTCAAGCTGACGAAGTGCCGTGACGACCTCGTCAAAGGCCATGCCGTGCGAGGCTTTGATGAGCACCGTGTCATCCTGTTTGATGAGCTGCGGCAGCGCGTCCAGCAGACTCTCCTTGTTCGGGAAATGCCAGGCCAGCGGTGCTTCTTTCGCAGCGCGTGCGCCGGCATAGATTTCCCGCGCGAGTTCGCCGCAGGCGATGACCTGCTCGATGCCGTATGCCGCGGCGCATTCGCCAACGGCGCGGTGGAGCGCGTTTTCCTCCGTGCCGAGCTCAAACATATCCCCGAGGATGCACACGCGCCGTCCGGGCAGCGAGGCCAGCGAGGCCAGCGCGGCGGCGGTGGAGGTCGGGTTGGCGTTATAGCAATCGTCCACAATGGTGCAGCGCGCGGTGGTGAAAACGCGGCTGCGGCTGCCAACCGGCGCGTAGGCCGCAATTCCGGCTGCAATTTCCTCATCTGTGAGGCCGAGGTGCATCCCGACGGCGGCCGCGCCGAGCGCAGCGTAGATGATGTGAAGGCCGAATGCGGGAACGGTTACGGGAATGCGCCGTTCGCGGCAGACGATGTCACAGCCTGTGCCCGCAATGCCGAGTGAGCGGATGTTTTCCGCGCGCACCTCGCACGCGGCCGTGGTGCCGTAAAGGATCTTGCGGTGCGCGCCGGTGTCCCAGTCGCGCAGAAGCTCATCGTCGCCGCAGGCGAAGATGACGCCATCCTCCGGCAGCACTTCGATCAGGCGGCCCTTCTCGCGCAGCACACCGTGCAGATCGCCGAAAGCCTCCAGATGCGCGTGGCCGATGTTGGTGTAGAGCGCCATGCCCGGCATCGCCATGTCCGCCAGCAGGCGCATCTCGTCGAAATGAGAGACGCCGAGCTCCACAACGGCGGCGCGGTGCTCCTCGCGCAGGCGAAACAGCGTCAGCGGAACGCCGAGCTCGTTGTTGAAATTCCCCTGGGTTTTGAGCGTGGAAAAGCGCTGGGAAAGCACCGCTGCGCACATTTCCTTGGCGGTGGTTTTGCCAACGCTGCCCGTGATGCCCAGAACGGGGATGTCAAACTGCGCACGGTAGTAAGCGGCAAGGCGCTGCAGCGCCTTTTCCACCGAGGGCACAAGGATGATGTTTCCGCCTGCCCCCTCGGGAATTCGCTCCGCGAGCACGGCAAGCGCCCCGCCGGAAAAAGCGGCGGGGATGAAGTCATGCCCGTCCGACCGTGCGCCGCGCAGCGCGGCAAACAGGCAGTCCTGCGTCAGATCCCGGCTGTCCGTTGTAACGGCGCGGACTTCGCGCTGCAGATCGGGCAGACTGCCCGTATATTCGCCGCCCACGGCGGCGACAAGGTTTTCAAGTGAGAGATTTTTCATTGTGCTCCGTACTTTTTCAGGGATACGGCGATGAGCTGTTCGCAGAGCTCGCCGTAATCCATGCCGATCTCGCGGGCTGCCTGCGGGATGAGGCTTGTGGGCGTCATGCCGGGCAGGGTGTTGGCCTCAAGGCAATACATTATGCCGCTTTCTTTGTCCATCAGAAAATCCACGCGGCAATATGCATCGATCATCAGAATTTCCGTGACCTTTTCCGCAAGCGCCTGCACCTGCGCCGTCTGCTCGGGCGTGATGGGCGCGGGGCAGATCTCCTCCGTCAAGCCGGCCTGATATTTGTTCTTGTAGTCATAAAAACCGGCTTTGGGGATGATCTCGATCACGGGCAGGGCTTTGCCGTCCAGCACGCTGACGGTCAGTTCCCGTGCGTTGACAAAGGTCTCCACCAGCACGGCGTCCTCGAAAGAGAAAGCCTCTTCCAGCGCGGGGAGGTAATCCTTTTCCTCGTAGACCACCGAGGTGCCGACGCTGCTGCCGCCGGAGCTGGGCTTGACAACGCAGGGGAAGCCCACATTTGCATAGGGCGCTTCGCCGCGGCGGAGCGTGATGCCCAGCGGCGTCGGCACGCCGCCGGCGAGGAAGAGCTGCTTGGAAAGCGTTTTGTTCATCGCGACCGCGCTGCCGAGATAGCCGCTGCCGGTGTAGCGGATGTTATGGACGTCCAGCGTGGCCTGCAGACGGCCGTTTTCGCCGTCATCGCCGTGCAGCGCGAGAAAAACGATGTCCGCCGCGCGGCAGAGGGGAATGACGTTGTCGCCGAGCAGGCAGTCATTTTCCTGCTTGCGGCTTGCGCGCACGGCATCGAGGTCGGGCGTGTCCTCCCGGATGGAAAAGCCCTGATCATCCCAGGGACGGTCAAAAACCTCCATGGGGTCATCAAAGCTTCCCGGATATCCGAGAAACAGGTCAACCAGCACGGCCTTGTGCCCCCGCTCACGCAGGGCACGGGTGACGCCGACGCCGCTGGAGATGGAGACGTCGCGTTCGTTGCTCAGGCCGCCGCAAAGCACGATGATATTCATGTTGCTTCCTCCTTCGGAAAGAATGGAAAACGTGTTGTTTCAGTAAAAGTATGTTGGCTTGAGAGAAATCAGAACAGGCGAAGCAGCGCCTGAATATCCGCTTCCTCGCTTGCCCAGCTGGTGACAAAGCGAATCACGCTGCGTGTTTCATCCAGCGGCGCCCAGAGGTTGAAGCTGACCTGTTTGCGCAGCTCCGCGATCTTTTCGTTGTCCAGAACCGGGAAAATCTGATTCGTGGGGGAGTCAATATAAAACTCCACGCCCTTCGCGCGCAGGCCTTCCCGCAAAACGGCGGCCGTGGCGATGGCGTTTTCCGCCGCGCGCAGATACAGTCCGTCCGTAAACAGCGTGTCGAACTGCAGACCCAGGACCCAGCCCTTGGCCAGCAGCGCGCCGTGCTGCTTGATCATCGTGAAGAAATGGGGAATGAGCTTCGGGTTCGGCACAACAACGGCCTCTCCGAAAAGCGCGCCGACCTTGGTGCCGCCGATGTAGAATGCATCCACAAGCCGCGCAATGTCACGCAGCGTGAGGTCGGTGCCCGGCGTGGCGAGGCCGTAGCCGAGACGCGCGCCGTCCATATACAGCTTCAGGCCGTATTCGTCGCAGGCCGCGCGCAGCGCCTCGAGCCGGGCGCGGGAATAGAGTGTGCCGTATTCGGTGGGGTGGGAGATATAGACCATGCCCGGCTGCACAAGATGCGTGCGGGCCTCGTCCGCGAGAAAAGCGCGCATATAGCTGTGCACATCCGCAGCGTCCACAAGTCCGTCGTGATTCGGCAGCGTCAAAACCTTGTGTCCGCCGTGCTCGATGGCGCCGGCCTCGTGCCCGGTGATGTGGCCGCTGTCAGCGGACAGCACGCCCTCATAGGGGCGCAGCAGCGCGCCGATCATCAGCGAGTTGGTCTGCGTGCCGCCCGAGATGAAGCGCACCTCGGCCTCCGGACAGCCGCAGGCGGCGCGGATCTTCTCCCGCGCGGCGTTGCAGATTTCATCCTCACCGTAGCCGGTGTTTTTTTGCAGGTTGATTTCGGTCAGCCGCCGGAGGATCTCCGGGCAGCAGCCTTCCATGTAGTCAGAATCAAAGCGTAACATCGTTTCAGAGCATCTCCTTCAGTTCGCGGCAGAAAGCTTCGGCGGAGAGCAGGTCTGTCATCGCGAGGAAGACCGTGTCATCGCCGGCGATCGAGCCGACAAGATGTGGAATATTCATACTGTCGAGCGCGGAGCAGGCGCCGTTTGCCAGCCCCGGCAGCGTTTTGATGACAACAAGGTTCTGCGCCACGGCGTAGCTCTTGACGCATTCGCGGAAGATTTTTCTCAGCCGAAGGTCAAAATCGCCGGCCTCGTCGCGGCTGCTCGCCGTGTAGCGGTAACCGCCGCTCGCGGTCAGCTCCTTGACAAGGCGCAGCTCGCGGATGTCCCGGCTGACGGTGGCCTGCGTGCTCTTGACGCCAGCCTGCTGCAGTGCCTCCAAAAGATTGTTCTGCGTGTCAATATCGCGCTCTGCGATGATTTCCAGAATTTTGGCCTGTCTTGCGTTTTTCATGCTCTTTCCCCCAGTTTTTCATAGGCAATATCGTAAAAACTTCTGCCGCTGACGCGGGCAAAGACGGTTTCGTATACAGAGCGGGTGATGCGCACGACATCCCCGTGCTGAAGCTCGTGCGCGTTGCCGTCCAGCGAGAGAACGGCGCGTTTTCGGTTCAGGTCGCCGACGTGCAGCTCCACCTTTCGCTCCGGCGCAAGGACAAAGGAGCGCGTCATCAGCGCGTGGGCGCAGATGGGCGTGAGAATCAGATTGCGCGCCGTCGGCTCGACAAGCGGCCCGCCCGCGGACATGGAGTAGGCCGTGGAGCCCGTCGGCGTGGCGCAGATGATGCCGTCGCCGGGGAAATCCGTGATGACGCTGCCGTCTCCGAGCGCTTTTACGCGGATGGTGTTGGCGATGCCGTGGATGGCCACGTCGTTGAGCACGGTGTCGCGCAGCACCGTGCCGTCCGCGCGCTGCAGCTCCACATCCAGCATCATGCGCGACTCCGGCACATAGTCGCCGCGCGCGGCCTCAATCAGCCGTGCAAGCCCGTCGGCGGGCAGATCGGTCAAAAAACCCTTGCTGCCCAGATTCACGCCGAGGAGCGGGATTTTCTCCCGCATGACGGCGCGCGCCGTGTGCAGCAGCGTGCCGTCGCCGCCGAAGCAGACAACAAGCTTTGCGCCGGGCAGGGCGCTTTCAAGGGATGCGGTTTCGATTCCCTCTGCCGGGGGAAGCTTGCTCCCGCCGCTCAGAATCGGGCAGACGCGCACCGCCTCCCCCGCGTTCTCCAACAGGACTTTGGCGCGGAGCGTGTGCGCCAGATCCGTATCCCGGTGTGGGTTCGGACACAAAACGACGTGACCGCTCATGTCAGGTCCCCTTTCTCTCAAAGCGAAGACTCGCCCGTCTTTGTCTCTATGGCCTCGTGTGAGGCGCGCACCAGCGCCGGAATGTCCGGCAGCGGCGCGGTAAAACTGCCCTTTTTCAGATAGCCCAGGTATTCAATGTTGCCCTCCGGCCCCCGGATGGGCGAAAAGTCCAGCCCCAAAACGGAAAAACCGGCCTCCGGCGCGCGGCGCAGGAAGTCTTCCAGCACTTCCTCGTGCACCTTCGCGTCGCGCACGACGCCCTTTTTGCCGACCTTGTCCTTCCCGGCCTCAAACTGCGGCTTGATGAGGCACAGCACCTCGCCACCATCGCGCAGCAGCGCGCTCACGGCGGGAAGCACCAGATGCAGAGAGATGAAGCTCATGTCCATCACGGTCAGGTCAATCTCGTCCGGAATCTGCTCGCGCGTGAGATAACGCGCGTTTGTGCGCTCCATGCACACCACGCGCTCGTCCTGGCGCAGACTGTAGGCAAGCTGCCCGTAGCCGACGTCCACGGCGTAGACCTTGCTTGCCCCGGCACGCAGCAGCACGTCTGTGAAGCCGCCTGTGGAGGCGCCGCAGTCCAGACAGGTCAGCCCCGCGGGATCGCGGGAAAAGACCTTGAGCGCCTTTTCCAGCTTCAGCCCGCCGCGGCTGACATAAGGCACGGCCTTGCCGCGCAGCTCGATCTGACAGGCGGGATCAACGAGCGCGCCGGCTTTGTCTGCCCGCTGACCGTTGACGAAAACGAGACCGGCCATGATGCTGGTCTTTGCGCGCTCGCGGCTCGGCACGAGGCCGCGGTCAAATACAAGTTGGTCAAGTCTTACTTTTGGCATACGGTTTCTCCCAGAAGTTCACGCGCGGTGTGCGCAATGCTGACCGAATCCATGCCGCATCTTGCACGCAGCTCGGCAACGCTGCCCTGCGGCACGATTCCGTTGCCGAGGCTCAAAAGGCGGAGCTTTGCCGTCACGCCGTTTTTGGCAAGGGCGGCGGCGAGTGCCTCGCCCACGCTGCCGGCAGCGCAGACCTCCTCCGCCACGAGCAGCGCGCCGCTTTTTCGGACGGAATCGAGAACGGGCTCGGCGTCAAGCGGACGGATGAGGCCGAGCTTGAGCACCTCGGCGGAAATGCCCGCCCAGGAGAGCTGCTCGGCGGCCGAAAGCACCTCGTTGATCATGGTGCCGTAGCTCACGAGCGTAATGTCCGTGCCCTCGCGCAGCACGGAGCATGCCTTGCGGGCGCGGTCTTCGGTGTATTCTCCCTCGCCTCCGCGCGGATAGCGGATGGCGACAGGGCCGGAAAGCTCCGTTACGGCGATGCGCAGCATCTCCCGCAGTTCCGCGAAGGAGGCGGGGCTGAGCAGCGTCAGGCCGGGGACGGAGGAGAGATAGCTCACGTCGAATACGCCGTGATGCGTTTCCCCGTCCCGGCCGACAAGCCCGGCGCGGTCCACGCAGAAAACGACGTGCAGCTTTTGCAGCGCACAGTCGTGAATCAGCATGTCATAGGCGCGCTGGAGGAAGCAGGAGTACACGGCAAAGACGGGCACAGCGCCCTGTTTTGCCAGCCCGGCGGCCATGGCCGCTGCGTGCCCCTCCGCGATGCCAACGTCAAAAAAGCGGTCCGGGAATTGCTCGGCAAAGCCGGAAAGTCCGGTGCCGGATTCCATGGCGGCGGTGATGGCGAAGATGCGCTTGTCGGTCTGCGCAAGCTCCACGAGCGCGTCCCCGAACACGGAGGAGAAATCCGGCGCCTTCTCCGGCAGCGCACCGGTTTCCGGCTCGTAAGAGCCGACGCCGTGGTAGACGTTCGGCTGCGCCTGCGCAAAAGAGCAGCCGTGCCCCTTTTCGGTCAGCACATGCACCAGAACAGGCACGTCCAGCTCGCGCGCGAAGCGCAGGATGCGCTCCACCTCGGCACAGTCGTGCCCATCCACCGGCCCGAGATAGTAAAAGCCCATCTCTTCAAACATATTGCTGCCGAGCAGACTGCCCTTGAGCCGCTCTTTAATCCTGTGGTTGAATGCATAGAGCGTCGGCCAGCGCCGGAAGAAGCGGCGGTAGGCGCGCTTGAAGCGCAGATAGCCCGGACGCATGCGCGCGTGGGAAAGCAGCCGCGCGATGCCGCCGACGTTCGGCCCGATGGACATGCCGTTGTCGTTGAGCACGACGATGAGGTTTTCCCCGCTCTCGCCCGCATCGGCGAGACCCTCGTAGGCAAGGCCGCCGGTCAGCGCTCCGTCGCCGAGGAGGGCGACAACGCGGTAATCCCCGCCGAGCTCCCGCCGTGCGCGCGCCATGCCGAGCGCGACGGAGATGGAGTTGGAGGCATGTCCCGCGATGAAGGCATCGTGCACGCTCTCAACCGGCTTCGGAAAGCCGGAGATTCCGTCCAGCCGGCGCAAGGTATCAAAGGCTTCGCGCCGGCCGGTCAGGAGCTTGTGCACATAGCACTGATGCCCGACGTCGAACACGAGTCTGTCTGTCTCTGTATCAAAAACCCGGTGCAGCGCCACGGTCAGCTCCACAACGCCGAGGTTGGAGCTGAGATGTCCGCCGGTAACGGACAGACTCTGCACTAAAAATTCCCTTATTTCCGCACACAGCGCATCCAGCCGGTCTTCCGGAAGGGCGCGCACATCCGCCGGGGAATGAATGGTATTCAAAATCTCCAAAAACGATCCCCTCTGTTGTCTTTGTCTTTCGTACTGCTTATATATACACCCTGCGGGCAATTCAGTATCATAACAAATTGCGCCCGACATTACAAGAGCCGGGCGCAATTTTATACAGAAATATTTGAATAATTAGAAAAATATTCACGGAGAAGCGGCCTCAGACGCCTCTTCCGGCCAGATAACGTGCCAGTTCACAGAGGAAGTCGCTCTCCGGAAATTCTTTCGCCGCGTCGATCGCAGCGCGGGTGAGCCTGTCCACCGCAGCGGCACATTTTTCCGCGCCCCAGAGCGACAGGAAGGTGGTTTTTCCGTTTGCCGCATCGGAGCCGATGGGCTTGCCGAGCTCCTGCTCTGTGGAGAGGGCGTCGAGCATGTCATCGCGGATCTGAAAGGCCGCGCCGAGCGCCGCGCCGTAGCGGCAGGCGGCGTCCTCCTGCGCGGGGCTTCCGCCCGCTGCGAGCACGCCCATGCGGCACGCGGCCAGGAGCAGACTGCCGGTTTTGCGGCCCTGCAGCTCCGAAAGTTCTTCTTCCGACAGGCGCTGCGATCCGCCCATCATGTCCATGAACTGCCCGCCGCAGATGCCGTCAATTCCCGCGGCGTCGGCCAGCGCTTCCGCGCAGGCAGCGCGGCGCTCCGCCGGGAGCGCGCAGCGCAGAATCTTTCCGAAGGCCTCGGCCTGCAGCGCGTCACCCGCCAGCACGGCGGTACACTCGCCGAAGACCTTGTGGTTGGTCGGCTTGCCGCGGCGCAGGTCATCATTGTCCATGCAGGGCAGATCGTCATGAATCAGGCTGTAGGTGTGCAGCAGCTCAACGGCACAGGCAACGTCAAGCGCAGCGGTTACGTCGCCGCCGCAGACGCGGCAAAATTCCAGCGTCAACACCGGACGCACGCGCTTGCCGCCCGCCATGAGGCTGTAATCCATCGCCTCGAGCAGCCCGTCAAAGGCAAAGCCGCGCTTCTCTTTTCCGAAGCAGGCGGCGAGGGCGGCCGTGATGGCTGTGAGATGCGCATCGTAGCGCTCGGAAAAGGTCATGCCTCCGCCTCGTCAAACGGCGTCTCGCGCGGTGCGCCGTCCGGCCCCTTGCTCAGGCGCAGAACCTGCTGTTCGGCGCCGTCAAGCAGCTTTTCGCAGTGCGCAAGCAGCGCCGTGCCCTCCTCAAAGAGCGCGAGCGATTCCGCGAGCGGCGCATCGCCGCTTTCCAGCTTTGAGACGATTGTGCCGAGGCGCGCGAGCGCCTCCTCAAAGTCCGGCTGTTTCTTCGTTGTGGCCATGATAAACCTCCTCCACGGCGCAGCGCAGTGCGCCGTCTGAAAGCGTCAGGTCGATTTTCTCACCCGGAGAAACCTGCGCTGCCGAGCGCAGGGGCAGCCCGTCTGTATTCCGGGCAATGGAGTAGCCGCGCGCGAGCACCTTCAGGGGGCTCAGCGCATCCAGCTTTGCGGCATATTCCGCCTGTGCGCGCCGCCGGTGGGCCAGCGATTCGCGCTGGGCAGAAACCATGCGCAGCGATACGCTGTCAAGCAGTTGCCGCTTATATTCAATCAAACGCAGCGGATCGCGCAGCGCGCGCCGCTCCGCATAAAGGCCGAGCTTTTCGCGCCGGACGCGCAGCTGTTTGTTCAGCGCCTCCCGGCAGCGGGTGCGCAGCTGCTGCAAATGCGCGCGCATCTCCATCTGGTCGGGCACGGCGAGCTCCGCACCGTTGGACGGCGTGGCCGCGCGCAGGTCGGCAACATAGTCCGCGATGGTTACATCCGGTTCGTGCCCCACAGCAGAGATGACGGGGATTTCGCTCTGCGCAATGGCGCGCGCCACGCGCTCATCATTGAAAGCCCAGAGATCCTCGATGGAGCCGCCGCCGCGGCCCGTGATGATGAGGTCGGCAACCTGCCAGCGGTTTGCATAGCGCAGCGCGCCGACGATCTCGGGCGGCGCTTCGGCGCCCTGCACGCGCACGGGCAGGATGATGACCTTGCTCATCGGCCAGCGTGCGCGCAGCACGCGGATAATGTCCCGCACCGCGGCGCCGGCGCCGGAGGTGATCACGGCGATGCGCTTCGGGAAAGCGGGCAGAGGCTTTTTCCGCGCGCGGTCAAACAGACCCTCCGCCTCCAGCTTGGCCTTGAGCTGCTCGAAAGCGAGATGCAGATCCCCCACGCCCTCCGGCGTCAGCGAGCTGCAGTAGAGCTGATATGCCCCGTCGCGCGGATAGACACTCACCCGTCCTGTCACCAGCACGCGCAGGCCGTTTTCCGGACGAAACCGCAGCTTCTCCGCGCTCGAGCGGAACATGACGCAGCGCAGGGCGCATTTGTCGTCCTTGAGCGTGAAATAATGATGTCCGGATGGGTAGATCTTATAGTTGGAAAGCTCGCCGCGCACACAGAGCCCGGCGAGCAGATCGTCTCCGTCCAGCAGCAGCCGGATGTGCTCGTTGAGCTCGGAGACGGATAAGATCTTCTGTTCCATCGTCAGTTTTCTTCCGCAGGCGTGTGCTCCCCGCGCCAGTAAGCGCCGAGCACACCGTTGACGAAGGCGACCGTTTCCGGCTCGTCATAGTGCTTGGCGAGCTCGACGGCCTCGTTGATTGCGGCAGAGGGCGGCACGTCCTCCACATAGCGCAGCTCGCACAGCGCAACGCGCAGCACGGCCAGCGCCGTTTTGGAGATGCGGGAAACCTTCCAGCCGACGGCGTATTTCTCGATGAAGCCGTCCAGCTCCTCCAGATGCGCCTGCACGCCCAGCACCACATCGCGTATGTAGGCAAGCTGCGCATCGTCCGGCGTCTGGGAGAAAGGCTCTCCCTCAACGGACAGCGATTCGTAGTATTCGCGATCAAAAAAACGGGTCAGTTCCTCCGCCGGGAGCGTCTCCCCGGAGGAAAGGCGGAAGCATAGCTGAACCGCCAGCTCCCGCGCAGAAGTTCTTGTCATAGGCCGCGCACCTACTTGTCGAACGCGACGCCGCTGACGTGGATGTTGACAACGGGCGTAAAGCCGATCATCGACTCCACTGCGGAGGTGACGGCATCCTGCGCCTTCTTGGCAACATCGGCAATGGCAAAGCCGTAGCGCACGGTGATGGGAATGTCGAGAAGAATCTTCTCGCCCTCAAACTGCACCTTGATGCTGCGCGTTGTATTCTTTTTGCCGAAGAACTCGATTCCGGCAGAGCTTGCAAGCCCCGCAACGCCCTCGGCCTCGGAAATGGCTGCGCCGACTACGACGGCGACGACGTCCTCAGAAATGTTGACGCTGCCCTTTTCGTCCTGACAAGTGATATATTCCGCCATAATTGTTCCTCCTTGCCGTGCTGCGCGATCGGCGCCTGATGCCGCCCGAAACAGGGTGCGGCGGCGTGGCGCGGGTAAAGCAGCACACAGTTGAAAGTATTCTACCACATTCCCGCGGAAAAATAAAGCGTCAATTCAATTTCTTCCCGAGAAAAAGGAAATTGCAAGCAAAAAGCGGTATATTCTATTTACAAAGGAGGCGGAAAAGGGTATAATATACTGTCAATTTATGTGCCGGGCCGGGAACAGGGCCGGAGGGCAGGAAGGAACATGGCACAAAATGGAAATGAAAAACGTGCTGATCTCCATTCGCGGGCTGCAACAGGTGGACGATGGGGATGACGGCGACGCCATTGAGCTTTTAACAGATGGACACTACGGCTATGCCGACGGACGCGGAAAGCTGGTATATATGGAAAGCGAGCTTACAGGGCTGAAGGGAACGCGCACGACCTTCCTCGTCGAGCCGACGGGTGTGGTGCTTGAGCGCGAGGGTGAGATCACCTCGCACATGGTCTTTGAACCCGGGAAAAAGCATCTGTTTCTCTATGAAACGCCTTTCGGGGCGGCCACGATGGACGTGAACACGGAGCGCGTGTACGCCGCGCTGGATGAGCATGGCGGCGATCTGGAAATCCATTACCGCATCGGCTTTGAGAACACGAATGTCGGGAAAAATCGCTTCCGTATCCATGTGCAGGAGCTGAAAAGCTGAGCGGTGCGCGGGCGCTGCAAAAACATTTTGCCGGGGGATGCCCCGGGGAAAGAGATAGATTATGGACGAACTGCTTGGCAGAAAAATGCCACACAGCGCCACGGCGGAGCAGGCGGTGATCGGCTCGATCCTGCTTGATCCGAACTGTTTGCCGGAGGTGCTCGGTTTGCTGCGCGTTGAGGACTTCTATGTCCGCGCCAACCGCGAGATTTTTGAGACCATCATGGTGATGTTTTCCTACTCGCAGACCGTGGACGCCGTAACGCTGCTCAACCAGATGCGCGTGCGCGGCGTGTATGAGGACAGTTCCCAGCAGTACATCCTCGACCTGATGCGATTGACGCCCACGGCGGCGAACGTCATGGAATATGCCGCCATTGTGCGCGACCGCGCGATGCTCCGCGCGCTGGCGCAGGCGGCCTCCGAGATTGGAGATGCCGTGTATGAAGGCGCCGGCGAGGCAGAGAACATTCTCGAGCTCGCGGAAAAGAAAATCTATGCGCTGCGGCAGGGGCGCACGGGCAGCGACCTGATGCCGTTGTCCACGGTGCTGCAAAACCTTTATGAGCAGATGAGCGAGGCGGCAAGCTCGCAAAGCGCCGTTCCCGGCGTGGAAACCGGCCTGTCGGGCATCGACCAGCGCATCCTTGGCCTGCAAAAGGGTGACCTGGCCATGATCGCTTCCCGACCCGGCATGGGTAAGACGAGTATTGCGCTCAACATCGCGCTGCACGTTGCCAAAACCAGCAAGAAAACGGTTGCAGTCTTTTCGCTGGAAATGTCGCGCGAACAGCTTGCCATGCGCCTGCTCTCTACGCAGAGCCGTATTGACAGCAAGCTTTTGCAGACGGGGCGGCTGAGCGAGGATGACTGGCGGCGCATCAACGCCGCGGCCTCGGTTCTCAGCTCGCTTGATCTGCGCATCAATGATAACCCCATGCTCACGGTTTCGGATATGAACGCCCAGTGCCGCCGGGTCAAGAATCTCGGCCTTGTGGTGATTGACTATCTGCAGCTGATGACCTCTGCCGGCGGACCGAAAAAATATGCGGACGAGAGCCGCACAACGGTGGTGTCCGACATCAGCCGTATGCTGAAGATCATGGCTAAGGAGCTGGAGGTTCCGGTTCTGTGCCTGAGTCAGCTCTCCCGTGCCAACGAGGGGCGGCAGAACAAGCGCCCCATGCTCAGCGACCTGCGTGAGAGCGGCGCCATCGAGCAGGATGCCGATCTGGTCATCGGTTTGTACCGTGATGAATATTACAGCAAAGAGGAATGCGAAAATCCGGCGGAGGCCGAGGCGATCATCCTGAAAAACCGCCGCGGTGAAACGGGCACGGTCTATCTCCACTGGGATGCGCAGACCACGACCTATTCCAGCATGACAGGGCGCACGGATGGCTGATGGATTGCTTGACCGTGTGCTTGTCTGGGCGGAGCGTTACGATATGCTGCCACCTCCCGGCGGCGCGCTGCTTTGTGCGGTCTCCGGCGGGGCGGACTCTGTTTGTCTGCTGCTGATGATGTGTCGCGCGGCGCGGGAAAAGGGTTTTTCCGTTTTCTGCGCGCACTATAACCACCTGCTGCGCGGCGAGGAAAGCGCGCGGGATGCGGACTTTGTCCGGGAACTTTGCAGGCGGCTGGATGTGCATTGTGTTGTTGGCAGCGGAGATGTGCGTGCGCGCGCGGCGGAGACGGGAAAAGGAATTGAGGAAACGGCGCGGGAAATGCGCTATGCGTTTTTGCGCGAGACGGCGGATGCCCTCGGCGCTGCGCGCATTGCAACCGCGCATAATATGAACGACAACGCCGAGACGATGCTGCTCAATCTGGCGCGCGGCGCGGGGAGCGCGGGGCTTGCCGGGATTGCACCGGCGCGCAGCGGCCTTGTGCGTCCGCTGCTTTGCCTGACGCGAAGCGAGATTGAGCGCTGGCTGCTCGAACAGGGCGAGACCTGGGTTACGGACAGCAGCAATCTTTTGGATGAATATGCGCGCAACCGCCTCCGCCATGAGGCGCTGCCCGCGTTGGAGAGCGTCAACCCGGCTTTTGTGCAGCACGCGCTGGATGCGGCGCGGCGGCTGCGGGCGGACGATGCATATCTCACGGAGCTTGCGGAAAACTTCCTGCGGGAGAAGGCTGAAACGCTCTCGGGGTGCACGGCGCTTCCCGTGGAGGCGCTTTCCCGACTGCCGGAGCCGATTTTTTTCCGTGTTCTGAAAAAGCTTGGCGGACAGGCAATCACCGAAGGCCATGCGCAGGATGTGCGCGGTCTGCTGCACGAGGGCGGGAGCGGGAAGTGCGTTTCCCTGCCCGGGATGAAGGTTTGCCGCAGCTTCGGGAAGCTCTGCTTCGGTGTGCCGGAGGAGCTGCCTCCGCTACCGGTGCGCTGTTTGGACGCGCCCGGGGCGATCGAGATCCCCGAATGCGGCATCGTGATCCGCAGAACGGACGGTGTGCCGGGCAAAATTAACAAATCTTTTAAGAAGTTTTACTTTGAAATGACAAAGGGCTGTGGTAGAATAACCATCAGGCCTAAAATTCCGGGAGATCGTTTGCGTCTGCCCGGGCGCGGCTGCACCAAGAGCCTGAAGGCGCTTTTCGCCGAAGCGGAAATCCCCGCGTGGGAGCGAGCGCGCATTCCTGTGCTCGCGGACGAGAACGGCCTGCTGGCGGTTGTCGGCTTCGGGGCGGACGAGCGGCGGCTGGCGGCCCCGGGCGAGGCAGCCATACTCATTGAGATAGAGGAGAGGGATTAAGCATGCATCCGGACGTGGAATCCATTCTTTTTTCGGAGGAACAGCTGAAAAAGCGTGTCGAGGAGATCGGTGCGCAGATCACGCGTGACTTTGCGGGGAAGCAGCCGCTGTTTGTCGGCGTGCTCAAGGGTAGCTTTATGTTTATGGCAGATTTGATGCGCTGCGTGGATCTGAGCTGCTCGGTGGACTTTATGGCGGTGTCCTCCTACGGGAACAAGAGCGTTTCAACCGGCGCTGTGAAGATCAACAAGGACCTCAGCGCCGATATTGAGGGAATGGACGTTATCATGGTGGAGGACATTCTCGACAGCGGCAAAACGCTCGATTACCTCCGCGGTTACCTCAACGGGCGCAAGCCGGCGTCGATCTCCATTGTCACGCTGCTGGATAAGCCCGCGCGGCGCACGGCGCCCATCCAGGCGGATTACAGCGGATTTGAAATTCCGGATGCCTTTGTTGTCGGCTATGGACTCGACTATGCGGAGAAATACCGCAACCTGCCGTATGTCGGCATTCTCAAACCCTGCGTTTACGAAAACGAATAAAACCTCGGGCTGCAAAGCACCCGATTTTTCTCAAAAGGATGTGAAGATTTTTTGAAGCCAAAAAAGAGCCGCGCGAGAGATATAGGCTTTTATATCCTGATCCTCGTGATTCTTCTTGCAACGGTGTTTTCCCTCACGAACCGGAACCGGACCGCCGGCAAGATCACCTATTATCATGTGCTGGAGCTGCTGCGTGAGGAGCAGGTCAAGGAATTTGTGGTGGATGAAAACGGAACGCTCACCATGGAGCTTTACGAAGCGGATGAGGGCGTGTATTTCGTTTCGCACCGCCTGATGAGTCTGGATATGTTCTATATGGACACGCACGAGCTGGTTGAAGATCAGGCTGCGCGGGGCATTATCCGGAATTATGATTATGAGGCGGGCAACGTTGTTCCCTGGTGGGCAAGCCTGCTGCCGTATCTGGGCATCCTTGTCATCTTCGGTGTGCTGTGGTTCGTGATGATGAACCGCGCCAATGGTGGCGGCGGCGGTGCCGGCGGCGTGATGAAATTCGGCAAGGCGCGCGTGCGCATGGGCTCCGAAGAGAAGAAAAAGGTCACCTTTGCCGACGTTGCGGGCTGCGACGAGGAGAAGGCGGAGCTTGCCGAAGTTGTGGAATTCCTCAAGAACCCCGCAAGCTTCACCGCGATGGGCGCGCGCATCCCCAAGGGTGTGCTGCTCGTCGGCCCTCCGGGCACCGGTAAAACCCTGCTGGCCAAGGCTGTTGCGGGTGAGGCGGGCGTGCAGTTCCTGTCCATCTCCGGCTCCGATTTCGTGGAGCTGTATGTCGGTGTCGGCGCTTCCCGCGTCCGCGACTTGTTTGCGGAGGCCAAGAAGGTTGCTCCGTCCATCATCTTCATTGACGAAATTGATGCGGTTGGCCGTCAGCGCGGCAGCGGCCTCGGCGGCGGCCACGACGAGCGCGAGCAGACGCTTAACCAGTTGCTGGTTGAGATGGACGGCTTCGGCAACAACGAGGGCGTCATCGTCATCGCTGCGACCAACCGTTCCGATATTCTCGATAACGCCCTGCTGCGTCCGGGCCGTTTTGACCGCCGTGTCTATGTCGGCCTGCCCGACATCCGCGGCAGAGAGGCCATTTTGAAAATCCACGCCCGCGGCAAGCCGCTTGGCGACGATGTGAACCTCAACTCCATCGCCAAGGGCACGGCGGGCTTCTCCGGCGCAGATCTGGAAAACCTGATGAATGAGGCGGCCTTGCTGGCCGTGCGCCGCCGTCGCCGTTTTATCCGCATGGAGGATGTTGACGAGGCGATTCTGAAGGTTGCCATGGGTCCGGAAAAGAAGAGCAAGAAGATGAGCGAAAAGGCGCGCAAGCTCACCGCCTATCACGAGGCGGGTCACGCCATCGCCGGCAAGTTCCTTGAGCATACGGATCCCGTGCACTATATCACGATTATCCCGCGCGGTCAGGCCGGTGGCTTTACGCTCTTCCGCCCGCAGGAGGATTTGGAAAGCTATAATTCCCGCGCAGAGCTGTTTGAGAACATTGTTATGTCCCTTGGCGGACGCATTGCAGAGAAGCTGTTTCTGGATGACATCTCCACCGGTGCTTCCGGGGACATCCAGCAGGCGTCGAGCCTTGCCCGCGCCATGGTCACCCGCTATGGCATGAGCGAAAAGCTCGGCCCGATCAGCTTTGACAGCGCGGATCACAGCATCTTTATCGGACGCGACTTCGGGCAGACCAAGAGCTATTCCGAAGAGACGGCCGCCATCATTGATGCGGAAGTCAAGCGCATCTTTGACGAGGCCGCCGAACTCTGCGAGAAGCTGCTGCTCGAGCACAAGGATAAGCTGGAGGGCGTTGCGGAATATCTGCTGCGCCATGAGAGCATGGACGGCGCGGACTTCAACCGCTATTGCGAGACGGGTGAGCTGCCTGTGCACATTGACCCGACGATCGAGCCGCCGGCAAAGCACATCCGGCTTTTCACCGAACAGGATGAGCAGCCTGCAGCGCCTGCGCCTGTTGAGGAAACGCCTTCCGAAACCGTCGCAGAGCCGATTCCGCAGCCCGAGCAGCAAGACGGCGCGGATCAGGAGTAAGCGAAAAGCGGCACGAAACACAGGGCGATGCCCGGCAGTGCACTGAGTTGAGTTTTGCAACTCCGTTATAATTTGCATTTATGGGCGGAATGACGAAGGGCTTCGCATTCCGCCCTTTGCTTGCAAGAAGAAACCATCGGCGCCGGTTTCCGGCGAAATACCGGAAAATCACCACAAGATTTTGACTTGTTTGTGGTTCGGATGTGTTCTAATATACAGAATGTAAATTGCCGGCGTGGTTCAGTCGGTCGTGAAGTGTGTCGAGGAGGGCGCTTGTGAAGCGAGTTTTTGTGTGGATTTTGGCTGGGATCCTGCTATGCGGCGCAACGGCCTGCGGGGTGCCCCAGCCCGGAACAGAGCTGCCTTCCGCGACTGAACCGCCGGTGGAAAACGTGCCGCCCACTCCGGAAGCCACGCCCGAACCCACACCTCTGCCGACGCCGGAGCCACGCACGAGCAGAGAGAGCGCGCTGCCGGTTCTGATGTATCATCATGTGGTGCAGGATGGGGAAGCGTGCAATTCCATGACGGTGACGGTCAGCCGGTTTCGGGAGGATCTCGAGTGGCTGATTGCAAACGGCTATCATTTTGTTTTGCCCGGGGATTTGATTTCGCAAGAGCCGCTGCCGGAAAAACCGGTGATGATCAGCTTTGATGACGGGTATAAAAGCAATTATGACCTGGCCTTTCCTCTTCTGAAAGAGCTCAACGCAAAAATGGCCCTGGCGCTGGTCGTTTCCTTTTCGGATTATGATACCGGCTCCGGTTTGAGCTGGGATATATGCCGGGAGATGGAGGCTTCTGGCCTGGTGGAATTTGGCTCGCACACTTACCGGCTTCACAATCTGGACGAGCGCGGCGGCAGTTATGACCCGAACGGCCCAAACGGAATTGAGCGTCTGCCCGAAGAAAGCCGAGAGGAATTTGATCAGCGGGTGATCGGCGATCTCCGGCTGAGCATCGACACGCTGGAGCGGGAGTTGGGAAGAGACGTGATTTACTTCGCCTATCCCTATGGACAGAAAGAAGAATGGGCGGAGGATTTTATCCGCGAGAATTTCCGGGTTACGACGGTGACAACCCACGGCTGCGCAGATCTGCGTGAAGATTTTTATGACCTGGAACGCTATACGATCACCATGCAGAGCGGCCCGGCGAGTGTTTTGCCGGTGAATGAACAGGAATGCGATGAAGGTATATGAAGTCTGGCGTGGTGGGGTTGCCGAATGCCTGCAAAGACCCGCTGTCGTTTGAAACCACCTGAAATAAAAACTTAAGCCCTGCCGGCAGATTTTCTGCCGGCAGGGCTTTGTTGTTGCCGCTATGCTGGTGTGGCAATCGCGGTTTTGTGTTGTTTACTGGAGACCGTAGCTCTCGCCGTAGTCATAGCCCCAATATCCGTCGTCATAACCGTAGTAATAACCGTCCAGATATCCGTCGATGGCGTCGCCCTCGTAGTAGATGAAAGCGGCTGAATCGTCGTATTCCGTTTCGGCCCAGCCCTCATCATAACCGTCGTCGTAGCCGCAATCGTAGCCGTACCAATAATCGCTGCTGTCTTCCACGGCGGGGGCATCGACGCTGCCGCTGCCGCTGAGAAGTTCGTCAAGCGCATCCAGGTCAAGATCCAGATCTTCGACCAGCACGAGGAGGTTGTCATAGAGCTCTGTGGCGATCTCCATCAGATCGTCTTCGGACATGGAGAGGATCATGGTGACATCGGAGGAGTCCACGTCGGGCTTCTCGTAAGCGCCGATCGCATAGCCGAGGGAGCCCTCGAAAACGACCTCGCCCCAGGACTTCACTTTCAGCTTGCTGAGATCAATGTCCATGGAGGATTTGTCCGTTTCCAAAGTGCCCTCGTAGGAGACGAACACGGCTTCTCCGCCGACTTCGATTTCGCCTTCGAAGGACTTGTCTTTCTTGCTGAGTTCAAACTCCGAAGAGAACACGGTTTCTTTCTTCGCGCCGTCCTCCTTGTAGGAAACGGTGGTCTTGTCGGTGAAAACGCCGTCGTCGCCGTGGTGGTTGCCGGAGGAGGACAGAACGATTTCGCCCTCATCCTTCACCTCGAGGACGATGGACAGGTCGTCCACATAGTGCTTGCCGCCGCCGAGCTGCAGTTCAATGACATACTCCGTGTCGTAGGCGTCGAACTCGTATTCCACGAACACCACATAGCCGTTGCTGATGTAGACATCGAACTCCAGATCGCCCAGCTCATCCACAGCATCGCGCAGCTCGTCAAAGATGTAGTCCGTGTCGATAGTCCCGACTTCGCTCATGACTTCGTCGAGAAGGTCTTCCGGCAGGCCCATGCTTTCATAGATGGCTTCCAGCGTGTCGGTCATCCGATCGGGGTCGACCGAAGCCTCCAGCGCGTCAATATAGTCCTCCAAAGCGTCCGCCGTGATCACGACGAGATACTTGGTGGCCTTGACTTTGTTGCCGTTGACCTTGATCTCCTCGCGGCCCTCTTTTGTGACCTCCATGCTCTTGAAGAGCTCCTCTTCCGCGGCTTTGAGCTCTTCCGCCATCGCCTCGTAGTCCATGGACTCCTTCGTGATCTCCATGAGGTCATAGAAGTTAAAGCCAATGGTCTCCAGGCTGTCGTCGTCAACGAGCATCGCGATATCCTCGCCCAGCTTGGCGGTGTCCACACCGTAAAGCTCGCCGTCCGTCAGCTCGGGGGAGCCGACATAAAGGATGGTGCCGTTGAGGCCGAGCTGAACGGTGGCGATCTCCACATCATCATAGAGCGGCGTGATTGCCAGGTTCATATGCTGGCCGGGAAGGTCCATGCCGCTGTTGATGCGGACACCGACCCCGTCAAAAGTGCTGTCACCGGCCACTTCGTTGACCGTGAGGCGCAGCTCCTCCGAGATCTGCTCGTCGGCTATCAGCGCGGAAATGTCCGGCGTGCCCAAATCGGCATTGACGTTCCCGTAAGCCTCTGCGGACTTGCTTATGGCCTTGCCCAGCGTTGCCCGCGCTCCGGTAAAAACGCCGGAAAGCAGCAGCGCGGCGGCCAGAATCACAACGATGACAGCAGCGCCGATGCCGATCAGCAGGCCGGCCTTGCCCTTTTTCTTGGGAGCCTGCGGCGCCTGTGCGGGAGGGGCTTCCGGGATGGGCTGCGCTGCATAAGGTGCTGCAGCGGGAGCCGGGGCTTCGGGGATGTTGCTTACCACAGGTGCGGGAGCGGGGGCGGGCGCGGGCGCAGGCACCGGCGCGGGCGCAGGTGCAGCTTGCGGCGCATAAACGGGTTGCTCTGCCGGAGCGGCCGGTTGGGCAACGGGCTGGGGTTCGGGGGTCTGCGTCTGATCCAGTTTGGTGCCGCAGTAGGGGCAGAATTTGCTGTTGCCCTCCAGCGGCTGTCCACAGTTCACGCAAAACATGGGGTGTCCTCCTTAATCCTTCTCTTTATAACACATCGCATTCTCTCTCAACCGAATGCGAAAGCGCTTCCGATAACGACTGTTGTGCCCGGCGCGGTGGCGAAAGCCCGGTGCCGGAGCTTCTCTGCTATAATAATAGCGCCCTTTTCGACAAATAACAAGGGTGTTGCTGCGATTTTTGCTTTCGTGTATCCGAATAAGGGCCGATTTGGACGCAGTTCGCTATTGAGAAATCCGGATGTGTATGCTACAATTAAAATAACTGTGTGAACTTTTGGCTTCGTTGGAAAGAATGCTGTTCGCGGGCGAGCTCTGCGACGGAAAACGCCAAAGGATCGGCCTTGTCCGTGGCTGCGGCTGCGGCGGAGCGCAGAAACCATTGAAACGGGAGAATGATCCTATATGAAACTTGGTATCGTGGGCCTGCCGAATGTGGGCAAGAGCACGCTGTTTAACGCCCTGACCGGCGCGCACGTCGAGACCGGCGGCTATACGAACGTTTCGGGCAAGCCCAACATCGGACAGGCCAAGGTGCCGGACGCGCGTCTGGACTGGCTGGCGGAATATTACCACCCCAAGAAATACACCCCCGCGACCATTGATTTCGTGGACGTGGTGGGCATCAAAAAAGGCGGCGGCCGCGGAAACGCCTATTTGCAGACGGTGCGGCAGGTGGATGCCATCGTCCACGTGGTGCGCGGCTTTGACAATGACGGACTGTTTACGGAGCCGGCGGATACCGTGCGCGATGCGGAAACGCTGAATCTGGAGTTGATCCTTGCGGACATCGAACTGGTGGAGCGCCGCCTGGAAAAGGCGAACAAAAACGCCAAGAGCGGAGACAAGAAATATAAGCGCGAGGCGGAGATGTGCGCGGCGCTTATTGAGCTTCTCTCGGACGGCAGACCGGCCTCTGAGTTTGAATTCACCGAGGAGGACAAGGACATTCTGCAGGACGGCGGCCTGCTGACCATCAAGCCCGTCATCTATGTGGCGAATCTCGACGAGGACGGCATGGCCGATTACGAGCATAACGCGCAGTATCTCGCGCTGGCGGAGCTGGCTGCGGGACAGGGCGCGGCGGTGCTGCCGGTCGCGGCAAAGTTTGAGGAGGAGATCGCGGACATGGATGCCGAAGAAGCGGCGATGTTCATGGAGGATCTCGGCCTGACGCAGCGCGGGCTCGACCGTCTGATCCGGACGAGCTACGACCTGCTCGGCTACATCTCTTTCCTCACCGCGGGCGAGGACGATGTCCACGCGTGGACGATCACCCGCGGCACGAAGGCGCCGCAGGCGGCCGGAAAAATCCACTCCGACCTGGAGCGCGGCTTCATCCGCGCGGAGATCGTGGCCTTTGAGGACCTCAAGGCCTGCGGCACAATGGCTGCCGCGCGGGATAAGGGTCTGCTCCGCAGCGAGGGCAAGGATTACATTATGCAGGATGGCGACGTGACCAATATTCGCTTCAATGTGTAAACAGCATATACTATTATAATATACGCGCGCGCGTAGGGCGGTTCGCCCGTGCGCGCTGCATACAAAGGCACTGTGCCGCGCGGAAGAGGCTGCGTGGCGCAGTGCTGCGTCAGGAGGAAAACCATGAATACAGATGTTGTGATCGTCGGCGCCGGCCCTGCGGGAATTTTCACCGCGCTGGAAATGCTGCGCTGCGGCGCAAAGGACAAAATCGTTCTGGTCGAAAAGGGACAGAGCATCGAAAACCGTCACTGCCCGAAGGAAAAGACGCACAAGTGCATGAACTGCAAGCCCAACTGCCATATTACAACGGGCTTTTCCGGCGCGGGCGCGTTCTCGGACGGAAAACTCTCCCTGAGCTATGAGGTCGGCGGCGATCTGCCGCGGCTGATCGGCGAGGATAAGGTGCAGGAGACCATCGAGTACACGGACGGTATCTATCTGGAGTTCGGCGCGGACACGCACGTTGAAGGCGTTGGAAACGCTGAGGAGGTCAAGGAGATCCGCAAGCGTGCCATTCGCGCGGGACTTAAACTTGTGGACTGCCCCATCCGCCATCTCGGCACGGAAAAGGCGCAGAGCCTCTATCTTGCCATCGAGAAGTGGCTGCAGGAGAAGGGCGTTGAGATTCTGTTCGGCTGCGAGTGCACAAATCTCATTCTGGACGGCAATAAGTGTCTCGGCGTCGCGGTGACGGACGGGAAAAAGGACATGGAGATCTATGCCCGCCACACCGTCGTGGCAACGGGACGCCGCGGCGCGGACTGGCTCGAGCACGTCTGCGCGCAGCATAACATCGCGCATGAGCCGGGCACCGTGGACATCGGTGTTCGCGTGGAGGTGCGCAACGAAGTCATGGAAACCGTCAACGAGGTGCTCTATGAATCCAAGCTCATCGGCTACCCCAGACCCTTCAAGAACAAGGTGCGGACGTTCTGCCAGAATCCCGGCGGTTTTGTCAGCCAGGAGAATTACGACAATGACCTTGCTGTTGTCAATGGGCACAGCTATAAGGAGCGCAAGAGCGACAACACGAATCTGGCCATTTTGTGCTCGCATAACTTCTCCGTGCCCTTCAATCAGCCCATCGCCTATGCGCAGAAGGTCGGCGAGCTGACCAATATGCTCGCCAACGGCCACATTCTGGTGCAGCGCTTCGGGGATATCCTTGACGGCAAGCGTACCTGGGATAAGGAGCTGGCGCGCTCCAACGTGCGCCCCACGCTGCCGGATGCCGTTGCGGGTGACATTACGGCCGCCATGCCCTACCGCGCCATGATGAACATCATCAATTTCATCCAGGCTGCGGACGAGGTCGTGCCCGGCTTTGCCGCGGCGGAAACGCTGCTGTATTCCCCTGAGCTGAAGTTTTATTCCAACCGCGTCAAAATGGACACGCATTTCGTAACGAATGTCGAGGGGCTGCACTGCCTTGGTGACAGCTCCGGTTGGACGCGCGGGCTGATGATGGCCTCTGTTATGGGTGTGCTCATGGGCCGGGAGCTTGCCGGCAGAAGCGAGCTTTGAGCCCAAACGGGGCTTTCGGCAGTTTTCACGAATTGTACGAAAAAATTCTGTAAAAAAATTAAAAATTTATCTTGACACAGGGAAACAGATTTGGTATGCTAACAAAGCGCCTGTGGGCGGACCACGCCCATTTTGCGCGCATTTGCGATGAAGCGGGAGATTGCGGTGCAGAACCGGTAACTTCCGTGGAGCATGTCCGGCGCCGGCTTGTTTGACGGCGCGTAATCGGGCGGCTGAGAGTTTCTCTGTTCAGGATGCCAAGGCGCGTATATCGCCTGACGGAGAGCGAACCGGCCAAATTTGTGCCGGTTTGTTTTTCGGGCAGGGTCTGATACGCACGGCAGAGTGTTAAGAAATTCTCATCCGTACGAATCAAACCAGGAGGCAGACCCAATGCTGCCGGAAATTCGTACAAAAAATTGGAGGAAAAAATCAAATGGCAACACCCAAGAGAATGATCCGCATCCGTCTCAAGGCTTATGATCATCAGCTGATCGACAAGGCTGCCGAGACAATCGTAGCCACCGCGAAGCGCACTGACGCCAAGGTGTCCGGCCCCATCCCGCTGCCCACGCAGAAGGAAGTCGTCACCATCCTGCGCGCCGTGCACAAGTATAAGGACAGCCGCGAGCAGTTCGAGCGCCGCACCCACAAGCGCCTGATCGACATCATTAACCCCACCCAGAAGACGGTTGAGGCCCTGATGAGCCTGGAGCTGCCGGCGGGCGTTGAGATCGAAATCAAGCTCTAAGCCGCAAACATCCTTATATTAAATCAATCCGTACACGACCCATTTTCCGCCGACTTGCGTGAGGCGGAAGGGGTTAAGTTGCCAGCCTCTGGACGCGCCGACTTCACGGCGCGGGCTAAGCGAGGCAACCAATAACCTATCAGGAGGAAACACAATGAAGAAAGCCATCATCGGCAAGAAGGTCGGCATGACGCAGATCTTCGATGAGGCGGGCAAGGTCATCCCGGTCACGGTTATCGAGGCCGGCCCCTGCGTCGTGGTCCAGAAGAAGACCGAAGACAAGGAAGGCTATTCGTCCGTCCAGCTCGGCTATGAAGACATCGCCGAGCGCAAGCTCAGCCAGCCGGAAAAGGGCCATCTGGCCAAGGCCGGCGTGGAACCCAAGAAGTATCTCCGCGAGTTCCGTCTGGACGATGCCGCCGAAATGAACGTCGGCGACGTCCTGAAGGCGGATGTCTTTGCTGAGGGTGATAAGGTCGACGTGACCGGCATCTCCAAGGGCAAGGGCTACCAGGGTGTTATCAAGCGCTGGGGTGCTCAGCGTACGCCCACCAGCCACGGCGGCGGCCCCGTCCACCGTCACGCCGGTTCCATGGGCTCCGGCACGGATCCGTCCCGCATCTTCAAGGGCAAGATCGGCGCGGGCCACATGGGCAGCGAGCAGGTCACTGTGCAGAACCTGGACATCGTGAAAGTGGATGCCGAGCTGAACATGCTCGTCATTCGCGGCGCGATCCCCGGCCCCAAGGGCGGCCTGGTCTGCATCAAGAGCACCTCTAAGGTCAACCCCGAGCGCAAGGGACCGGGTGCTGCGATCAGCCTCAACCCGCAGAAGGCTTCCGGCCGCAACCCGCAGAAGGCTTCCGCGAGAACGCGCTAACGCTTAGGAAAGGAGAAATACGAACATGCCTAAAGCTGCTATTTACAACATGCTCGGCGAGCAGGTCGGCGAGTATGATCTTTCCGAGGCGATCTTCGGCATCGAGCCCAATGGCGTTGCGATGCATGCCGACGTGAAGAATCATCTGGCCAACTGCCGTCAGGGCACGCAGAGTGCGCTGACCAAGGGTGAAGTCAGCTTCTCCACCATCAAGCCGTGGAGACAGAAGGGCACGGGCCGCGCCCGCGCCGGTTACAAGGGCTCTCCCGTGTGGACCCACGGTGGCGTCGCTTTTGCGCCCAAGCCGCGTGACTACCGCTACAGCCTGAACAAGAAATACAAGAGACTCGCGCTCAAGAGCGCGCTGAGCGACAAGGCCGCCGGTAACGGAATCCTCGTGATCGACGAGCTCAAGATGGACGAGATCAAGACGAAGGCTTTCAAGGAGTTCCTTGGCAAGCTGGGTGTCGAGGGCAAGGCTCTCGTCATCACCAAGGATGTGGACGAGAAGGTTCTTAAGTCCGCTCGCAACATCCCCGGTGTCAGCGTCACCATCTCCACCATCCTCAGCACCTATGCGATCCTGAACAACCGCGTTCTGGTGGTCGACAAGGCTGCCCTTGAGAAAATCGAGGAGGTATACGCCTGATGAAAACCGCTTACGATATCATCATCCGCCCCATCATCACGGAGCAGTCCATGGAAGACCTCGACATCAAGAAGTACACCTTTGAGGTCGCGAAGGATGCCAACAAGGTGGAAATCAAGAAGGCCATTGAGGAGATCTTTGACGTGACCGTTATCAAGGTCAACACCATCAACGTCCGCGGCAAGGAAAAGCGCACCGGCGCTTATCCGAAGGGCTACTCCGCCACCTGGAAAAAGGCGGTTGTCAAGCTCAGCGCCGATTCCAAGAACATCGAGATCTTCGAGGGCATGGTGTAAGGAGGTAAATGAGAAATGTCGATTAAAACTTACAGACCGACTACGCCGTCCCGCCGCCACATGACCGTCTCCGGTTTTGACGGAGTCGATAAGCATGCGGTGCCCGAAAAGAGCCTGACGGAAGTCCTCAAGAAGAAGTCCGGCCGCAACAACTACGGCCGCATCACCGTCCGCCATCAGGGCGGCGGCAACAAGCGCAAGTACCGTATCATCGACTTCAAGCGCAACAAGTTTGACGTCCCCGGCACCGTGCTGCGCCTGGAATATGACCCCAACCGCACCGCGAACATCGCGCTGGTTGAGTATCCCGACGGCGAGCGCCGTTACATCCTGGCTCCCCTCGGCCTCGGCGCTGGTGACACTGTTGTCTCCGGCCCGAACTCCGACATCAAGCCCGGCAACGCGCTGCCCATCGCGAACATTCCGGTTGGTACCGTGATCCACAACATCGAGCTGTATCCCGGCAAGGGTGCCCAGCTGGTCCGCTCCGCCGGCGTTGCCGCGCAGCTGATGGCCAAAGAGGGCAAGATGGCGCAGGTTCGCCTGCCTTCCGGCGAGTACCGCAAGATCCGCATGGATTGCATGGCCACGATCGGCCAGGTTGGCAACATCGATGCTGCCAACGTGTCCATCGGTAAGGCTGGCCGCAAGCGCCACATGGGCATCCGCCCGACGGTCCGCGGCTCTGTCATGAACCCGGTTGACCACCCCCACGGCGGTGGTGAGGGCAAGAGCCCCATCGGTCGTCCCGGCCCGGTTACCCCCTGGGGCAAGCCGGCTCTGGGTTACAAGACCCGCAAGAAGAAGAACCCGACTGACAAGTTCATTGTCAAGCGTCGCAATTCCAAGTAAGGAGGGAGATAAGACATGTCAAGAAGCGTTAAGAAAGGTCCTTTCGCTGCTCCCGAGCTGCTTAAGAGGATCGATGATATGAACAAGTCCGGCGACAAGAAGGTCGTCAAGACCTGGAGCCGCGCGAGCACGATCTTCCCCTCCTTTGTCGGCCACACCATCGCCGTCCACGACGGACGTCGTCATGTCCCGGTCTACGTCACCGAGGATATGGTCGGCCACAAGCTTGGTGAGTTCGCGCCCACCCGCACTTTCCGCGGCCACGCGGGAAGCAAGACCGGCAGATAAGGAGGAGAGAAAATGGAAGCGAAAGCAATTCTGAAGTATGCCCGCATCTCCCCTCGTAAGGTCAAGATCGTTTGCGATCTGATCCGCGGTAAGGACACCAAGACCGCGCAGGCCATCCTGATGAACACACCCAAGGCCGCCAGCGAGCTCATGCTCAAGCTCCTCAAGAGCGCTTGCGCCAATGCGGAGAACAACTTCGAGATGGATCCCGACAACCTGTACGTGTCTGAGACCTATGCCAACCCCGGCCCCATCCTCAAGAGAGGTATGCCCCGTGCGCAGGGTCGTATGTACCGCATCAACAAGAGAACCAGCCACATCACCATCGTTGTGGCCGAGAAAGAGTAAAGGGGGGCGTTACGAATGGGACAGAAAGTTCATCCGCACGGTATGCGTGTGGGCGTCATTAAGGATTGGGATTCCCGCTGGTACGCCCGCAGCGATAAAGTCGCCGATCTGATCGTCGAAGATTACAAGATCCGCGAGTTTCTGAAGAAAAAGCTTTACAGCGCAGGCGTGCCGACCATCGAGATCGAGCGCGACAGCGCCAAGGTCCGTATCTTTATCCACTGCTCCCGCCCCGGTGTCGTGATCGGCAAGGGCGGCGCGGAGATCGAGCGCCTGCGCGCCGAGGTGGAAAAGATGATCGGAAAGCCCGTCGCCCTTTCCATCGTGGAAGTGCGCACGCCCGACACCAATGCACAGCTCGTCGCCGAGAACATCGCACAGCAGCTTGAAAAGCGCATCGGCTTCCGCCGCGCGATGAAGAACGCCATGGGCCGCGCAATGCGCATGGGCGCGCTGGGCATCAAGATCATGTGCGCCGGCCGTCTCGGTGGCGCCGAGATCGCACGCAGCGAGAGCTATCACGAGGGTACCATCCCGCTGCAGACCATCCGTGCTGACATCGACTACGGTTTCGCCGAGGCCGCTACGACCTACGGCCGCATCGGTGTTAAGGTGTGGATCTACAAGGGCGAGGTCCTGACGACCACCCTGCGTACCACGCCCCGCGTGATGGATATGAACCGTCGCGATGATCGTCGGCGTGACGATCGCCGTCGTCGCGACAACCGCGGTGGCCAGGGCGGCTACAACCGCGGTGGTCAGGGCGGTTACAACCGCGACAACCGTGGTGGCCAGGGTGGCTACAACCGCGGCGGTCAGGGCGGCTACAACCGCGACAATCGCCAGGGCGGCCAGGGCGGCTACAACCGCGGCGGCCAGGGCGGCTACAATCGCCAGGGTGGACAGGGCGCTCCCCGTCCGGCCGGCGGTGCACCCAAGGAAGGAGGCAACGCTTAATGCTTCTGCCTAAGAGAGTGAAATACCGCCGCGTGCAGCGCGGTCGTATGAAGGGTAAGGCCATGCGTGGCAACTTCGTCTCCTACGGCGAATTTGGCCTGATGGCTACTGAGCCCTGCTGGATCACCAGCAACCAGATCGAAGCGGCCCGTATCGCCATGACGCGTTACACCAAGCGTGGCGGTCAGGTCTGGATCAAGATCTTCCCCGATAAGCCCATCACCGAGAAGCCGGCCGAGACCCGCATGGGTTCCGGTAAAGGTTCTCCCGAGTATTGGGTTGCAGTAGTAAAGCCCGGCCGTGTCATGTTTGAGATTGCCGGTGTTTCCGAAGAGGTCGCGCGTGAGGCGCTGCGTCTGGCCAGCCACAAGCTGCCCTGCAAGACGAAGATTGTCAAGCGCGAGGATGAGAACGAGACAGGTGGTGAATAAGATGAAGGCAACTGAAATCCGCAACATGTCCGCTTCTGAGCTGGAGCAAAAGCTCGTCGAGCTGAAGAAGGATCTGTTCATGCTCCGTATGCAGCATGCCACAAACCATCTTGATAACCCCCTGAAGATCGGCACGGTTCGTCGCGACATTGCACGGGTCAAAACCGTCATCCGCGAGAAGCAGCTCGAGCAGTGAGGAGGCAGACGAAAATGAGTGAACTCAGAACCACTTCGCGTAAGACGCGCGTCGGCAAGGTCGTATCCGACAAGATGGACAAGACTGTGGTCGTCATCGTGGAAGACCGCGTTGCCCACCCCGTCTACAAGAAGATTATCAAGACGACTTATCGGCTTAAGGCGCACGACGAGCACAACGAGTGCGGCGTCGGCGACAAGGTCAAGGTGATGGAAACCCGCCCCCTGTCTCACGACAAGCGTTGGCGCGTGGTTGAAATCGTCGAGAAGGCAAAGTAAGGAGGCGACGACATGATACAGCAGGAAAGTTTTCTGAAGGTCGCCGACAATACGGGCGCCAAGGAGATCAAGTGCATCCGCGTTCTTGGCGGAAGCAAGCGCAAGTACGGCAACATCGGTGATGTCATCGTGGCGTCCGTGCGCAAGACCCAGCCTGGCGGCCAGGTTAAGAAGGGCGACGTCGTCCGTGCGGTCATCGTCCGCAGCGCAAGAGGTGTCCGTCGTGCTGACGGTACCTACGTCCGTTTTGACGAGAACGCGGCGGTCCTCATCCGTGAAGACAATACGCCCCGCGGCACCCGCATCTTTGGGCCCGTGGCCCGCGAGCTGCGTGACAAGGACTTCATGAAGATCCTGTCCCTGGCTCCCGAAGTCATTTGAGGAGGGCAAAGATGAATATTCGCAAAGATGATAAAGTAATCGTCCTGTCCGGTAAGGACAAGGGCAAAGAGGGCAAGGTCCTCTCCGCCGATCCCAAGAACGGCAAGCTCATCGTCGAGGGCGTGAACGTCGCGACGAAGCACTACAAGCCCCGCAGACAGGGCGAAGAGGGCGGCATCATCAAGAAAGAGACCCCCATCTACGCCTGCAAAGTTATGCTTGTTTGCCCGAAGTGCGGCAAGGCCACTCGCGTTGGCCACGTCTTCGAGGATGGCAAGAAGCTCCGCGCTTGCAAGAAGTGCGGCGCGAGCCTGTAAGAGAGGAGTGACTGAACTATGACCAGAATGAAGAAAAAGTATCAGGAAGAAGTCGCTCCCGCTCTGATGGAGAAGTTCAAGTACAAGAGCGTCATGCAGATTCCGCGCATTGACAAGATCGTCATCAGCGTTGGCTGCGGCGACTGCAAGGACAACGCCAAGGCTCTGGACGCGGTCATCAAGGACATCACCGCGATCGCCGGCCAGAAGGCTGTTCCGACCAAGGCCCGCAAGAGCGTCGCCAACTTCAAGCTCCGTGAGGGCATGAACGTCGGCGTCAAGGTCACGCTGCGTCACGACCGTATGTGGGAGTTCCTGGACCGTCTGTTCAACGTGGCTCTGCCCCGTGTTCGTGACTTCCGTGGCATCTCCGCCGATGCGTTTGACGGCCGCGGCAACTACAGCCTCGGCATCAAGGAGCAGATCATTTTCCCCGAGATCGACTATGACAAGATCGAGAAGCTGCGCGGCATGAACATTGCCATCACCACCACGGCGCAGACCGACGAGGAAGCCCGCGAGCTGCTGCGTCTGATGGGCGCGCCGTTCGTGCAGGCCTGAGAAGGAGGAAATGAACAATGGCGAAGAAGTCTATGATTCTCAAGCAGCAGCGCGAGGCGAAGTTCTCCACCCGTAAGTACAACCGCTGCAGAATCTGCGGCCGTCCCCACGCTTACCTGCGTGATTACGGCATCTGCAGAATTTGCTTCCGCGAGCTCGCTTACAAGGGCCAGATCCCCGGCGTGAGAAAGGCTTCCTGGTAAAGGAATCGAATCGCGTTTCCGCTCAAAAACACGCAAAAACGGTTTTGCCCCTTTCCGTTAATAAAGGGGCAGACGATGGCGAAAGGCCGCGGTCAATCGGCTCTGCCAATTGCCGTGGAACCTCGCCACGAAAACCGCAAAAGCGGTAACTCTAATAAGGAGGAAAACATCCATGCAAATCACAGACCCCATTGCGGATATGCTCACCCGTATCCGTAACGCCGGCAGCGCCAAGCACGACACTGTCGACATCCCCGCTTCCAAGATGAAGAAAGCGATCGCTGAGATCCTGCTCGAAGAGGGCTACATCCGCGCGTTCCAGGTCCTTGACGACGGCACCCAGGGCATCATTCGTGTCACCCTGAAGTACCTCCCCGGCAAGGAGAAGGCCATCTCCGGCCTGCGCCGCGTTTCCAAGCCCGGCCTGCGTGTTTACGCCGGCGCCGACGAGCTGCCCCGCGTTCTGAAGGGCCTCGGTATCGCGATCATTTCCACCTCCAAGGGCATCATGACCGATAAGAAGGCGCGCGCTGCGCACGTCGGCGGCGAAGTCCTTGCGTTCGTTTGGTAAGGAGGGGGAAGAGAAATGTCTAGAATTGGCAGAACCCCGATCACCATTCCCGCGGGTGTGGAGATTACGATTGATGAGAACAACAAAGTTGTTGTCAAGGGACCGAAGGGCACGCTCGAGCGTACCATCGTTCCGCAGATTAAGATCGAGCGCAACGGCGACGTCCTGAACGTCACCCGCCCGAACGACGAGAAGCAGACGCGTAGCCTGCACGGCCTGAGCCGCACCCTGGTGTACAACATGGTCGTTGGCGTCACGGAAGGCTTCAGCAAGACCCTCGAGGTCAACGGCGTTGGTTACCGCGCCGCCAAAGAGGGCAACAAGCTCGTGCTGAACGTCGGTTACTCTCACCAGATCGATCTGGAAGACACCGAGGACATCACCACGGAAGTGCCGAACCCCAACACGATTATCGTCAAGGGCATCGACAAGCAGAAGGTTGGCCAGTTTGCGGCTGAGATCCGCGGCGTGCGTCCGCCGGAGCCCTATAAGGGCAAGGGCATCAAGTACGTCGACGAGGTCATCAGACGTAAGGAAGGCAAGACAGGCGCGAAATAAGGGGAGGTGTGCTTGAATGATTAACAGACCGAATACCAAAGCGGCGCGCGTGAAGCGCCATAAGAGAGTGCGCGGCAAGATCTCCGGCACGCCCGAGTGCCCGCGTCTGTGCGTTTTCCGCAGCGAGAAGCACATTTATGCGCAGGTCATCGATGACGTGAACGGAAACACGCTTGTTTCCGCTTCCACCGTTGAGAAGGCTTTCACCGGCAACGGCGGCAACTGCGAAGCTGCTACCCAGATCGGTAAGCTGGTCGCAGAGCGTGCCCTGGCCAAGGGCATCGAGAATGTGGTCTTTGACCGCGGCGGCTTCGTCTATCACGGCCGTGTTGCGGCACTGGCCGAGGGCGCCCGTGAGGGCGGCCTGCAGTTCTAAGGCGGGAGGAGGAAACCAAAATGGCTTACAATAACGACAGAAACAATCGTCGTCGCGAAGAGGCGGCGCAGAGCGAGTTCGTTGAGAAGGTCGTCTCCCTCAACCGCGTCAGCAAGACCGTCAAGGGCGGCCGCGTCATGAAGTTCTCCGCGCTGTGCGTAATCGGCGATGGCAACGGCCGTGTCGGCTATGGCCTCGGCAAGGCAAACGAAGTGTCCGAAGCGATCCGCAAGGGCCTCGAGGATGCGAAGAAGAACATCGTGAAGATCACCCTGCAGGGAACCACCATTCCCCACGAGGTGACCGGCGTTTTCGGCGCCGGCAAAGTGCTCATGAAGCCTGCTGCACCCGGTACCGGCGTTATCGCCGGCGGTGCTGTCCGTGCCGTCATGGAAGCTGCGGGTATCAAGGACGTCCGCGCGAAGAGCCTTCGCTCCAACAACCCGAACAATGTGGTCTCCGCCACGATGGCCGGTCTGCTCTCTCTGCGTAATGCAGAGCAGGTTGCAGCCGTCCGCGGCAAGACCGTCGAAGAAATTCAGGGCTAAGGAGGCACGAGAGAATGGCGAATCTGAGAATTGAACTGGTCAAGAGCCTCAACGGCAGACTGGAAAAGCACATCGCAACCGCGTATTCCCTCGGCCTGCACAAGATCGGTAATGTTACCGTGCAGCCCGACAACCCGCAGACCCGCGGCAAGATCGCCAAGATTGGCTATCTGCTCAAGGTTACAGAAGAATAAGGAGGTGCCCCGAAATGAATCTTCATGAGCTTTCTCCCGCTCCCGGCAGCACCAGCGTTGCCAAGCGGAAGGGCCGGGGCCACGCCACCGGCAACGGCAAGACCGCAGGCCGCGGCCATAAGGGTCAGAAGGCCCGCAGCGGCGGCGGCGTTCGCGTCGGCTTCGAAGGCGGCCAGATGCCTCTGGCCCGCCGCATCCCGAAGCGCGGCTTCAACAACATCTTTGCCAAGCCCCTCACCGCCGTTAACGTTTCCATGCTCGACCGTTTTGAGGACGGCAGCGTGGTCGACGCTCAGGCGATGCGCGAGGCTGGAATCTTTGACAAGTGCGAGTACGGCGTCAAGGTTCTCGGCAAAGGCAGCCTGACCAAGAAACTCACTGTACAGGCTTCCGCTTTCTCCGAATCTGCGAAAGAAAAGATTGAGGCGGCAGGCGGAAAGGCCGAGGTGGTGTAAGTGTTTCAGACGATCCGCAACGCGTGGAAAATTGAGGAACTTCGCAAGAAGATCCTGTTCACTTTGCTGATCATCCTGCTTTACCGCATCGGCAACTCCATCCCGGTTCCGTACGTGGCGGTTGAGGCCCTGCGCGACTACTTCAACACCTTGCAGAACACCGTTTTCGGACTGTATAACGTCATGTCCGGCGGCGCGTTCTCCAGCGCAACGGTTTTTGCGCTGTCCATTCAGCCCTATATCAACGCCTCCATCATCCTGCAGCTGCTGTGCATCGCGATTCCCGCGCTTGAGCGCATGAGCAAGGATGAGGGCGAAGAGGGCAAGAAGAAGATCGCGGCTATCACCCGTTATTCCACGGTTGTCCTGGGACTTCTGATGGGCTTCGGCTACTATGTCCTGATCCGCAACAACGGCATGCTCAACACCAGCGGTGTTTGGCCCGGCATTGTGATCGTCATGACATTTACCGCCGGCAGCGCCCTGCTGATGTGGCTTGGCGAGCAGATCACGGAATTCGGTGTCGGCAACGGCATCTCCATGATCCTGTTTGCGAGCATCGTCTCCCGCTTCCCGACCGGCATTGCCAACATGTTCAGAAACATCTCCATGGGCACGACCACCTGGTACGCCGTGGTGCTGATGTTGCTGGGCGCGCTGGCCATCATCGTGCTGATCGTCCTTGTGACGAACGCGGAGCGCCGCATTCAGGTGCAGTATTCCAAGCGCGTTGTTGGCCGCAAGATGTACGGTGGTCAGAGCACGCACCTGCCGATGAAGGTGAACATGAGCGGCGTTATGCCCGTCATCTTCGCGCAGTCCATCAGCACGCTTCCCGCAACGATCCTGATGTTCTTCGGCATTACGCAGGAGTCCACGGGATTCTGGGGCGGCTTCCTGCGCGTGTTTAACTCCACCAGCGTTCTTTACGCAATCATCTATTTCCTGCTGATTATCTTCTTCAGCTACTTCTATTCGACGATTCAGTTCAACCCGATCGAGATCGCGAACAACCTGAAGAAGAACGGCGGCTTTATCCCCGGCTTCCGCGCCGGCAAACCCACCAGCGAGTTCATCCGCAAGGTGCTCAACAAGGTTACGCTCTTCGGCGCGATTTACCTGAGTATCATCGCGGTGGTGCCCATCCTCATCAGCTGCTTCTCCGAAAGCGCTGCCAATTCCGGCATCTCTCTGGGCGGTACGTCCATCATCATCGTGGTTGGCGTTGCGCTCGAGACGGTTAAGGCGCTGGAAGGCCAGATGCTGATGCGGCATTACAAGGGTTTCCTGGAATAAGAAGGAGAGCAAGCGTATGAAGCTGATTATGCTCGGCGCCCCCGGCGCCGGTAAAGGCACGCAGGCTGAGATTCTCAGCCGCGAGCTGAACATTCCGACCATTTCCACCGGCAACATCCTGCGCGCTGCTATGAAAAACGGCACGCCCGTGGGACTGAAAGCCAAGGAGTATGTGGAAAGCGGCAAGCTCGTTCCGGATGATGTCATCATTGGCATCATGGAGGAGCGGCTCGCTGAGGCGGACTGCGCGAACGGTTACATTCTGGACGGCATGCCCAGAACCATCCCGCAGGCCGAGGCGCTTGAAAAGGCCGGCATCGACATCGACGTGGCCCTCTCCATTGAAATTTCCGATGAAGAGATCATCACGCGTATGTCCGGCCGCCGTACCTGCGCCGATTGCAGCACGACTTTCCACGTCGTGACCAACCCACCCAAAGTGGAGGGGATCTGCGATAAATGCGGCGGAAATCTCACCATCCGCAAGGATGACGCGGCGGAGACCGTTAAGGCCCGTCTGGACGTCTACCATGCGGAGACGGAGCCGCTCAAAGCCTTCTACGCCGAGCGCGGCAAGCTGCGCTGCGTGGACAACCAGCCCACGATTGAAACAACCACGGATGTCATCCGTGAGGCGCTGGGGCTCTGATCGTGTCCGTAATCATCGTCAAATCCACCCAGGAGATCGAATCCATGCGTCGCGCCGGGGCTCTCACCGCGCAGGCAAGAAGTCTTGCCATGCAAATGGTTGAGCCCGGCGTGACAACCCGGGAGATCGATCGGGAGGTCCGCCATTTCATCACCAAAGCAGGTGCAAAGCCGTCCTTCCTCGGATACGGCGGCTTCCCCGGAAGCGCCTGCATTTCCGTGAACGACCAGGTCATTCACGGAATCCCCGGAAAGCGAATGATCCAAAACGGAGACATCGTCAGTTTGGATCTCGGCGCCTGCGTTAACGGCTATCACGGCGATTGCGCCGCGACGGTCGCCTGCGGGGAGGTAACGGAGGAGGCAAAACGCCTGATCGAAGTTACGCGCGCGAGCTTTTTCGAGGGCATCAAATTCGCACGTCAGGGCTACCGCGTGTCGGATATTTCCCATGCGATACAGGAATATGTGGAAAGCCACGGTTTTTCCATCGTGCGGGAATATGTCGGCCACGGCATCGGAGCATCGCTCCACGAAGCGCCTGAGGTTCCCAATTACGGCCAGCCGGGCCACGGGCCACGCCTGATCAAGGGCATGACCCTCGCCATCGAACCGATGGTAAACGCCGGCGGCGCGGGGATCCGCGTTCTGGAAGACAATTGGACAGTCGTCACAAAAGACGGGAGATATTCGGCGCACTATGAAAACACCGTGCTGATCACGGACGGTGAACCGGAGATCCTCACGTTTTCGGAGGACATGTGATGGCGGAGATTAAACCGTCGGACATTGTCCAGTCCCTTGCCGGACACGACAAGAGCGAAGTTTTCTTCGTGCTACGCACGGAAGAAACATTTGCTTACGTTGCGGACGGAAAGAACAGAAAATGCTCAAAGCCAAAGCGCAAGAACCTCAAACACCTTGCGCGCGTGGCGGAGAGCGATTCCCCGGTCGCGCAGCGCATCAGGCGCGGCGAATCGGTTGCAGACAGCGAAGTCAGGAAAGCGCTTGCCCCATACCGGGCGGCGTCCCGAAAGGCCAAAGGAGGGAAATAGAGTTTGGCTAAAGACGATGTGATCGAGCTGGAGGGAACGGTGATTGAATCCCTGCCGAACACCATGTTTCAGGTGGACATCGGCAACGGACACACTGTTCTGGCTCACATCTCCGGCAAACTGCGTATGAATTTTATCAGGATCCTCCCCGGCGATAAGGTCACGCTGCAGATCTCTCCCTATGATCTGACACGCGGCCGTATCACCTGGAGAAGCAAGTAGGAGGTTAAAGCAAATGAAAGTCAGACCGTCTGTCAAGCCCATGTGCGAGAAGTGCAAGATCATTCGCCGCAAGGGCAGAGTTATGGTCATCTGCGAGAACCCGAAGCACAAGCAGCGTCAGGGCTAAGCAAATTATAGTCCGGACAAATTAAGCCGCCTGTGCGGCGGCAGAAACATCATCAGTATAAGCCCGCATGGCCCGGAGGCTCCCCTCCGGCGGGAACAAGCCCCCAGGCCCCGCAATGCGGAAATCAGACATTCAGAAAGGAATGGTTAAAAAGTATGGCACGTATAGCCGGCGTTGACCTGCCCAAGGACAAGAGGATCGAGATCGGCCTCACCTATGTTTACGGCATAGGCAGAACCAGCGCAAAGAAGATACTGGAAATGACCGGTATCAATCCCGATACCCGCGTGAAGGACCTCACCGATGAGGAAGAAGCGAAGCTCCGTGAGTGCATCGACCGCAACTATCTCGTCGAAGGCGACCTGCGCCGCAGCGTGGCGCTGGACATCAAGCGCCTGACCGAGATCGGCTGCTATCGCGGCCTCCGTCATCGTCGCGGCCTGCCCGTGCGCGGCCAGCGTTCCAAGACGAACGCCCGCACTCGCAAGGGTCCGAAGCGCACCATCGCCAACAAGAAAAAGTAAGGGAGGGAACTGATCAATGGCAGCACCGAAAAAGAAGGTTCGCACGCGCCGCAGAGAGCGCAAGAACATCGAGAAGGGAGCCGTGCATATCAGCTCTTCCTTCAACAACACCATGGTTACGATTACAGACACCCAGGGCAACGCGATTTCCTGGGCCTCCGCCGGCGGAATGGGTTTCCGCGGCAGCAAGAAGTCCACGCCCTTTGCCGCGCAGACCGCAGCTGAGACCGCTGCGAAGGCAGCAATGGAGCACGGTCTGAAGACTGTCGAGGTTTTTGTCAAGGGTCCCGGCAGCGGCCGTGAGGCAGCTATCCGCGCCCTGCAGACCGCGGGTCTGGAAGTCACGATGATCAAGGACGTCACCCCGATCCCGCACAACGGCTGCCGTCCCCCGAAGCGCCGCCGCGTTTAATGAAGAGGAGGTAACAGAACATGGCAAGATATTCCGACGCTTCCTGTCGTCTTTGCCGCAGAGAGGGCCAGAAGCTCTTTCTGAAGGGCGACAGATGCTATACAGAGAAGTGCGCAATGGTCGCACGCGCCTATCCTCCCGGCATGCACGGCCAGGGCCGCAGCAAGACCTCCGAGTACGGCAGCCAGCTTCGTGAGAAGCAGAAGGCCAAGCGTTACTATGGCCTGCTGGAGAGCCAGTTCCGCAGCTATTTTGAGATGGCGGAGCGCCGCAGCGGTCAGACCGGTGAAAACCTGCTGTCCATTCTGGAAACCCGTCTGGACAACGTCGTGTACCGTCTGGGCTTTGCGATGAGCCGCGCCGAAGCGCGTCAGCTCGTCACCCACGGCCACTTCACCGTCAACGGCAAGAAGGTCAACATCCCCAGCTTCCTCGTCAAGCCCGGCATGATCGTGTCCCTGCGCGAGCGCAGCCGCGACATCGAGAAGATCAAGGGCAACATCGAAGCCAACGCATTCCGTCAGCCCCCCAAGTGGCTTGAGTACGATGCGAACAACCTGATCGCGAAGGTAGTGGCCCTGCCCGCGCGTGATGACATCGATCTGCCGATCGAAGAGCACCTGATCGTTGAGCTGTATTCCAAGTAATCTGGACCCTCAAAATTGGAAAGCTGACACTTACAACGCTAAGCGTTCATTAAGAAGGAGGGTATCCCATTCATGATAGAAATTGAAAAGCCGCGTATTGAATGCATCGAAACCCCGGCGGATGAGTCTTACGGCAAGTATATCATTGAGCCTCTCGAGCGCGGCTACGGCACGACCTTAGGGAACTCCCTTAGGCGGGTGCTCCTATCCTCTCTTCCCGGCACAGCCGTCACGTCCGTAAAAATTGCAGGTATACAGCATGAATTTTCCACGATACCCGGAGTTAAAGAGGACGTAACAGAGATCGTTCTGAACCTCAAGGGCATCATTGCCAGCTTGCATTGCGAAGGCCCCAAGTCCGTTTATATCGAGATGTCCGGCGAGTGCGAAGTCACTGCCGGCGACATCAAGGCGGACGCGGAGGTCGAGATTCTCAACCCCGATCTGCACATTGCCTGGCTCGGCCCGGATGCGTCACTGAGTATGGAGCTGACGCTCAACCACGGCCGCGGCTATGTGACGGCGGAAAAGAACAAGCCTGCGCAGGCCATCATCGGCGTGATTCCGATCGACTCGATCTACACGCCCGTTTTGAAGGTCAACTACAACGTTGAAAACACCCGCGTCGGCAATCAGACCGACTACGACAAGCTGACGTTGGAGGTCTGGACGAACAAGACCATCTCGGCGCGCGATGCTGTTTCGCTTGGAGCGAAGATCCTGGTGGATCATTTCACCCTGTTTACGGATCTGTCCGACAATCTTGGCAGCCGCAGCACGGTCGTGGATAAGATCGAGCCGCAGCGCGATAAGGTGCTGGAGATGACGATTGAAGAGCTGGATCTTTCTGTCCGCAGCTTCAACTGCCTCAAGCGCGCAGGCATCAACACGGTTGAGGATCTGATCAGCAAGACGCAGGAAGAGATGATCAAGGTCCGCAACTTGGGACGTAAGTCTCTGGAAGAGGTTGAGCATAAGCTCGCCATGATGGGTCTCTCGCTGGCAAGCGAGGACAGCAACCCGTAAATCGGAAGAAGGAGGAAGACCGATATGCCCGGAACTAGAAAACTCGGCAAGACCACCGATCAGCGCATGGCCATGCTCCGTCAGCAAGTGACGGATCTGCTGGAAATGGGACGTATGGAGACCACCATCACCCGCGCCAAGGAGATCGGACCGCTCGCCGAGAAGATGATAACTCTCGGCAAGAAGCAGGGCCTGGCCAACTACCGCGCCGCGCTGAGCTTCATCACCCGCGAGGATGTTGCCAAGAAGCTTTTTGACGAGATCGCGCCCAAGTACGCCGAGCGCAACGGCGGCTATACGCGCATCACCCGCATCGGGCCCCGCCGCGGTGACGCCGCGGAGATGGCCGTGATCGAGCTCGTGTAAAGCCATCTTGCCTCTGTTCCCGACAAGGGATGCAGAGCAATCAAAAACATAAAAAGCGCCTGAAGCTTTGGCTTCAGGCGCTTTTTATGTTTCAGGCGTTTCAAATCAAACGCATAAAAAAACAGGCATTGTGAGCGAAGGCTCACAATGCCTGTCCATTTTTACGCTATGTTGCCTTCATGTTTGCGCAAAAGCGCTTACATCGGCTTGAGATCGGGGGAGATGATCAGCGTGGCCTCGGTCACAGCCTGGACATCTTCCACGGTGAACTCGGGGTTGATCTCGGTCATCACAAGGCCCTTGTCCGTGACTTCCAGCACGCACATCTCGGTGATGATCTTGGTGACGCAGTGCACGGCGGTGTAGGGCAGCTTGCACTTCTTGAGGATCTTCGGCGCGCCCTTCGCGGTGTGCTCCATCGCGACGATGACGTTCTTCGCGCCGACGAGCAGATCCATCGCGCCGCCCATGCCGGGCATCTTCTTGCCGGGGATGATCCAGTTGGAGAGGGAGCCTTCCTCGTCCACTTCCAGACCGCCCAGAATGGTGGCGTCCACATGGCCGCCGCGGATCAGGCCGAAGGAAACGGAGGAGTCAATGAAGCAGCCGCCGGTGCCAACCGCAGCGGCGCCGCCGCCGGCGTCGATCACATGGATGAGATCCTTGTTCTCTTCCGTGACAGCACCGGTGCCGATGATGCCGTTCTCGCTCTGCAGCGTGACGTGCACGCCTTCGGGCAGGAAGCTCGGAACCAGCGTGGGCAGGCCAATGCCCAGGTTGACCATGTCGCCATCCTTCAGGTCCTTGGCAACGCGCTTGGCGATGAATGCCTTGATTTCAGACTTATCCATTAGTTGAGCCCTCCCTCGACAATATAGTCAACCAGTACGCCAAACGTGCGCACATCTTCGGGGGCGATCTCGCCCACTTCAACGATGTTCTCGCCCTCGGCGATGACAGTGTCCGCAGCGGTGGCCATCACGATGTTGAAGTTGGAAGTGCTGCCCTTGTACCAGACGTTGCCGGCCTTGTCGATCTTGTAACCGCCGATGACTGCAAAGTCCGCGTGCAGCGGCGCCATCAGCAGATAGTCACGGCCGTTGATGGTCTGCTTGCCCAGGCAGTAGGGGCTGTCCTCAATGATGGTGCCGACACCCGTGGGGGTGAGCACGCCGCCGAGGCCCGCGCCGTTGGCACGGATCATCTCTGCGAGAGAGCCCTGCGGAATCAGCACGACTTCCAGCGTGCCGTCCACCATGGACTGCGCGGCGACATCAGGGTTGAGGCCAACGTGGGAAGCGATGAGCTTCTTGACCTGCTTGTTGTGAATGAGCTTGGCGATGCCGTAGAAGTCCTCGCCCAGAGGGCCGCCGGGAATGGATCCGTCGTTGGCGATAATGGTCAGATCCTTCACGCCGCTCTTGCTCAGCGCATCGATGAACTTGTGGGCAGAACCGCAGCCCAAGAAGCCGCCAAACATGACGGACGCGCCGTCAGGAATCAACTTGACGGCCTCTTCAATGGGGATGATTTTTGCCATGTGTATTCCTCCATTATGATGTTTTTAATACCGAGGGCAGACGGCGCATGACCCGATCCGTCCGGTATTAACCGATTCTCCCCTTAAGAACGGCATTTGCCGCCCAAAGAGGGAAATTCTTATTCTCATTGAATTATAATCAATTCACATGTGTCTGTCAAGAATCAAGGGACGCGTAGCGGCGGAACAAATCGCCTGAATTGCGGGAAAAATAACGCCGGAGCAAAGCTTGCTTTGCTCCGGCGTGGTGCCGGTGACCGGGATCGAACCGGTACGGTGTTGCCACCGAGGGATTTTAAGTCCCTTGCGTCTGCCTGTTCCGCCACACCGGCCTGATGCGCCGCGGGGTACATTCACAGCGCAGATATGCTATCACAATCCGGCCGCGCTGTCAAACCCAATTCGCCCGCGGCGGCACGCTTTTCCCCGCGCGCCCATAGAATGGGCAGAAAGAACTGCGGGGGGTGTAAGAAAGATGATTTTTGCCGTTTTGGGCGGCGACGGACGCTCGGCTCACCTGTGCCGACGGCTCGCGCAGGAGGGGCATGAGGTGCGCGCTTTCGCGCTGGAGGGCGCGGGAGAGCTGGCGGGCGCGTATGCCGTGCCGGGCGCGCGGGAATGCGTCACGGGTGCGGACTGCGTTGTGCTGCCGATGCCGGTGCGCACGGCGCAGGGTGCGCTCTTCGCGCCGCAGAGCAGCGCCGTGCACGGGCTCGGAGAGGTTTTGGGCGCCATAGCGGGCGAGAGCCTGTTGCTTGGCGGACGGGTGGACAAAGAAGCGCAGGCGATGGCCGCGCAGCGCGGACTGCATATTCACGATTATTTCGCGCGCGAGGCGCTGACGGTGGGGAACGCCGCCGTGACAGCAGAGTGCGCGCTGGAGATTCTCATGCGCGAAACGCCCGCCACGCTCTGGCGCAGCAAAGTGCTGGTCATCGGCTTCGGCCGCATCGGAAAGCTGCTTGCGCAGCGCCTTCACGGCCTCGGCGCGCATGTGACGGTTTCGGCGCGGAAGGACGAAGACAAGGCGTGGATTGACGCGCTGGGCTATGCCTACGCGGACACGCGCGCGCTCGGCGGCACGCTGGGAGGCTATGACATCATCGTGAACACCGTACCTGCGCCCGTTCTGACGGAGACGCTGCTGCGCGAAGTGCGCGCCGATGCGCTGCTGCTCGACCTCGCGTCCAGCCCGGGCGGCACGGACTTTGCCGCCGCGGAAAAGCTCGGCTTGCGCGTGATCTGGGCGCTCGGTTTGCCGGGAGAAGCCGCCCCGCAGCGCGCCGCAGAGCTCATCAAAGAGAGCATTTTCAACATCCTGGAGGAGAGATATGGAACAGCTTAGGCTCGGAGCTGCGGTCTGCGGCTCTTTTTGCACCTTTGAGAAGGCGCTCGCCGCCTTGAAGGAACTGGCTGCCACAGGGAAATACGCGCTCACGCCGATTTTCTCCGAGACGGCCTATCTGACGGACAGCCGCTTTGGCGATGCGCAGGGCTTTATCGCGCGCATGGAGGCCATCTGCGGCAAGAAGGTTTTGCATACGATTCCGGAGGTGGAGCCCATCGGCCCGAAAGCGCTGCTCGACGTGCTGCTGATCGCGCCCTGCACGGGCAACACCCTTGCCAAGCTTGCGCACGGCGTGACAGACACAGCGGTGACGATGGCGGCCAAGGCGCATCTGCGCGGCGGCAGACCTGTCGTGCTCGCCGTGTCCACGAATGACGGCCTTTCCGGCAGCGCGGAGAACATCGGCTCGCTGCTCTGCCGCAAAAATGTTTATTTTGTGCCGTTCCGGCAGGACGATCCGCGCAAAAAGCCCTGTTCGCTCGTGGCGGATTTCTCGCTGCTGGAGGATACGATTCGCGCCGCGATGGCGGGCAGACAGCTGCAGCCGGTGCTGCTCGGGCCGGAATAAGAGGCCGGGGGCGTGAAAAACAGAGCAAGGGCGGTCACTTTCTGTGACCGCCCTTGTTGATTCTTTTATCCGGATTATGCTTTTTCCATCGGCAGATCGCCGAGGTTGATGTCCTTTTCCGTGGACAGACCGTCAAAATGCAGGGGCTTGAAGCCCTCCGCGCTGATGTCCAGCGTATAGCGCGCGTCCTCGGGCAGATTTTCAAACCAGAAATCCCCGAAATCGTCCGTTTGCACCGCGCCGCCCTGTGCGCCGCGCAGCGTGCATTTTGCGCCGATGACGACTTCTTCCTCGATGGGATCGTAAACCGTGCCGGCGATGAAGCGCCCCGGGATGTTCAGGTAATAGACATTGCCGCGCCGCGTGGCCTTTTCCAGCTCTTTCTCATCGAATTCCGAGATGTCGCCAAAGCGCATTGCGCCGGTGGGGCAGGCCTCCACGCAGCGGGGCAGCTTCGCACCGTGATCGAGCAGATGGGCGCAGCCCGTGCATTTCTGCGCGGTGCTGGTCATGGCGTTGAAGCTGATCGCGCCGTGCGGACAGGCCTGCTGGCAGATGCCGCAGCCGACGCAGGTGTCGGGATTGATGATGACCAGGCCGTCGTCGCGCTTGTCGATCGCGCCCTGCGGGCACGCGCCGAGGCAAACCGGCTTGTCGCAATGTCCGCACAGCAGCGGCTCATAGTGCAGCCGAAGCTTGGGGATGGAGCCGTGGGAAAATTCCTTCACGCGGCACCAGAACATGCCCGTGGGCGGCTGCGGCGCCGCGTAGGGACGCCAGTCGTTGCCGCAGTGCTCGTCCTTACAGGCGAGCTGGCAGTTGTAGCAGCCCGAGCAGCGGGCGATGTCGATGACGAAAATCTTTTTCATGCCTGCGCCTCCATTTCGTCTTCTGTCAGAAGCCACCCGGCCAGACAGACACCGGCGTCCGGGTCAAGCTTGCGGGCAAAGGCCTCGGGATAATCCCGCTTCCAGCTTTCCCATTCCGCGTCCGTCACCTTTTCCACCTCGACGAGGAAGCCGGAAACGGCCATGCCGGTGGCGTTTTTCGAAGTTGTTGCGGTGGGCGTGATGCAGTTGATCGCGCCGCCGCGATCCAGATAGCCGGGGATGATGGGGTCAAGGCGGCTGCCGTGGTCAACGTAGCAGGTTTGCTCCACGAGTCGCTCCGTGACGTAGGCACCGCAGAGCACGATGCCGCGCTCGTTGAAGACCTTGACGATGTCGCCATGGCGGATGCCGCGCTTTTCGGCCTCCTTCGGGTTGAGCCAGACGGGCTCATAGAGATAGCCGTCCTTGCCGCGGACCTTCATGGTCTCGATCTCGCGCGTCCAGATGATGTCGTCACACTGGGCGTGCATACGCCAGCGCCCGTGGTTGGACATGCACAGCAGCGGATATTTTTCCGCGCGGGGGCTGGACAGGCGCTCGTCATGGCTTTCGCTGCGTTCAATCCAGTGCGGCACCGGCATACGCTCGGGGTCGTCGGGCGTGAACTCCGCGATCTGCGTGGCGTAGTATTCCAGCTTCCCTGTCGGCGTGGAGAGCGGGTTGTTCTCCGGGTCGGCGTAGAATTCGTACAGGCCGGCGGGGAGATTCTCCACCTCTTCCTTCGTCTTGCAGGGCACGACGAAGATCTTCTGCTTTTTGAACTCTTCCCAGGTCATATAGTCCTCGCAACCGGTGGCCTTGTAGAAGAAGCGCACGCGCTCCTGCTCGGAGAGGTTTCCGGTGTAGGCGCGCAGATATTCCGGCCCGAGCTTTTCCGCGACCTTGGCGCAGACGTCAAAATCGCTCAGGCTTTCGCCCACGGGCGGGCAGCAGGGCTCCTCCAGATAGATGGAGGTGAAGCCGCCGGAGGACAGGTCGTTGCCGAGATCGTGCATCTCGTGCTTGGTGACAACGGGGAAGATGATGTCGGCAAAATAGCAGTCGTTCTCCAGCCAGGGGTGCTGCGCAACGATGCATTCGATGGAGGGGTCCTGAAACGCCTTCTGCATGAGGTGGCCGTCGTTCCAGCAGGTCACCTGGCAGGGTGCGTCCGTCCAGATCATGTGCACGCGGCTGAGCCCCTCGCGGGGATACTGCATCTCCTCAAACTGATATTGCTGCGTCGGATGCCGGTAGTTGTTGGCATCCGGCTGCTGGCTGGAGGAGAAGCACTGCAGGCCGCGCCACTCGGCGTGCCCTTCCAGAATTGCCTTGTGAATGTGGCAGCGCGGAATGAACTGCTTGGGCGCGGGAAACTGCTTGAACAGTTCCACAAGCTCCGGCGCGCGCTGCTTCTGCGCCTCGGTCAGCACGAAGCGATCCATGTTGATGATGGGATCCACGTCGCCCGCCACGGGACGCAGCGGATCGGCGATGGCCGTGATCTTGGGCACAAACTGGCCCTGATAGGGCACGGGATAGTCCCGGTTCCAGAGGTTCCATTCCAGCATCTTGGCCTGATGCACACCGGGCTTGCCCACGGCGCGCATACCCAGCAGCATAACCTCCAGCCGCGCGGGCTCGGAGGAATAGGGGCCGCGGATGTAGGGGCCGCCGTTGCCGTGCAGGATGGAAGCGGTGCTCTTTGCCCACTTACGGGCGAGCGCCTTGATCGTCCAGACCTTCACGCCGCATTTTTCGCTTGCCCACTGCGGCGTTTTCGGCACGCCGTCCTCGCGCCCGAGGACGTAATCGACGAATTTGTCAAAGCCGTAGGCGTGCTTTTCGATATATTCTTTTTCGTAGAGATCTTCCGTGATCCAGATATAGGCGATGGCAAGCTGCAGCGCAACGTCCGTGTTCGGCAGGATGGGAATCCATTTGTCCGCATGCACCGCCGCGCCGTAGTTGAGGTCGGGCGAGATGTAAACGCTCTGGATGCCCAGCTCCGTGAACCAGTAGCAAAGCCGGCTCGGCAGATTCATGCCGAAGCCGCGGGGTGTCGTCTCCGGGTCGCAGCCCCAGAACAAAAGCATGTCGCTGTGCTTGGCAATGTCGGGATAGAGGTTCGTCTGCGGCGCCATTTCGCCCACGGGCTCACAGCCCCAGACGTATTTGGCGCCCCAGAACCAGCCTTCCCAGGAGTCCATGTTGCGCATCTGCAGGGTGTAGCCGCCCATCAGGGAGAGCAGCCGGTTCGGGCAGCCGTGGCTGGGCGCGACGTTCTTGCCCTCGCCGTGCATGTCCGCCTCGCAGAGCACGGCCTCCGGGCCGTATTTCTCCTTCTGACGCAGGAGTTCTTTGGCGACGATTTCCGCCGCCTCGTCCCAGGAAATGCGCACATATTTGCTCTTGCCGCGGTTTTCCGGATGGCGCTCGCCATTCGGATCCCAGTCCACGCGCTTGAGCGGATAGCGCACGCGGTTCGGGGAATAGACGCGGGATTTGTAACCGAGGCCGAAAGGCGTGATGGTCACGCGATCGGGCGCGGAAAAGGTTTTGCCGCGCGCTTCCATCGTCCACGGGTTGCAGTGCTTGTCCGTATATTCCGTATCATAAAAATAAGGGCGAATGCGGGTGATGCGCTCGTCGGTGGAATCCACCAGGCACGGCCCGCCGCTCTCCGGTCCCATCAGACTGAAGCTGACGATATTTTGCTTGTCGGGCGTGAATTTGTTCTGCAAGCAAATACCCCCTTCCGATTGTAATTATAGCCCACGTGCACGGGAAAAGGAAACTATAAATTAAGAATAGCCTAACAACCTATTGGTTGTCAAAAGAAAATCAAAAAACCGCGTAAAGGAAGTCTTTTGGACTTGACATTGGAACGGTTCCAAGGTTTACTATGTATGCGTATAGCTATGCTGAAAAGTATACCTTGCGACAAAAGTCATTCACAACAAGAAGCTGTAAATATTACGTTGGAGGAGTGAAAAGGATTTGGAAAAGGTCTACACCAATCTGACCACCGGCGGGCCGATTTCCGTCTATGTTGAGGACGGAAAGATCACCCGCATCCGCCCCCTGCAGGTTCCCGAGGAGGATTATCCGAAGCCCTGGACGGTTGAGGATAAGACTGGAAAGGTATATTCCCCCCCGAAGGCCATGCGCGTGGCGCAGAACATCATGGCGGAGAAGAACCGCCTGTATTCCAAGGATCGCATCCTGTACCCCATGAAGCGCGTGGACTGGGATCCCAATGGCGAGCGTCATCCTGAGACGCGCGGCATTTCCGGTTACGAGCGCATTTCCTGGGACGAGGCTGCGACGATTCTGGCAAACGAGATCAACCGTCTCGCGCCGCGTGACGAGAACGGAAAGTTTGACGGCCACGCCATCACCGCGCTCACCGGCTCCCACCACAACTGGGGTATCGTTGGCTACAAGATGGCGCCGTTCGGCCGCTTCTTCTCCATGCTCAACTACACGCCCATTCTGGACAACCCGGACTCCTGGGAAGGCTGGATGTGGGGTGCGCCGCACATGTGGGGCTTCTACTGGCGTCTCGGCCAGCCTGAGCAGTTCGATCTGCTGCAGGATGCCTTCAAGCACACCGACATGGTCGTGTTCTGGTCCAACGACCCCGACTCCACGCACGGCATCTACTCCGGTCAGGAGTCGAACATCTGGCGTGTCTGGATGAAGGAAATGGGCATGAAGTGCGTCTTCATCGACCCGTTCTACAACTACACCAACGCCGTTATGGACGGCACCTGGTTCGCGCCGCGCCCGGGCACCGACACCGCGCTGGCCGCCGCGATTGCCTACCAGTGGATCGTGGACGATACCTACGATCACTTCTACATTGAAAACCGCACCGTCGGCTTTGACGAGTTCAAGGCTTACATCCTCGGCGAAGAGGACGGCGTTGCCAAGACGCCCGAGTGGGCCGGCGAAAAGACCGGCATCCCCGCCCGCCGCATCCGCGCGCTGGCGAAGGAGTGGGCAAGCAAGCGCGTTGCGCTCGCCGGCGGCGTGCGCGGCGGCGAAGGCTCCGCCTGCCGTACCGCTTACGGTACTGAGGAAGCCCGCTTCCTGATCGCGCTGAGCGCCATGCAGGGCTTCGGCAAGCCCGGTGTCTCCATCTGGGGCACCACGATGGGCGCGCCGGCGGACTACACCTGGTTCCCGGGCTACGCCGAGCCGGATTCCCAGATGGGCAAATCCCCCGCGGCGAACATCAAGTATGCCGCTTCCGACGTGCAGCAGCGCCTGTACCGTCTGGACTACCCCGAGCACATCATGGAGGGCAAGGGCGAGTTCATCGGCGACGGTTTCTGCGGCCAGTCTCTGGAGCAGCAGTTCAACATGCACTATTATCCCATCGAGGGAAAGGTCAAGATGCTCTGGCGTTATGGCGGCTCCTTCATGGGCACCATGACCGAGACCAACCGCTACGTCAAGCTCTATCGCCACGTGGGCGAGAATCAGCTTGACTGCGTCGTCAACCAGGACTGCTGGTTCGGCGGCGAGGCGAAGTATGCCGACATCATCCTGCCCGCCTGCACCAACCTCGAGCGCAACGACCTGGGCGAGTGGTCCGTCGGCGGCGGCTACACCACCCACGCCGAGATCGGCAACAACTGGCGCGTCATCGTGCGCGAGCAGAAGTGCGTCGAGCCTCTGGGTGAGAGCAAGTCCGACTATGAGATCTTCCAGGAAGTCGCCAAGAAGCTTGGCGTCTGGGAGCAGTACACCGACGGCGGCAAGACCGAGGACGATTGGGCCGAGGCTTACTGGAACCTTTCCGACCTGTCCAAGCGCATGAGCTGGGAAGAGTTCAACAAGAAGGGCTACTACATTGTCCCCGTGCCGGAGGATTATGAGCCGCATCCCGCCTTCCATTGGTACTATGAGGGCCGCCCCTGCGACACGCAGGACTACCTCAACCCGAAGATCACCACGAAGAACAACTTCAACATCCAGGTCCCCAAGGAGAATTCCTGCGAGCTGGGCACCATGTCCGGCAAGCTGGAGTTTGCCTCCGAGAGCCTGAAGAAGTATTCTCCCGAGGATGAGGAGCGCCCGCCCGTGCCGCACTACATCCCCTCCTGGGAAGGCCACGAGACCGAGCTGTACGAGAAGTATCCGCTGCAGATCATCTCCCCCCACCCGCGCTTCAGCTTCCATACGCATTATGATACGCATGCCAGCTGGATCGACGAGATTCCCTGCCACCGCATGATCATCGACGGTTATGCCTACTGGGTTGCCCGCATCAATCCTGCGGACGCCAAGGCCCGCGGCATCAAGACCGGCGACATCATCGAGCTGTATAACGACCGCGGCAGCGTCCTGTGCGCCGCCGACGTCACCTACCGTGTGCCTGTGGGCGTGATGCACTCCTACGGCTGCTCCGCGAAGTACGACCCGATCACCACCGAGACGGGCGCAACGGATCGCGGCGGCTGCGTGAACATCCTCACCAGCAAGCGCTGGCTGAGCAAGAACGCTCCCGGCATGGCGCCCAACTCCTGCCTCATCGAGTGCAGGAAGTGGGACTGCTGACAAAAGCTGTAAGAAAGGATTGAGTGTAATGCCGAAATACGGTTTCATCATTGACGTCGACCGCTGCAACGGCTGCTACAGCTGCTTCCTTGCCTGCAAGGATGAGTGGATCGGCAACGATCACGGCGCGCTGGGCGCCGCCACCGTTGAGGGTATGAACCTGATGCGCGTGAAGGAGATCGAATACGGTACCCATGACAAGGTCAAGGTTGACTATGTTGCGATCCCCTGCCAGCACTGCAAGAATGCGCCCTGCGTGCTCAAGCGCCCGGACGCTTTCTACACCCGCCCCGATGGGCTGGTTATTCTCGACCCCGCCAAGAGCGCCGATCCCGCGCTGCTGCAGGCCTGCCCCTACGGCTGCGTGCAGTGGAACGCGATCGCCGGCATCGCGCAGAAGTGCAACGGCTGCGCCCATATGCTGGACGCCGGTGAGAAGCACACCCGCTGCAGCGAGGTTTGCCCCAACCAGGCGCTGATCTTCGGCGATCTGGACGATCCGGAGAGCGAGATTTCCAAGTTCGCGGCGGAGCACGCCGACGAGCTGGAGGACTTCCAGCCCGCGTTCAAGGCGCAGCCCTCCGTGAAGTACATGTACCTGCCCAAGCCCTTCATCTGCGGCGAAGTTACCTGCTGCGGTGAGGACGTCAAGGGCGCGAAGGTCACTGTCAAGTGCGACGAGTGCGGCAAGGTCTACGAGACGGTCACGGACTTCCTCGGCGACTTTGAAGTACAGGGTCTGCCCACCAATAAGCCCTTCACCGTCACCATCGAGGCCGAAGGCTGCCGTACCGCCGTGCTCAAGTGCCGCACCGCGGGCAGCGTGAACTTCGAGGAGATCGTGCTGGAAAAGGCGTAAACGCAAATAAACGGCAGCACCGGCTTTGATCGGTGCTGCCGAAATCCATTTCATTTGATCAAATGACCCGCAGGCTCTGTGGGTCGGAAACCGGAGAGAAATTACAATGCGTGAAATGAAAGAAGTCGTCATCGTAGACGGCTGCCGTACTGCTGTTGGCAATATGGGTGGCGCGCTGCGTCCGCTGCACGCCGTTGACCTGGCCGAGACGGTCCTGAAGGGAACGCTCGCGCGTACCGGACTGGATCCGAAAGAGGTCGATGAGGTCATTCTGGGCCAGTGCCGCCAGACCTCTGACGAGCCGAACATCGCCCGCGTGGCCGCGCTGAAGGCCGGTATCCCGGAGGAGGCTTCGGCCTACACCGTTATGCGTCAGTGCGCCTCCGGCATGACCGCCGTGCAGAACGGCGCGATGGAAATCATGACCGGACAGAGCGAGGTCGTTCTCGCCGGCGGTACCGAGAGCATGTCCAATGCCGTGTTCTACGTCCGCAACGCCCGTTGGGGCGTCGGCACCGGCAACACGGAGTTTGTCGATGCGCTGACCGAGGGCCAGTTCTTCAGCCAGCCGCAGGAGACCTATGGCCGCTACAACATGGGTGCAACGGCGGAGAACGTCGCCGAGGAGCTCGGCATCACCCGTGAGGAGCAGGACGCTTTCGCCCTGGAGTCCCAGCGCAAGGCCATCGAGGCCATTGACGCGGGCCGCTTCAAAGAGGAGATTGTTCCGGTTGAAGTGCCGCAGGGAAAGAAAAAGCCCCCGATCGTCTTTGACACGGATGAGTTCCCGAGACGCGATACCAATGCGGAGAAAATGGCGAAGCTCAAGCCCTGCTTCAACATCAAGCATGGCGAGGACGGCAGACTGTTTAATGACAGCGCGCTGACCGGCACCGTCACCGCCGCCTCCTCCTCCGGCCGTAACGACGGCGCGAGCGTGCTCACGCTCATGAGCGCCGAGAAGGCCAAGGAGCTGGGCCTTAAGCCCATCGCGAAGATCATCGGCATGGGCGTTGCGGGTAACGACCCGCGCAGCATGGGCCTCGGCCCTGTCGCCGCCGTGCCGAAGGCGCTCAAGGACGCCGGCCTCACGATGGATGACATCCAGCTCATCGAGCTCAACGAGGCTTTCGCCGCCCAATCCATCGGCTGCATCAAGCAGCTCGGGCTGGAGGATCGCATGGACATCATCAATGTCAACGGCGGCGCGATCGCCCTTGGCCACCCCGTCGGCTCCTCCGGCAGCCGCATCATCGTTACGCTCATGTACGAGATGAAGCGCCGCGGCCTGAAGTACGGTCTGGCCACGCTCTGCATCGCGGGCGGCATGGGACAGGCGACCGTTCTGGAGCTTTGCGACTAAGGCAATAAACCCTTTGTAACCGGGCGCCGAGTAAGGCGCAGTACATAAAAACAGGAAAAGGAGAAGCAAAGATGAATTTTTTTGATCTGACCGGCAAGAATGCTATGATCGTCGGCGGCGCGGGCGGCCTTGGCCTGCTGATCGCCAGAGAGTTTGCGCTCGCGGGCGCGGGCGTGTGCATCGCTTCCCGTACCGAGAAGAACCTCGCCGCTGCCTGCGTGCAGCTCAAGGAGGAGACCGGTAAGGAATTCAAGTACTATGTCATGGACGCCGGCAAGGAAGAGCAGGTTGAGGCTGCTGCCAAGGCTGCCAACGAGGATTACGGCCACATCGATATTCTCGTCAACTGCCAGGGCATCAACAAGAAGTTCCCGGTTCTGGACTTCCCGATGGACGTGTTTGACATGGTCATGCACGATGACGTCGCCTCCATCCTGATGACTTGCAAGCACTTCGGCAAGTACATGAAGGAAAACGGCTACGGCAAGATCGTCAACGTCACCTCCGTGCGCGGCAAGATCGCCACCAAGGGCCCCGGCAACGCTGCTTACTGCGCGGCCAAGGGCGCGGTCGACATGCTGACCAAGCAGATCGCCTCCGAGTTCGGCCCCTACGGCATCACCGTCAACGCCTTTGGCCCCAACATCATGGCCACTCCCATGATGACCAAGGTCTTTGAGATGCGCGCTGCGGAAAACAACGTCACCGTCGAGAAGTACCTCGAGATGCAGGCCGCCGGCCTGCCCCTGCGCCGCATGAGCGACCCGATCGACTGCGTCGGCACCGCGCTGTTCCTCGCTGCGCCCGCTTCCGACTTCATGACCGGCAACATCCTCTATCCCGACGGTGGTCTGACCGCCATCGGCTAAGGACAAAAAATAAACCGTCCGGCTCCTTTTCGGAGCCGGACGGTCAGAGTCGCTTTTTGTTAAGCAGGCTTAATCCCGGATCGGCAGCCAGACCTCAAAATAGCCGGTGAGCTGTCCGTCATCCAGAACGCTGCATACGAGATTGCCGCGGGCGTTCCCGCAGATCTCCAGGCCGTTTGCATCGGCATATTCCACCATATAATCAATATGGCGGGGTGTGAAGCCGCCGCGGCCGCTGCTCTTGAAAGCGGAGTGGATGCTCCGGCAGGAGGGCAGACGCGTTACGGGAGGTTCTTCCGTGATCTCAAAGATCTGCGCATAGTCCGTTGTGAGAGAGAAGCCCCAAGCGAAATTGTCCCGCTTGCCGAGCAGATCCTCCTGCGTGATCTCAAAATAGCGCTGGGTAAAGGGCATATAATTGAGCCAGCTCTGGCTGAGCATCGTCAGCTCCTGACTGTCATCAAAGGTCGCGTTGAAGCGGTTGAGATAGCACAAAAGCTCCGGACTTTGGCAAATGTCGCATTTGCCGATGTAATCCCGGACGCGGCTGATCTGCCCGCGGTGCTCGCGGATGCGGCGCAGCAGCATCTCCTGATGAAGGAGGGACTGCTCGATGTCGTCGCTCTTGTCCGTGAGCTGCTGAAGCAGCGCATCGTAATCGCAGTCGGACACCATGTGTGCGATCTGATCGATGCCGAAGCCAAACTGCTTGTACCAGATGCAGTCAAGCAGAAAATTGATGTCCCATGTGTCGTAATACCGGTAGTCGTTGACCTTGTCTTTCTGCGGATGGACAACGCCCTTTTTTTCATAATACCGCAGGAGATCCCGAGAAATGCCGAGTATACGCGCCACGTTGCCGATCCTGTATCGCATCGTTTGATCCCCTTTCGCACTGTTTTTTTACAGCTGTTTATCGTTTCCATTATAGCTAAACGGAGAACAAAACGCAATCCGAAATAAATAAATTAAAAATCAGGAGGAAATTACCATGGCGTACATGCCGCTGCCTAAGGACAAACTTTATCTTGAAACCGAAAAAATGACGAAGATCTGGGACCTGAGCCAGCCCTGGGGCTGGGACACTCCCCTGTGGCCCTTCCCGGGCGCCCGTGCTGACCTGCAGTTCCCCCGCGGCCAGTATCTTGAGCGTTTCCACAAGCGCACCAACACCTACACCGGCACCCTGCATGCCGCCACGCACTGCGACGCGCCGAACCACACCCTGCATGAGGAAGAAGTCGACCGCGCCCGCTACGGCTACACCCTCGCCGAGATGCCCCTGGAGCATGCCATCGGCACCGGCGTCATCGTCGACCTGACCTGGATGTATGACGAGTTCGAGGCTGCCTTCAACGCCGCCGGCGGCGACCCCGCCAAGATGGGCCCCTACGCGGAGATCCCGGGCGAGAAGAAGGGTGCCATCTGGCACATCATCACTCCCGAGGACGTGCAGAAGGCGCTGGATAAGGACGGTCTGGAGATCCGCCCGAACGACTTCGTCGTGCTGAACACCGGCTTCCATCGTTACTGGAGAATCAACAACGATAAGTACTTCAACTACTATCCCGGCAACGGCCCCGAGCTGGCCTACTGGCTGATGTACGAGAAGAAGATCAAGGCCATCGCCGGCACCTACGGCGCTTCCGACTCCCCCGTGTGGCACTGCCCGAACAAGGAGCAGATGCCCTGGCTGTGGAACAACTACAAGGCTGCCACCGGCCGCGACCTCGACGTCGATTATCCGGACTACGAGCCCTGCCACCGTCTGTTTGCGCAGCACGGCCTGATGGCGGTTGAGAACGCCGGCGGCGACATCGACGCTGTCACCGGTAAGCGCATGATCATCGCGGCGCTCCCGTTCCGCTGCGAAGCGGCCGACGGCGGCATGGTCCGTCTCGTTGCCTGGGAAGAGGGTTCCTTCTAAGCTATGAAAACCATCGACGATATCAAAAAGGTAGCCGTTCTGGGCGCCGGGACCATGGGTCCCGGCATCGCCCAGATCTACGCTATGGGCGGCTGCACCGTCACCATGTGGACGCGCAGCGAAGCCACCCGCGAGAAGGCAATCGCCTCTCTGCGCACGCAGCTGGACACTTTTGAGGCCGAGGATATGCTCGCCGAGCCGAAAGAGGCCATCTTTAACCGCATCAGCTTCGCGCTGACGGTTGAGGAGTGCGTCGCCGGCGCGGACTTCATCCAGGAGACCATCGTGGAGAAGGCCGAGGCGAAGCAGGAGCTGTATGCCCAGCTCGCCGAGATCGTGCCGGAGGACGTGATCATCGCCTCCAACACCTCTGCGCTCAACATTTTTGAGATCATCCCGGAGAAGCTGCTGCCCCAGCAGATCATCTGCCACTGGTATGCCCCTCCGCACGTCATCCCGCTGGTCGAGGTCGTCAAGAGCGAGCAGGCCCCGCAGGAGTACGCGGACGTCGCCATCGAGCTGCTGAAAAAGTGCGGCAAGACGGCGGTGTATATGAAGAAGTTCATTAAGGGCTACATCGTCAACCGTCTGCAGCAGTGCCTCAACCGCGAGGTTTTCTATCTGCTCGACAACGGCTATTGCGACGCTGAGGCGATCGACCTGGCCGCGAAGGCCTCCTTCGTCCCGCGCGCGGTCGTGCTCGGCCTGCTCAAGCGCGCCGACTTCGGCGGCCTGGACATGACGGCCAACAACTACAAGAACCGCAGCTACACGATGCCCGAGCACGGCGATGAGATGCCGCGCACGCTGGCGGAGCATGTGGAACGCGGCGAGCTGGGCATCAAGACCGGCCGCGGCTTCTACGATTACTCCGACGTGGACATCGAAGAGCTCAAAATCAAGCGCGACAAGCAGCTGTTTGAGATCTTCAAAGTTGCGAAAAAATTCATGGACGACCCCGTGTGAGTCATCTGCGCTGAAAGGATAAGAGAGAACTATGGCTAAGTCCAACAAGATTATGATCCAGGTCTGCCTCTGCGGCGCCGGAACCAAGAAGGATCAGGCACCCACCGTGCCCTACACCGCGGCCGAGCTCGCGGAGCAGATCGTCGAGTGCGCCAAGGCGGGCGCCTCCATTGCACACATCCATGTCCGCGAGGATAAGCTGGTCGACGGCGTTATGCAGATCGGCTACAAGTCCATGAGCCTCAAGGCCTTCACCGAAGCGGTCGAAATGACCCGCGAGGCCTGCAAGCAGGCCGGCGTGGACATCATCATCAACCTCACCACCTCCGGCGGCGAGTACGATGACTACAAGCGTCTGCAGCATCTGGGCGCGCTGCGTCCCGAGATGTGCTCCTTTGACCCGAACACCATCAACTGGGCCAACAGCTACATCTTCGAGAACAGCCCCCGCTTCCTCAACCTGCTCAGCCAGGAAGTCGTCAAGTACGACGTCAAGCCTGAGTTTGAGGTCTTTGACACCGGTCACATCGACAGCGTGATGTACTACGTCAACAAGTGGAACATTCCGCAGCCCCCGCACATCCAGTTCATCATGGGTGTCGGCGGTTCCATGCCCGGCACGACCGAGAACCTCGCCTTCCTCGTGGGCAAACTGCCCAAGGGCGCGACCTGGTCCGTCTCCGGCATCGGCAAGGCGCACATGCCCATGATGCTCGCCGGCCTCGCGCTCGGCTGCGACGGCCTGCGCGTCGGCCTGGAGGACAACATCCTCTTCGGCAAGAACCCGGATGGCAGCAAGGACATCGCAACGAACGTCCGTCTCGTCGAGCGCGCCGTGCAGCTTGCAAAGCTCGCCGGCCGCGAGATCGCCACTGCGGACGAGGCTCGCGAGATCCTCGGCATCAAGCGCAACTGCCTGCGCGACGAGGTGACCAACGAAGTCACCTTCAAGGCTGAGTAAATCGCCAGACCCCGCGAAGGGAGACGACTGCGCCTCCCTCCGCGGGGTGAAAACAAGAAAGGAAGAATTTTTCAGACATGAAGGACAAGGTAGTCTCGCTGGAAAAGGCGATGGAGCAGCTGCATGACGGCATGACCATCGCGATTCCCGGCTTTGTCAACTGCGGCGTCCCGCAGACCCTCATTCAGGGTATTTTGGACAAGGGATGCAAGAACCTCAAGATCCTGTCGAACAACACCAGCGTGAAGGGCAAGGGCATCGGCAAGCTGGTGCACGCCGGCGTCATTGAGCACATCACCTGCACCCATATCGGCAGCAACACCGAGACCGTGGAAAAAGTGGTCAACGGTGAGCTGGAAGTAACGTTCAGCCCGCAGGGCACCTTCTGCGAGCGTATCCGCGCCGGCGGCGCGGGCATTGGCGGCGTTCTGACCCCGACGGGTGTCGGCACCCCGATGGAAGAGGGCAAGCAGCTCCTCGAGTGGGATGATGAAAAGGGCGAGTTCAAGTTCGTGAAGAGCGATGAGCCGAGAAAGGGCAAGCGCTTCATTCTCGAGCTGCCGCTGCGCGCGGAAGTCGCGATCGTTCACGCCTACAAGGCGGATCGCGCCGGAAACGCGATCTATCACCGCACCGCAAGAAACTTCAACCAGATCATTGCGACCTGCGCTGACACCGTTATCCTCGAGGCAGAGGAGATCGTCGAAGTCGGCGAGCTCGATCCGGACATCATCATGACGCCCGGCATGCTCGTGGACATGATCGTGCAGGCCAGAAAGGAGGACGCAGATGCTTAAGGGTAGAGATTTGATCGCCAGCCGCACCGCGCGCTTCTTCCAGGACGGCGCAGTCGTTAACCTCGGCATCGGCATGCCGACACAGTGCCTGAACTACCTCCCCGAGGGCGTGGACGTTTGGATCGACACCGAAAACGGTGCTGTCGGTCTGGTCGGCGCTCCGAACGACGGTGTTGTCGATCCGGACATGGTCGATGCTTCCGGCACGCCTTGCGGACTCCGCCTCGGCGGCGCCTGCTTTGACAGCTTCACCTCCTTCGGCTATATCCGCGGCGGACACGTGGATTTCTCCGTGCTCGGCGCTTACGAAGTGGACCAGGAAGGCAACCTCGCCAACTGGATGGTGCCCGGTAAGACCTGCGCCGGCATGGGCGGCGCGATGGACCTCGTCTCCGGCGCGAAGATGGTCATCATTATGACCGATCATTGCGACAAGAAGGGCAACCCGAAAATCGTGAAGAAGTGCACCCTGCCGCTCACCGCGGCGGGACAGGTGTCCTACATTGTGACGGAGCTGTGCGTGCTCCATCACACCGAGGCCGGCCTTGTGCTTGAGGAGCTCGCTCCCGACGTGACGGTTGAGGAAGTCGTCGCCAAGACCGGCGCGGACCTCATCATCCCCGAGCATATCGGCTGCATGGCATAATTCCGGGAGGCATAAGAAATTGGTTCAGACAATTATCATCATCGCCTATTTTGCGGTGACCGTGCTCATCGGCGTTCTTTCCGGCCGCAAGAGCAAGGGCTCTGCCTCCTTCGTCGGCGTGCAGATGGGTATTATTGCCATCGTTTGCGCCTCCACCGGTGAGTGGCTGGGCGGCACTGCCACCACGGGCGTTTCGGAATACGGCTATAACTACGGTATTTCCGGCGCGTGGTATACCATCGCCAACGCCATCGGCACCATGTTCCTGGGTCTGTGCTTTGCCAAGCTGTACCGCAGCCTCGGCAGCGTCACCGTCCCCGGCATCATTGAGCGCTTCTTTGGCAAGAAGGCCCGCACCGTTTCCTCCTGCCTGCTGATCTTCGTTATGCTGGCTGTCGGCCTGTCTCAGATGGTCGCTGCAGGTAAGCTGGGTCAGAACCTGCTGGGCATTGACTTCAGGGTTACCTGTATTGTCTTTGCCATCATCTTCATTGTTTACACCCTGGCAGGCGGCATGAAGGCCGTTGCCTCCACGAACACGCTCCACCTGATCGTCATGTACGGCGGTGTCATCCTGGGTGTGTTCATGGCGCTCAAGGCCATTGGCGGCTGGGATAAGTTCATGGACGGCATCCACGCTGTGGAAGCCGAGGCTGTGGCTACCGGCGCGGACAACACGAATTACTTCGGTATGTTCACCATCGGCGGCAGCAAGGTCAGCTCCTGGATCATCGCCTCCCTGTTCGGTGCCTGCACCGCGCAGGCCGGCATCCAGCCTGTCCTCGCCTCCAAGGACGTGCCCACTGCCAAGAAGGCCTGCATCATCACCGCTCTGGTGGTTGCGCCCTTCGGCTTCTTCACCGCGCTGCTCGGTATGGCTTCCAGAGTCATGGTGCAGAACGGTGCCATCCTCGTGCCCGAAGGCATGAGCGTTGCCAAGTTCGGCAAGGATGCGCTCTATGCGCTGATGATGCATGAGTCCATGCCCAGCTGGGCCGGCGGTCTGATCCTGGCCTCCATCCTGGCCGCGATCCTCTCCACCGTTTCCCCCATCATCCTGTCCGCAGGCACCATGTTTACCAAGGACCTGTATCAGGGTGTGTTCAAGAAGGACGCCACTGACAAGCAGGTGCTCTTCATGGGCCGCATCACCACCGCCATTTCCGGCGTCATCTGCTGCGTGGCCGCCATTGCGCTGGTCAACGCCTCCGCCATTCTGGACCTGGTGTACGCCGCCTATTCCCTGCGCGGCGCCATCTTCATCATCGTGCTCTTTGGTATCTACACCAAGTTTGCATCCTCCAAGGCGGCGATCTGCACGATGTGGTGCACGGGCGCTGTGGCTGTCGGCTGGGTCGCCATCAAGCTCATCCGGGGTTCCTATCTGATCTCCGGCGTGTCTGAGACCTATGCTGCCGCTGCCGTGGCAGTGATCGGCTCCATTATCTTCAGCCTGATCTTCAAGCCCACCGCTGAGGAACTCGCGGAGCGGAACGCCACCAAGAAGGAACTGGCCGAAATCGCGGCGCAGAAAGCCTGAGTTCTGCGTAATATAAACTGACTTTTGCCGCCCTGCCGGAGAATCCGGCGGGGCGGCTCCACCAAAACCCCCGGTGCTGTGCCTTCGGCGCAGCACGGAAGGAGCACTATGATCAACGAGACTGCGATCCGCTGTTTTCTGACATTGGCAAAGACCCTCAATTTCACAGAGACCGCGCGGCAGATGTATATGACGCAGCAGTCGGTCAGCAAATACATCGCGAAGCTGGAGGAGGATCTGGGCTTCAAGCTCTTCATCCGCACCCGGCATTATGTGATGCTCACGCAGGCCGGCAAGAGCTACTATACCTTTTTCAGCCGCATGGACGAGGAATTCGCCGCCGTGACCGAGCAGACGCGGCAGTATTACGACAATGTCAACGGCTCGCTGCTCATCGGGCATCTGGAATGGCTGGAGATCTCCTCCGGCGTGAGCAATGCCCTGCGCATGGTGCGCGCGGATAATCCCAAACTGCATTTTGTCATTGAAAAGCATCCGCAGTTCGAGCTCAACGAGATGTTTTATTGCCGGAAGCTCGACCTGATCATCACCTATAAGGAATTCGCGCCCAAGGGGCCGGGGATCATGAGCATGAAGGCGCTCGATACGCCTTTGGTGCTGCTCGTGTCGCCCGAAAATCCGAAGGCGAAGGATGAAAACGCAACGGTGGACGATTTCCGCTGCGAGCCTTTCATCAAAGCGGCGGCGAGCCGGGAGCGGCTTTCGGACAGCAAGCACCGCGCACGGATGCAGTGCCGCGAGCTCGGCTTCACCCCCTCGGACATTATCATTTCGCCCAACCTCGAATCGGCCTATATGGCCGCGGAGTTCGGACAGGGCGTGCTGGTGTCCACGATGCTCAGCCTGATGAGCCTGCACAGCGACCTGAAGTGCTTCCCTGTCGGACGCACGGAGGAGCTGCGCTGCTTCTGGCACGAGGACCACGAGAATCCCGCCGTTGCGGCTTTCGCAAAGGCGCTGGAAAAGAGTTATTTGCAGGAAAAATAAAAAGACCGCATATAAAAGGCGGTTTCGGTTAAGAAAACAACGGGGTTTGCAGGGCCTTTTTCGACCTGTGTTTTCTTGCCCGCACCTGCCCGGGCTGTAGGTCTTTTTGGCATATAAAGCAACAGCTTGTTTTATGAACGTATACGATTTTGACAAGACAATTTATGACGGGGACAGCTCGATGGATTTCTATCGCTTCTGTCTGCGAAGTGATCTGCGTCTGATGCGCTTTTGGCCGAAACAGCTTTGGGGGCTGATCGGCTATCAGGCAAGCGGTCGCGCGAGCACACGGTATAAGAGTTTTTTCCTTGCTTACCTGCGCGGCGTGCAGAATTTGCCCGACGTGGTGGCGCGCTTCTGGGACGAACACCGGCACAAGCTTAAGGGCTGGTACCTGGCGCAGAAGCGGGCGGATGACGTGATCATCTCGGCTTCGCCGGAGTTTCTGCTGTGCCCGATCTGCGCAGAGCTGGGCGTTTCGCTGATCGCCACGGAGGTGGACGGAATCAGCGGCGAAATCAGCGGACGCAACTGCCGAGGGAATGAAAAGCCGCTGCTTTTCCGGGAGAAATATCCCGACGCCGTGGTCGATGAATTCTATTCGGACTCCAATTCGGATGTGAGCATGGCGCGTTTGGCGGTGCGTGCATATTTTGTGTGCGGGGACAGGGTCGAGGTCTGGGAAGGTCTTTCGGGCACACAGGGCGGAGAAAAATAACGCGGGGCGAGGATGCGCGACGGAAATCGCGATCTGCCCTGCGTTTTTTGCATCCGAAGAGAGAAAGGCCACGTTTTCGTGCGGCAAGAACATATTGTCAAACTACGCGTTGGTGCGATATAATAATAAAATCAGGATATAAATGAAATGCAGAGAAAGGATGTGCTGAATATGTCGTTTCGGAAGATTGCGCCGCAGGAACTGAGCGAGAACATGATTCGCGTTTTGAAAGAGGAATGGATGCTTTTGGCTGCCGGTGACAGGCAGGCGAGCAACGCCATGACTGTCGGCTGGGGCGGAATGGGCGTCATATGGCAGCTGCCGGTTGCGACCTGCTATGTGCGCCCGCAGCGCTACACCTATGATTTCACGGAGAAGAGCGACTACTTTACGCTCAGCGCCTTTGACCCCAAATACCGCGAGCAGATGCTGCTCATGGGCACCAAGAGCGGACGGGATATGGACAAGGCGGCGGCCTGCGGCTTCACAACGGCTTATGCTGCGGGGGATGCGCCCTATTATGAGCAGGCGCGCTTTGTGCTCGTGTGCAAAAAGCTCTACGTGCAGGATATGGAGGACAAGTGCATCCTCGATGAGCGCGTGCGCGCGGTTTACCCCGAGAAGGATTACCACAGAATTTATGTCGGCGAAATCGTCGAGGTTTTGGTGAAAGAGGACTGATTTCGATCAACACGAAAGAACTAAAAGTCGAGCGGGCAATTTTGGCGGGACTTTCCGCTGCCAGCTTTGACGAAAAGGAACGCAGCACCGAGCAGAGCATGGAAGAGTTGCGCGCGCTGGTGGAAACGGCGGGCGGCCAGGTCGTTGCGACCGTGCTGCAAAACCGCCCGACGCCCGATGCCCGCAGTTTTCTTGGCGAGGGCAAGGTGCAGGAGATGAAGGAACTCATCGAGGCGACGGAATGCGATTTCGCCGTTTTTGACAACGAGCTCTCCCCCTCGCAGATGCGTGTGCTGGCAGAGGAGCTGGGCGTCAAGGTGCTCGACCGCAGCGGATTGATTCTCGACATCTTTGCCCAGCGCGCCCGCACGCGTGAGGGCAAGCTGCAGGTGGAGCTTGCGCAGTATCAATATCTGCTGCCGCGGCTGATCGGCATGTGGAAGCATCTGGAACGGCAGGAGGGCGCCATCGGCACCCGCGGACCCGGCGAAACGCAGCTGGAGTCTGACCGCCGCCACATCGGGCGCAAGATCAGCAAGCTCAAAGAGGAACTTGCTGAGGTGCGCCGCGTGCGCGCAACGCAGCGCCGCCGCCGCGAGAAGAATGCCGTGCCGGTTGTGGCGCTTGTCGGCTACACCAATGCGGGAAAATCCACGCTGCTCAACTGCCTGACGGATTCGGACATCCCGGCCAATAACCGGCTGTTTGACACGCTGGACACCACAACGCGGATGCTCAAGCTCGATGAGATGCAGCAGGTGCTTTTGTCCGACACGGTCGGCTTTATCCGCAAGCTGCCGCATCATCTGGTGGAGGCCTTCAAGGCGACGCTGGAGGAGCTGGAATATGCCGATTTGCTGCTGCACGTGATTGACCTGTCCAATCCCGACTGGATGGAGCAGGCGGAGGTTGTGGAGAAGCTCATCGTGCAGCTTGGCGCGGAGCAGACGCCCTGCATCCGCGTGTTCAACAAGTGCGACGCCTGTTTTGGCGAGCTGCCGCGCGGCGAGCGGACGGTGTGCATCTCGGCGCGAACCGGCGAGGGCACGGCAGAGCTGCTCGAGGCCATTCAAAAGGAGCTCGGCAGGCGGCAAAAACGAGCCACGCTCCTGCTGCCCTATGACCGGGCGGGCGCGCTGGAAATGCTCCACCGCGAGGCGAAGGTTCTGCGCACGGAATATCGGGACAACGGCATTGAAATCGAGGCCGTCCTGCGGCCGGAGCTATGGGGCAGAGTGCGGGAATTTGCGCGCACGGATGTTTGCGCAAACGAAGAGGAAACAGAATAAAATAAGGGGAGCGCCGACGGGCGCTCCCCCATAAGTATTGCAGACTTACCTGTATTTACTTGCGATAGAACAGCACACCGATGCAGCCCGGGCCGCAGTGGCAGGCGATCGTGCTGCCGGCTTTGGTGACGAGGATCTCCTCCCACGGGCCGGTTTGCTGCACGGCCTCGCGCAGCGCCTCCACGGAAGCGTCCGGCAGGCCGGAGTGTGTGATAAAAATGCGGCGGTAATCCAGATCATCCCGGTTGGCAAGGCGGCTTTGTACATAAGCCAGCTCGCATTTGAGCGTGCCCCCGCGGAACTTTTTGCCGACCTGCATTTTTCCGTTCACAACCTCGATGCAGGGCTTGAGCTGCAGAAGGTTTGCGCCCAGCGCCGCAACGCCGGAGCAGCGGCCACCCTTGTGCAGATAGCTCAGCGTGTCCAAAATGAAGCTGACGTCGAGCTTTTCACGCTGCAGGACAAGCGTTTCCGCAATCTTTTCGGCTTCCATGCCCTGCGCGGCGAGCTCACAGCCGGTCAGCACCAGATGGCCGATGCCGGTGGAGAGGTTGCGCGCGTCCACGGGGAACACGCGGCCCGGAAATTCCTCCGCGGCCTGCAGCGCGTTCTGATAGCAGGAGCTCATGTCGCTGCTGATTGTGAGATGGACAAGCGCATCCGCGCTTTTGAGCTGCTCGGAAAAGAAATCCATATATTCGCCGACGCTGACGGCGGAGGTGCTGCATACGCCCTTGCCGCTGTCAAAATAGTCATAAATATCCTGCGGCGTGATCTCAATGCCGTCCTGGTAGGCGTCGCCGCCCTTGATTACGCAAAGCGGTATGATTGCAATCTGATGTGCGGCGATCAGTTCCGGAGAGAGATCGCAAGTGCTGTCCGCAGAGATTTTCACAAGCATGAAAATGGCCCTCCCATGAAAAGAATAGAGTCGGTTTATTCTAACACAAAGGAAGGCGGAAAGGCAAGAACGTTTTTCAGAGGTGAGAGGATGAGCGGTTTGAATACACAAAAGAACGGGGCGCGGACGCAGGACGCGCCGCAGGTCATCGTGCTCACCGGGCCGACCGCCACGGGCAAAACGGCGCTCGGTGTGGAGCTTGCCCTTGCCATCGGTGGTGAGGTAATCTCCGCGGACTCCATGCAGATTTACCGCCGCATGGATATCGGCACGGCCAAGCCTGCGATAGAGGAGCTGCGCGGCGTGCCGCACCATATGCTCTCCGTTGCCGAGCCGGACGAGGACTATTCCGTGTCGCGCTACGTTGAGGAGGCGTCCCGCTGCGTGGACGATGTGCTCGCGCGCGGGAAAGTGCCCATTCTGGTGGGCGGCACGGGGCTTTATATCGATTCGCTGCTCTCTTCCCGCAGTTTTGCCGAGCGGGGTGACGGTGCGCTGCGTGAAAAGCTCGGTGCGGAGTATGACGCACTCGGTGGGGAGGAAATGCGCCGGCGGTTGGCCGAATTTGACCCGGAACGGGCAGCGCTTTTGCAGACACAGGACAAGCGGCGCATTGTCCGCGCGATGGAGATTTATTATCTCACCGGCAAGACCATCACGCAGCACGATGCCGAGACCCGCGCCCTGCCGCCGCGCTATACAAGCCTGCGCATCGCGCTGAGTTTTGCTGAGCGGGAGGCGCTGTATGCGCGCATTGACCGGCGTGTGGACGAGATGCTTAAGCGCGGACTTTTTGACGAGGTGCGCGCGCTGCTCGATTCCGGCGTGCCGGGCGAGAGCACGGCCATGCAGGCCATCGGCTATAAGGAGGTTGCGGCCTGCATTGCGGGAGAATGCAGCGCCGAGGAGGCAATCGAGGCCGTCAAGCGCAATTCCCGGCGCTACGCCAAGCGGCAGCTGACATGGCTGCGGCGCGACAAAGAGCTGCATTGGCTGGTTTGGGAAAACGAGCCGGACATCGCACAGGGCGTGCTTTTTTCGACAGATTTATTGTGCACTGCGCGGTAAAATAGGCCTGACTTCGATCAGTTCGGAGAAAAACTATTTTACGGCGCGGAAAAGCTGTGATATACTATACTGTACGGAAAAGAGCAAGAAGCCGAAAAAGCGAGTTTTCTGCCGTTTTTGCACAGCCGCCCGCGTCCCGAAAGGGAGAGAAAGATGCAAAAGCTCATCAATTTACAGGACGGTTTTCTTAACAACGCGAGACGGGAGAAAATGCCGGTGACGGTGTTTCTCGTCAACGGATTTCAGCTGCGCGGCGTCGTGCTCGGGTTTGACAGTTTTGTCGTGATGCTCGACAGCGACGGCAAGCAGCAGATGATCTATAAACACGCGATTTCAACGGTTGTGCCGATCCGCCCGATCGAGCTGGGCTTGGGTACATAAGCGGCCGGATTCCGGCCGGAAACGCCGCGGGAGCAAGACTCGGCGGCAAACAGAGAAAGATATGAAAAAGACAGATTTGATCACAAAAATCGCGGCGCTGTGCATTTTTTTGGCGCTCGCGGCATATCTGGGCATATACTTCGTCCGCGCCGTCCACGCGCCGGTGATCACCGCGCCCGCCGTGCAGACAACGGTGCGCACCGAGACGCAGATTAGTGGCATCGTTGTGCGGGAGGAGACGGTGCTGCGCAGCCAGGCGCAGTACAGGAGCCTTTCTGTTGCGGAGGGCAAGCGCGTCGGCAAGGACAGCGCCGTTGCCGTGACCTACAATGGCGAGGAGGCTGCCAGCCGCGCAGAGCGCATCCGCGAGCTGGAGCTGGAGATCCGGCAGACGGAGCGCCTGCTCAGCGGTCTTGTGAGCGCCGAGGAGCTGACAGCGCGCAGCGAGGCGCTGGAGAACGCCTCGGCCGGCCTTGCCACCGCGGTGGCGCGCCACGAGATACAGGCGGCGGAAGAAAACAGCATGAGTCTGCGTTCGTTGCTGTTTAGTACGGATGCGGAAAACGCAACGGCGGGCGACCTGCTGATTATGCGCGCCGAGCTTGAAAAGCTGCAGCAGAGTGCGAAGGGCGACACGAAGCCGATCTCCGCGCCGTCAAGCGGCATTTTCACAACGCAGCTTGACGGATATGAGATGCTGCGCCCGGACGAGATGAAAAGCCTTACCGCGGCGCGGCTGCAGGAGATGATCGACAACCCGCAGGAGCAGACAGAGGGCACCTTCAGCAAGATTGTAAGCTCGAACTGCTGGTATTTCGCAGCGCAGATCGATTCAGACGACTATGCGCAGCGCGCGAACGCGCTGCAACGCGGCGCGCGCGTTACGCTGGAGTTGGGGCGCTATTATAACGAGCCGCTCACCGCGCGCATTGAGGACGTCGGGCGTGAGGAGGACGGTTGCCGCGTGCTGGTGCTTTCCTGCGACCGTGCGCTTACGGAAACGCTCTCCATGCGCATCGTCTCGGCCACGCTTGTCACGGAAGAACACAGCGGCATTCGCGTGCCGAAGGAAGCTGTGTATACGGAGACGAACGAGGCGGGCGAAACGCTCCATTACCTGTACACGCTCACCGGCGTGCAGGTGGAGAAGAAATATATTGAGATCGTCTGGGAGACGGAGAGTTTCTATCTTGCGGAACCCGGCCCCATCGGCAGCATGCTGCGCAGCGGCAATGAGATCATTGTCAGCGCCAAGGAGCTGCACGACGGGAAGATCATGGAGTGAGAGATATGTCCATCGGGGAAAACGTGCAGCGCATCCGCACCGAGCTCCCGCCGGGCGTTTTCCTGGTTGCGGCCTCGAAGATGAACGGCGTCGATGCCGTGCGCGAGGCGATCGCGGCGGGCGTGGATGCCTGCGGCGAGAATCGGGTGCAGGAGCTGTTGGAAAAGGACGCGCTCGGGGCATATGCCGGCGTGCAGAAGCATTTTATCGGGCATTTGCAGCGCAATAAGGTCAAAAGTGTCGTTGGGCGCTGCGACCTGATTCAAAGCGTGGACAGCGAAGAGCTGCTCGAACTCATTGACCGCCGCGCAGCGGCGCTCGGCATCCGGCAGGACATTTTGCTGGAGGTCAACATCGGCGGCGAGGCGGCGAAATCCGGCGTGGCGCCGGAGGCTCTGCCCGCGCTGCTGGAAATCGCGGCGGGAAAAAAACAGCTTTGCGTGCGCGGATTGATGACAATTCCGCCGATTTGTACGCAAAAGGATGAAAGCAGGCGCTATTTTTCCGCAATGTATAAGCTTTTTGTTGACATTAGCGGAAAAAAATACGATAATATCAGTATGGATTTTCTGTCCATGGGCATGAGTGCAGACTATCTGCAGGCTGTGCAGGAAGGGTCGAACATGGTTCGCATCGGCACGGCTGTCTTCGGCGCGCGAAACTATGCCTGACAGCAGACGCGGCAACGCGAGTTATGGAGGGATATTATGGGTTTTCTGGATGAGTTGAAAAAACTGACTCGACCCTTTGATGAGGACGAATTTGAAGACGAGGAGCCGGTTGCGGAAGCGCCGAAGCCGAAGGACGGAGCGCGGACGAATCCCTTTTCGCAGAGCTTTGAGCCTGAGGCGGTGAGCGCGCCGAGCGCAAGCCCCGCGCGCGGGAATAAGGTTGTTAACATCGCGGCGACGACGCAGGTGCAGGTTGTGCTGGTTAAGCCCGAGCGCTTTGAGCTTGCAGCGGAGATCGCGGATCATCTGCGCGAGAAGCGCACGGTTGTGATGAACCTGGAACAGACGCAGAAGGAAATTGCCCGCCGTTTGATCGACTTCCTCTCCGGCGTTGCCTATGCGCAGGACGGAAAGATCAAGAAGATCGCCAACAGCACCTATCTCATCACGCCCTACAACGTGGATTTGATGGGCGATTTGATCGACGAGCTGGAAAACAGCGGCGTGTATTTTTAAGCACCGGATACAGAGAGAAGAATCCGGAAGAAGACAGATATTAGAATAATACGAAAGGGTTGTGTGGGATATGCTGACACCGCAGGAACTGCGCGAGAAGACTTTTGAAAGAGCCATGTTCGGTGGCTATGATATGGCCGGAGTGGATGATTTTCTGGATGCGATCGCGGCCGACTATACCGCTCTGCATAACGAAAACGCCGTGCTCAAGGGCAAGATGAAGGTCCTCGTGGAGAAAATCGAGGAATACCGCGCCACGGAGGACGGTATGCGCCGCGCCATTCTCGCCGCGCAGAAGATGAGCGATGAGCAGCTTGCCGAAGCCAAGAAGAACAGCACTGCTATGCTGCGTGAGGCGGAGGAAAAGGCCACTGCCATGCTGCGTGACGCAGAGGAGAAGGCCGCAGCCATGGTGCGCGATGCGCAGACCGAGGTTGCGATCGAAGAGGGCAAGCTCAGCGAGGCCAAGAAGAGCAGCAGCGAGTACATCGAGCGGATGCGCCTGCTGTGCGCCCGCCAGCTGGAGCTGTTCACCGCGATCAGCGAGGGACTCCCTGTCGCAGAAGAGAAGCCGGAAGTCAAGCCCGCAGCGCCGGCTGAGAACAGCGGCTGGGACACCGTGCGCAGCATTGAAGACAGTGTTGCCAAGCTCGCGGACGAGCCGGAGCTGGACGTGATGCCCGAAATCGTGCGTGGCGGCATTGCCGATTCCACGGACGAGCCCACCCGTTTCTTTGATTTTTAAGGTTTACCGCGGCGACATGAGTCTGCCGCCGAAACAGGTTCAGTAAAGCCCTGTGGATGCCGTGTGCCCTGCCTTTCGCGGGGATGCGGCATCCTCAGCGCGTTTTTTTGTAATCGGCACTTTGCCACCAAGATAGGAGAACAGATACAATGGCACAGGATTTTAACGCCACAGTCAATCTGCCGAAGACCGATTTTCCCATGCGCGCGGCCTTGCCGACGCGTGAGCCGGAGATGCTCGCCCGCTGGGAGGCGCAGGATGTCTATGGCGAACTGCTCAAGAAGAACGAGGGAAAACCCCTGTTTTCCCTGCACGACGGACCTCCGTTTTCCAACGGCGATCTGCACATGGGTCATGCGCTGAACAAGTCCCTGAAGGACTTTATCGTGCGCACCCACGCCATGCGCGGTTATTACACGCCCTATGTTCCGGGCTGGGATAACCACGGCATGCCCATCGAGAGCGCCATCATCAAGAAAAACAAGCTCAACCACAAGGCGATGAGCGTTCCGGAGTTCCGCTCTGCCTGCCAGGCCTTTGCCGATCATTATATTGACGTGCAGCGTGCCGGCTTTAAGCGTATGGGCGTCATCGGCGACTGGGAGCACCCCTACAAGACGATGGACCCGGGCTTCGAGGCCGAGGAGGTTAAGATCTTTGGCGCGATGTATAAGAAGGGCTATATCTACAAGGGCCTCAAGCCCGTGTACTGGTGCCCGAAGGATGAGACGGCGCTGGCCGAGGCGGAGATCGAGTATCAGGACGATCCCTGCACGACCGTGTACGTCAAATTCCCCATGCACGACGATCAGGGCAAGCTGGGCCATATTGACCACAGCAAGCTTTATTTTGTGATCTGGACAACGACGATCTGGACGCTGCCCGGCAACCTTGCCATCGCGCTCAACCCGCAGGAGAGCTATGCGATCATCAAGGCGCCGAACGGCGAGCTGTATATCATGGCGGAGGCGCGCGCGGAGAAGGTGATGGGCGTCGCCGGCATCGAAGGATGGGAGATCCTGGAAAAGCACGAGGGCGCGTTCTTTGAGAACATGCTTGCCCGCCATCCCTTCCTGGACAAGACCAGCCGCCTCGTGCTGGCTGACTACGTTACGATGGACAGCGGTACCGGCTGCGTCCACACCGCGCCCGGCTTTGGCGCGGACGACTATCAGACCTGCCGCCGCTACGGCATGGAGATGGTCGTGCCGGTGGATGACCGCGGCCGCCACACCGAATATGCCGGCAAGTATGCCGGACTGAAGACCGAGGAGAGCAACCCCGTCATCCTCGCGGATATGCGAGAGAGCGGCATGCTTTTGGCTTCGGAGGACATTATCCACAGCTATCCGCACTGCTGGCGATGCAAGGGTCCCATCATCTTCCGCGCCACGCCGCAGTGGTTCTGCTCCGTGGATGCGTTTAAGGAGGAAGCCTGCGCCGCCTGCGACGATGTGCGCTGGCTGCCCGGCTGGGGCATCGAGCGGATGAAATCCATGATCCGCGAGCGCAGCGACTGGTGCATTTCCCGTCAGCGCAAATGGGGCCTGCCGATCCCGGTGTTCTATTGCCCGGATTGCGGAAAGCCCATCTGCACGGACGAGACGATCGAGCGCGTGTCTGCCCTGTTTGCGAAAGAGGGCTCCAACGCCTGGTTCGAGAAGTCCGCTTCCGAGATCCTGCCCGAGGGCTTCACCTGCCCCCACTGCGGCTGCGATCACGGCTTCACGCAGGAGGAAGACACGCTTGACGGCTGGTTTGACTCCGGCTCTACGCACTTTGCCTCCATGCAGCGCACGGAGGGTTTCTGGCCGGCCACGATGTACATCGAGGGTCTCGACCAGTACCGCGGCTGGTTCCAGTCCAGCCTGCTCACCGCCGTTGGCGCGCTCGGCAAGGGTGCTCCGTTCAAGGTCTGCCTCACCCACGGCTGGACGGTGGACGGCGAGGGCAAAGCTATGCACAAGTCCCTCGGCAACGGCATGGATCCCAACGAGATCATCAAGAAATACGGCGCGGATCTGCTGCGCCTTTGGGCGGCCAGTGCGGATTATCATGCCGATGTCCGCTGCTCCGATGCCATTTTCAAGCAGCTTTCGCAAAATTACCTGAAGTTCCGCAACACCGCGCGCTATTGCCTGGGCAACCTCGCGGGCTTTGATCCCAACCGGCTCACGCCTCCGGAGGAGATGCAGGAGCTGGACAAGTGGGCGCTGACGCGGCTCAACGCGCTGATCGAAAAGTGCTTTGCGGCCTATGACGATTATGAGTTTGTGGCGGTTACCAAGGCGGTCAACGATTTCTGCGTTGTGGAGCTTTCCAACTTCTATCTGGACATCATCAAGGACCGTCTCTACTGCGAGGAGACGGACGGCGCGCTGCGATCCAGCGCACAGACCGCGCTCTATCTGATTCTGGACACGCTGACCCGCGTGATGGCGCCCATCCTCGCCTTCACCTGTGACGAGATCTGGCAGGCCATGCCGCACGCCGAATGCGACGATGCGCGCAACGTGATCTTCAACGAGATGCACAAGCCCTTTGCCGCCTACGCGCTTGATGACGCGCAGATGGAAAAATGGGCGCGCATCATCGAAGTGCGCGATGCCGTCAACGGCGTTTTGGAGAGCGCACGTGCCGAAAAGAAGATCGGCAAGAGCCTGGAGGCCAAGGTTTGCCTCACCGTTCCGGCAGAGGATGCGTTCCTGGCGGAGATGCCCGCTTCTGAGCTTGCCGACCTGCTCATCGTTTCGCAGGTTAGCGTCACGGTTGGCGCCGGACTGGAGATTGAAGTGAGCACTGCCGAGGGTGAGAAGTGCCCGCGTTGCTGGAAGCACAGCACGCAGACGAATGCAGACGGGCTTTGCCCGCGCTGCGCGGCCGTGCTGGGAGCATAAGCCCCCACAAAGGAGGAAAAACTATGTTGTATGCTATTGTGTGCGTCCTGCTTCTGATCGTCGATCAGGGAATTAAGTATTGGACGACGCTGAATCTGGAGCTCAACACAGGCGTGAAGGAGCTGATCCCGGGACTGATCCGCATGCGGAATCTGCACAACACCGGCAGCGCTTTCAATCTGCTGCAGAGCTGGAACGGCGCGAGATGGCTGTTCCTGATTGTGACGGTGCTGTTTGCCGTGCTCGTGATCGTCGTGTTGGCAAAGGGCTATATCCGCGGTGAGCTTGGTCGCTGGTCCGCGCTGGTCGTGCTCGCGGGTGCGCTCGGCAACGGCATCGACCGCTGCCTCTACGGCTATGTTGTGGATATGTTCGAGTTCTCGTTTTTCCCGAGCTTTCCGGTGTTCAACTTTGCGGACATTTGCATCACCGTTTTCGGCATCCTGTTCTGCCTGTATATCCTCTTGACCAAGGAACCCTTTGGCGTTGAGGTGGGAGCGGTTATGCGTTCCGGTCCCGGCGGCAGCGTGACGACGAAGCCCGCGCCGAAGCCGAAGACCGCGCCGGAACCGAAGACCGCGCCGGAACCGAAGGCCAAGCCGGAACAAACGCCTGTGGCCATGGCAGAGCCCGAACCGGCACCTGAGAGCCGGGATATGCCGGCCTATGTCGCCGAGCCGGAGGAAGCGCCGGTGCGTGAGGTTCCGTCACGGTCCGGCGGACGCCGCATTGCGGAAAAGGAGCGTCGCGCCCCGCGCCGGAGCGAAGCAAAGCCCGCGCGCGAGAAGAAGGCGGAGAAGGATTCGCCCTATGCGCGTTTCAGCCGTCCGGTTGCCGAGCATGAGAGCTTTTTGGAGATGACCAAGCTGCGCCCCGGTGAGGATCCTTTCACGGAGTGGATGCAGAAAGAAGATGCGCCGCGCGAGGTGACGCCGGAGCCGGTGCAGCCCGCGGCGGCCGAACCCGAGCAGGATGCTGATGTGAAGCTGTATCCCACAGCGAAGCCGGCACAGCCCGTTGCAGAGCCGGTCAAGCCGGAACCCGTGGCAGAGCCCGAACCGGTGCGCGTTGCAGAGCCGGAGCCCGTAAAGCCGGAAGCGCCCGCGGCAGCGCCGGAAGCACCTGTGGCAGAGCCCCAGTATTCGCTGGAGGACATCCTCAACGAGTTCCGGGATCTTTGATCGGGCATGGAAGAAAGAATAGTTACAGCACAGGAGAGCGGCGAGCGTATCGACGCTCTCCTGGCGCATATGGTCGAAGGACTCAGCCGCAGTGCCGCCGTGCGGCTCATTGAGCGCGGCTGCGTGCGGAAAAACGGCGTCTGCGTGCCGAAAAGCTATCGCGCGCAGGCAGGAGAAAGCTTTGCCGTGACGCTGCCGGAAGCGGAGGAAGTTCCGCTTGTTGCGCAGGATATTCCGCTGGATGTGGTGTTTGAGGACGGGGACGTGATCGTCGTGAACAAGCCGCGCGGCATGGTCGTGCACCCCGCGCCGGGGCATCCGGACGGCACGCTGGTCAACGCGCTGCTGTGGCATTGTGGGGACACGCTCTCCGGCATTGGCGGCGAAAAGCGCCCGGGCATCGTCCACCGCATTGATATGGACACCTCCGGCCTGCTTATCGCTGCGAAGAATGACGCGGCGCATCAGGCCCTGTCCGCCCAGCTCGCGGACCGCAGCCTCAGCCGTGTGTACGAGGCCGTGGCGGTTGGAAATTTCCGGGAGGACAGCGGAACCGTGGACGCGCCCATCGGGCGGCATCCCGTGGATCGCAAGCGCATGGCGGTCACACGAGGCGGCCGCGCGGCGGTTACGCACTGGGAAGTGCTTGCGCGCTACACCGGGTACACGCACATCCGCTGCATTCTGGAAACGGGGCGCACGCATCAGATCCGCGTCCACATGGCGCATATCGGGCATCCGCTGCTTGGCGACATGGTGTATGGCCGAAAAAAGCCGGAAAAGGGGCTGGAGGGACAATGTCTCCACGCGCGGGAGCTGAAGTTCATTCACCCGCGCACGGGGCAGGCGGTGCATCTGAAAAGCGAGCTGCCGGATTATTTCACAAAAGTTCTCAAAAGAATGGTTGAAATTTAACAAATTTCGTGACATAATAAAAAAACGCTGCATTCGTGCCGCGTTTAACAAAGCCGCATGTGCGGCGAGATGAGGTGTGGAAATGGCCAATTACGATCATCGCGGCGGACGCAAGATCTCCGGCATGCATGATTATTTCTTCGACGGCTATGAGACGATTGAGTATGTTGACGAAAAGGGCAAGCGCCGTACCAGGCTGGAATACCACGGCAAGGTCTATGCCTTTCTGATTGAAGAGGACATGATGCGCCGTATGCGCATCGCTTTCCCCATTCTGGCTGCGATCAGCTATGTGCTTCTGGTGCTCGGCATGCTGGATATGTCTCCGCTCATGCAGACGACCTTTGCCGCGGCGTTCTTTACGCTGGGCATTCTGCCGCATCTCTATTACACCTTTGGCATGATCCGCTTTGAATTCCTGAAAGAGGAATTCAACAACCGCCAGTACCATCAGTCCTTCAAGCGGATGGAAAACGGCGCGGTGATCAAGTGCGGCGTGGCGGCGCTCTCGCTGATTCTTGCGATCCTCTATATGATTTTCAAAGAGGAGCTCGTATGGAGCCTTGAGAATATCAGAGGTATGCTTCTTATCGTGGCTTTCGGCGTGGTGTCGCTTGTCGAGATGCGCATCATCCACAGAAACCGCTGCACGATCATCCGCGATAAGGACAAGGTCGTGGTCGGCGCCGACCCGAGCAAGGGCGAGAAGGAAGCCCCCAAGAAGGCCAAGACGATTGCGGAATACTTCGAAGAGGCGGAAGATTACGACGATTACGACTACGAGGACTGAGGTCCATCTTAAAGCCCTGCCGGGCTTTGACTTCAGACCTTCCCGGGGCACGGCTTCCTCAATGCCGGGCTTTTGGGTGACACAAAAGGGCTTGACAAAATATGTCTGCCCATGGTAGTATCAATCGAATTTTACAGCAGATAACGCGTTGATGGGAAAGAGTACGCCATGAATCAGGGGCGCAGAGATGAGGCGGTTGGTGTAAGCCTCAGTCCTGACCGGGCGGAAGCCATCCCGGAGCGGCGAAGCGGAAAGGGGAAAGCCCCTGTATGTTTCGACGGAGAGTCACCGTTACAGGACGCCGGTATGATGGTACCGGGCAGAGTGCAGACGGGATCCCCGTCTGAATTCAGGTGGTAACACGGATTTGTATTAATTCGCCCTGAGTCTTTGGACTCGGGGCGTTCTTTTTTATATTTGGAGGTTTCACAATGAAAGGAAGTATTTACACACAGTCAAAGAAGCTGGACAATGTCTGCTATGATATCCGCGGCCCCGTTATGGAGGAGGCCGAGCGCATGGAGGCGCTGGGCAGCAACATCCTGAAGCTGAATATCGGCAACCCCGCCCCCTTTGGCTTTACCGCGCCGGACGAGGTTGTTCTTGACCTGATTTACAATTTGCGCTCCTGCGAGGGCTATTCGGATTCCAAGGGGCTGTTCTCCGCCCGCAAGGCGATCATGCAGTATTGCCAGCTCAAGCGCATCCCCAATGTGGGTATTGACGACATTTACACCGGTAACGGCGTGAGCGAGATGATCACCATGTCCATGCAGGGGCTGCTCGACACGGGGGACGAGATTCTCGTTCCCGCGCCGGATTATCCGCTCTGGACGGCGGCGGTGACGCTCGCGGGCGGAACGGCGGTGCATTACATTTGCGACGAACAGTCCGACTGGTATCCCGACATCGCGGATCTGCGCAGCAAGGTCACGGACAGAACCAAGGGCATTGTGGTCATCAACCCCAACAACCCCACCGGCGCGCTCTATCCCAAAGAGGTGCTGGAGGGAATCGTCGAGGTGGCGCGGGAGCATGATCTGATCCTCTTTGCCGATGAGATTTACGATCGGCTGGTGATGGATGGCGGCGAGCATATCGCGCTCGCTTCGCTGGCGCCTGACCTGCTGACGATCTGCTTCAACGGCCTGTCGAAGTCCCACCGCGTGGCGGGTTTCCGCTGCGGCTGGATGTGCCTTGCCGGCGACAAGAGCCGCGCGCAGGGCTATATCGCCGGGCTGAATATGCTCACGAAGATGCGCCTTTGCTCCAATGTTCCGGCGCAGAGCATCGTGCAGACCGCGCTCGGCGGCTATCAGTCCTCGGATGAATATCTGCAGCCCGGCGGGCGCATTTACGACCAGCGGGAGTTTATCTATTACATGCTGCGGGACATCCCGGGCATCAGCGTGGTCAAGCCCAAGGCCGCGTTTTATATCTTCCCGAAGCTGGATAAGAAGCGCTTTAACATCCACAGCGACGAGCAGTTTGCGCTGGATCTGCTTCGGAAGGAGAAGATTCTGGTCACGGCCGGAACGGGCTTCCATTGGGAGGGCAACGACCACTTCCGCATCGTGTTCCTGCCGGATCTGGTGACGCTGGAATCCGCTGTGACGCGCCTGCGGCGCTTCCTTTCCGATTACCGCCAGGAGGACTGAGAAATAAGAAAAAAAGCGGCACTCAGCCATTGCGCTGAATGCCGCTTTTTGTTTGTAATTTACATGTTGTCAATGGAAATGTTCTCCACACCGTTGTGCTCAAACTCGGCCATATAGGCTTCCATGCGGGTGGTCAGCTCCTCCATGCGCTCGGGGACGATCTCTGCATAGTCCATATCGCGCCGCGCGAGCTCCTCGGCCAAAATCTCGAAAAACACCGCGTCCTCATAATCCGCGATGGCCTCGTGGATGCCGCCCTCCTCGTAAGCGCGGGAGGGATAGATGTGCCCATCGCAAATCTGAATGAGCGATTTCATGCCCTGCGATTTGCACAGCGCGAAGAGCTTTTCTTCCAGCAGATCGTAATCCTCAAAGCGGTCGTTCCCCCGCGTGGAGTTGAGAATCCAGTTGCCGATGTAGACCAAATCCAAAAGTCTGCGAAATTCTTTGCTTGTGAGTTCAATCATCATGGCAGAGCCCCCCTTTCCGATCAAACGGAGTCAGCATTTCCCGAATACCGGCTTTGCAATTCATTATATCATGCCAATGCGGGAAGTGCCACAGCGTTTCCCTGCCGAGGCAGGAAACGGACGGGATGTTTCCCTTAGAAATCCGCGTTGCCGACCGTTCTGGGGTGCAGCTCCACGTCGCGAATGTTCGCAACGCCCGTGAGGTACATGACAATGCGCTCAAAGCCGAGGCCGAAGCCCGCGTGGCGGCAGGAACCGTAGCGCCGCAGGTCGCAGTACCACCAGTAATCCTCCGGATTCATGCCGAGCTCCGAGATGCGCGCTTCCAAAATGTCCAGCCGCTCCTCGCGCTGGCTGCCGCCGATGATCTCGCCGATGCCGGGCACAAGGCAGTCCGCCGCTGCGACGGTCTTCCCGTCGTCGTTCAGGCGCATGTAAAAGGCCTTGATCTCCTTGGGATAATCCGTTACGAACACGGGCTTTTTGAAGATCTGCTCGGTGAGATAGCGCTCGTGCTCGGTTTGCAGGTCAATGCCCCACTCAACGGGGAAGTCGAACTTATGGCCGCTCTTTTTCAGCAGCTCGATCGCCTCCGTATAGGTGACGCGGCCGAAATCGCTGCTCGCCACATGCGTGAGCCGCTCCTTGAGCCCCTTGTCCACAAAGCTGTTGAAGAACTCAATCTCCTGCGGGCAGCGCTCCATCGTGCGGCGGATGATGAACTTCACCATCGCTTCCATGCACTCCAGATCGTCGTCCAGATCGGCAAAAGCCATCTCCGGCTCGATCATCCAGAACTCGGCCGCGTGGCGCGCGGTGTTGGAATTCTCGGCGCGGAAGGTGGGGCCGAAGGTATACACATCGCCAAAGGCCATGGCGAAGTTCTCGGCGTTGAGCTGGCCGGAGACGGTCAGCGAGGTCTTCTTGCCGAAGAAATCCTGGCTGTAATCCACCTGGCCGTCCTCCGTGCGGGGGAGGTTGTCGGGATCGAGGGTCGTGACCTGGAACATCTCGCCTGCGCCCTCGCAGTCCGAACCCGTGATGATGGGCGTGTGGATATAGACAAAGCCGCGCTCCTGGAAAAACTCATGCACGGCCTGCGCTGCGACGCTGCGCACGCGGAACGTTGCGGAAAACAGATTCGTGCGCGGACGCAGATGCTGGATCGTGCGGAGGAATTCCACGCTGTGCCGCTTTTTCTGCAGCGGATAGTCGGGCGCGGAGACGCCCTCCACCGTGATGGAATCCGCCTTGAGCTCAAAGGGCTGCTTTGCCTCGGGCGTGAGGGTGAGCTCACCCGTGACGATCAGCGCAGCACCGACGTTCTGCTTGGCGATCTCGTCGTAATTATTCAGGGTATCGCGCGCGAAGACAACCTGCAGACTTTTGAAGCAGGAGCCGTCGTTAAGCTCGATAAAACCAAAGTTTTTCATGTCGCGCACGGTGCGGACCCAGCCGCAAACCGTGAGATGCTGCCCGGCAAAAGCCGCGGCGTCGGCATAGATGCCGGAGATTTTCTGATGCTGCATAAGGGCATCCGTCCTTCCTGTCAATGTATTCGATAATTATAATAGAAAGAGCGGATTATTTCAATACTTTCTTTTGTTCTTTCGCATTTTTGGCACTTTATGCGGCAAAACGCGCGCGAAATGCCGCCCAAAGCTCCAGCACGCGGAACTTGAGGACGTAGCCCTCGCTCTCGCCGGTGATGAGCGCCGCGGTTTTGCCGTCCAGCAGCGCGGAAACGTCCGCTGCGCCGTCCACGCAGGTGGAGCAAAGCGGGGGAAACACAACGCACCACCAGTTTTGCCCCTTCGCTTCACCCAGCTCGACCCGCAGCGAGAGGTAGCGCCCCGCGGGCAGGGCGAAGCCCTCGTACTGCCGCGTGGGATAGTTCTCCCAGCCGAGCGTGGCGCGCGCCGCGCTGCCGCTGATTTCCCCACCGATCGCGGCCAGCTCCGGCAGGCGCGCTTCGATGATCTTCTGCGCCTGACGCGGGGAGGTCGCGCTGTTTAGGGCGGGGGTGAGCGTGTCCAGCACAGCATCGCGTACGCGCAGCTTGATTTGCTGATCTTCCACGCTGTCCGAGGCGGCGATGACGTGCAGCCGGATGAGGCCGGAGGCCAGCTTTTGCTGCGAGCGGCCTGCGAGCAGCCCGAGCAGCAGCGTTACGCACAAAGCGAGCAGCAGCGCGGTTTCCCACGCGCGGAGAAAAGGCTTTTTCTCCGCCGCGATGGCAAAGCGGTTTGACATATTAAGTACCGTCCTTTCGGCTGCTGCGGATCGGAAAACAAGGGTGCGAAAGCGCCCTGTGAAGCTCTGCGTTTCCTGATCCGCAGCAGCGCTTTATGTATTCTGCTCTTAGTATGGCTGCAAAAGACGGATTTCAAACAGAAAACGGAGCGTATCCGTGACGTTACGCTCCGTTTTTATGAAGATATATCAGGAGGCACTCTGTGGTGCGAACAGCCCTTTTGCGTTCCATTTTACACCTGCAAATTATCATTTGCATTCTGCCGAGCTTTTTCCGGGGATACAAGAACAGGCACAACAGAAGCTTCTGATGTGCCTGTTTGCTGCGTTATTCCGCGGGGTTCAGGATGCCGTAAGAGGAGACATCCTCATAGTGGCCGTCCTTGTAATCGTGGGAAAGCTGCGTGCCCTCAAACTGCATGCCGCACTTTTGCATCACGCGGCCGGAGGCGGGGTTGGTGACGAAATGCCGCGCATAGACCTTGTGATATTTCCGCACCTGGAAGCCGAAGTCGATCAGCGCTTTGGTGGCTTCGGTGGCGATGCCGCGGCCCCAGTAGCGGCGGCCGAGGGCATAGCCGAACTCGGCGCGGTTGTCGGCAAGCTCGCCGAGCAGGCAGATGAAGCCGTAAAGCTCGCCGCTTGCGCGGTCGGTGATGGCAAAGATGTCGCGGCCCTCGGCCTCGACATACCGGGGATCGCCGGCGATCCAGCGGGCGGCATAGTCCTCGGTGAAGGGCACGGTGAAAGCGTGGGTGGAGCACGTTACCTGCTCATCGTTGAGCAACTCCACAATGATGGGGAGATCCGCTGCCACAAAGGGGCGCAGGATGAGGTTATCCGTGATGATGCTGCGATTTTCAATCTGATACTGCATATGTGTGAAACCGTCCTTTCGATTTTTTCTCTGTGATACCGTTATTCCGCTGCCGAATCGGGGTTTTGCCGCATGGGTGCGGCAAGGAAGCAGTCCCGGTATTCCGCGGAGAGGCTGCTCCATGCGTTTCGGGCGGCGTCTTCCGAGGCAAAGAGGCTGAAAACAGCGCTGCCTGTGCCGGTCATCATGGCGCCCAGCGCGCCGAGCTGGAGCAGGCGGGATTTGATCTGGAGGATTTCCCGGCGCTGCTGCGGCGGGAGCACATCCTCAAAGATGTTATACATCCGCTGCGCGATACGCTGCAGATCTCCGCAGCGGAGCGCGTCGATGAGCGCGTCCAGATCCGGACGGCAGCGGATTTTGTGCCCATCAAGCCGCGAGAAAAGCATCGGTGTGCTCACGGGGAAACGCGGCTTGCAGATCACGATGTGACAGTCCGGCATTGGAGGTAGGGGCGAAAGAACATCGCCGCGCCCAAGCCCGAGCATCGTCTCACCGTACAGGCAATAGGGCACGTCGCTGCCAAGCTGCCCGCCGAGCGCACAGAGCGTGTCCATCGGCAGCCCAGCATCGGTCAGCTCGTTGAGCCCGCGCAGGACGGCGGCGGCGTCCGTGCTGCCGCCAGCCATGCCTGCGCCGACGGGAATGCGCTTTTTCAAGTGGATCTCCACGCCCGCTTCCGGCATGCCGGCGGCTTCGAAAAAGAGCTTCGCTGCGCGGTAGGCGAGGTTGCGCTCATCCGTTGGAAGATAGGGTGGCCCGCCCGCAAGGCGGATGCCGCTTGCGCCGAGCTTCAAACTGACTTCGTCGCAGAGCGTCACGGAGGTCAGAATCATTTTCATTTCATGGTAGCCGTCCGGAAGCAGACCCGTCACATCCAGGGAAAGGTTGAGCTTGGCGGGGGCCAAAAAAGTCTGTGCGTCCATCATGTTTCAAAAAGCAGAGGCATCAGCATGGTGCCGTCCGGCAGGAAGGGACCCTTCGCGCCGTTTTCCTCGGTGTAACCGAGGCCGGAACCGCTGTCTCTGCGGCTGTCGTAAAGAAGGAAGGGCACGCTGTCGCCGCCGTGGGCGCCGCCCGTCAAAAAGGTCTTATGGTCGGAGAGGATGAGCATACGGAAATCCTCGCCCCGCTCGCGAAGCGAGCGCGCAATGGGCGCGACGACACGCGAATCGAGCCACTCGATGGCCTGCACCTTGCCGGGAACGTCCCCGGCGTGGCTGCACTCGTCCGGCCCCTCAAGGTGGACGGCGGCGAAGTCATATTTCTCCAGCGCGCGCAGCGTGGCCTCAACCTTGCCCTCATAGTTCGTGATCACTTCGCCGGTCGCGCCGGGTACCGTGACCATTTCCAGGCCGCAGAGCGCGGCGATGCCGTGGCAAAGCGGTACTGCGGTGATCACGGCGCCGTCGTGTCCGTAGGCCTCGGCAAAGTTCGGCATTTTCGCGGCGGTGCCCTCCGCCCAGAACCAGATGGCGTTGGCGGGCAGCTTGCCCTCGCTGCGGCGGGCCTGATTGAAGGGATGCGCCTCCAAAAGCTCGTTTGCTTTTTTCAGCAGACGGTAGAGCGTTTCGGCCTCCGCGCAGCCCTCGGGCGCTGTCTCGCGCACGGTTTTGCCCAGATTGTCGTGCGGCGGGTAGAGGTGAAGCCCCCGGATGTCCGCATTGCGCTGGACGAAAATGTGGCGATAGGACTCGGTCGGGCTCAGCGACATTTTGGCCTCCTGCACGAGCGCGGCAAATTCCGGCTGACGGAACAGCCACTCGACCAGCATGCGGCCCTGGCCGTCCTCCAGCCCGCCGGCGCAATGGGAAAGGATGCGCCGCGCGTCAAAATCCGCTTCGTCCGAGAGGGCGATGTTGTTGCAGCGGAAAGCGGCATCGCCGCTTTGCAGCGCGATGCCCTGCGCGGCGGCCTCCAGAGGCGCGCGTCCGGCATAATATTTCTGCGGCGCGCAGCCGAAGATGCTCATAATCGCGGTATCGCTGCCGGGCGGGAAGCCCTCTGGCACGTTTTGAACGCTGCCGAGCGTTCCCGCGCGCGCCATGGCGTCAATATGCGGTTTTTCAGCGACTTCAAGCGGGGTGCGGTCGCCGAGTTCGGCAACGGGATTATCCGCCATCCCGTCACCAATGACGAGAATGTATTTCATGGACTCAGCCTCTCTTTTGTCTCTCAGTCTTCGGTGGGCGCTGCTGCCGCGTCGGAAAAGCAGCAATCCAGGGCGACGTCCGTAGCGGTGATCGGCACGAAGCGCAGACCCGGCTCACAGCCCGTGATGCTGCGAAATTTCTCCGCGTCATATGTGTGGTCATATTCGCTTGTGCGCAGGTAGAGCCGGTCAAACAGGCGCGCGAAAAGATCCGCATCCTGCGGACTCTCCTTCTCCGGATCCGTCATGCCGTAGAGCGCGCTGCGCTCAAGCATAACGCTGCATGTTATGGTTTCCGGCACATTCCGGGCAAGCCAGACGGCAAGGCCGGAAACGGCGGCGCGTGGCGTGGAAGCGCCGGTGCGCGTTTCCGCATAGGAGACCACAGCGCTGTTTTCCGGAAAACTCAGGCCGGAGAACAGGATCTCGTCGAAGCCCGCCTCGTCGAGCTCTTCCGTCAGCTCAAGCAGATAGCTGCGCGTGCGCAGTGCGTAGGGGTCAAGCCAGCCGCCCAGTGCGTCCGTATAAGGCTCACCGGCGGCGTTTTTCAGCGAGGTCAGAGGATTGCGCTTTCCGAGCAGCGTGTTGCGGCAGCAGTTGACCTCCGCAATCAGATAGTAGCCCTTGTCCTTGAGCGCGCTCACAAGCGCTTTCAGATCCGCCTGACCACTGAGACCGTAGCCCTGTGCGGTTTCGTTGTCCGATGCCCAGGAGAGCTCACCCTCCACCGTGGACATTTCCAGAATCAGCGCGGAGTTATCTGCCGAGGCGGCGCGAAGTGTGCCCGTCGCGCCGGAGAGAAGCTGTTTTGCGGAAATATAACGTCCGCGAACGGCCTGCAGTTCCTCGCCCGGATGCAGGTCCACGCTGCTGTAGTCGGGCGGTGCGATGACCAGCTCCGCGTTCACCGTGTGTACGGGGGTGGGCTGCCGCGGGCCGGAGGGTGTTTCCGCTGCAGCGGGGTCCTCAACCTCCGTAAGGCCGGGGATGGCGAGCGTCACGCCATCCTTGCTGTAGATTGCAAATTTTTGCAGGTAAAAGAACAGCCCCACAGCGACGGCGAGCAGAATCAGCAGTCCGGAGACCACCAGCGTGACCGGGAAACGGACTGTGTGCTTACCGCGATAGACGTCCCGTCGTTTCCGAGACATATTCTCACCTCCAACTTTCAGACTGCGGCGGGGAAAAGCTCCGCCGCGCGGGGATAAGCTTGCGCAATTTAGCGGGTTTCGATCTCGTGGATGAGGCCGACGCGGCGCGCGTGACGGCCGCCTTCAAACTCGGTCTCCAAAAAAGTGTCCACGATGCGCAGCGCCAGTCCGCTGCCGAGCGTGCGTGCGCCGAGGGCAAGGATGTTTGCATCGTTGTGGCGGCGTGCCATGTCGGCGCTGAAGCAGTCCCCGCAAAGCGCGGCGCGAATGCCCTTGACCTTGTTTGCGGCGATGGAAATGCCGATGCCGGTGCCGCAGATGCAGATGCCGCGCTCACATTCGCCGGCGGCGACTGCGCGGGCAACCGCCTCGCCGTAAATGGGATAGTCACAGCTGTCGGCAGAATCTGTGCCGAAGTCCTTGTAGGCAATACCCTTTTCGCGGAGATGCTCCATGATCTCCTGTTTCAGCGCAAAACCGCCGTGATCCGAACCGATTGCAAGCATTTGTGTTTTCCTCCTGATGTTATGATGATTTTTGTTTTCGTGTATAAATCCGCACGGAACTGATTTCCTGCGGCTTAATCCAAGGGGATGAATTCCGCTTCCCGCTTCCGGTAGGCGCAGACGTAGCGGAAGCCGAGGCTGCGCAGCAGCTCAAAGCTCTGATGTATGCCGCGGCCCGCGTCGATGGTGCGGTGCGCGTCACTTCCAACGGTGATCTTTTCCCCGCCGAGTTCCTTGTAGATGCGCAGAATTTTCACGGAAGGAATGGTCTCCAGAATGGCGGGGTGGCGCAGGCCGGAGGTGTTTACCTCGATGCCCTTGCCGTTTTCGATCACGGTGCGCAGCAGCAGCCGGACCTTGTCCTCATACTGCGCATCCTCCACAAAGACGGGATAGCCGGCGCGGAGCATATAGCGCTTGGTGTAGCCGATGTGGCTGAGAATGTCATAATCCGGCAGCGCGGCCACCTCGGTCAGCTCGTCCAGATATCTGTCCAGCAGCGCGCGGCAATGCGCCTCGCTCTCATAGCGCAGGGCATAGAAGTCCGGCGTTGCGCGCAGATTGTGGATGGAGGCGAGCACGAAGTCCAGCTCCGGCACGCTTTCGATCAGCGCGCGGGCGCGGGCAAGGTCGTGGTTCATTTCGCCAAGCTCTACGCCGAGGCAGACGTCCAGCCCCGCGGGGACATGGGCCACTGTTTCGCGCCAGGCGTCAATGCTCGCGCGCCAGAGTTCTTCAGCTTCCGGCATCGGGTTTCCGGTGATATAGTCGTCCATGTCGCAGTGGTCGGTGAAGCAAATGCGGTTCACGCCAAGCTCACCGCAGGCCATGGCCATGTCGAGCATATAGTCCTCCGCATCCGAGGAACAGTTGGAGTGAATATGATGGTCGGTGTAAAGCATGGGAAAGCGCTTCCTTTATGAAAAAATATGCCCTTAAAGCGGCCAGCGCGGCAGCCAGCGGAGCAGTTTGAAATACCAGCGGGGCATCGTGATGCCGTGCAGTGCCGGGAAAAACAGGACGAAGATCAAAAGAGAGATCAGCACCGTGAGCAGCAGCGGCTGCCGCCATTCCAGATCCAGCCGACGCAGCGCGTCAAAACAATAGCACAGCGCAAAGAGGAGGAAGGGAACGCAGGTGAAGTAGTGATACGCGAAGGTCAGGCGCGAGATGAACACCCACGGCAGAAGCTGCGCCAGATAGCCAATGAGCAGAAACAGCGCCTTTTTGTCCCGCGTGCGGATGCCGAGCCACGCCGTTGCGATCAGCGCCAGCAGACCGCCCCAGCACAGCAGGGGATTTACGAAAGCGGCGATGGCGGCCTTGCTCTGCTCCGTGGGGAACTGCTGATAATAAAGAATCGGGCGCAGGTTCAAAATCCACTCGTACCAGCGGGAGGAATAAGGATGCTCGCCGGCGACGTTCACGTGGTAGTGCAGCATGAAGTCCTGATTGTCCAGCACAAGCTGCAGATAATCGCGCCGGAAGTACATGCCAATGCCGTGCATCCCCTCCGCCCGGCCGTAGGGCGTGTAGCTGAGATAATAGATAACAGCGGGGATGAGCACGAAAAACGCAAGGCACAGCAGGATGCTCCGGCCAAATTCGAGGACAAATTCACGCCCGCGCTTTTCTCCGAGCAGCTTTTTCGCGCGGAAAATCCAGAAAAGCAGCCAGATCACGGCCAGACCCGCGCCGGCATAAATGCAGGTCCATTTGCTCGCCGCGCCGAGGCCGAAAAAGAGTCCGCTGAAAAACAGATTGCGCGTCTGCACGCTCCGGCGGAAGCCCGGTGCGTCCGGGTCGTCCCGGAAAAACAGATACAGGAACAGGTACATCAGCAGGATGAAGAACACGGCATAGGTGTCAATCGTGGCCAGCCGCGTTTGCACATAGTGCATGAAATCCGTTGCCATGATCGCTGTGCCCGCAAAGGCGATGGGCGTGCTGCCGAATAGCTTTTTCAGAAAAATATAGAGGATGGGCAGCATCAGCGCGCCGAAAAGCGTGCCCATAAAGCGCCAACCGAAAGGCGTCATGCCGAAGAGGCGGATGCCCAGCGAAAGGATCAGCTTGCCGAGCGGGGGATGGGAGACTTCGTAAGGCTTTACGTCCCGAATGTGCTCATATGCCGTGCGGGGATGATAAATCTCGTCAAAATAGCTGCTGTTGTGCAGGGAATAGCCGTCCTCCGGGACGAGCTCCTGCTCGTCAAAGAGCGGGGCTGCGCCCTCGCTGCAGCTGATATTGCCCGGGGAGACCAACACGCCGTCCGTGTCATAGATGGCAAGCTCGCCAAGTTCCAGGTGCGCGTTGGCAACGATGCGCAGCCGCGTGATCGGATAGCCAAGCGTGTCGGGCGTGAAGAGGTTCCATTTGAAGAGCTCGGTGTAGCTCTGCTCCATCGTGCCGACGTCAACGTATTCTTCCCCGTCCTGAGAGAACTGAAGATAATATGTGCCGGTGTAAAGGCCGGAGTAATACATCAATTGGCCGACCGAGACCGGCTCGTTGAAGGCGATGTCGACATAGCTGCCCCAGTCGCTGAAATCGCAGCAACTCTTCGGCGCGACCGTGTCGCCCAGACCAATGAAGGCGCTGATGGCGTACAGCACCGTTAAAATCGAGGCAAGCAGCGCATCCCGCCGGGTGAGGCGCCTGTCCGTGTCTGGCGCTTCGGGCAAGCTCCGGCGGACGGGAAGCTTCCTTGCCGGATCCGGGGCTTCGTCTTCGGAGACGGGTAAATCCTCCCCGGGAGCGGGGAGTTCGCCGTCCGGCACGGCGAATCCGCCTTCCGGGACGGAGATCGCCTTGCGCACACGGATAAACCATTTCACAAAAAACAGCAGCAGGCCCGCAATCAGGGCTGCCGGGAAAACAAGAACGATGATTTTGGACATGTGGCTCCAATTTCCGGACGCCGGAATCCGATTCGGCAGGGGATGCCGTTTCCGTGCCCTGTCTTGCCGCGCGAAAAGCTGCGGCACAGAGTAATTATACACCATCACACCGCCACTGTCCACAGGAAAGCGAGGCATCGGGCGCGGCGGAAAAGGATTTTTGTGGGGTTTTTGCGCGAAGCGTGTCACTATTGCGTTTTTGGATAAAAGGGACTATAATATACAGACTGCATCAAAATAAGCGGGCGAAAGAGAAAAAAGAGAGGCCATGAAAATGAAAAAAACAAAGCGTGCCCCCGGCGACCGCAAGGATGGAAAGCTCCTGCGGAACCTGGACTCCCTGCATTTCATTACCGGAATCCTCTACCCCAACCGCTGCGACAATGAGGCGTACATATCCGAGACGGTCGACCTGACCGCGCTCAACGCCTATATCGCAAAAAAGAACGAGACGGAGACAGATTTTCGCTACACGCTGTTCCACTGCATTGTGGCGGCGCTGGCGAAGACCATTATCCTCCGCCCCAAGCTCAACCGTTTTGTCGCCAACTGCAATTTCTATCAGCGCAACGATGTGCGATTGTCCTTCGTTGTGAAAAAGCAGTTTTCCGACTCTGCTGCGGAGGCCCTGGCGGTGCTCAACGCCAAGGAGGGCGACACGCTGCAGACGGTGCACGACTACATCCGCGAGCAGGTGACCTTCTGCCGCAGCGATAAGACGGACAGCAGCACCGAGAGCATGGATCTGTTCAACAAGCTGCCGAGGTTCGTCAGCAAAACCGCGGTGAAGTTTATCTGCTGGCTGGACAAGCACGGCTGGGTGCCCGCCTCGCTCATCGAAACCGACCCGTATTATACCTCCTGCGTGATTTCCAACCTCGGCTCGATCAAGCTCAAGTGCGGCTATCACCATCTGACAAACTGGGGTACCTGCTCTCTGTTTTGCGTCATCGGCGAGAAGAAGCTGCGCCCCATCCATGATGAAAACGGCGCGGTTGAAATGCGCGAGACGCTTGATCTCGGCCTGACGATTGATGAGCGGCTGGCGGACGGCTATTATTATTCCAAGAGTGTGCGTCTGCTCAAAAAGCTCCTGCAGGAGCCGGAGCTGCTGGAAAAGCCCTTCGGCGAAAAGATCGAATTCTAAACCTGTAACGACAGGGGATGCCCCCGTTTCCCGCAGAGGCGGATAATCTGCTAAAGTAGGAGAGATTCTTTTATGAGTACAGTAAAAACGCCGTGGTACGATTTTTTGGACGGCGTGCCCGCGCATCTGGATTATTTCAGAGGCTCTATGGCGGAGGCTGTGGAGCGCACCGCAAAGCAATATCCCGACAATGTCGCGTTCGACTTCATGGGGAAGCCGACAAGCTATAAGAAGCTCTGGCAGGGCATTGAGGAGTGCGCCCGTTCGCTGAAAACCATCGGCATCCGGGAGGGTGACCGCGTCACCATCGCCATGCCGAACAGTCCGCAGGCCATCTATATGTTCTATGCGGTCAATCTGGTTGGCGGCGTGGCCAACATGGTGCATCCGCTCTCGAGCGAGAAAGAGATGGAGCAGTATCTCAACATGTCGCACAGCGTGACGCTTTTGACGCTCGACCAGTTTTACGATAAGTTTGAGCGCATCCGCGAGAACACGGAAGTGGTCAACATCATCATCGCCCAGATCAAGGACGAGCTCTCCCGCCCTATCCGCGCGGGCTATATGCTCACCGAGGGGCGCAAGATCAAAAAAATCCCCGAGGATGCGCCCGTCATCATGTGGGGCGATTTTATCCGCCTCGGCAAAGCCTGTTTTTGGAATTACCGCGTCAAGCGCGATGCCGAAGCGCCCGCGGCGATTCTCTATTCCGGCGGCACAACCGGCAAAACCAAGGGCATCGTGCTGACAAACTTCAACTTCAACGCGCTGGGACAGCAGATTATCGCCACGAACCCGATGTTCCGCCCGGGCGACAAGATGCTCTCTGCCATGCCGCTGTTCCACGGTTTTGGCCTGGGCGTTTGCATCCACTCGATGCTCTCGCAGGGCGGCCGCTGCGTGCTGGTGCCGCGCTTTACCGCGCAGAGCTACGGAAAGCTCATCACCCGCTACCGCTGCAACTTCATTGCCGGCGTGCCGACGCTTTATGAGGCGCTGCTGCGCATCAAGAGCATGGAAAAGGCCGATCTCAGCTGCCTGAAAGGCGTGTTCTCCGGCGGCGACAGCCTTTCCATCGAGCTGAAAAAGAAGTTTAACAAGTTCCTGTATGACCACCACGCCACTGTGCAGGTGCGCGAGGGCTACGGTACGACCGAAACGGTCACCGCCTGCTGCCTGACGCCGGTGCGCAGCTATAAGGAGGGCAGCATCGGCATCGCCTTCCCGGATACTTACATCAAGATCACGAGCCCCGGCACGGCGGAGGAAATGCCCTACGGTGAGGAGGGCGAGATCCTGCTCGCCGGCCCGACCGTCATGAAGGAATATCTGGATAACCCTGAAGAGACGGCCGATACGCTGGTCACGCATGACGACGGCCTCACCTGGGTGCGCACCGGTGACCTCGGCGTGATGGATGACGACGGCTTCATCTATTTCCGCGGACGCAGCAAGCGCATGATTATCTCCTCGGGCTATAACATCTATCCCGCGCAGCTGGAAAATGTGATCGACGCCTGTGAACAGGTGCACATGAGCTGCGTGATCGGCGTGCCGGATCCTTACCGGATGAAGAAGGTTAAGGCCTTTGTGATGCTCAAGCCCGGCGTGCCCGCAACAGAGGAGACCAAGCAGGAGATTCTTGCGCATTGCAAGAAGTATATCGCCAAATACGCGATGCCCTATGACATGGAGTTTCGCGATGCGCTTCCGCAAACGCTGGTCGGCAAGGTGGCTTACCGCAAGCTGGAGGAAGAGGAACTGGCGAAAATAGAAAATGCACAGCCCGTGACGGCAGAGGAAGAAAAAGTGCCCGCCGGAAAGCTGTAAAAAACACACGACCAAAAAGATAAACCGCAGCCCCTGACCGTTCGGTCAGGGGCTGCGGTTTTGATTGGGAAACAGCGCAATAGTCTTTAGCGGCTGAATTCAGCGGTTTCACCCGTCTTTTCCTGACTGAGCAGCGCGCCGGAGCGGTCAAAGGTATAACGGAAAACGGAGCAGCTTCCGCGGATGGTATAGGCGCTGGTCATGGGGGAATAGACCGTGTCGGCAATGCTCTCCACATCCCACAGCAAGCTTCCTGTTTCACTCAGCGCCAGCGCGCCCCCAAGAGAGCCCTTTACGGAGTAGAATTCCTGCGGCACACCCGCTGACGGATCGCACACCATCAGAATTGCCGTGTAATTCGCTCTTACCATGGGCGTGAGCTCTTCGGAGGAAATTTCCCATATGTCATGCGCGAAGAGATAATCAAGGATGCCGGCAATTTCCCGCCGGCCGGCAAAGCCGGGATCCTCCAACTCGGGCTTCGGCACGGCGTAGGCGGAAAGGTATATGCGCCCGTCGTATTCGATCATATCCGTGATGAAATAATAAGCGTCTTCGCCGCTGTAAGAGAAGGAATCCGTGATGTTGCCCTCGTAATCCACTTTCACGATTCTGGCGTGCTCGCCGGAGAGATAGCTTCCAAGCTGCACGATGTACCCGTCTCCAAAGCGCGCGGCGTCCCAGATTCCGTAATTGCCCACTTCGGTTTTTTGGAAATGTGTCTCCTTTCCCCTTGCCGTATATTGGCTCAGGCAAAAGTATTCCAGCTCGCCGCGGCTGATAACGGCATAGCTTCCGTCCGCATTTTCCAGAATGGCGGCGATGTATTCGTCCGAAAAGCCGTGATCGAGTTTGCGCATCCAAAGCAGCTTGCCGTTTGCGTCAATTTTTGCCATCCACGCAGGAGAAGGCTGCGTGCTGGACCATGTGGGGGTCTCCCCGTAGGCGATCACGCCGTCGGAAACGGTGCTGTATCCGAAAATCTGAAACTCCGTCAGGGAAACGCTCCAAAGCAGGCTTTCACCGTCGTATTTTTCCAGATAGCTTCGGTCGTGGATCTCAAAGCCGAGATCGGGATCTTCTTTGTAATCGTAACGGTACTGATAGTGAATCCCCTCGGGCTGCGTCTGCGTGGCGGCCCAAGGCGGAGAGACGGAGTTCATGGCGATCCAAAGCTGCTCCATGTCCGCGGGAGACGGGTTTTCCTGCAGAATTTCATAGCCGTCTACGCCGTGGGTCGTGAGGGAACGCTCCAGCACGTCTGCCGTGCCGGAATATGTGAAAGCGTTTGTGGAGATGTCGCGGTAAACGGATTTGATCTCCCCGCGGGAGAGCCCCTCGGCAGAGAGCTTGTATTCGTCAAAAAACTGCACGGCAGCGTCGTATTCTTTTGCTTCCGCTGCATAGACGTATGTTCCGAGAGATACGGAAATCAGCAGGAGAAAACCGGCGGCGATGGCCGCGGCGGTTCGCCGGGATTTTGGGCGGGCGTTTGCCTGCTTTTCCGGCACGGATGCGCAGATGGCGTCAAATTCCAGCGCCGCTTCCGGGAGACGGGACGCAGCGTCCCGCAGTTTCTGCTCCATTTCAATCCTCCTTTTTGCGCAATTCGGCGATGGCGCGCTCATATCGCTTCTGCGAAGCCTTCGGCGAGATGCCCAGAATGGCGGCGATCTCCGCATGCGTCAGGCCGAGCGCAATCCTGAGCGTGACGATCTCCCGATCCTTTGGGGAAAGCGAGGAGATCAGCTCTATGTATTCGTATCGGTTGTCCGGCGCGGTGGGCACGGGCACGTGTTCCCGCTCCCGCTTTTTCCGGCGCAGCCGGTCATAGCAGAGGTTGCGCGCCACCCGATAGAGCCATGCCTGCTCTTTGCCGGGGCTGCATTGGATTCCGCCGGACAATACTTTCACAAAGGTGTCATGCAGGATGTCTTCTGCAAGGTAGGGATCCCTTGTGATGGACAGCACATAGCGGAAGATGCCGTTTTTATATTGCTCATACCAGCTGTATATGAGCGTTTGATCCATGGCTCTCACCTCCTTCTGTATGTAAGACGAATGAAATGCGCCGAATGCGACAAAGAATTTTTTGAAATGATTATAACACGTTTTCCGCCCCGGGCAAAGGGAAGCGGCGCGGCGATGGCGTGAGGGAAGGATTGAAAAAGTGCAGATACCATTCCACGCTCACCCCAAGCGGCTCGCTACACAAGGGCGTTCCCTGCGCGCTTATGCCGATCTGCAAAACGAAAACCCGACCTGTTCTTCACAGGTCGGGTTAACTCTTTTGTGAATTCCCGCGGTCAGACGCTTTACTTGTCCGTTTTCTTTTTCAGCGGGACAATGGAGCCGTCCGGGCGCTGGATGCGAACGCCCTCCAGAATCTCAATGGCGCCCTTGCGCCACTCGGCGATGTAGGCGCGGCGCAGCGTCTCCTGCTCCGCGGTTTCCTCCGGCGTGAGCGGGCGGGTCTTTTTGAGCCTTGCCAGCTCGTTGATCCGGTCCAGTTCCTTTGGTTTCATGCTGCTTTACCTCAGTTTTTCAAAGAGTGCATCGGCGCGGGGATGCGTCCGCCGCGAGCGATGAAGGTCTCGCTCGATTCCGGATGGACCGGCATGACGGGCGCGCTGCCGAGCAGGCCGCCGAATTCCACCGTGTCGCCCACGGTTTTCCCCGGCGCGGGGATGAGGCGCGCGGCGGTCGTCTTGTTGTTGATCATGCCGATGGCGGCCTCGTCCGCGATGATCGCGGAAATGGTTTCCGCCGTCGTGTCGCCGGGAATGGCGATCATGTCCAGACCCACGGAGCACACGCAGGTCATGGCTTCCAGCTTGTCAAGCGTCAGAACGCCGCTTTGCGCCGCGGCGATCATACCCTCGTCCTCGCTGACGGGGATGAAAGCGCCGGACAGGCCGCCCACGCTGGAGGAGGCCATCACGCCGCCTTTTTTAACCGCGTCGTTGAGCAGGGCGAGCGCAGCGGTTGTGCCGTGGGTGCCGCAGGTTTCCAGTCCCATTTCCTCCAGAATGCGCGCGACACTGTCACCCACCGCGGGCGTCGGCGCGAGGGAGAGATCCACAATGCCAAAGGGCACGCCGAGGCGGCGGCTGGCTTCCTGTGCAACAAGCTGTCCCATGCGCGTGACGCGGAAGGCGGTCTTCTTGATGGTTTCCGCCACCACGTCAAAGGGTTCGCCCTTCACGCGCTTGAGCTCGTAATGCACGACGCCGGGGCCGGAGACGCCGACGTTGATAACCCGGTCGGGCTCGCCCACGCCATGAAATGCGCCCGCCATGAAAGGGTTGTCCTCCACAGCGTTGCAGAACACAACGAGCTTTGCGCAGCCGAAGCCGCCGCGGTCTGCGGTGAGTTCGGCCGTTTCCTTGATGATCCGGCCCATGAGCGCGACGGCGTCCATGTTGATGCCCGCCTTGGTGGAGCCGATGTTAACGCTGGAGCAGACCAGCTCCGTCTCCGCGAGTGCCTGCGGAATGGAGGCGATCAGGCGGCGGTCGGCGGGCGTCATGCCCTTATGTACCAGGGCGGAAAAGCCGCCGACGAAATTGACGCCGGTTTCCGCGCGCGCCCGGTCAAGCGCCTTGGCGAAGGGCACATAATCCTCCGCGTCGGAGGCGCCGGCAACGAGGGCGATGGGCGTGACGGCGATGCGCTTGTTGACGATGGGAATGCCGAATTCCGCCTCGATCGCCTCGCCCGTGCGCACAAGGTCCCGCGCGGAGAAGGTGATTTTGTCATAAATCTTTTCGCAGGCGCGCTTGGCGTCCGCGTCGCAGCAGTCAAGCAGGGAGATGCCCATCGTGATGGTGCGAACGTCCAGATGCTGCTGGTCGATCATCTGAATGGTCTCAAGAATCTCGTTGGTGTTGATCATGCGCTTTGTCCCCTCTGCGCTCAGATGCGGTGCATCGCGTTGAAGATGTCCTCACGCTGCATGCGGATCTCCAGCCCGGCGCGCTTGCCCGAGTCCGCGAGCGTCTGCACAAGCTCTGCGAAAGGCGTGGTGCTCAGGGTGGTGTCCACCAGCATGGTCATGGTGAAGAATTCCTGCAGTATGGTCTGATTGAGGTCAAGAATGTTGACCTGATGCGCAACAAGCATCGTGCAGACCTCTGCAATGATGCCGACGCGGTCTTTTGCAATCACGGTTACAATGGCTCTCATGATACTTCAAACCTCTCTTTATCCAAGATCGTCCAGGGTGAGGCGGAAGGCCTCCCCAAAGTGCTCCAAAAAGTAATCCGCTTCCTCCAAATGCATGGCGTGTAGGGAGGCGAGCGTCTCATCCGCGGCGCGGGAGAACTCCCGGTTGCCCGCTTTGAGCTCTTCCTGACATTTCAGCCAGGCGGCAAGCTTGTCCGCGGCTTTAACGTAGCGGTGCACGGCCTCGTCCGCCTGCGTAATCAGCGGCGCGTAGCTGCCGCGCAGCGATTCGGGAAGCTGCGAGAGCAGCTTTTCCTGCGCAACGGTCTCCACGTGCCCATAGGCGCTTTTCAGCTCGGGATTGTTGTATTTGATGGGCGTGGGCAGGTCGCCGGTGATGATCTCCGGCGCATCGTGAAAGAGCGCGGCGGCAGCGGCGCGGTCCGGCGAGACATCCTTGCCGAACAGGTCGCGGCCGATGACGGCCAGCGCGTGCGCGAGCACGGCGACTTCATAGGAATGCTCCTCCACATTTTCCACACGGGTGTTGCGCATCAGTGCCCAGCGGGCAATGTAGCGCATCCGGAAGATGTAGGCGAAAAAACTGTGCTTCATTGGCTCTTTCTCCTTTCCTTCTGCGGACAAAAAACGGCGGCTGTGCGCCGCCGTTTTGATGTTATGACGATTATAGCAAAATCAGTGGGCACTCGTCAAGCCTCGGAGGGAGTCTCGGCAGCCTGTGCTTTGGCAGCCTTTTCCTCGTACTTAACAAGGGCTTTTTTCTTCCATCCGCCGGTGAAGAAGCGCGAGTAACCAACCGTTGCGGCAAAGAACCAGCCGATGGGCTGCGTTGCCCAGACAAAGCGATAGTCACCGCCGAGGAGGTACACCGCAACGTAAGCGGTGATCACGCGCACGCCCAGCGAAGTGAAGGACGCGGCGGTGGCCCACATCGCGTCACCGGAACCGTTAAGGAAGCCGATGGTCGGGTTGTAGATGGCGAAGACAACCAGCACGAAGGCCATGTAGCGCAGCTGCGTGATGCACTGCCGCAGCGCCTCGCCCTCGATGCCGAAGAGCGCAGAGATAGACGGCCCGAGGAAGTAGAGCACGGGCATCATGACGAGCGTGAAGATGACGGTCATGGGAACCGTAACCTTGATGCCCTTCTTCGCACGGTCAAGCTGACCGGCGCCGATGTTCTGGCCGACAAAGGTGGAAAGACCGCTGTTGAAGGCGAAGAGCGGGAGCATGGTGTAGTTCTCGATACGGTGGCCGACACCGAAAGAAGCCATCGTGTTGGGGCCGAAGCTGTTGACCAGACGCTGCACGAAGAGCTGGCCGAGGGAGACCACGCTGTGCTCGATGGCGCTGGGGATGCCGAGGCGGAGAATGAACTTAAAGATGGTCTTGTCAAAGACAAATTCCTCGCGCTTGAAGCGGAAAACCGGGTAGCGCTTGAGCGCATAGACAACGCTGAAGCACAGGCAGCAGAACTGGGCAATGCAGCTTGCGGTTGCAACGCCGGCGACGCCCCAGTTGAACTTGAGAACAAACAGCAGGTCGAGGCAGATGTGCAGGAGCGAGGAGAAAACCTGCAGGAGCAGCAGGGACTTGGAGTCACCAAGCGCACGCAGGGAGGCGTTGATGACGTTGTACAGGAACGAAAAGACCATGCCGCACGAGAAAATGCGGAAATACAGGACCGAGAGCTCCAGAACTTCGGGATCCTTTACGCCCAGAAGCGTGCTGACCAAAAAGCCCGAAAAGCAGACGCCGAAGAGAGAGAGGCACAGGCCGAGGACGAACAGCGTGATGGCGAGCGTGGAAACGGTGCGGCGCATTTCGTTTGTGCGCTTACCACCGAAGTACTGCGCCACAACGACGCCGCCGCCGGTGCTCAGACCGATGGCGATGGACAACAAAAGGGATGTAGCCGGGGCGCAGCCGCTGACAGCCGAAAGCGCGTTCTGGCTGACGTGGTTGCCGACGACGATACCGTCAACGGTGTTGTAGAGTTGCTGGAACAGACTGCTGCACATGGCCGGCAGCGCGAAAAACAGAATGTTTTTCCAGATCGCGCCTTTAGTCATGTCTCTGTGCGCGGTTCTTGCCATGAATAGGCCTCCTTGTCCGGGCGGAGCATCGCCCGATTATTTTATTCACAGAGAATCATTATACTACATTCTGAATTTCGACGCAAGCCCTACATTCCGCACAAAATATACCTTTATTTATCGGAGTATGATGTCAAATTCACCTATGGCCCCGGTGACGAGCGCGGTGAAGCGCGCGGCGACGAGGTTTGCCGTTTCCTGTACCTCCTCGTGCGAGAGCGGCTTTTCGCTCATGCCGCTGGCGAGGTTGGAGATGCAGGAGATGCCGCAAACGCGCAGCCCCATGTGGCGGGCGGCCATCGCTTCAATGGCGGTGGACATGCCGACGGCATCCGCGCCGAGCGTGCGCGCCATGCGGATTTCAGCGGGCGTCTCGTAAGCGGGGCCGGGGAACTGGATATACACGCCCTCGCGCAGCGGGAGATCCTGCGTTTGCGCCACGCGGCGCACGGCGTCGCCCAGCTCCCGGTCATACACCGCGCTCATGTCCGGGAAGCGGGGGCCGAGCTCGTCTATATTTGCCCCGCGCAGCGGCGAGGGCAGGAAAGTGGAGATATGATCCGTGATGAGCATGAGATCGCCGGGCCGGAAAGCGAAATTTACGCCGCCTGCGGCGTTGGTGAGCAGCAGCGCCTTTGCGCCCAGCAGCCCCATCAGCCGGATGGGCAGCACGACGTCTGCACTGTCGTAGCCCTCATAGGCGTGCACGCGCCCTTCCATCGCAACGATCGGCACGCCGGAGACGTAGCCGAACACAAAGCGTCCCGTATGCCCCGGCACGGTGGAAACGGGGAAACCGTCGATCTCCGAATAGGGCACGGCGGTGCGCAGATCAATCTGCGCGGCATAGCCGCCCAGACCGCTGCCAAGCACCAGCGCGACGCGGGGAACAAAATCCGTTTTTTCCCGTATCTGCCGGAGACAATCGAGTAATTTTTCATAGCCTGTCATAATGCAAAACCTCCATCAATGCCGAGTGTTTGTCCGGTGATGAACGCCGCGCGCTCCGAGACGAGGAAGGCCACCGCCTCTGCAACGTCCGCCGGCGTGCCGAGCCGCCCGAGCGGCGTGCTTTCCGCGAGCTCGGCCTTATCCTGCGCCGTGAGCGGCAGGAGCATATCCGTGTCGATGACGCCCGGCGCCACGCAGTTGACGCGGATGCCGGAGGGGCCGAGCTCCTTGGCCAGCGCCTTCGTCAGCCCGATCACGGCCGCCTTGGAAGCGGAATAGGCAGCCTCGCAGGAGGCACCGTGCTCACCCCAGACGGAGCTGACTGTGACGATGCAGCCGCTTTTTTTGCGCACCATGCCGGGAATCGCGGCGCGGCAGCAGCGGAACACGCCCTCCGTGTTCACGGAGAAAACATCCTGCCACTGCGCATCCGTCATATCCTGCAGCAGCCCGTAGTGCGCAACGCCCGCGCAGCAGATGAGCGCGTCAATCTCCCCCGCTGCGGCAAAAAGCTGCTGCACCTGCGCTTCCTCGCGCAGATCGGCGGGCAGAAAGGTAGCGCCGATCGCGGACGCCGTTTCGCGCCCTTTTTCGCTGTCCGCGCGCCCGGAGAGCACAACGCGCCAGCCGTCACGCGCCAGCGCGCGCGCGACGCCCGCGCCGATGCCGCGGCTGCCGCCGGTAATCAATGCGGTCTTCAAGGCCATCACCTCATAATCGAAGATAATAAAAACAGTTTACCACAAAAGCACGGAAGATGCAAAGTGTGCAGATGAAACCTTATATCTTTCAAAAAACTGACGCCGCGGATGCCCCGTTTCCGGAGACTCTGCGCAGTTTTCCGGACGGGCATTGATAATTTGCCGCAGAAACACATAGGATGCAAAGTGCGTATAGCATGAATCCGAAATTGCAATGACGGCACGAGTGTGCTATATTAAACGTATTGAAAGAATTTTCGGAGGAAGCGCAATGAAACGAAGCATCTGCACCCACTGCGGGGCGGAGATACAGGGGAATATGGAGCGCTGTCCGGTTTGCGGCAAGCGGCAGCGTCCGGCTGCGGCGCGCGGCGGAAAAACCGGCGCAAACCCGGCGCGCCGCTGGAGTTTTGCCGTGGCAATCGCGGCGCTGCTCGCGGCGCTGACGCTGGTGCTGTGCGTTCTGGGCGGCGTGTTTGATTTTGTCGCCCGGGATGCAGAGACCATGCCCGACGTGATCGGCCAGACGGAGGACAACGCGCGGCAGATGCTCGAAGCGCTTGGACTGAATATTTCCATACAGTCGGCATCGAGCGAAGAGGCCGCGGGCGTGGTCATCGACCAGAGCATCCCGGAGGGAAAGGCGCTGCGCAGCAACCAGACGGTTACGCTTACGGTCTCCAACGGCAGCGACGCGGTGCGTGTGCCGGAAAAGCCGGTGGAGGAGCTGGAGGTGTATGCCCCCAAACTTCTGGGGCAGAATTATGAGGAAGCAAGGTCCATGGCCGAGAGCGTGGGGCTTAACATTATCAAGGATGGCGAGCAAGTCAGCGATGAGCCGGCGGGCACGGTGATCTGGCAGGAACCGGAGTCCGGAACCGGAATGCGTCCCCGCGAGGCGATCCATTGTATCGTTTCCAAGGGCCCGGCGGAGACCTTCACAATCACGGTGACCTGCGGCAAAGGCGGTTCCGTCTCGCCCGACGGACGGGTAACGTTCAAAAGAGGCGATACGGCGCGCTTTACCATCACGCCGGACAAGGGCTATGTCCTTGCGGAGCTGAAGGTGGACGGCGTGAGCGTCGGTGCGCCCGAGGAATATGAATTTCCGAACGTGCGGGCGGACCACACGCTCTATGCGGTGTTCCGCGCGGCGCCGGAGGTAGAGGAGAAGCCGCCGGAGGACGATCCGGCAGAGGAAACGCCGGACGCAGAAACACCGGAGGACGTTGCGCCGGAAGATCAGCCCACGGAGGACGAAACTCCGGAGCCGGAGGAATAGACCCGGAAACGGAAAGAATAAAAGGGCGGATGCAGCTGCATCCGCCCTTTTTGTGTGTTGGAACTTATTAAGCGCCGATCTCCGGGAAACGGCCCCGAATGGCCTTTTCCAGATCCTCGTCCCCAAGGCCGACGACGATGGCGACCAGATCGATCTGGCAGCCCTCGGCCGCCTTGGTTGCGAGTGTGACGGCGCCGCCGGTGCAGGAGAAGGTGGTCAGATCGCCTTCGTTTTGCACAGCGCCCTTGACGTGGCCGACGAAGCCGCCGAGCGCGTCAATATCCCCGCACAGGGCCTGGACGCGGGAAGAAACCTCAGAAACGATTGCGTCCTGCTCACCGGCCATGCGGAAGTGTGCCGCCGCGGCGGTCGCGCCTTCCACGCGCGTGAAGCGGAAAGCCGAGGTCGCGCATTCCTCGCAGGTGCAGCCCGCCTCGTGATGATGATGCTCATGCTCATGGCAGGAGCAGTTCTCATCGTGGCAATGCTCGTCGTGATGGTGTTCGTGGTGATGATGCTCGTGCTCGTGGCAGGAGCAGTTTTCATCGTGGCAGTGCTCGTCGTGATGGTGTCCGTGGTGGTGATGCTCATGCTCGTGGCAGGAGCAGTTCTCATCGTGGCAATGCTCGTCGTGATGGTGTTCGTGGTGATGATGCTCGTGCTCGTGGCAGCTGCAGTTCTCGTCGTGGCAATGCTCATGCTCGTGCATTTTCTTAGCCTCCTATGATCGCGGCAAGCACCGCGTCGTCAATGCCCTCTTTCGCGCAGATGCGATAGATGGGCGCTTCGGTGTTGAATTCGCGCAGGATCTGCTCGGTCTGCACGAGGCGCTCCTCGTCCACCAGATCAATCTTGTTGAGCAGCAGCACCTGGGCATCCTTCACCTGCTGGGGCGCAATCACCGTGATGGCGCGCAGCAGACGGTGAAGCCGCTCCGCATCACAGAGAACAGCGGTGCGGATTTCTTCCATTTCCGGGATGAACTCCATGATCGTTTCCGCCACAGCGCCGGGGCAGGCAACACCCGTTGCCTCGATGATGACCCATTCGGGGTTGGCGTCCTTTTCCAGACGCTTGAGTCCCTCGATCAGCTCGGTGCCGATGGTGCAGCAGATGCAGCCGGAGAACAGTTCCTGCACGGAGAGGCCCGCGTTGCGCAGGGTGATGCCGTCGATGCTCACGTCGCCGATCTCATTTTCAATGATTGCCACGCGCGTGCCCGTGTATGTGCTGTGTTCGGTCATGTATTTTGCCAGCGGCAGCAAAACACTGGTTTTGCCGGAGCCGAGAAAGCCGCCCAGCAGTAAGATTTTCATAATGACACACTTCCTTGCAAGTTTGTTTCCTCTATTATAGCATACGAACGAAAAAAAACAAGACCTCCTGCGGGGAAAAAGAAGCGGAGACCTCCCCTGCGGCGGCGCGCACCTGCCGGCTGCGACGCTGGATCCGGCGCATGAATTGTACGGTATGCAGCAGCGTTTTTTCCGGCCGTCCGGCATTTTTCGACAGGGGATTCTGGAAAAAACACTTTTTTCATGGTATGTTGGGCGTATGGAGAACTTTTTTGTGTTTGACCTCGATTTGCCCGCCGGTGTGGGCATTCGCTGGCTGGGAAAAGAGCATATTCTGTGGCTACTGATTGCCGCGGCCATCACGCTGCTGCTGTGCATTGCCTGCGCACGCGCTTCCGAACGCGGAAGGCGCAGGATTCGCTGCGCGGTTTGCGTGCTCATTCTGCTCTGCGAGGCCAACCGCCAGCTCTGCCTGCTCTCGGCGGGCGTGTGGGGCGTTTATACGTTGCCGCTGCACCTGTGCAGCATGAGCGTTTTCGTGGTGCTTTGGAACTGTCTGCGCGGCGGTAAGCTTTCCGGCGAGCTGCTCTACTGCCTCACCATGCCCGGCGCGGCCTTCGCGCTGGTCTTTCCGGACTGGTTGGACTATCCGGCGCTCAATCTGCTGAGCATCGGCACGTTTTTGGGGCATATTCTGCTCGTGGCCTATCCCGCGATGAGCACGGCGTGCGGACTGATCCGGCCCGAGGCACGGCGGCTGCCGCGGTGTTTCGCTTGTTTGTTTGCCGCGGCGGTGGTGATGTATGTTTTCAATAAGCTCACGGGCGCAAACTATTTCTTTCTCAACAGCCCCGCGCCCGGCTCGCCGCTGGAATGGTTTGCGCGTTTTCTCGGCAATCCGGGCTATATTCTGGGCTTTCTGCCGATCCTGTCAGCGGTGTGGCTGATTCTATACCTTCCATGGATGCGGAAAAGACGAAAGCGGAAAGCCCCGGACGAAGCAGAGCCTTTATGAGTGGGAAGCGGAAATAATGGCAGAATTTTGCCTGCCCATGGATGCGGAAAGCCCCGGCCAGATGGCCGGGGCTTCCGCATTTTCCAATGCTTGTAAAAAGAGAAGAGAGAGAGGAAAAAAGTGAAGAATCGCAAAAGTGGTTTGCTTTTCTCTTGGGACAATTGTACTATACCGCGATGCTTTGTACAGGATATGAATGGTTTGTGAATGTTTTGTGAACATTGGGCGGCGGAGCGGCTTTTTTGCTTAGCTGCGCGCTTTTTCCTTGAGCGAGAGTGTGAAGACGAATTCCGTCACCCCGTCGCGGCTGGTTACGAAGATGTCCTCGTCGTGGTTGTTGAGGATGGATTTGACGATGTATAAACCCAATCCCACGCCGTCACGGTCACGCGAGCGGGAATGATCCGTTTTATGGAAGCGGTCAAAAACGCGGCTGAGCTCGCGCGCATCAATCGTCTCGCCGTGGTTTTTCACGGAGATGCAGGCCTTGTCGCCCTGTTTCCAGAGCGCGATGCCCAGCGTGCTGCCGGGCTCGGAGAACTTGACGGCGTTTTCCAGCAGGTTGTAGACAACCTGTTCGATGGCGTCCACGTCGCCGCGCACGGGGACGTTTTCCTCCGGAATGCGCACATCGGCGTCCAGAGAACGCGCGGTGATCTTGTCCTCAAAGCTCAGAAGCGTGCGCGTGAGCATCTCGCGCGCGTCAAACTCCCGACTGAGCAGCACCATTTTATCTGCATCCTGCAGCCTTGCCAGATCCAGCATCCGCCGCACGAGTCGGCTCAGACGCTTGGTCTCCGTGGAAATCACCTGCAGATATTTCTGCTGGTTTTCGGGCGGGATGGTGCCGTCGAGGATGCCGTCGGCAAAGCCCGCGATGGTCGTCATCGGTGTGCGCAGCTCGTGCGAGACGTTGCCGAGAAATTCGCGGCGGCGCTCCTCGCTCTTTTCCAGCGACTCGGCCATCGCGTTAAAGGACATCGTCAGCGCGCCGAGCTCGTCGTCCCGGCTTTCAATCTCCACGCGCGCGGAGAAATCGCCGTGGGCGAAGCGGCGGGAGGCGGCGGCCATTTCGTTGAGCGGCTTGGCCATGCGTTTGGAGGCGATGAAGGACATGACAAACGCGATGAGCATCACGATCAGCGCCATAAAGAAGAAAAGCTGCCGGAACGAATGCCATGCGCCGGAGATGTATTTTTCCTCGGCCAACACCAGCACGCAGCCGGAGACCTCATCCTGCCCCTCGCTGACGATGGGCGCGGCGATGACCAGCATGGCCGAATCGAAAAGCTCGTCGAAATTCAACACCATGCCGCGGTTTCCCGCCATCAGGATGCCTTGCAGCGACTCCTGCCGGATGGCGTGGCCGACGTGCGTACACGTATTGGGCGGATCGGAGCAGGACACAATGCTGCCGCCGGCATCCGTCAGCAGGATGCGAAATCCGCTCGTGCGCGAGACGTTGCTGAGCAGAATGCGCAGATCCATGCGGGGCCAGCTTGCGGCGGCCTCGCTGTCCGGCACATCAAGGTCGGCGTAGACCGCAATGGTCCCGGCGAGCTCCTGCGCGGTTTCGGCCATCGTCTCGCGGCGCTCGCTGCCGAGGATGTTCCGGTCAAGAAACAGGAACGCCACGCCCAGCACCATGAAGCTCACCAGCACGAGAGAGGCCATGAAGATGAAGTTTTTGAAGTAAATACTGTTAATGGTTCAGCACCTCGAACTTATAGCCGACGCCCCACACGGTCTTGAGCGACCATTGCGTGCTCACACCCTCCAGCTTTTCGCGCAGCCGCTTGATGTGCACATCCACGGTGCGGGAATCGCCGAAATAGTCAAAGCCCCAGACTTCATCCAGCAGCTGATTGCGGGTGTAGACGCGGTTGGGTGAGGCGGCAAGATGATACAGCAGCTCCATCTCCTTGGGCGGCGCGTCCACGCGCTCGCCGCGGACAGTCAGCTCATAGGAGTCAAGATCCACGATCAGCTCGTCAAATTGCAGCCGCTTCTTCGGCGGCTGGGCGGGCGTTTCCGTCTCCGTGCGGCGGCAGACGGCGTGCACGCGCGCGAGCAGCTCCTTGATCTCAAAGGGCTTGGTGATGTAGTCGTCCGCGCCCATTTCCAGGCCGGAGACCTTGTCCTCCGTTTCGCTTTTGGCGGTGAGCATGATGATGGGCGTTTTGGAGAACGCGCGCACCTCGCGGCAGACCTGCCAGCCGTCCTTGACGGGCAGCATGATGTCAAGCAAAATCAGGTCGGGGGAGAGTGCGCGCGCGTTTTCAACGCCCGTGCCGCCGTCGGAAGCGATCGTGACGGCGAAGCCGTCCTTTTCCAGATACAGGCGCAGCAGCTCGGCGATGTTGCCGTCGTCCTCGATAATCAGCGCAGTCTTTGTGCTCTCTGCCATGACTTGAAACCCCCTTGCGTTTGTCCCGCGCGGTGCGATGTCCGCGGGATACCATCTTTCATTATAAACCGAAGCGGACAGGCGTGGTGAATTTTCTGTTAAAATTTCAAAGAGAAACGGGCGGCCTACCTGCCGCCCGTTTGATTTTGCGTATGTTTATTTCAAAAATCCCGCAACGATCTTCTCCTCGGCTTCCTGCTCGGTCAGGCCGAGCGTCATCAGCTTGATGAGCTGCTCGCCGGCGATCTTGCCGATGGCCGCCTCATGAATGAGCGCGGCGTTAACGTTATTGGCGTCCAGCGCGGGCACGGCAATCACTTTGGCCTCGTCCATGATGATCGCGTCGCAGGCGGTGTGGCCGCTGCAGGCGGCGTTGCCCACGATGCGGGAGTTGAAGTGCTGCACGGAGCGGTCGCGCGCAACGGAACGGGAGACAATGTCTGTGCTCGCACCGTCGCCGTTGAGCTCGGTGACATAGTCGCTCACAGCGGTCTGCTCGCCGTGCGTCATCAGGCGTTCGTGCACGAGCAGCGTTGCCCCCGCGGCAAGCACGGCCTTCGTCGTGCGCACGGTGGAGTCCACGCCCTTGATCTGTACCATCTCCATCTCGGCATAGGCGCCCTCTTCCAGATAGATCTCCGTCACGGGGTTGAGGATGCGCTTGCCCATGCCGTCGCCCTCGCCGTAATGCTTCTCGACATACTTGATGCGGGCGTTTTTGCCGATGTGGAAGGTGTGCACGCCGTCATGCCGGCTGTCCTCACTGCCGGTGTTGTGGATGCCGCAGCCGGCGACGATGACCACGTCGCTGTCCTCTCCCACATAGAAGTCGTTATAGACAACCTCGCTCAGGCCGCTCTCGCTGAGCACGACGGGGATGTGTACGCTCTCGTTCTTCGTGCCGGGACGGATGTTGATGTCGATGCCCGACCCGTCTTCCTTGGTGACGATGTCAATGTTCGCGGTGGTGTTGCGCCCGGCGCTCTCGCCGTTGGCGCGGATGTTGTATGCCCCGGCGGGGACGCCGTGCAGGTCGGCGACCTCTTTGAGGATCTGCTTTTGAATTTCGTTCAGCATGGCGCGTCCCTCCCTTATTGCAGCTTTTCGCAGGCTATGGCGCCGGAGAGCAGCTCGGGCAAAAGCGCCTGCGCGGAGCCGTCCCGCGAGACCTTGCCGTCCGCGATGACGATGATGCGATCGGCAATATCCAGAATGCGCTCCTGGTGGGAGATGACGATGAGCTTGCCGCCGCAGCGCTCGCGCATGCGCTCGAATACCTTGATGAGGCTGCTGAAGCTCCACAGGTCGATGCCGGCCTCCGGCTCGTCAAAAAGGGTGAGCGCCGCACCGCGGGCGATGGTCATGGCGATCTCGATGCGCTTGAGCTCGCCGCCGGAGAGCGTGGCGTCCACCTCTCTGTCCACGTAATCGCGCGCGCAGAGACCAACCTCACTCAGACTCTCGCAGGTTTCGGAAACACTCATATTGCGCCCCGCGGCGAGGGAGATGAGGTCGCGCACGGTCAGCCCCTTGAAGCGGACGGGCTGCTGGAAGGCAAAGGCGATGCCCCGCTGCGCACGCTCCGTGATGCTCATGTCGGTGACGTCCTCTCCGTTAAAGAGGATGCGGCCGCTGTCGGGCGTGATCATGCCCATGATGATGCGCGCAAGCGTGGACTTGCCGCTGCCGTTCGGGCCGGTGATGGCGGTGAAGCCCTCGTCGATCTGAAGGCTTACGTTATCCAGAATAAGTCTGCGGCCCTCGTCCGACGGGGCGGAAAAACAGATGTTCTGCAGTTCAAGCATAGACGGTTTCTCTCTTTTCCTGTTGAAGTGCCGCGCGGGAAAGCCCGGCGCGGACGGTAATTGCATTAAAAATGTCAGAATTACAAACCACTATACCATAAATGTCCGCCATTGGCAAGAGTTCTCGCGCCTGTAGGCGCTGCGCTTTTTGCCGCGCGCAGGAGCGACTTTTCCGTCGGCGTCGGGGAGGCTTCTGCGCTGCGGCCAGGCGGCCTGTCCTACCGTGCCGCAGAGCCTTTCTGCTGTGCGCCGGAGGGATAGCCGGTGTCTGCGCGTTCATTTCTCCGCCTTCTTTTTGCCGAAGAGCTCAAGAAGGCCGACGGCGATCAGAAAGGCACCGAAAATCTTTTTGAGCAGCGCGGCGTCCAGCGCGGTTGAGAGCCGGGAGGCGAGCAGCGCGCACACTGTGCCTGCCGCTGCGGCCGGGATCGCCGCGCGCAGCGCCACCTGTTTGTTTTTGAAATGAGAGATCAGCGCGGCTGCGCTGCAGGGCAGGAAATACAGCAAATTGATCCCCTGCGCGGCGGAGAGCTCCGTATCCGTGAAAACGCTGAGGTAGAGCAGCAGAAGCGTCCCGCCGCCCACGCCCCAGCCGGAGAGTACGCCCGCTGCCGTGCCGACGAGGATGGCAATCAGGCGCTCCAAAACAGGCTTTTCACCCCTCCGTAAAGAATCAGCGCGGCGAGCAGCCGGCGCAGAACATTGCCCGAGAGCTTTTTGAAGGTCTTTCCGGCGATCACACCGCCAAGTGCGCCGCCGAGCAGATAGGGCCAGACCTCCGGTATCGAGACCGTGCCGCGCAGCAGCGCAGCGCCGCCGCCGAAGGCGCACAGCGGCGCAATGACGGCAACGCAGGTGGCGAAAGCCTGCTTTTCCTCCAGAGCGCACCAGCGGCGCAGGAGCGGAACGAGGAGCTGTCCGCCGCCCCCACCGAAGAAGCCGTTGATCAGGCCGGCTGCCGCGCCGCTGAGCGCGCAGCGCAGCCGGGATGCCGAATTTTTATGCAAGGAACATGCCTCCTTGTGCAAACGGGATATGCAAGGGGTAAAATGTGCTTGATTTTTATGGAAAGAGAGGATTGAAATTGGTTGTGATTTTGTGTTAAGATGTGTTGAAAATGCACTGCTCAAAGACAAATGGCCACGAAAGGCGGACAAAATGGCAACGGGAAAAAGATATTATCTTGTGGATGCGGAGATGCTGCCGGAGATTTTCCTGAAGGTGATGCAGGTTAAGGAACTGACGGAAACCGGAGAGTGCCGCACGATCGCGGAGGCGACTGCCCGCGTGGGCATCAGCCGCAGCGCGTTTTACAAATATCGCGATGCGATCAGCGATTTCCGTGACCGGCGGCAGGAGCGGATCGTCACCTTCCACGTGCAGCTGCGCGACGGTGCGGGACGGCTCAGTACGCTGCTGAATATTTTTGCCGAGAGCGGCGCAAATATTCTCACGATTAACCAGAGTTTGCCGTCCAACGGCGCGGCGCTGGTCGTGATATCCGTGGATGTGGAAAACGCGCCGACCGGCAGCGGGGATCTGCTGCTGCGCATCCGGGAAATGCAGGGCGTGATCTGGGCAGAGATTCTGGCCGGCTGAGAAACGAACAGGAAAGATTGAAGGAGATGTTCCGATTATGATAAAGATTGCGGTTATGGGCTTCGGCACGGTTGGCAGCGGCGTTGTGGAGGTTCTTGCGGGGAACGCGGAACACATCGCGCGCAATGCCGGCAGCGGCATCGAGGTCAAATATATTCTGGACACCCGGGATTTCCCGGACAGCCCTTATCAGCACATGCTCACGCACGATTTTTCCGACATCGAAAACGATGCGGAGGTGCAGGTGGTCGTGGAGGCGATGGGCGGCGTGGGCGCAGCCTATGAGTTCACACGGCGCTGCCTGGCCGCCGGTAAGAGCGTTGTCACTTCCAACAAGGAGCTGGTTGCAACGCGCGGACAGGAGCTGCTGTCCATCGCGCAGAGCAAAAACGTCAACTATCTGTTCGAGGCCAGCGTCGGCGGCGGCATTCCGATCATCCGCCCCATCACGCAGTGCCTGGCCGCCAATGAGATCACGCAGATTTACGGCATCCTCAACGGCACCACCAACTATATCCTCACCCAGATGATCCGAAACGGCAGCTCTTTCGAGGACGCGCTGCGCTCCGCGCAGAGCAAGGGCTATGCTGAGCTGAACCCCGCTGCGGACATTGAGGGGCACGACGCCTGCCGCAAAATCTGCATTCTTTCCGACCTGTGCTTCGGCAAAAACGTCGATCCCGCGTGCGTCAGCACTGAGGGCATCACCGGCATCCACTCGGAGGATGTGGTGCTTGCCGGCAAGGGCGGCTATGTCATCAAGCTGCTCGGCCGTGCCCTGCGCCGTGAGGACGGGCGCATCCATGCTTACGTTGCGCCGCATCTGCTCTCTGAAAGCAGCCTGCTTGCGGGCGTGGACGGCGTGATGAACGGAATCGTCGTCAACGGAAACGCCCTTGGCGAGGCGATGTTCTACGGCGCGGGTGCAGGCAAGTTCCCGACCGCGAGCGCCGTGGTGGCGGATGTGATTGATGCTGCCAAGCATCTCAACGCGCGCAAGCCCCTCGGCTGGGACGAGGCGGAGGAGGATTACGTTGCGCCGACGGAGGAGCTTGTGAGCCGCTGGTATATCCGCGCGCAGGCAACGGAAGCGGAGCTGAAGGCGCTTTACGGGGATGTGACCGTTCTTGAAGGCGCGGCAGAGGGCGAATGCGCGGTCATCACCGCGCCCATCTCGGGTAAGCTGCAGCAGGAGAAAGCCGAAAAGCTGACCGTTTTCGCCGCGATGCGAATTATGGATTGACCTCGGCGGGCTTGTTGGATTATAATAATACGGATGGGCTTTGCCCGGATACGCGGCGTTTTTGCCGCGAAAGACCATGCCGGCGTGGGGAGGAACCGTGCGCCGGTCAATCGGAGGAGTTCCTATGCTGATCGTACAAAAATTCGGCGGAAGCTCCGTGGCGGATGCGGAGAAAGTCCGCCGCGTCGCGGGCATCATTGCTGACACTTATTGCGAGGGACATGACGTTGTCGTCGTGCTCTCCGCGCAGGGGGATACAACGGACGAGCTGCTGGAAAAGGCAGCGGAGATCAATGAAAAACCGTCAAAGCGGGAGCTGGACATGCTCTTGTCCACGGGCGAGCAGGTGTCCGTTGCGCTCATGGCGATGGCGCTGGAAAAGATGGGGCTGCCTGTTGTTTCGCTCAACGCATGGCAGGTCGGGCTGTCGACGGATTCCAATTACGGCAACGCGCGCATCCGGAAGATCTCCGGCGAGCGTCTGCGCCGTGAGCTGGATAAGCGCCGCATCGTGCTGTTCACGGGTTTCCAGGGCATCAACCGCTATGACGACATCACAACGCTGGGCCGCGGCGGATCGGACACCTCTGCGGTGGCGCTTGCAGCGGTGCTGCGTGCCGATTTGTGCCAGATCTATACGGACGTGGAAGGCGTTTACACCACCGACCCCCGCAAGGTTCCCAGCGCAAAGAAACTCGACGAGATCACCTACGACGAGATGCTGGAGCTTGCCAGCCTCGGCGCAAAGGTGCTGCATAACCGGTCTGTGGAGATGGCAAAGCGCTACGGCGTGAATCTGGAAGTGCTTTCCAGCTATGTCCGCGCACCGGGCACCAAAGTTAAGGAGGTAGTCAAGCAAGTGGAGCAAATGAGAATCAGCGGCGTTGCAAAGGACGCCGAAATCGTCAGCATCGCAATCAAGGGTGTTCCGGATGAGCCGGGCGTTTCGTTCAAGGTCTTCCGGGCTCTGGCGCAGGCCAAGATCAACGTGGACCTTATCCTGCAGAGTGTTGGACACGACAACACCAACGACATCAGCTTTACCGTGGCCAGAGCCGACAAGGACGAGGCGATGCGCGTGATGGAAAAAGTTGTGGAGACGATGGGCGCCGAGGGCGTTGCCGTGGACGAGAAGGTGGCGAAGATCAGCATCGTCGGCGCGGGCATGGTGTCCGGCAGCGGCGTTGCCGCGCTGATGTTTGAGGCGCTCTATGATGAGAAGATCAACATCCGCATGATCTCCACCAGTGAGATCAAAATCAGCGTGCTGATCGACGAGCGCTATGCCGATCAGGCGGTGCAAGCGATCCATAACAAGTTTTTCGGGAAATAAATCCAATCCGGATACGGGCGGGCTCGGCAGAGCCCGCCTGTTTTTTTGTCCGGCGGGGCGAAACGGCGCTTTCGGATGGAGAGGAAAGGCCTTTGTTTCCCGCGCCTGCTGCGCGCCGCGGCAAAAAATGAAAAACGCGGGGAAAGGACTTTCCTTTTCCCCGCGCTTCTGTTAATATGAAAACATAAGCAAAGCGGCCGGAGGCCGAATGAATAAAGGAGGATAAACACATGCTCAGAAGAGTTACCGTGGAAAACGGCGTGGTCGAGGGACTGCCTGCCGCCGATCCCCGTATCACAGCGTTCAAGGGTATCCCCTATGCCGCGCCCCCCGTTGGCGAAAACCGCTGGCGTGCACCGCAGCCGGCGAAGGACTGGGAGGGCGTGCTCAAGGCCTATAAATTCGGGCCGATCTCCATGCAGCACGTGCCGGGTACGGATAAGGACAACCTCTACACCCGCGAGTGGCACGTCGATTCCGAGATTGAAATGAGTGAGGACAGCCTGGTGCTCAACGTCTGGACGCCTGCAAAGCGCGCGGACGAGAAGCTGCCGGTTTTCGTCTGGTATTTCGGCGGCGGCCTGCGCGAGGGCTACACCGCGGAGATGGAGTTTGACGGCGAGCGCATCGCGCGTCGCGGCATCGTTGTTGTGACGGTGAACTACCGCCTCGGCGCTTTCGGCTTCCTCTGCCATCCCGAGATCTCGGCGGAATCCCCCGAGTTCCGCGGAAACTTCGGTTACCTCGATCAGCGCTACGGCACCATGTGGGTCAAGCGCAACATCGCCGCCTTTGGCGGTGACCCGGAGAACATCACCATCGGCGGCCAGTCCGCGGGCGGCGGCAGCGTCACCGCGCAGGTTGTCTCTCCGCTCAACAAGGGCCTGTTCCAGAAGGCCATCGTGGACAGCGGCCTGATGATTACGCCTTACTATCCCAGCATGTTCGGTCCTCCCAGAACGCACGAGGAGTGCGAGCAGGTGGGCGTGGACTTCTTTGAGAAGCTCGGCGTCAAGACGCTGGCCGAGGCGCGCGCGCTCGATGCGACCTACATCCGCGACAAGGCGGAGGAGTATCACATCTACTTCCCGGTTTCGCCGGACGGCAATTTCCTGGTTGGACCGAGCGACAAGCTGCTTTTGAGCAACTTCGGCAATCAGGTTCCGATGATGTTCGGCCACACCGGCACCGAGTTCCCGATGAAGCCGGTGGCAACGAACTTTGAAGAGCTGGAGGCCTATGCCAAGGCGCAGTTCGGTGACGATGCAGCCGAGTTCCTCGAGCTGATCAAGTCCAAGGACGAATCCTTCGTCGAAACGATGTACAAGGCCACTGTGCAGCATCTGGAGTTCTCCATCCGCATGGTCGGACAGGAGCGCAAGCGCACCGGCAACGACCAGCCGATGTATTACTGGGTCTTCGATCCCGAGATTCCGGGCTGGGACAATCCGGGTTCCTTCCACTCCTCCGATCTGTGGTTCTTCTTTGAAACGCTGGCAAAGTGCTGGCGTCCCTTCAAGGGCAAGCACTACGATCTGGCGCGCCAGATGTGCAACTACTGGTGCAACTTCATCAAGAACGGCGACCCGAACGGCCTCGACGCCGACGGCGAGCCGATGCCGCACTGGGAGCCCTACACGGTCGACAACGATGCGCGTATGTTCTTCGGTGACAAGGCGGAGCCGGAAGTGAAGCATCCGAGCGAGCTGATGAAGTTCTTCCTGCGCATGGGCCACAAGCGTTACAACGGCTGAGCAAATTTTCCGCGGGAGAGGGCGAGCCCCTCTCCCGCTTCTTGTATGGATTGCAGCTGCATGATAAAACAGATCAGACGGTTAGATAAACTTGAATTTGGCGAGGTGATTTGCTATGAAGAAGGAACTTAATGAGAATAGTGTTCGTGTTATTAAAATAAGCAAAGAAGCATTATTCGAATTTATATATGAAAAGTTTATAGATGATGAAGAATTATTCTTCGATATTGATTTGTTAGATGTCACAAGCACTTTTGATATCAATTTTGAGAGAGGGGAGTTTATTTGCTGTGTTTCCAAAGCCGAAGATGCTGATGGAAAGATTCTTAAACTTCCAGAAGAGATTGATTTACAGCAACTCATGGTGAACATTCCAGATACTACGTCAACAATGTTTGCTGATAGCAGATACAAAGAATTCACCAAGGAAGAATTGATAGAGATATCAAAGAAAGCAAAAAACAGTTAAACAAATTCCAATTTGTCGAACAAATTACAAAAATCCGACCTATGATTGTAGCATAGGTCGGATTTGCTGTTATACGAACAGCCCCGACAGTCTTCCTGTCGGGGCTGTTTTGTGCTGTTTATGCCCTTTGCAAATGATGCAAAGCGGCGGGGATTATGTTTTTGCTGAGATTAGTTGCCCGGGCGGAAGGGCTTCGCGTTGCGGCCGTAATCAAAGGCCTCAAGCGCGGCGACCAGCTCGGGATCGGTGTTGTCCTGACGCGGCAGCGGGACGTCCTGCTCGTGGGAGAGGATGTACTGCACCTTCTTGATGTCGACAGTCTTGACCGTGGTGCCGTCCTTGATGGCGACAGCGGCGGCGACGCCGGCGGCCTGACCGGTCTGGACGCACTGCGGGATGAGCTGCAGCGGGCCGATGGCGCGCTCGTCGGCGGAGAGGTGACGGCCGGGGGCCATCAGGTTCTCAGTCGCCTTGGAGACGATGCAGCGGAAGGGGATCTCCAGCGGAGCGCCGCCGCAGGAGTGCGTGGTGGACCAGGCGATGACATCGTCGTAAGCCGGGTTGGCGTTGATGTCCGCCATGGTGATGTAGAGCTCGCCGTCGAGTCTGCGGGAGCCGCGGGTGCCGAGCTGCGGCGCGATGTCGACGATGTAGGCATCCTTGAAGCAGAAGGGGATGGTCTCCTTGCAGTAATCCAGGATGCGGCGGATGGAGTTGCGGACCAGCAGCTCCGTGGCGCGGATGTCGTCGAGGTCGATGCAGTTCATGCCGCTGATCCAGTTGTTGAACCAGACGGTGTCGTTGCAGCCGGCGGGGAAGAACATGGTCTTGTAGCCCGCAACTTCAAACAGGCCGTTGATGAAGTTCTTGCCCTCGACGGGGTTGGCGCGCAGCCAGCGGGCATAAGCCTCGTAGTCCACGCCGCCGCAGCGCCAGACCAGAGCGGTCTGATCGTCACGCTGATCCTCGCCGGTGAGGCCGGATTTGCCGTGGCAGATCGGGTCGGTCTGACCAAAGATGTCGCCGTCGCCGGTGGCGTCGATGACGATCTTGGCGAAGACGGCCTTGCGGCCCTCTTTGCTCTCAAAGATGACGCCCTTGATGACGTTGCCTTCCATGATGGGCTTGGTGCCCCAGCTGTGCAGCAGCATCTTGACGTTCTTGCACTCCTGCACCATCAGGTCGAACTCGATCTTCAGGTGGTTGGGCTCATAGTAGGGCGCGCGCACGAGGGTCTTGGGCTCGGAGAAGGTGGTGCAGCCGTGCACCAGGCCCCAACGGTCGACCAGCGCGGGGGTGTCCTTGCCGATGTCCTCAAGCTTGGGGGACATGTAGGAACCGGGGGCTTTCGCGTCGAGACGGGAGAACCACTCCTCCTGCAGACCGCGGATGACGGAGAACTTGCCCCAGCTCAGGGAGGGGACCATCAGCACGAGGCCGCCGGTGACGTTGCCGCCAAAGTAGCCGTAGCGCTCCATCAGGATGATCTTGGCGTCCGGGTTGGCGCGGGACGCTGCAACGGCAGCACTGTGACCCGCCGCGCCGCCGCCGACGATCAGAATGTCGCACTCGTCATATACGGGCAGCTTGTTGGCTTCTTCCAGGTAAATCTGGCTCATATGTTACTTCCTTTCCTATAAAAAATTCTTTTTGGATTCGCATAATCATTCCAATTCTATATTGTAACAGACCTTTCCCGTTCTGGCAAGCAAAAAAACGTGCGTGAGAATGTGTATTCTCACGCACGTTTTCATAGGGTTTGGATTTCAGCTTCGCTGCCGGACGAGTCCGGCGCAAAGCGGGGGGGCTGCTTACATGTAGCCGTTTTTCTCGTACTGCGTCGGGCTGCGGCGGATCTCGTCGCGGTTGATGCCAAAGTGGGTGGCGTTGTATTCGTCGATGGCATCGCTGATGCAGTCGTACACACCGTCGTAAATGCTGCCGGGGCCGCCCTGCGCGATGCAGGGGATGAAGGCCTTGGGGGTGCAGGCGTCGAGCAGCGCGAAGACCTTTGCCTTCGTCTCTTCCGGATTCCAGCCGTCAAAGTCGAAGTCCGCGCCGTCGAAACCGCCCATGAAGGCGATCTGGCCGCAATACTTCTTCGAGAGTGCCGGCAGGTCATTGGAGCTCATGCAGCCCTGCCAGACGTCAATGCCCATCTCGATCATGGAGGGAACGAGGGTTGCACCGTAGCTGTCGCTGTGGTGGACGATGAGCTCAACGCCGTGGGACTTGTAATAGCCATAGACGGCCTTATAGGCGTCCACAAAGAAATCCTCAAACATGGCGGGGCTCATGAAGGTGCTGGTGCGGCTGCCCCAGTCGTCATGATGGAAGATGGCGTTGGGCTGGAGGTTTTTGCAGATCAGCTCCGCCAGCTGCAGCTCATAATCCGTGATGTACTTGATGAGATCGTGCATCTCGTCCGGATACAGCGTCAGGTTCATCAGAGTGGTGGCAATCTCGCCCAGGTGGTGGCACTGCTCAAAGATGCCGGGGGCGACGAAGTTGGTGCGGTAAGCGAGATCATCGTCCACGTTGTCCAGAATGCCGCGGATCATGGCCCATTCCTCGTCCGTGACGACATCCAGGGACGGGGCGTGGACATAGTCGCGCCAATGCTCGATATCCTTAATGACGATCTTGTCCGGCGTGTGCACGGGGAAAGCGCCGGGCGCATTCGCGGGGAAGCTGTTGGTGACGCCCCAGGCGTTGACAATGTTTTCCTGTCCGCGCTTCGGGGAGTTGTTATGGAACATTCCGGGGTGGAGAGTCAGGCGCAGCGCCTCGTACTGGTTGACATAGCGGTCGGGATTCAGACCCTTTGCGGCCTGAAAGAAATTTTCTTTCGCGCTTAACATATGTATGCACTCCAATCTGTAAGTGTATTTTCCGCAGACATTGTACCAAAAGCGTCGACAGATTTCAAGAGCAAAGCGTCCTTCTGCACCGCGCTTTTGGTTGACGGCAAATCTGTCCTGTGCTACAGTAGTTGCAGAACTGAAAATCCGCTTGATAACAAGGAGGTTTCACCATGGGAAAAGTTTTGGAGGGTAAAGTTGCCATCGTGACCGGTTCCGGTCAGGGTGTCGGTCGCGCGCTGGCGCTGAAGTTTGCGTCCGAGGGCGCCTGCGTCATCACCAACAACCGCGGCAAGGGACAGACGGAGACCAAGCAGCTCACGCCGGAGGAGATCGCAACGCTCAGCCCGGAAGAGCGCAAGAAGGTTGCGGACAGATACGCAATGCTCGCGGGCAACGCGGAGACCACGGCCAATCAGATCATCGCCGAGGGCGGCAAGGCCGCGCCGTTTTATTGCGACATCGGCAACCATGAGGCGGCGAAGGAGCTTGTTGAGTTCGCCGTGAAGACCTATGGAAAAGTGGACATCGTGGCAAACGTCGCGGGCGCTTTCGGCTTCGGCTCGATCTGCGATATCGATGAGGAGACCTGGGACCGCGTTACGACAGTCAAGCCCAAGGGCTACTACAACGTCATCCACTTTGCCGCGCCTTACATGATGGAGCAAAAGTGGGGCCGCATCATCAACTGCACCTCCCGCGCGTGGCTGGGCGACTGGATTCTGCATCCGGAATACTGCACCGCCAACGCCGGCGTCGTGGGTCTGACCCGCGCCGTGGCGATTGAGCTGTTCCCCTACAACATCACCTGCAACGCTTTCTCCCCCTTCGCGGCGACGCGCGCTTCCATCGATCTGGAGGCCTCGAACCTCGTGAAGTCCGACCGCAAGAAGGCCATGGCAGGACTGCCGAACTTCACCTATGAGCAGACGCCCGCGCCTGAGACCATTGCGCCTTTCCTGACCTATCTGTGCACGGATAAGGCCTCTCAGGTGAGTGGCTCCGTGTTCAGCATTGTCGGCAACAGCATCGCCCGCTACTCCGAGCCGGTGGAGATTGCCAAGATCACGAAGTTCTCTTCCGAACTCTGGACGCAGGAGGAGCTGGAGCAGGCCGCGCCGCGCGGACTCTTCGGCGGCTACACCAGCCTTGCCGATCCGGGCAACGTCCACTAAGCCGGAAAACCCGATGATAATAAAAAGCTCCCCGACACAAGTCGGGGAGCTTTTTTGTTTATTCCGCGTCTTTGGGCTCTTCGGCAGCGCTTTCTTCGGCAGCTTCTTCAAGCGCTTGCGGCTCGTCCTTTTCATCGGCCCAATCGGTTGCCTTTTGAACGCCGACTCTGACCGATTTGATCAGGCTTTTGCCGAGGTGCTTAAAAGAGCCGCCCAGTTCCTTGCCGGTGGATTTCCAATCGTCTCTGAGTGCCATGTGCAAATATCCTCCTTTTGTTGAAAAACGAAATTATCAAAGTCTTCCCGTCGTTTGGTTTTGAACGCCTGTGCCGCCGGCATGAAGAAAATTGCCGGTGTTCCATCCGCTGAAGGCAACATCGGGTGTGATTTGCAAAGCGGCTGTCTCGCGGTCCGGCAGCGTCAGGGCCATCAAAAGCGCCACAGGCAACAGGTTTCGGATTTTCATAGAATTCTCTCGGAAAGCAGCCGTCATTACGGTTCGTGTCGGCGCACAATACTGCAAAAGGGGCGTTTACACCTTTCCTATACAGTATATCCCCGCTTTGCGCGGTTTTCAATAGGCTTGGCGCGATAATCCGGGTCTGTTTTGCGGGGGTCCCGGGCTTGTGCCGCAGCAAAAGCCGGCATTTGCCGCCGCGCCGGGCGCATGGGAGCGCGTTTCTGCCATGACTTGCCACCTGCGCGGCCGTTGTGATATAATTCAGAGTAATCAGAGAAAACATTATGCGCCCCGGCGCGAGGCAAAAACAGGAAAAACGACCGGGCGCAAAAAGTTTTTGCGCATCCGGTTCGTCCGGCCCGCAGAGGGCGAGAAGCCGGAACATAAAAATGTGTTTTGCGCAGCAAATCAGAAGGAGGACGCGTATGGAACTGGATCAGGCAATTCTCAGCAGACATGTAGTCCGCAGCTTTTCTTCCCGCCCCGTGGAGCGCGAGTTGATTGAAGCGATCCTGGAGGCCGGAAGACAGGCGCCTTTCGCCGGTCTCGCGCAGGCGGGACGCAGCGATTTCCGCCGCTTTTTTGTCATCGAGCTCGGAACGGAGCAGGCCGAAGCGGTGACCGAGCTGTGCAACGATTTTAACCGGTGTTTTGCGCAGCGCGTGCAGGAGGAGAATCTGGTGGAGAAGTATCCCGCCTATTGCAGCATCTTCACCGGCCCGCACGGCGCGCCGCGCATGAAGACGAATTTCGGCTGTCAGTGGCTTGTGATCGCGGCGGAGCGCAAGGGTATGCCGAAGCGGGAACAGTATGTGCTGGGCTATGTCATGGCGCAGATGTGGCTGAAAGCCACCGAGCTGGGGCTGGGCTTCTGCCCGCGCTCGACGGTTATTGACATTCTGAAAAAGGACGAGCTGTGTGAGATTCTCGGACTCCCGGATACGGAGTGGCAGTTTGATGCGTTCACGGTCGGCTGGCCTGCCGAAAATGTGCAGCCCCGCACCGCGCCGCGCCCCACGCCGGTGGCGGATATCACCTGGTTCACAAAATAAAGCAAAGCCCCGGCTTGCCATTCGGCAAGCCGGGGCTTTTGTTTGGCTCGGCGTGCGGCCATTTCGGGCTCTCCGGTGGATTTCGTGCGGCGGGCCACCCACGTGGGGGCGGATTATATCGCTTTAGGCGAATGGCGACGGAGCATTGAAAACAGAAATGAAAACCCGTTGCTTTTCAAGTCAAAGCTATACAAGCGGAAAAAGATGTGCTAAACTCTATCCAAAGAGAAAGGAAGGTGTCTGATATGCTCGACAGAGAATCCAAAAATGCCTTTGCCCGCCTGGGCTGTGAATACCAGAGTGTGGCCATCAAGTTTTGCTATGCAAAGCCGGAGGGCGTGGAAAAAGCGGAGGAGGTTATGTCCTTCTGCCAGTTTGTGAAGCTCTGTCAGGATACGGGCAAAACCTTCTGCATCAGCAAGGAGAACGACAACTGCTTCGGCAAGATGGTGCTGGGCATGATTCCCAAGCAGCCCTTTGCCGCCAGCGGCCAGGCGGGCATGGATTTCGGCGTATACCGCACGCCCGCGCCCAATGCCCGCATCCACAGTCAGATTCCCACGATGGTGCAGGGCAGCGTGAATTATGTGCTTTTCTCCACGGTGGAAAACTGCGATTTTGAGCCCGATCTCGTGATCGTGGTGGCGGATGTGGAGCAGGCGGACATCGTCATGCGCGCCACCAGCTACATCTCGGGCGATTTCTGGGAGAGCAAGACCAGCTGCGTGATGTCCTGCGGATGGACCTATGTTTATCCCTATATGACGGGAAAGGTGAATTTTTGCGTCACGGGAATGCATCACGGCATGGCGCGCCGCAAGGTCTATCCCAAGGGGCTGCACATCATCGCCATCCCCTATCAGAAGCTGGATGAGGTGTGCATCGCGCTCAAGGAGATGCCGTGGAAGCTGCCCGCCTTGCAGGACGACGAGGAGAGCAGGGCCATCATGGCGGCGAGAATGGCAAAATGGGAGGAAATGCAGGCGCAAAGCGGCGGCGAGATTCCCCCTGCGGAGGTATAAAAAAGAGAACCCGAACTTTCAAAAAGGAAGTTCGGGTTTTTGTCTTTTTGCAAGGAAAGCCCCGGCTTGCCATCCGACCAGCCGGGGTGTTTGTATGCCTGCGGTGTCCGGCTTTGTTTTTCAGAAGCCTTTGCCCGCAAGGCTTTTCGCGAGGTCGAGATAAAACTGCAGAATATCCGCGGTTTGGCTGCCGGTTTGGATGCTGAGTCTGCGCCGGTGCAGATCCACCTCGTCATAATGCGAGACCCCTTTGCGGCCGCTGCCGCGGTAAACGCCCATAAATTCGCCCCATTTCACCGCTTTCGGCGGGAGCAGCCCGTCGTTCTCGCCCTCGATGTGCCGGACGACCAGGTGCGGCAGCCACAGGAGAATGTCGCTATACCAATGCTGCATGGTGAAGGCATAGCTTCGGTAATACACCTGCGGCGCATCCGGCGTTTTCGCGTTAAATTCTTTCATCACATCGGTTTTGAAATGCCGGATTACGGCATAAGTCCGGGGCTTTTTATCCCCGAGGAGGCGCATGAACAGATCTGTGATTGCGCAGCCGAACTTCACAAGCGGCGCCGGAAAGCGCAAAAGCCGGTCCACGGTTTGGGAGCCGTGGTGCGGCGTGGCCACGGTGGTGAGAGAGGCAACCTTGTCCGCCAGGCCCAGATGCGTAATCATATATCTGGAATCGAGCCCGCCCTTAGAGTGCGCAATAATATTCACTTTTTCGCAGCCGGTCTCCCCGATGGCGGACAAAATGGATTCTTTCAGCACGGCGGCGTTGTCTTCAATGGAACCGTTGCCGTCCTGCATGCCGTGAAACACCGTAAAGCCGTTTTCCCGCAGCGTTTTCGGGATTCTGCCCCAGGAATTGATGCGCCTGTAATCCCGAAGCCCCATGCCGTGCACGAAAAACAGGGGGTATTTTGTGATTTTATAATCCGTTTTTTCTTTGATTTGTTCCATACTGCTCCGATGCGGCCCTTTGCCGGTTTCAGGCCGCCTGTTTGGCGGCGATGCAAATTATGTATAATTTTGTATTTTTATTATAACATACTGCAAGGCAGTTCACAACAAAACGCAAAGGTTTTCTTTGCCGCAGCCATGTTTTTCCTGCGCTGTCAGGGGGAATTTTGGGGCAATGTAACCACAGGACAGCCGCCGTCTCCTTGCCCGGAATGGGAATTTGCATAAAAATTAGTTTTTGCTATTGACAAATGTGTTTACCGGTGTTACCATACGGAAAAATTGAATCGCTTGGATAGAGGCGCGGTATCCATCAGTACCGTTTGATAAAGCAAGGCAGCTGTCAGACGGGAAAGGGGCCACCGCCGAAGGGCGAAAGTCGGCCTGGGCTTTCGTTGCTGGGTCGGCAGAGAATATCTGCCGGACTGTCACAGAGTTTTTGTGAAGCGCTATCAGTGGTATTCGGTTTTTCCGGCATGGCCGGGAATATTCCGTATTTTCCATGGACCGCTTGACAAAGCGGTCCAGTTTTTTTATCATCCCGCCGGCGGGAAGAATATGCCGGAGAAAAGAAAGGAACACTATCATGAGAAGAATCATCGCAATCCTGCTGGCAGCCATGATGCTGCTTGCCCTGGCCGCCTGCGGCGGCACCGACGCCCCCGAAAACGAGAAGGTTTCCCTGGATGACATCCCCGCGGTGGAAGATCTGACCGGCGTGGACACCAGCAAGATCATCGGCCTGGAAGACGGTGTTCTCACCGTCGGTATGGAATGCGCCTACGCGCCCTACAACTGGACCCAGATGAACGATGCCAACGGCGCTGTGCCGATCGCCAACGTGGACGGCGCTTACGCCAACGGCTACGACGTTATGATCGCCAAGCGCATCTGCGAGGCTTACGGCTGGGAGCTGGAGATCGTTTCCAGCGCTTGGGAATCCCTGACTCCGGCCGTCCAGTCCAAGACCATGGACGCCAACATCGCCGGTCAGTCCATGACCGCTGACCGCATGGCGGAAGTGGAAATGGCGGGCCCCTACTACTATGCCACCATCGTTTGCGTCACCACCAAGGACAGCGACTATGCCGACGCCAAGTCCATCGCCGACCTCGCCGGCGGCAAGTGCACGGCCCAGTCCGGCACCATCTGGTATGACTCCTGCCTGCCCCAGATCCCGGATGCCGAGCTGGATGCTCCGGCCGACACCGCGCCCGCCATGCTCATGGCGCTGCAGACCGGTACCGTTGACTTCGTCTGCACCGATATGCCCACCGCGATGGGCGCCGCTGCCAAGGATGACAACCTTGTGATTCTGGACTTCTCCGGCACCGACGGTGACTTCCAGTTCGCCTCCGAGGCCGAGCGCGCCGAGAACGTGAACATCGGCATTTCCGTCCTCAAGGGCAACACCGAGCTCAAGGACGCCATGGACAAGGTCCTGTCCGCACTGACCGTTGACCACTTCAACGCTCTGATGGATTACGCCATCTCCATCCAGCCCGAAGTCTGAGCAGCCTGATTTAAAGTGCATATATCCCCCAGTCCACCCGGGCTGGGGGTATATTTAAGAGAGGAGTTCTCCTGTGGAACGATTTATCAAGCTCATTGAAGATGTGGGCAAGCTTTGGGTAAACTATTGGCCCGCCTATCTCAACGGTGCGTTAAACACCCTTGTGCTGGCGCTGGTGGCGACCATCATCGGCTGCGTGATCGGCCTGATCTGCGGTATTCTCAACACCATCCCCTATTCCAGAAACGATGCGCTGTGGAAGCGGATCATCCTCAAGCTGATCCGGATCGTGGTGCGGGTGTATGTGGAAGTGTTCCGCGGCACGCCCATGGTTCTGCAGGCGGTGTTTATTTTTTACGGCCTGCCCTATTTCAGCAACAACACCCTGCGCTTTGACAGCGTGTGGGCCGCGGCAATTCTGATCGTCTCCATCAACACCGGCGCGTATATGGCGGAATCCGTCCGCGGCGGCATCATCTCCATTGACCCGGGCCAGACCGAGGGCGCCAAGGCCATCGGCATGACGCATTTCCAGACCATGGTGAACGTGATTCTGCCGCAGGCGCTGCGCAACATCATGCCGCAGATCGGCAACAACTATATTATCAACGTGAAGGACACCTCCGTCATGTTCATCATCAGCTTCACGGAGTTCTTTGCCTTCCACCGCTATATTACCGGCCTCAACCTCATGTATTTCCCCTCTGCCACGATCGAAATGATCGGCTATCTGATCATGACGCTGACGGCCTCCGTCATCCTGCGCTTCATTGAGAAGCTGATGGACGGCTCCAACAGCTATGAGTTGGTGGAGGTGGATTCCCTGACGATGACGGCGGGAACTTACAACCATCCCGGCCGGGGAACGCCCTTTGACGAGAAGAACAGAAAGTACAAGAGCCATCTGGAGCAGGCCGCCAAGGCCGCCCAGGCGGACGAGGCGCGCCATCGTCTGCGCGAGAGCCTGAAACACCGCAACGGAAGTCCGAGAGGAGGCCGCTGAGATGGAAATTCTGAAAATTCAGCATTTGAGCAAGGCCTTCGGCACCAATGTGGTGCTTAAGGACATTGATTTCACCGTGAACAAGGGCGACGTGATCAGCATTATCGGCGCGTCCGGCAGCGGCAAGTCCACGCTGCTGCGGTGCATCAACCTGCTGGAGATGCCCACTTCCGGCGAGATTCTGTATCACGATAAAAACGTCAACTCCCGAAACGTCAACGCCGCCGAGTACCGTAGCCATGTGGGCATGGTTTTCCAGTCCTTCAACCTGTTCAACAACATGACGGTGCTGAAAAACTGTATGGTCGGCCAGATCAAGGTGCTCAAACGCAGCCGGGAAGAGGCGCGGGAGCACGCGCTGCACTATCTGGAAAAGGTGGGCATGCTGCCCTACATCAACGCAAAGCCCCGGCAGATCTCCGGCGGACAGAAGCAGCGCGTGGCGATCGCCCGCGCGATGGCGATGGATCCGGAAATTCTGCTCTTTGACGAGCCGACTTCCGCGCTGGATCCGGAGATGGTGGGCGAGGTGCTGACGGTTATGCAGCAGCTTGCCGAGGAAGGCATGACCATGCTCGTTGTGACGCATGAGATGGCTTTCGCCCGGGACGTCAGCTCCGAAGTGGTTTACATGAATGAGGGCATCATCTGCGAGCAAGGCTCGCCGGCGGAGCTTTTTGGCAACCCGCAAAAGCAGGAAACCAAGGACTTTCTCGCCCGCTTCCGGCAGAGCTGAGACGAAATCAAATCGCGTAAGAAGAGGCATGAACTTTTTTGGTTCATGCCTCTTTGTTTTTGCGGGAGGAAGAGTGGAAACAGAGCGGGGTTCAACTGCACAAAATGCACACAAATCGCGCCATGAAATGATAAAAAATCTCGATATTTTTCGACTTTTACGTTGGCAATACACATGAAATTAAGGTATAATACAAACGCATGTGCCGTTATTCGAAAAAAGATGGCGGAGCATGTAGGCAGCTTTATAATCACGGGGTTATTAAGGCGCGCGGTTTCGGTTGCAAAGGTTTTGCAATCCACGCCGCACGGAGTGCCGAAAGGAGAAACTCTATGTTGTCCCCACAGGAAATCATGCAGTTGATCGGCAGCCTCATCTGGCTTCTCGCGGGTGTCGGCGTTTTTATTGTCGGCATGAATTTCATGAGCGAGGCGCTTGAAAAAAGCGCAGGCGAAGGAATGGAGCGCATGCTCGGCCGCATCAGCAACAACCGTTTTTCGGGTGTCTGCATTGGCGCGGGCGTAACGGCCATTATTCAGAGCTCGTCCGCCACGAGCGTCATGGTCATCGGTTTGGTGAATGCGGGTGTTATGACGCTGATGCAGGCCACACCCATTATCATGGGCGCGAACATCGGCACGACGATAACCGGCGTTCTGGTCGCGCTTAAAAACGACTATTTTAATATGCTGATGTACCTTTGCGCCTTTGCCGGCATTATGATGGGCTTTGCCAAGAAGGAAAAAATCAAAGTCGCGGGACTTTTGTGCTGTGGTCTTGGCTTGATCTTCGTGGGATTGAACGTCATGAGCAGCGAGCAGGCCTTTGGAAACCCGCTGGTGGAATCCATGTTCCAGGGCGTTTTCCGTGTGATTGATTTTCCGCTGCTTCTTATATTGGTCGGCATAGTTTTTACCGCGCTTATGCAGAGCTCGTCCGCGGCAACCGGCGTTGTGATCACAATGGTTGGCACCGGCGTGATGCCGCTTGAGCTTGCGCTGTTCATTGTGCTCGGCGCGAACATCGGCACCTGCGTTACGGCGCTGCTCGCCTCGGTCGGCGCAAATTCAAACTCCAAGCGCGTGGCGCTGATCCACTTTACCTTTAACGTCATCGGTACGGTTATTTTCACGGCGATTGTGTGGCTTTTCAAGGAGCCGATCATCAATCTTCTCGTGTCCCTGTTCCCCGGGGAAGATCCGATGTCGCTGCAGATGCGCGTGTCGGCCTTCCACGTTGTTTTCAATGTGACAACAACGGTGGTGCTCCTGCCCTTTGTCTCTCAGCTGGTCAAGTATTCCTGCAAAGTCATTCGGGATAAGAAAACCGAGGAGCCGGTGCATACACTTAAATATATTGATGACAGACTTTTGACCATTCCTGCGGTTGCGCTGATGCAGGTTAAAAAAGAGATGGACCATATGTTCGATCTCGTGGAAGAAAACATTATGCTTTCCTTTGTCGCGCTGGAAAGCGGCGATGTAGCAAAGGGCGAAATCGTTTATGAAAACGAAGCGGTGATTGACTTCACAAACAGTGCCCTGACCAAGTTCCTCATCAAGCTTTCACCCACCGTGGAGCAGAGCGATGAAGTCATCGTCGGCTCGTATTTCCATGTGCTCAATGACCTTGAGCGTGTTGGTGACCACGCAGAGAATTTTTATGAGATCGCGGCGGAAATGGCAGAGAAAAAGATTGCCTTTTCCCCGAAAGCGAAGGAGGACATCAGAGAAGTGTGCAGCAAGCTGATGCGGATGCTGCATATTTCAAAGGAAGCCTTTGATAACACGAACAGAGATAAATTGCCGGAACTGGCTGTGCTCGAAGAAGAAGTGGATGCGATGAAAAAAGACCTTACCGCGAGTCATTTTATCCGGCTTGCCGATGGCGACTGCAGCATTGAGGTCAGCCCCTATTATTCCTCTGCCGTGGCCGGTCTTGAGCGTGTGGCAGACCACCTCGTCAACGTAGGTTACAGTATTGTGAACCCCGTCGGTTCGCAGGATGAGGAGTGAAGCTTCAAAACACTCCGTTCACGCTGGCGACTATTATCCCCGCGTATATCTACCTGTGGCTGCTGTACGGAATCTGAACCATTAAAAAAACTATCTAAAAAAAGATCCGCCCGAGGAAACTCGGGCGGATCTTTTTTGTTGGGTTAAATTTTAGCCTTTGTTTGCGATCCGGGGATCACATCTGAGCCTTAGTTTTTTTCTTTCTTGCGGCGGGGAAGGAGCATCAGAGCCGTGATGGCGAAGCCAACAACACCGATCGCAGCAAGGAAGCCCATTCCGGACAGATTGCTGAAATCGCCGGTTTTAGGATTGTCTTCATGGGTGTTGACCACCGTGAAGTTCCAGCCGTCCTGCCGGACGGTCTTGTTATAGCCGCTGGGTACGGAGGGCTCATCCACCGTCCACTCGAACTCGTCGGTGAGATCCTCCCAGGTGTAGCGCCAGCCGTTCGCTGCGCTGAGCGTTACGGTGTCGTATTCCTCGCCGTCCCGATACAGGGTCACATTTACAGAATCGGGATGGGATACGCCCGCACCATACCATACCTTGCTGACACCGATGTCGATGTAGGTAAACTCTTTGGTGTTGGTGATGGTGAAGTCATAGCCCTCGCCGGTCACATTCTTGGTGTAGCCCTCCGGAACGGTCTTTTCGTCCACGTTCCAGGTGTATTCGTCGGTGAGGCCGGTCCAGATGTGATTCCACTGGTTTTCCGCATTCAGAACCACGGTGTCGTATTCTTCGCCGTTCCGGTACAGGACGGCCTCCACGGCCTCGGGATGGATCACGCCCTCAGAGGCGACCCAAACCTTGGTGACTTTGACTTCCACGGGGTTGATGGTGCGGGTGTTGACGATGGTAAACTTCAGGCCGTCTTCGGTGATGATCTCCTTGGTGTAGCCGGCGGGAACATCCACTTCGTTGACGCTCCACACAGACACGTCCGTGAGCTCGGCCCAGGTGTGGGTCCAGTTGTTGTCGCCGCTCAGGATGACGGTGTCATGCGCTTCGCCATCCCTGTACAGGACCACCGCAACGGATTCGGGCAGATTCTTGCCGCCGTTGTGGCGCCACGCCTTGGTGACGGTGATCTCCGCGGGGTTGGGGGTCCGGGTGTTGGTGACGGTCCAGTCGTTGCCCTCGTTGGTGACGGACTTCACATATTCGGCGGGGATTTCCGCCTCGTCCACACTCCAGCTGTATTCGTCGGTGAGGTTGGTCCAGGAATAACGCCAGTTGTTGTTTTTGCTGAGGGTGACGGTATCAAAGGCTGCGTTATCCCGATACAGGGTCACTTTCACGGAATCGGGTCTTGCGTGATAGCCGCCGTCATCCCAAACCTTTTCCACGTTGACGGTCAGGGCCTTGATTGCGGTGTTTTCGATGCGGTAGGTGTAGTCAATCTGATTTTCCGTGGTGCCGGTGAGTCCGGCGACGCGGATGTGCATCTGCAGCTCGGTGACGGCATCGGCGGTGCCGGCGTTCTTGACCACGGCCTTCTCCTCTGCGGTAACGATGCGCACCAGGGGGCTGATGTGGTAGCCCGCGGGCGTGGTGGTCTCTGCCAGATAGTAGATGCCGGCCTTTTCGATGGGCAGCGTCAGCGCGCCGTTTTCATCGCTGAACACTTCCTCGCCAAGTTTGGAGGTCAGCTCCGCATCTGCATAGAGGGTGAAGCCCGCGCCGGGGATGACCTTGGCATTGTCGTCCGCGTCGACTTTCAGAAGATTCAGTCCGTTGTTATGGGTGGTGTATTTGTAGGTATTTCTGACGATGATCCGATTCTCATACTCCCAGATTAAGCCGTTTGCTTCATCTGTGATGGCACTGGTGTAGGCGGCACCGGCGGTGTTTTCGGTGAGGGTGTAGGTGGTGCCCCAGGGGATATCTTCGATGGAGATGTTTTCGCCGGCCTTCAGGGTGAAGGTCTTGTCGAAAGCGTCATCGCTGCAGTCCAGCGTGAAGCTATACTCCGCATCGGCGTACAAGCCCTTGGGATCGGTGACTTCCTTCGCAATATACAGGCTGCCTCTGCTGCGGACGTTGGCCACGGTGAGCACGCCGTTTTCGAAGCTACCCGCGCTGACGTTGCCGACAACCCAATCCCAGAAACCTTCAAAAATGTTTTTGTTTTCATTGAGGGTCCAGCGGATCTCCCCATCGTCTTCTGTGACGGTCACGGTCCAGGTTGCGGAGGTGGCTTCATAGCCTTCCGGTGCCTTGGTTTCGGAGAGGATATAGGTGCAGTCGATGGGCTGGTCATTCTGCTCGTAGCCGTACAGGAGGTCGAACAGTACGGTGCCGTCAGCGCCGGTGGTGAAGGAAACGGAAGATGCCACGGTTTCGCCGTCAGCGGCCAGCCGATCCAGGGTGAAGATTGCGCCGGCCAGAGGCTCGCCCTGTTCGCCAACCTTTTTCACGGTCAGGGCGGTGGGCACTTCAAAGATTTCTTCATTGCGGGTGTACCGGTTGGTGACTGTGGTGATTCCGGAGATTTCGGTGCCGGGGGCTGTCATACCGGGATTGGCTTCCGCCAGGGTGACGGTGGTGCTGCTATAGCTGACATCCCAGGTGTAGCCGGGAACATTTGCATCCGGCTCGGAAATGGTGTATTCACCCAGAGCCAGGTTTTCCAGCGTCACGCTCCAGCCGTTGGCGTTGTGCAGCTCCACGGTTTTGCTGTAGCCGTTGGGGCCGCCGATCACGACGGAAACAGAGTCCAGACCGCTGGGAACAAGGCCGTCCGTGAATGCCTTGGTAAGGGTCAGCTCGCCCAGCACGGGATAGTTGACAACGGTCAGCAAGTCGGTGGTAATATCGAAGCCGGTGCTTCTGCCGGCAACCAACGTGATTTCCGGCTCATAGGTGGTTTTGCCGTTGGCTGTGACCGCGGCAATTACGACCTTGTACAGCTGATTGCTCAAATAGTATCCTGCGGGTGCCTTGGTTTCCCGGAGGTAGTAGGTCACAGAAGTTTGACCATCCGGCACGGTGAAGCCATCAAAATGCGCGTAACCGTCAGCGCCGGTGGTTTTGGTCATGACTACGTTTGCGCCTGCTTCGTCAGAGGAGAGGGTGAAGACTGCGCCGGCAAGCGCGGTGCCGTTTTCGCTCAGCTTCTTGATGTAGAAGTCGGCGGCTGTCCATTCCTCATAGGTGTTGGTCAGGGACAGGTCAATGGGGGTGTCATCCACAACCCGGAAGATGCCGGAGGTGATTTGGTTATATACGGTGGTTTCCAGATCGCCGTAGGTCACGCCGCTCCAGGTGTAGCCATGGACAGAGGCGAAACTCTCGTGGATGAGATACTCGCCAAGGGGCAGGTTTTCCAGAGAAGCGGCCCAGCTGTTTTCGCTGTTGAGCTCCAAATGCCAGGTGGAGCCGATGGCGGTGATGCTGTTCTGGCTGTCACGGGTGATGGGGCCGTGCACAATGACCACTGCGTTCAGGCTGGGCTTGTGGGCGTCCGCCATGCCGGTGATGGTCTTGCTCAGATTCAGACTGCCCAAAACAGGTTCGTTGTAGATGTGCAGGCTGTTGCTGCCTTCTGTATAGGTTGCGGAAGATCCGTCAGGCAGCGTTACCGACAGCGTGTAAGAGGTGATCTGCACATACTGATCGTTTCTCAGCTCCTCTGTGCTCCGGGAAGTCAGGCGGATGGCATACACATAAGGATCTGCATGGTATCCGGCCAAGGGCGCGGTTTCTTTCAGATAATAGGTGCCGGATGCTGCGTTTTCAATGTCAGCAAAATTGAGGTAGGCCAGGCCGCCGTCATCCGTGGTGATGACGGCCACCGCGTTGGTGCAGGCTTCGTCACTATACAGGGTGAATTCAACGCCGTCCTGCGCAAGCTGGGTGTCCGCGGCGGTTTTCAGCACGGTCAGCACCGGGTATTCGGAAACAGGCGTGCCGACATTCTTCGTGTAGCTGTTGGTATAGGTGACGGTGCCCAGATGGATATTTTCGCCCTGATAAACCGGATTCATGCGCACGGTGACGGAATCGCCGTTGATGGCATAGTCCTCAATGCGATCCCCATTGACGGCGATCGTGGTGGTTCTTGTGTAACCGGGAACATCCGCATGGTATTCCGTGAACACAAAGGGCGTGTCATACTGGTAAACAGGGATTTTGTATTCGCCGGTGGCGCGGAGCATGGAATAGGTCACATCAATGAGGCTGTCGCCGTCGCCATCCCGGTCAATGCCGGTGTCCACCAGGAACCAAAGGCCTTCGGCTTCCGCGGGCGTCATCTCCACGCCGTCCACGATGAAGACCTTTTCAATGGCAATATGAGCGGCGGAGGGCTCCAGCTCGGTGACGGTCCAGTTGCCGTAGATATAGGTGCCGGCGGTGATTTCGATGGTGGGATTGTTGGCGGCGTTGGTGTCCCCGTCATCCAGCGCGTAGTAGCCTGCGCCGGGATTGGGGTTATAGGTGCCGGAGTGGCTGTAGGTGTCCCAGCCGTGGAAGGTATACAGAAGTCCGTTATCGTAGTCGTAGAAAGAGGTGCCGGTCACATACTCGGTATCATAGACATACTGGGAACCGATCTTTACGTTCGTTACGGGAGCGGGCGCGTCCGGCGCGCCGGCCGGCAGGTTGGTATAAGTGCCGTTTGTGTTGTAGACCTTCCATTCGTAAGTCACGGTGACGGGCTTGCGCTCGTTCTCAATCGCAACGCGGCGCATAACGGTATAGGGCCCGGAGGGCGCGGTGCTGTACTGAACGGTACCGTTGGGCGCGATGCAGATATAGAGGGCATCGGCTTCGCTGGTTTGGGTTCGGCCTCTTTCGTCGGTCAGCGCGATGCTGGCCATCTGCCAGTTCTGATTACTGATCTCCGTCATCTTATAGTAGCCAAAGGTGATCTCGGAGCCGCCGATGATCTGGGCTTCCGTTCTGCCGGCGGGGATGGTGGCCGTCAGCGTCAGGGGCGCGAAGCCGGGATCCACCGCGGTGGCAGAGGTGGGGGGCGTGGTCAGGCTGGCCTGCAGCATCTTCTCCAGCTTGAAATGGAAAGATGTGGCAGCGGTCTGAGACACGGCGGCTTGGGGGATCGTTTTGAAGACTTCCATTTCGCCGGGCTCGACCTTCTTGACCAGCAGGCCGTCCACATGGATGTGCTCATCCTTGTAGCTGTACTGGTTGCAGTTCATGCCCCGGTCGTTGAGCTTATTGTCGCGGCACATGATGGAAACCCACTTGATCTCATACTCGGTGTCCCGGTAAACGGTGCCGTTGATGGTCACGCTGCCGAAATCCTTGAAGGAGGCGGCGTTGTGACCGTTGGGGTAGGACGCGATGTACTGGGTTACGATGGATTCCTCGGAGACGTTCCGGATGCCGTTCTGGGTGTACATGGTGCTCCAGCTGGCGTTCTGCTTGATGTTGGGGATGGTCCAGGCGCCGTCCCAGTTGTTTGCACTGCCGGAGGGACCGTAGTAGTTGATATAGGATCCGTTGGGGTTGGTGATGTTGCCGGGAGATGCCAGGAAGAAGTGGATGGGCAGCTCACCCGCATACAGGGCGGCGCCATAGCATTCGCCCTCGTGGCCGTCGGGACCTTCGCAGCCCTCGGTGGCGGTGCAGGGGATCCAGACGAGGCACTCGCCATCGTTTTCCAGATGCTCTTCCTCTCCCTCCAGGATGCAGCCTTCCTCACAGACTCTTTCTGCAGGGGGTGCCGCCGTCAGAAGGTCGGGCTCCCCGGTGGGAGCCGGCTCCGCAGGAACGGGCACGTCCGAGGGAGTGGGGTCTCCGGTTACAACCGGGATATCGGTGCTTTCACTTCCGGTTTCCGTTGCAAAAACCTGCGCGGGAAACGTCGAGAGTACCATGACAAGCACAATCAGGATGCTTAAAAGTTTTTTCTTCATAATCTGTTTCCTCCTTTAGGGGCGGCGTTCTATTTCAGGATGCCCACCAATACATACCGGGCATCATTATATTCATAGGTGCAGGTGGAGAGCGTGACCACCCGATCCTGCGGGGTGGGCTCGGCGGCGCCGGTGAAGGTGGATTTGGAAAATGCGTCCTGCAGCCAGAGGAAGAACTCCTCGTCGGATGCAAATTCCATTTTCCAGGCGTCGTCATTCATATCGGTCACATATCCGGCCACAAATTCCATTTTGTAATTTCCGTCGGGCGTCATAAGCAGGCCGGTGGGGTGCTGATCGTAAAAGGCCTGGTCCTTGTATTTGGTGATCTGGTTGAACATGATGCCGTTTTGCATATGATGGCCGTACAGGATGGTGTTTCGGTCGGACAGATCCCGCTCGTTCCGGTAATCCATGAAGATGCTGCCTGCGCTGTTGCTGTTTCCGTCAAAGAGACGGTACAGGTAATAGCTGTTGTCCGGGCCCTGAACCACGGGGTAGTTGATGTTCGTGCCTTCAATACAAATCCAGCCGGTCACATCGGGATTGATTTCCTGCAGGGAATCGAAATCCACAAGGGGCCAGACTGTGCCGTCCGCTTCTTCTGCGGAGACAGCCGTCCCGGGCTGTGAAGCTTCCGGACGGAGGGGGGAAGACTCTGCCTTTTCCGACTCCGCGGAAGCAGAGGGCGTCTGCGGGGCAACATACTGCATCAGAACTTCGTAGGCATCTTCCCCGGCTTTGTTTTCCCGCCACTGCCGACAGAGCCCGAGGCCAAAGTAGACCGCTATGCCGGCAAAGAGAACACACAGGATAACCAGTGGTATTTTACGTTTCATCCGACACCTCCTGTCCTGCTCGTTTTCCGGTTCCCCGGAATCCTGCGCATTTTTCTATTCCTTTCTTCGTTCAGGACAAAGGCAGTGTCCCATTTTCTCCCGATATCCGCCGTAATGCAGACAGTCGCCGCACCATTCTTCCGGGTGCGTGTGCTGTCGGGGGATGTAATGCGTGCAGGGCGCCTGGACATAGGCTGTTACCGGGATTCCGCGGCTGGTGTAAACCGGGGTGGCAACCATGTCCGGAAAGATGGGCAGGGGCTCTATCCGTCCCCGCTCGTTTTCCGCGTGATATCCATACCGGATCTCAAAGGAGAGGTTATCCACGGTATAAACCCTGTAGAGGTCGCCCTCGCTGGGAACTGTGGCATCTCGCTTCATGGCCAGACCCCCTTAACAAAAAATCCTCTATACTATCTCGTTCCTTCTGAAGATAGTATAGAGGATAATTTTTGAGAAAACATCCCTTGTGCTGAGGATAAAAAATGGGGATATTATATATACAGCGAAAGGTCGATGCGGCGGTCCACGCCGATTTTGTCCCGGGCGGAGTCCAGAAGAGAGCGCACGGTATGGACGGACAAAGAAAGCTGCGTTGCAATCTCCTGATTCGTCAGGCCAAAGGCAGCAAGCCGGGCCACCTCCAGCTCTCTGACGGTGAGGGATTCCTGCACCGAGCGGTCCAGAACCGCATTGTGCAGCTTTGTCCAGCCGGCATGAAGCTGTTTGTGCAGAGTCTTGACTTTTTTCAGCGCCTGGGGATCAATCAGGGCAAGGTGATCGTCCAAAAACAGACCCAACTGCCGCCGATGCTCCACCAAAGGGCCGTACAGGCCATCTGCAAGACACAGGCGGATGGCCTTGTCCAGATGGATGCTGCCCAGCGTGTCATCGCCGATCTGATGGTAGGCCACGGCGGCCATCAGCCGCAGATAGATCTCTGCCATGATGATCTTGTCTGCCACCATCTGGGAAATCATGGGTTCCAGAATATAGGGGAGAACTCTCATGGGCCCCATGCGGCCCAGGTCCTTCATTTCCGCGTTGCCCAAGGCACACTCCTGAGCAAGAATCAGCAGGTGCTTGATGTAGTAGACTCTGGCGGCGGGGTGGGAATCCGGGGGAAGATTATCAAAACAGCCCCGGGCGAACCAGTCGGGGAATTTGTTGGTGTCCCGGATGGCGATGTCCGTGGAAGCTATGGCCAAGTCAATAATGTCCCGGTCCACATCGGTTTTGCAGGGCGCGTCAAAGAAGTGCCTGTGGGCTTCGTTCCAGAGCTTGATGTCGCCCTCCCACATGGCGACCAGACCCAGCAGTATGCCGCCCGCCATAACCGCATAAAAGCCGCTGCGGTCCATCAGAAACTCCCGGGCGTGGCGGTAGACCTCGTCGATCTGTCCCCGGCTGTAAGCAATCTCCGCCATGAAAAGCGACTGGGTTTCCGGATGCTCCGACAGCGCCTCAATGCATTTGTCCGCCGTGCCGGGCTCTGTATACAGATTCGTCATGGACAGAATGGGGCTTTTGCGCAGCAGCGGAACATGAGCCGCCGCGGCTTCTTTGGCGGCTTTGCCCGCCTTGCTCCGGCCGTCCGGGGGTCGGACTGCATTTTCCGGAATCATCCAATCCCGGCCCCAGCGCTGCGCTCCGGGGATCAGCTTAAGCCGGCACAGGTCCTGAACCCGCCGTTTGGACATATTCCATCTTTCTGCGACTTCCGATACTTTCAGATAGACCACGCAGATCAACGCCTCGCTTTCAGCGTTATAACGCAATTTATGCCGATTCGCATTATACAGCGTTATAACGCTGTTTGCAAGCGAAATGTGGAGATTTCCGGCGGCGTTCGCCTTGGAGCAGCGCCCGGATGGTTTCCCGTATACGAGAAAACTCCCCTCGGATTGCTCCGAGGGGATGTGTGTTTTATAAATCCAGCAAATTGGGGTCGACGTATTCCACGACAAAGGAATTCGTCCAGAATCCGGGTTTGATATACACCTTTGTATAAGCAACGGGGTTTTCGGGCGTGATGGTAACCTGCAGATCGCGGCATTTTCTGCTCATTCCGACGGCGGAATGGATGTTATATGTGCCGTATTTCACAGGGATGCGGAGCAATTCCTTGTTGCCGATATGGCCATAGGGCTGGTCGTTGATATACAGGCCGAAACCGCCTGCGATTCCATAGGCAGAGCCCTGGCGGTAGATATAAATGCTGCCCTCTTCCTGTATGCCCAGCGGCTGTTTGCAATTGGGGCAAGGCTCGTATACGGAGTGGACGTTGCTCGCTTCGCCGCAATGCGCGCACTTGATTCTGATTTTTGCCGACATGGTGATTCCTCCCAAGCTTTTCTTTTTTTTACTCTACCATAAATGTCCGATTTAATCAATTGCGAAGTTTGATGCGGACGGGAGGTGTCTGCAAAAGAGGGCACCGTCATAAAGGGATAAAAGCTTTACGAAGCCGCGGGGAGAATGCCGGAAAACTGGTTTCCGCCCTTTACGATTGTGAATGTGGTGGAGGTTTCACCGCCCGGCATCCTGTTTCCGCCCATCATTCCGCCGCCGCGATCGGGAGGCGTCATGCCGTCGGGCATGGCGGGGGGTTCTCCGGTGGGCATTTCGGGCATCTCACCTTCCGGCATTACGGGCAGCTCGCCCTGCGGAAATTCACCGTCTGGCTTCTCGGGCCGTTCCATTCCTTCCGGGATTTCGGGTGGGATGTTTTGCCCGTTTTGTTCGCCGTCCGGGATTTCCGGCATTTCGCCATTTGGCATGGCGGGCATTCCGCCCTGCATGGCGTTTGCCTGACTTCCGGCCAACTGGGTTTCGTCCTGCCAGAACGTGTAATCACCCGGAGCGAGTTCGTCACCGGCAACAATGAGGTATGAGAACGAATTTGTGGGCGTATACGCAGCAACGGCTTCGCCCGCGGCGTTTTTAAGGGTGTATGTGCTGCCGCCGTTCTGTCGGCTTGCAAAACCAAACACGGCATAGGTCTGATCGCCGCCTGCAATGCGGTCAAGCATGCTTCCGGAAGCCATCACGCTGCCGCCGTTAATATAAATGCCCTTGTCCGAATCGATGCCGGCATCGCCGCTTGTGGCACACGCCTGCGCCGTAAGGGTGCCGCCATTGATCACGAGCCATCCGTTTGAGTCGATTCCGTCCCCTTCGCCGGAGCTGCCGTCACAAAGAATATGCAGCTCGCCGCCGTTTACCGTGGTAACGGATACGTTGTCCTCGTTGGTGTTGATGCCGTCGTTGCCCGATGTGATGTTGATGATGCCGCCATTGATTGTAAGGTGGAGCTCTGAGTCAAGACCTTCGTTTTCGGCCTTGATATTCAGTATGCCCGTTCCGCTCTCCCCACCGTTTATGTTCATGGTTTTCTTTGAATAGAAAGCGCCGTCGTACTTGTGAAGCTTTTTGCTGTCTGCAATTTCGGTGCCGTCTTCGCTCAGTTCGTATGACTTATAAATCTTCGCGACATAAGAACCGCTGATGTTGTTTTCCGTTCCGTCCGCGATGACAACATTTGCGCCGGCTTTTGATGTGTCCACATCTTTTGTGGCGGTTTCCGCGTCGCTGCTGCAGCATTCATATACATTATAGAAGATGATGGCGGGCGCAACTTCACAGGTGATGTTCACGCCGCTGAGAACCAGCGTGACAACCGCATCGGGATCCGTTTCGGCCTCCTCACCGAGGTCAACTGCAATTTGCCCGAGTGATAATTCACCGCTTAAAACATATCTGCCCGGTTTCGTGATATGCACAACCGTGTGTGCGTCTGCCTCGCTCTGCGTATGCTCATCGGCCTTTTCGCCCTCGCCGTAAGTGAAGCCTTGATCCGCGAGATAAAACACAATGTCTCTGGCGCTGTAAACTGCCTGCGTGCTGTCATTTGTAATTTCTTTGCCGTCAACCGTAATGCTGTTGTCGGAAAGCCGGATGTGTGTGCCCTCCGCGCTTTGCCCGGTGTGACCGCAGCCGGAAAGCAAAAGGACGAACACAGCCAAACAGATAAGAAGTCTTTTCATTTTGCACCCCTATAAACTGAATTTGATTTTGATTATAAGAAGCTTAACCTTTGAAATAGTTTAATAAAACATGAATTGTTTGCAAAAAATCCCCACCTATGTATAGGTGGGGATTTTGACTGCTCTATGAAATCCGGACGCGGGGATCTTAAGGTCGCGGCTGGGGCGGCGGGAGGGAAAAGAGGGAGATTATTTCTGAAAATCGTCTAAAAACACCCCGACGGAGCGGGTCATTTCCCGGGAGAAATCGGAATTGTATTTCCGGTTGCAGAAGGCGCGGATCCATTCGTCATAGTCCTGCGTGCCAGCTTTTACGGAAAGCATCTGCTTAAGCTCATCGGCATCCATATCCCGATAGCCGTTTTCGTGCACGATGTGGCGCATATCTGAGCGGGGCGGCTTTGGGCGGCTGATCTGCTGTTCGGTGGGATAGCCGAAAACGAGCATCGCTGCCGGGAAAACGTAAGGCGGCAGGCTGAGCAGCTCCCGCTGCTTTTCTGCGTTTTCCATGATGTCGCCAATGTAGCAGGAGCCGATGCCAAGACTTTGCGCCGCCACAACTGCGTTCTGCGCGGCGATGTTCGCATCGCTGACGGCGAGCATTAAATCGCCCACGCCGGGCAGTCTCGGCTCGCAGCCGGACTCCAGAAAAGCCTGATACCACTTGCGGCAGTCCGCGCAAAACACAAGCACCAGCGGCGCCTTTGCAATAAAGGGCTGATGGTCGCAGCTTTCCGCAAGCTCCGCTTTGAGCTGCGCATCGGTCACGTGAATGATCGTGTAAAGCTGCTGATTTCCCGCTGTGGGGGCGTTTACCGCGGATTCAAGAATCACCGCGGTCTCCTCGGGCGTGATGGGCCTGTCTGTAAAAACGCGCACGGATTTTCTCTCTTTGAGCTGCTCAATGACGCTGTTCATATAGTCTTCTCCTCACCGATCATAGGATGATTTAATATAACGCCTGTCTCATGATTTCAAAAAAGAGTATGTCTTCAAGCTTTTGCTTCATTATAACACAGCTTGTGTGCAACAAAAGGCCTTTGCAAGAAAAAATCCAGTTACCCGGATTTTTTGATGGCTGCCTGTGGTGCGGTGCGCAAAGGGGGGATTATTTATAGAAATCAAATAGTTCTTCGTAGAGTTTTCTTGTTTGCGCTTTATCGCCCCAAGACAAAGGCTCATCGGCATAACTTAAAGTATGAAAAGGATCTACTGTGTTAAGTTCGCTGGGTAATTGTTGCCATATAGAGTAACACATTTTTGCGTAGTCTTGGATTGAAAAGATATTTGAAAAATAAATTGCTTTCAAATCTTCAAGTAAGCACTTACCAAAGGTATCGACAGAAAAATCGTTATATTCGTATTTCCAAAATCTTTGCAAAACATCAAAGGTGGCATCGCAGTCGGAAGAGCAACTTTCTAATTCCAAAAGCATATCATTGTCAGAATTTGCAAGGAACATTTCATCAAGTTTTTTATTATAATCTTTACCTGTGGTTAGCCCTGTTTTCCATAGTAACGATTTGCATATCAATCTTTCCATACTGCACCTCCTTTTTATAATGATAGCATAGCGGTACGAAAAAGAGGGAAATTATGATGATCTGGATTACCGTTTCGGGAGGCTTTTTGATATTGCCTGTCCCTATTCTTCGATGATTTTCACAAGCTCGGCGAAGTCCTTGCGCTTTTTCGCGCGGAGTATATCGTCTGCCGAAGCATATCCCAAAGTGATAACAAGCCGCACTGCACTGTCTAAACCGCAAATTTCGCGGATTTTTGCATCCTCGAACCAACCAAGGATACAAGTGCCAAGCCCCTGCGCGGTTGCTTCGGCGGTAATATACGCCGACACGATGCCGATGTCGATCGAGCGGTAATCGTTGTGTTTAAGCTTGGCGCCGAATGCCGCAGTTTTCACGTAAGGCTTTTCCGACAATACAATCATAACGGGAGCGTCCGTTGCGAATTTGTTCATGCCCATTCCTTGGGTTGCTTTCGCCACTTTTTTCGCCGTCTCACCCTTGCAAACGGTTATTTGATACGGTTGACCGTTGCATGCAGACGGGGAAAGCCTTGCGGCCGCTAAAATGCAGTCTAATTTTTCGTTTTCTACCGGTCTGGACGAATCGTAAGAGCGGCAGGACTGTCTGTTCTCTGCAATTTCGGTATAATTCATAATTTTCTCCTTTGTAATTGAAACCCGATAAACCGAGGTGGCGTTTTTGTTGTATTTATCATTCTTTGCTTGTGCAGAGGCGTCATTCATTCTCCAAAGTAAAGATTTCCATTTCCCCGTTTTTTACGCGGCGGATGAAATCTTCAAGGCTGCTGATCGGGATTTCGCAGCAAAGGCCTGCGAGCTTTTTCTGTTTTGCGGCGCTGTGATTATCCGAACCCGCAAACTCGATCAGGTCATAGCATTTGGCGTACAGACCCGCCAAATGGTTCTCGTGATCTGTGCGGCAGGCGTTCACCACCTCGACCCCGTGGACGTTTCTGGGGAAAAGACGAATGTGGTCAATGTACGGCGCTTCCCGGTACGGATGCGCCTGAATCACAAGCGCGCCCTGCTCCATCATGAAGGAAAGCTCGGCGCTCTTTTTCATATCCATAATTTCCGGATGAGCAAGAAACCACGCCTTGTCAAGGCCATAAATCAGAAAATCCGTGCCGCCGTAGGAAAGCTCGACGCCGCAAAAGACCTTTATGCCAAGCGTTTTGCCGATTTCCAGGCCTTTTTCATAGTCTGAAAAATAGAATTGAAGCTTTTCTTCATAGGATTTTTCTTTTTCGACGTTGATGTTGCCGTCAAGAAAATGGTTCGTGATAAAAACGCCGTCATATCCAAGCTTCTTATAGAATTCCAAGGTTTCCTGAATCCCTGCCCGTGCGCAGCGGCTCACAGGAAACGTGTGTAAATGTGTTTCATACTTATACATGGCCTTGCCCCCGGATTGTTGTAACACATTGTGCGTGAAGGGAAATGACGGATTTTCGCTTTATCCGTATAACCAACTTGACGGAACCAAAAACGTGTATGGCGCCGTAACGATTGCAAATGTGAGTGAAAACTTGAGCCGCAATAATTTGTCCGCTTTTTTGAAGGTGACCAGGTAGTTCAGAATAAAAATCAGAGCGGAGGAGATGATCAGCGCGGGCAGCGTTAAATATAGCTCGTCGCCCATTTGCCCGACTTCAAAAACCGTCATGAGCAGCAGCATATATCCTGCGCCGATCAGATCGGAAATCATGCCGAACAGATAGATTTTTAGGATATGCCGTTTGTACCACTGCTTTTTGTCCGCAATTTTCAGCACGATCATGCTGAGGATCAAAACGATGCTGTCAATAATAAAATTGCCGGGAAGCACAATCAGCCATAGCTGCGGAAACAGCAAAAGCATCCAAAACGGGAACAGCACATTATAAAGTTTAACCTCGCGTTTCTTGTGATTCACAGTCAAACCCCTTTCGCAAAACAGGCATTTCATCATATTATAATATATCGTATTTGTGGACAATTCAATCCTTCAACATAAAGAAAACAGGTGGCGGGGCGATAAGTTTTGCTTTATCACGAACTGCCGGATTCTTTGATTGCAGCCTGCGGTGCGATTTGCAAGGCGCAACAAACAAAAAGGAAAATCCGCCCGGGTTTCCTCGGGCGGATTGATTTGCGTTATAAGTCTGCTTATTTGTTTTCTTTAATCGACGCCTGCGCGGCTATACGCAAAAGCGGGAGCTCTTTCGCCCTGTTTTGGCCGCGAGATGTCAGCTTATTGTTTGTCCTTCGCTTTCTTTTTAAACACAAACAGGGGGATTGCGGCGCCGACGCCAACAGCTGCAATGACGACGAGCACAATCCACAGCCATGTCAGATCCTTACCGGTCTCGCCGTCGTCGGATTGGTGGGGAATATCGGTTTCCGGATTGTTTGTGCCCAGGGTAGTGGCGGGGTCAGTATCGGAGTCAGCGCCGGGGGCGGTTTCGGAAGTTGTGACCTCATAATTGCATGTGGTGCATTTTTCGCCGCTCATCTCGTGTCCCATTTGTGTTTCCGGGAGAACCTCGTTACACACAGCGCAGGTGCGCCAATGGTTGTTTTCGTCATACTTCCAATCGTCGGAAATCTTGTGGCCCAAGGGAGCGATGACCGTGTCGGAGATCTTGTTTGTGCCTTCACCGTCAGCGAAAAGATCCGAGCAGCCGTCGCAGGCGTAATATTCCACATTGCCCGGCTTGATGCAGGTGGGCGCCACCTCGGCAACCTGAGTTAGCTTGTGTTTGTGATCCTTGGCCGGTGTGATGATATAACCGCAATCCCTGCAGACTACCGCAGCGTCCGGTGTGCCGGTCGGGCCTTCCACATGATCACCGATGTCGCAATGGGCGCCGCAAAGCTTGCAGGCATGGTAATGGTACATATCGCCGCGGATGACCCACTTCGAGGTGTCGGGACTGTGTTCTTCGTTTACATCCAGATAGGCATAGCCGCAAATGCTGCAGGTGCCTTTCTGCGTGCAGCTTGCCTTGCCGCCCTTGTGGTCTTCCTGCTCCAAAAAATCACCGCAGGTGGTGCAGACCTTGTAATGGTACGCCCCCGTGGTGCGCCAGGCGGAGGGGCTGTGGGTGTGCTGCGGCTGGTCAGGTGTCTGTGTCGGCTGCGTTGGTGTTTGTGTAGGCTGGGTAGGCGTCTGTGTCGGCTGCGTGGTGGACGCCACCGCCTCCTGCACATTGTTGAAATCATAGCGGATGTCGATCACCTTGCCGATGACCTGCTCATAGGCGCGGGAGGTATAGCAGGGATACTTGCCGTTGAGAACCGCCGTGGTCAGCATTTCGTCGCTGCTGCTCAGCTTGAATCGGTAGCCCTCCTTGGCGCTGACCCAAACGACCAGCTGATAGTTATGCCCCTTTATGAATCGCTCTCCGGACTCCATGAATTTGTTGGTCGTCTTGTCAAGCCACTCCACAGAGGTGGCAAAGCAGCTGTTGGGCTTGACCGTGATCGAGCTGGGCCAGATGTTGCCCGCCGCCGGTTCGGCCATGGTCAGCTCGACATGCTCGATCATGAGCGGATCACCGCTCTGCACGTCCAGCAGAGACGCGCCGACATAGCCCACATAGCCGTTATAATATACCTGATAATAACTGCCTTCCTTGCCGATCACTTCAAGGTTCGTTCCCTTGGCGATAGAGGCAAGCTTTTCCGATTCGTTGTAGGTGTAACGAAGCAGAGAGCAGGCAGATTTTGCTTTTCCCATCGCCGTGGCAGCCGGTTTTTGCGTGTTTATGTAGACGGTTTTGGTTTGATAGACGCCTCTGTCCACCCCGGCCATGATGATGCGCATATTGAGCTCGATCTTCACGGCATTGTTGCCAACGGTGTAGGGAATATAGCTGGTATTGTCGCCGCTTACGGTATATTTTCCGTTTTCGGTAATCTTGATCTCCCGCTTGAGCTGCACTTCGGAATTTTGCAGCGTGCTGATCTGGCTTTCCGTAGAACCGCCGCAGATAATCCCGATATTGCTGCCTGCAAAGGCGTTGGCGGTATATGTCAGATCGTCTTTGGACGAAAAGCCCGTCACATTGCTCAGGCTCGGCTCATACAGGCCCATTCCTTTGTTTTTTAAGACCTTCACAATGTCGCCGGAAGAACGGATGTGCATATACAGGTTCGGGGTGTGCTTGGTTACGCCGTTTTTGGTGATTACGCAGCGGAACGGGATCTGATCAAAATCCGTATAGTCCCCATTGTAAGTGGTGTGCAGCTGCAAATGGTTGGTGTCGGTGCCCTTGTAGGCGGCATTGTCTTCCAGATCGTACCAGTGGTCATCCCCCATGCCGGCATCGGCCTGCCATTGGAAGGTATAGCCGCTGAGATTTTCCTCGTCAACAAAGGCGAACGCATCCAGAATGCCACCGGCATAGATCTCCTCATTGTAGTAGGATACCTGAAAATCCGCAGAGGCGGTAACCGGCAACAGGGAAACACACAGCAGCATACAAATTAGCAAGCAAAAAAGTCGTTTTTTCATATACGTGTACCCTTTCCGTCATTTTCGCTGGGATATATTTAGTATATCAATCAGAAAAACAAAGTCAAGCCGCGAAAGCCCCCGCACACAAGGTCTTGGCGGGCTTGTTTGGTGTCGGCGGGACAAGCCCGTCTGTATTTTACAGCGCAAACCGCACCCCTTTTTTGCACAAGAGAGGCTTTATAAAATGCCACCCAGGGAGGGTGGCATTTTAATATCAGCAATCAGCCTTCTTTAATCGACGCCTGCGCGGCGGCGAGGCGGGCGATGGGTACGCGGAAAGGCGAGCAGGAAACATAGTCCAGCCCGGTGCGGTGGCAGAACTCCACGGAGGTGGGATCGCCGCCGTGCTCGCCGCAGATGCCGAGATGCAGCGCCGGATTCGCCGCGCGACCCAGCTTTGCGGCCATCTCCACCAGCTTGCCCACGCCGTTTTGATCCAGCTTGGCGAAGGGGTCGTTTTCATAGATCTTGCGGTCGTAATAAGCGTCGAGGAACTTTCCGGCATCGTCGCGGGAGAAGCCGAAGGTCATCTGCGTCAGGTCGTTGGTGCCGAAGGAGAAGAAGTCGGCCTCCGTGGCGATTTCGTCGGCGGTCAGCGCGGCGCGCGGGATCTCGATCATGGTGCCGACGAGATACTGCATGTCACTGCCGGCGGCAGCGATGATCTCGTCCGCGGTTTTGACTACGACGCTCTTGACGAATTTCAGCTCCTTGATCTCGCCAACCAGCGGAATCATAATCTCGGGAACCATTTTCCACTCGGGATGCCGCGCCTGCACGTTCAGCGCGGCCTTGATGACGGCGCGCGTCTGCATGGCGGCGATTTCGGGATAGGTGACGGCCAGACGGCAGCCGCGGTGGCCCATCATGGGGTTAAACTCGTGCAGACCGGCGATGATATTGCGGATGTCGGCAACGGATTTGCCCATGTCGTCCGCCAGCCGCGCGATGTCGGCCTCCTCGGTGGGGACAAACTCGTGCAGCGGGGGATCGAGGAAACGGATGGTGACGGGGCAGCCCTCCATCGCCTCGTAGATGCCCTCAAAGTCGCCCTGCTGCATCGGCTCGAGCACGGCCAGCGCGGCCTCGCGCTGCTCCACGGTGTCGGAGCAGATCATGCGGCGGATGGCGCGGATGCGCTCGCCCTCAAAGAACATATGCTCGGTGCGGCACAGGCCGATGCCCTGCGCGCCGAATTTTCTGGCCTGCGCGGCATCGTAGGGCGTGTCTGCATTCGTGCGCACATCCAGGCGGCGATACTTATCGGCCCAGGCCATCACGCGGCCGAACTCGCCGCCGATGGAGGCATCCGCCGTGGGAACGGCGCCGGCATAGATGTTGCCGGTGGAGCCGTCAAGACTCAGCCAGTCGCCCTCCCGATAGACCTTGCCGGACAGGGTGAAGCGCTTGTTCTCCTCGTCCATAGCGATCTCGCCGCAGCCGGAAACGCAGCACTTGCCCATGCCGCGCGCCACGACGGCCGCGTGGGAGGTCATGCCGCCGCGCACAGTCAGAATGCCCTGTGCGGCCTTCATGCCCTCAATGTCCTCGGGCGAGGTCTCCAGCCGCACCAGAATCACCTTCTCGCCGCGGGTGGCCCAATCCTTGGCGTCCTCGGCGGTGAAAACAACTCTGCCGCAGGCAGCGCCGGGGGAGGCGGGCAGCGCCTTGCCGATGACCGGCGTTTTCTTGAGCACCTGCGCGTCGAACTGCGGGTGCAGAAGCGTGTCCAGAGAGCGGGGCTCGATCATGGCCACGGCCTCTTTTTCCGAAATCATGCCCTCGTCCACCAGATCGCAGGCAATTTTCAGCGCGGCGGCGGGGGTGCGCTTGCCGTTTCGGGTCTGCAGCATGAAGAGCTTGCCGTGCTCGACAGTGAACTCCATATCCTGCATATCGCGATAGTGATTTTCCAGAATTTTGCACACGTCCACAAAATGCGCGTAGGCCCCCGGGAACTTCTCGGCCATCTGCGCGATGGGCATAGGCGTGCGGATACCGGCGACCACGTCTTCGCCCTGGGCGTTGGTCAGGAATTCGCCCATGAGCTCCTTCTCGCCGGTGGCGGGGTTGCGGGTGAAGGCAACGCCCGTGCCGCAATCGTCGCCCATGTTGCCGAAAGCCATGGCCTGCACGTTGACGGCGGTGCCCCAGGAATAGGGGATGTCGTTATCGCGGCGATAGACGTTGGCGCGGGGGTTATCCCAGCTGCGGAACACGGCCTGAATGGCGCCCATGAGCTGCTCCTTGGGATCGGTGGGGAAGTCCAGCCCGAGCTTGGATTTGTACTCCTCCTTGAACAGGCCGGAGAGCTTCTGCAGATCCTCGGCGCTGAGTTCGGTGTCCTGCGTGACGCCCTTTTCCGCTTTCATCTCGTCGATGAGCACTTCAAAATATTTCTTGCCGACTTCCATGACCACGTCGGAATACATCTGGATAAAGCGGCGATAGCAGTCCCACGCCCAGCGGGGATTGCCGGATTTTTTGGAAAGCACATCCACAACGCTTTCGTTCAGACCGAGGTTCAAAATGGTGTCCATCATGCCGGGCATGGAGGCGCGGGCGCCCGAACGCACGGAAACCAGAAGCGGATTTTCCGGGTCGCCGAACTTCTTGCCGGTGATGACCTCGAGCTTTGCGATGTATTCCAGAATCTCAGCCTGAATGTCGTCGCCGATGCGGCGGCCGTCCTCATAATACCGGGTGCAGGCCTCGGTTGTGATCGTGAAGCCCTGCGGGACGGGCAGGCCGATGGAGGTCATCTCCGCAAGGTTGGCGCCCTTGCCGCCGAGCAGCTCACGCATGGAGGCGTTGCCTTCGCTGAACAGATAGATATACTTCTTGCCCATAGTCTTTCACCTTTCCTTTTGCGCCGCGGCGCGTTGAATTTTGAAAAAGTAATTTGTGTTCCGAAAAAAATTTTGCACAGAAATTGGCTTTGCTAAGCGGGTTTTTGCTGTGTTTTCAGGGTTTGGGATTTTGCAAAAATAAAACAAGACAAGACTGGTCGCAAGACCAGACTTGTCCGATTTTCTTATTTTCCGACGCAGAAACGCGAAAAAATGCGGTCGGTAACATCCGAGCGGACGGTGCGGCCCGTCAGCTCGCCAAGCGCTGCCAGCGCTGCCTCCGCCTCGGAGAGGGCGGCATCCGGCGCAACACCGATTTCCAGCGCAGCACAGGCCGCCGCGACGGATTCCCGTGCGCGGGCAACCGCGTCCACCTGACGCGCGTTTGTGAGAATTTCGCCCGCCGGAACGGCAGCGGGCGGAAACAGTGCGCCCACCGCGTCGCGCAGCGCATCAAACCCGTCCCCCGTGACGGCAGACAGGCGCACCTCGACCGGCAGTTTTTCGGGCAGCAGGGGAGAGACCGGCGCTGCGGGAAGATCGCTCTTCGTCCAGACCAGCACGGTCGGCGCGGCGGCTTCCGCCTCGGCTAAAAGCGCGGCGTCCTCTTCCGTGAAGGGCACGGAACTGTCGCACAGAACAAAAATCAGCTCGGCTGCGCGCATCGCCTCGCGGCTGCGCTCCACGCCCAGCGCCTCGACCTTATCCTCCGTTTCGCGCAGACCGGCGGTGTCCGTCAAACGCAAAAGCACATCACCCAGCGTGGCGCGCTCGGAAATGGTGTCCCGCGTTGTGCCGGGAATGTCCGTTACAATGGCGCGCTCGTAACCGAGCAGGGCGTTAAGAAGGCTGCTTTTGCCCGCGTTCGGGCGGCCGAGAATGGCCGTGGGCAGGCCGCTGTTCATCGTGCGGCCGTTTTTGAAGCTGTCCTGAAGCTTTTGCAGCTCGGCCTCGGCCTGACGCAAAGTGCGCAGGTCAGCGTCCAGCTCCGTGGGTTCAATGTCCTCGTCCGGATAATCCACAACAGCCTGAAAATGCGCCAGCAGATCCGCGATGCTGCCGTAAACCTGCTCGATGCGGCGCGAGAGCGCGCCGGAGAGCTGCCCCACGGCGTTTTTCGCGGCGGCGGCTGTTTCTGAATTGATGAGATCCACAACGGCCTCCGCGCCCATCAGGTCCATGCGACCGTTGAGGAAGGCGCGCTTGGTGAATTCGCCGGCAAGCGCCTGCCGCGCTCCCTGGGCGAAGAGCGACTCCAGCGCAAGACGAAGGACGAGGGGAGAGCCGTGACATTGCAGCTCTGCCGTTTCCTCCCCCGTGTAGCTGTTCGGCGCGCGGGAGACAGTGACAAGGCATTCGTCGATCACGCAGCCCTCGCAGTCATGCAGCTTGCCGAGCACAAGCTTACGGTCCGCCGTTTTGGAAAGCGGCTTGCCGGAATTGGCGCAAAAGACGCGGTCCACTGCGGCAATGGCACCCTCACCGGAGAGGCGGATAACGCCGATGGCGGTGAGGCTTGCGCCCGTTGCAATCGCTGCGATCAGATCAGACATGGTTTTTGCCTCCTGAGGGAATGGGTTAAGGGATTTGGCTTCAGATGCTGAAGCGCGCACGCACGCTGGGGTCAAACAGACGGTTGATCAACGCGGCGGCTTCCGCACGGCTGATGGTGGTGTCCGGGCCGAAAGCGTGCTCGGCGAAACCGGGCGTGTCGGTATAACCGGCGAGGATGCCCGCGCGATACATGGTGTAAATCTCCTCATACGCGTAGTCATCCGCTGCGATGTCGGGAATTGCACCGTCCGGAATGTTGTTGATGGCGGTGTAGCTCTCCGCCGGCAGGGTGTTATAGAACACCAAGGCAAAATCCCGGCGCGTGATCGGCGCGTCATAGTTTTCGAAATCCTCTGTGATGATGCCGTGTTCCTTCGCATAATCCACAAAGTATTGATACCAGTTGCCGGTGGGGCAGGCCGTGAGGGTGATGCTGCCGGTGTAATGCAGCTCGTGCAGGGATGCGGCAAGCTTGACGCACTGCGCGTAGGTGAGCGTGCCCTGCGGCTCATAGGTGGTGGTGGTCATGCCGTGGATAAAGCTGCGCTCATAGGCTACGAGCACGTCGTTATAAAACCAGTCCGTGGGTTTCACATCCACAAAGGGATTGACTCTTTCGGGCACGATTTCCTCTGTGAGCGGCACGTTGCCGTCCACCGCGATGACGGAATCCTGCGAAAAGCTGACCACGGCGCGCAAATTCTCACAGGCGAGATAGCGGTGGTTGAGCACGAGCACGCCGCTTACAGCCGGATAACCGACGCTTACATTCACCAGCGTGCCGGAAGAAATCTGCACCTTTGCAGCGCCGGAGAGCAGGGTGATGCTGTCCCCAAAATCAAGCGTGGCGGTGCCGCCGGCGCGAACCTTTTTGATCGCGAAAGAGCCGGTAGTTCGCTTGATGTTCGTGCCCAGCTCATTGAGCACCTGCGAGACTGTGAAGTTGATGCCGGACGCGGTGTCATTCAAAACGGTTTTTGTGAACTCGCCCTCTGTGTAATTCTTTGTCAGAAGCGGATCCTCGCGGCTGCCCGCTGCGCCGGACGCTGTGAAAGCGCCGCCAAGCAGCAGGACAATGGCGAGAAAGATCGCAATGCTACGAAATTTCATGTGTATCCTCCGATGTGCAGAAGCCTTGCGCCCAAAACGGCACAGGCACGGTTTCAATATACTTACAAACTCACAAAATATAATATAACACATTCGGCGCTTGACTGCAAGGAATTCCTTGCGCAGCCAAAATGCTGTTTACGCCGCCGTGCGGATGATTTTCTATTGTGCCCGGGGGAAATATGTGCTATACTTTCCCGCAGGAAGCTGCATTCCCTCCCGAAGGAGAGGGTGCAGGGCGCCATGTCCCTCCGAAATGGAGGGAGGAAAACCATCCCTCCGAAAGCGGGTGCAGAAGCCACCTGTCCGAAACGGAGGGGTCACAGCAAGAGACATTCCCCCAAAGGAGGGGCCAGGCATGAACGAATTACAGGAAAGAATCCTTGCGCGCAAGCGCGAGACAAATACGCTGATTCTGGCGCATTATTACCAGAGTCTTGAAGTGCAGGATGTGGCCGACGCGGTGGGCGATTCCTTTGCACTCGCGCAGAAGGCGCAGAGCGCGGACTGTGAAAACATCGTGATGTGCGGCGTGCGCTTCATGGCAGAGAGCGCAAAGATTCTCTCGCCGGAGAAAACGGTTTATCAGCCGAATGCGGAGGCAAGCTGCCCGATGGCAGAGATGGTCACGCCGGAGGATGTTTTGGCGCTGCGGGAAAAATATCCCGAGGCGGCGGTGGTGTGCTACGTCAATTCCACGGCGGCGGTCAAGGCGGTCAGCGACGTGTGCTGCACCAGTTCTTCCGCCGAGCGCATTGTGCGCGCCCTGCCGAATAAGCAGATCATTTTCGTGCCGGACAAGAACCTCGGCGCGTGGTGCGCCAAAGCGGTGCCGGAAAAGGAGATCATTCTGTTTTCGGGCTTCTGCCCGATTCATGACGGCGTGACGGAAGAGATGGCGGCGGCTGCCCGAAACGCTTATCCGGGCGCGAAGTTTGCCGTGCATCCGGAGTGCCGCGCGGAGGTCGTCGGTTATGCCGACTGTGTGGGTTCCACGGCGGAAATCCTCCGCTATGTGCGCGCGAGCGCGGAGCCGGAATTCGTCATCGGCACGGAGTGCGGCGTTGTCGAGATCCTGCGCCGGGAGTTTCCGGAAAAGCAGATTCATCTGCTGCGGGAGGATTTCGTCTGCGCGGATATGAAGAAGACGACGCTCATGGATCTCTGGCGCGCAGTCAACGGCGAGCTGCCGCCCATTACGCTGCCCGAAGAAGAACTCACGGGCGCGAAGCGCGCGCTTGAGCGCATGGTGTCCATGTGAAGAACCGGCTTTGCCGGCATGATACGGAAAAGAGAGGCGCGCAGATTTGCCTCTTGAGATAAAAATAAAAAGCAGGAGGGCTTTTTAACATGAGTTATAAGGTGTTCGTCATCAATCCGGGCTCGACTTCCACGAAGATCGCGCTGTTCGAGGATGACAAAAAGCTGTTCCAGAAGAACGTCGATCACGACGCGGAAGAGCTGAAAAAGTTTAAGGAGATCCGGGATCAGCTTCCCTTCCGCATGGAGACCATTCTGGACTCGCTTGCGGAAGCCGGCATTTCGCTCGAGGGCGTGGATGCTTTCTCCGCCCGCGGCGGCGGCATGGTTGGCTGCGTCGGCGGCGTGTATGCCATCAACGACAAACTGCTTGAGGACGCCCGCGAGGGAAAGAACGTGCGGCATCCCAGCCTGCTCGGCCCGCAGATTGCCTGGGCGCTGCAGGAGAAATACGGTGGGCAGATGTTCTGCGTCAACCCGCCCGATGTGGATGAGCTGGACGATGAGGAGCGCATCACCGGCCTTGCCGGCTGCTTCCGCACCAGCCGCGGCCATCCGCTCAATCAGAAGGAAAACTGCATCCGCTATGCCAATTCCCTCGGCAAAAAGTATGAGGACATGAACCTCATCTGCTGCCACATCGGCGGCGGTATTACGGTTGGCGCGCACCGCAAGGGCAAATACTGCAGCGTCAATGACGCCGTCAACGGTGACGGTCCCATGGCGCCCACCCGTGCCGGCGCGCTGATCGCGATGGACGTTGTGAAGCTCTGCTTCTCCGGCAAATACACCGAGCGGGAAATGTATGACCGCATCACCAAAAACGGCGGCCTGACCGATCATCTCGGCACTTCCGATGTGCGTGACGTTGTGGCGATGATCAACGCGGGCGACAAGTATGCCAAGCTTGTTTACGACGGCTTCATTTTGCAGATCGCCAAGGCGGTCGGCAGCTGCGCCGTTGCGCTCAAGGGTCAGGTGGACGGCATCATCCTCACGGGCGGTGCGTCCAACGAGAAGTATCTGGTGCAGAAGCTCGTCAGCTATATCGACTGGATCGCGCCGATCTCCGTGCAGCCGGGCGAGTTCGAGATGGAAGCGCTGGCTTCCGGCGCCATCCGCGCCATGAAGGGCGAGGAAGATGTCGTTGTCTACACCGGCATTCCGGTCTTTGAGAACTTCGATTATCTGAAGAACTAAAACACCTGTGACGGGTGATAAAAAGGGACTCCGGATTTCCGAATGGAATCCGGAGTCTTTCTTGTTTATTCGGAATCCGCGGGGGTGGGGGACAGGCCGGCTTGCGCGCCGTCGGTTATTTTATCTGCGAGAACTTCCATTTCGGGCGTTTTCTCCGGATAAATGAAATACAGATCCAGATCGCAGTCCGTTGCAACGCCGGGCACCTGTGCGGTGCAGGAATACTGCCACATCGTGTGTTGATAATAGAAATCCGGCGCGTTGCCGAGCGCTGCCGCCCAAAATTCCATATCTTTCAGGCGGTCGAGCTCATAAAAATGATAGCCCAGATCGCGGTAGAAATACACCGCCGGCTTGTAGCCCGCGCTGCGGACGACATCGGTGAAGGCGATGGCGCAGTCCGTGATTGCGCTGCCGGACATGCCCTCGGTGCGCGCGTTCATGCCGTGAAGTGCCTCCCAGTCATAGCAGACGGGCATGGTCACGTCATAACCGGCGATCTTCTCCAGAAGATAACGCGCCTCCTCGCGCGCTTCCTCCGGCGTGATCGCCTGCGAGAAGAAATAAACGCCCACGCGCAGCCCGTTTTGGAGTGCGCCTTCCATGTTCGCGCGGAAATACTGATCCTCCATCAGCGAGCCCTTGGTGTAGCCGCGGTAGCCGACGCGGATCATCGCAAATTCCACGCCGTCCTGCGCCACAGCGGCCCAGTCAATCTCGCCCTGATGTTCGGAGACGTCAATTCCCCGAAGCGCCTCGGCCCCATCGCCGATGTAGTCTATGTAACCGTCCGCGGGCACAAAATCCGCTTTCCGAAGCGCCATGGCGGGCACGTCCTCATAGAGCTTTACCCAAACTTCGTTTCCGCGCCCGTCGGGCACGAGCACCTCGCCGGCGTGGGGATCCGGTGTCGGAGGCGCGGGTTCTTCACGTGAGCAGGCACACAGCACCACGGCAAGCAGAATCAGGCCGAGTAATATCAAAATAATGCGTTTTGTCATGGTTTCTCCCGCGGCGCAGGATTTTGCTTCTTTCGACAGGTTTCGCGCCGACTTCTTATATATAGCACAGATGCATCCGCTTTGTAAACCGGGGAAGATTGCCGTTTTCGCGCCAGACGTGGGAGGGAAGCCCGGTAAGACGCAGCACGGGCATTGACACAACGGGCGGGCGGTGATAAAATGATAGCATCATAAATTTTTGAAGAGGTGTTTGACCATGCGTGCTGATATGCAAAAGTACCTGATCCATCCCATTGAGCGGCCTGTGGACGATTCCGAGGCCAAGGTGGATCTGATCCGTTCCAAAGACAATCCCATTATGGGCTGCTTTTATGAGAGCTGCTACTATCGTCATGATTATGTGATCTGCGATACCATGTATGCGCTGCCCTATGTGGAGTTCTTCTGCTTCTCCAACACGGCGCACGACAATCACAACCTGGGTGCCACGCTCTCCATGGACATCGGCGGTCAGAAATTCGTCACCGACAAGAACTGCATGATTCAGGTTCCGGCCTTTGTGCCCCACGGCAACATCACGATCACCGACGTGAAGAGCCCCGTTTTCTCCTTTGTCACCGGCGAGGGTCGCGAGCACACCACGCTGCCCAAGGACGTCTGGCTGCCGGGTTATGACGGGCCGCTGTCCGAGATCACGCTTTTCTATAACGGCGACACCATCAAGTTCCCCAACCCCAATGAGTATCAGGAGCTCGTCATGCGCAGCACGGCGAACAAGACCATGAAGGGCGACATCAGCAGCTCCCTCCGCCGCTGGCTGAAGACCGACGGTTGGGACTATGTCGGCTTTGCGCACATGCACAACACGCCGGAGATTCTGGCCTATTACGGCTGCGACGCCTGGCATCCCTTCGAGCTCGGCGGCACCTATACGCAGTGCCTCAACGGCGAGAGCTTCATCATTGATCGCCCCACGCTGGTCTATCTGCCGCCCTATCTGCCGCACTGCCCCATCCGCGTGCATAAGCTGGAGCGGGACAACTTCTGGCACAGCGCGGGCCTTGCCACGGGCGCTGACTCCAATCATCCCGAATATGCGCTCAGATCGCTCGGCATGCAGGACGGTGTCCTCGAGGACGTGATTCTGGAAGAGCCTTGGTAAAAAACCGATAAAATAAGCGCGGGGGCGGCAGGTTTGGTCGCCCCCGCTTTTTTCTTCCGCAAAAAGTGAAGTTTGGTGTTGACAAATGAAGCTGAGTTTGTTATGATAAGCGTCGCTGGTTCTGCTGGTGTAGCTCAGTCGGTAGAGCAGCTGATTTGTAATCAGCAGGTCGGGGGTTCGAGTCCGTCCACCAGCTCCATGATTTCCCGTAAGGACTCGTGAAATATAAATTGAATATGGAGGAGTTCCCGAGTGGCCAAAGGGGGCAGACTGTAAATCTGTTGTCAGTGACTTCGGTGGTTCGAATCCACCCTCCTCCACCAAAAAGTTCCAAACGGCTTTTGCCGTTTGGGATTTTTTATTGTGTGGTGGGTTCGAAGGGGAGCGGGAGTGAATGACGCGCCGGTGGCGCGTCAGAGCCGCGACCGGGCCCGGCCGCAGCCGGGCGAATCCACCCTCCTCCACCAAAAAATTCCAAACGGCTTTTGCCGTTTGGGATTTTTTATTGCGTGGTGGATTCGAAGGGGAGCGGGAGTGAATGACACGCCGGTGGCGCGTCAGAGCCGCGACCGGGCCCGGCCGGAGCCGGGAGAATCCACCCTCCTCCACCCCATAATCTCCGTAACGTTTGTTATGGGGATTTTTTACTTTTTGTTTATATTGCAGCAATTAACTTGACAAGCGATAGGCGGAATGATATATTTGCGACACACGTGTCGCAAAAAAGAGAGAGGTGCAAGACAGTGGTAGTATCCTTGGACAAAAAATGGAAAGAATTTCTTTACGGGTCCTGCTTTTTCGGACCCAATCTTCTGTTCGTCCTTCTGGGCGCTTATTTTACCGACGCTTTGAACCCCGCCGGCCTTACTGCGAACATTGAAAGCTGGAGTCTTACGGGCTATGCACTCATTGTGCCCGGCCTCTTTGGCGTGGTCTGGATGATCGCCAAGATTTTTGACGGTCTTGTTGACATCCCTCTGGCCTCTTTGACGGATAATATCCGCACGCGCTGGGGTCGCCGCCGCCCCGTGCTGCTCATGGCCCTCGTTCCGTTGGCTGTCAGCTATTTTCTTGCATGGACGCCGCTGGAGTTCCGTGAAAACTCCATGGCAAACACCATCTGGGTGGGCGCCATGCTTTTGGTCTTCTTCACCTCCTACACGCTGTCTGTCATCACCTTCCACGGCAGTCTTTCCAGTGTGTGCAAAGATGAGGAGCAGCGGATGCGTGTGGGCAGCTACAAGTCCTTTTGGGAGACCATCGGTTACTGCATCTGCTATGCCCTCATCCCGGTTTTCATCAGCAAGGGCATCAACATCCGCACCCTTGTCATGTGCGCATCTCCCATTATGCTGACGATGCTCACGCCGCTCTTCCTTATCAAAGAGGGCGAAAAATACGGTGAAGGCAAAGATTATCTCCCCGACGCCAAAGTGCCGTTAAAGACCAGCCTGAGCATGACGCTGAGAAACCGCCATTTTCTGCGCTGGCTCATCCCCAACTCCTGCGCTTTCTTCGGTCTGCAAATGTTCCTGTCTTCTCAGAACACTTTGATCTCCGGCGTTATGAATATTGACGCAGGCTTGGGTGCTGTTTTGAATACCTGCGCCTTTGCCCCTGTTCCCCTGATGCTGTTTTTGTATTACAAAATGATCAAGAAGAAGGGGATCCGGTTCAGCTATCAGGTTTGCCTTTTGTGCTTCGCTGTGGCCATCCTCAATTTCTGCGTGGGCAGTGAGTATCTTTTCCCCGATTCCGTAACCGCCCGGGTGGTCATCGGCTGCATCGGAAGCTTTATTGGCAGCTTTGCCATAGGCGCCTTCTTCTGCACTCCCTATATCATCCCCTCCCAAATTTCCGCGATGGAGCTCAAACTCACAGGCATCGATCACACCGGCATGTATTACGCCATCCAATCCCTGTTTGCGTCCGTAGTCGCCGCTGTTTCCACCGGGCTTGTGTATGAGTACATCAAAAACATTCAGGCGCCCAAAATCATAAACGGCGTGGAGGTCGCCGGAGAAACCTGGAAAATCGGCGTTTCTCTGGTGCCTGTAATTGTCGCCTTTGTCTGCGTTTTGGGCTTCTTTGTCTGCTTCAAAATGCCCAAGCACTATACAGAAGAAGTTGTAAGGGAGTCTTTGCCCAAGGAATGGATTGAAAAGCAGAAAAGCAAGTGATATACTGCCCTTGAGGTGAAGTTTATGAGTGCCCGCGGTGAGCTGTCCCGCAAAAAAATTCTGGAGGAATCCCGAAAGCTGTTTGCTGCAAAAGGATTCTCTGCCGTAAGTATGCAGGATATCTGCGACGCCACCGGTTTTTCCAGAGGCGGGCTATATCGTCACTATACTTCCACCGAAGAGGTTTTTTCTGCCATCATTCAAGAGGAGCAGACGGCAGCCTTTGCCGCTTTGGAAAACGCAAAAGCCACGAATGTTCCCCCTGATACGTTCCTGATCAGCTTCATTCGCAGCAGAATGGCGCAGTTGCTGGATCCCGCTGTTTCCATTGACAACGCCACGGCGGAATTTGCCGTGAGAAGCGCGCGGGGACGGGAAATTTTGCAAAAACGTGCGCTGGCCTGCGTGGAGATCGTCACCCAAGTGCTGGACCTCGGCGTTGCCCAGGGCGTATTTTTCTGCCGGAACAGCAGGGAAACAGCCCTGCACATTATTTGGAGCATGGAGGGCATGGGCAAGCACAATGTGCTGCTTCCGCTGACGCAAAAAGATGTGGACGCTCAATTGGAGCAGATACTCCGCATATTGCAATGAGGATTTGTTATCCTTTTTGACCATAATAGAAGAAAATAATAAAGCACCCATTTCGAACGGATTTGGGTGCTATTTATCTTTCTTGTCTATAAAATGATCGGCAGATACTTTATAATAATCGCGACCAAAGCTTCGTGATAAACAAAATGAACTTTTACGGTTTGCGGAATTTGAAAAAGACCAACTTTAGGCTGGCATCTAAACGGTTCGTATCAGCCAACGCGAAACAGCACCCCTGCGGGTGCTGTTTTTGCTTTGCATGGGTCGGCCTCTTTTCTATTTATTGTTTTCTTTCAGTCTTGCCTTTGCCTCTTCGACGGTTTCGCCGTCTTTGGTGAGGTAAGCATCCACAAACTTATCCTCGATTTTCGCATAGCCGTCCACGACGCCCTGCTCGATTTTTTTGTAGCCGTCGACCACGCCTTTTTCAATTTTCTTATAACCGCCCGTTACTGCCTCCGCGATTTTTTCGTTTGCCTTAACGATTTTCGATTTGGCCATATCTGTATATTTTCCTCCAATCAGATTGATTCCGAGAAACAGCACAACAATCCAGACGGCTGTTCCCGTGAAAATGTTGAGTATTAGAATATCCTTCGCTTCCATACCCGGAAAGGATACGAGCATGGATCTTTGCATGGTGTAAACAGAAACACACGCATCTGCCAGCGATATATTGCGGAGCGTCTTTAATACCGGCGAAGCAGAATGCTTTGCTTTTGTCATGCCGATGATGGAAACGGTGATTTTGGTGAAGGTATACGTTGCGATGGTAATCATTACGATTTCGTGAAAATCCGATCCCCTGTCTTTTATGGCGGACAGTATGTTCACGCCCACGATGCAGAACGAAAGCACCACCAACAGAATGCCCGTAATACGCCGCGCGAAAAGCTCGGTATCATAACTCCCGCTTGCTTTTCGCTTGACCTGCAACACGGAATAACGGGTTACAGTCAGCACGGTGTAATACGCACCCACCGTAATAAACCACCACGAATGTGTAAGAAACCCGACGGCGCAATTCCCGAGCGCATAAACAGCGTTGAACGCAAGGCTTGTATAAGGGCTTCTTGCAAGACGCAAGGCCTTCATTTGATGCCTTTAATCATCGGAATGAGCGCAATCAGCATGATGATGCCGAGCAAGCCGACAAGCGTGCCCCAAATGATCTGCTGCCACACAAGGCACATGCACATACCCAAGCCGAGCACCAGAACGCCAACAACGGCATATAGGATGCGGAGTACATTTTTCCCGTTCAGCTTCGGAAGCTTTTTGTTTTCCATTCTGCACCAGACGAGCGCCGTGACAATGCCGAGCACGATGCCGACAGCGCCGAAAATTATGCCCTCTGTGAAAGCGTCCCACTCCGGCAAAAGCGCCATGCACATGCCGAGCGCAAACAAAACGCCGCTCACGGTTCCCATAATCAGCGCAACAAAACTGCTCTTTTTCATCCGAAAGACTCCTTTCATTAATCCAACACTTGTGTTTTTATTGCAGGCATAGTATAGTATTTTGGCAAAGACGAAACAATCAACAATTCGGCGACGGGTGTTGGAATAAACGGAAATGCGGCCATCAATTTGGCCGCAGGTGTTGGAATAATGGAGATTGGTTATGAACGTAAAGAACAATAAACGGCGTCGGGAGTCGCAGGAGAAAATCGAAAAGGCGTTTATAGAACTGCTGCAAACCCGCGAGATTAAGGACATTACCGTTTCGGATCTTATTAAGATGACGGAACTCAACCGCAGCACGTTCTATGCAAATTATATGGATATATTCGATCTTGCGGACAAAATGAGAGAAAAGCTTGAAAACGATTTCAGCAATTTGTTTGCGGATTATGATTATTTCAATGAGCGCACCGGCGCGCTGAAGATGTTTACCCATATCAAAGAAAATCAGATTTTCTACAAGACGTATTTCAAGCTGTGTTATGACGACAAACATCTGATTACGATTTATGATACAAGACGGGCTGAACAGGAACATGTGGATAGCAACATCAAATATCATATTGAATTTTTCAGAAACGGACTCAATGCCATTATTAAGCTTTGGCTTTCGGGCGGATGTCAGGAATCACCCGAAGAAATGGCAGAGGTCTTAAAGCAGGAATACAGAGGTCGGTAGGAAAGCAAAAAGCAGCTGTTGAAGCGGTCGACAAAGCGCTTCCCTGCGTTTGCATAATGAATTATCCGGGGCTTTGTTCGCTTGCTGATATTTTGCGGCTTTTCTAAAATCACGCTTTGACAAATCAAACCGTTTGTGCTATACTATATTTGTCGAACAGCCACAGTGCGTAGAATCGCGACAAGATTCTATGCACTGTTTTTTTGCGTTTGGCGTAGTTTTCAGGTAGCTTTTCTCCGATAAAGACTCCAAAGATTATTCAAATCTGGAGGTTTTTATGAATCAAGAACAGAATTCTCAATTCTTGGGGAAAGATAAAATTTCAAAGCTGATGCTGAAGTTTTCTATTCCCTGCGTATTATCCCTGCTGGTCAGCGCATTGTATAACATCGTTGACCAGATCTTTATCGGAAACAGTGAGCTGAGTGCGCTCGGGAACGCTGCTACAGGTGTGGTTTTCCCCATCTTTATTATTGCACAGGCATTTGCGTGGTGTTTTGGTGACGGCTGTGCCGCTTATCTGAATATCTGCCAGGGCAAGAGAGACACCGGGAATGCAACACAGGCAATTGGTACGGGCATCGTCGTTACCCTTTTTTCTTCACTTGTGTTAATGGCGTTCTTCTATCCATTTAAAACACAGTTGCTCACCTTGTTTGGTGCCTCAGAAAACAGCATTGGATATGCAATAGAATATTTCAACATCATTCTTGCTTTCTTCCCGATCTATATGCTTTCCAATATGATGAACGCGGTTGTTCGTGCAGATGGCAGTCCTGCGTGGTCAATGGCTTCAATGGTTGCAGGCGCTTTGATAAATATTATCCTCGATCCGGTGTTTATCTTTGGCACAAAGTGGGGAATGTTCGGCGCTGCACTTGCTACCGTTATCGGGCAGACTGTTTCCTTTATTATTACCCTCGTGTATTTCTTCCGCACAAAAACCTTTAAGCTCACACTTAAAAGCTTTGTGCCGGATTTTAAGGCGTTCAGCGGTGCGCTGCAGTTGGGTGCATCTTCCTTTATCACCCAGATGACCATTGTAATCATTTCGCTCGTATGCAATATCCTTCTTGCGAAATACGGTGCAATCTCACATTATGGTGCGGATATTCCAATTGCCATTATCGGTATCGAGAGCAAGGTGTTTACCGTTGTAATCAATCTTGTGGTTGGCATTGTTCTCGGCTGTCAGCCGATCATAAGCTACAATATGGGTGCAAAGAACTATGACAGAGTAAAGGAGCTTTATAAGAAGATCCTGTTTTGCACCGTTGTGATCGGGCTGGCATCTACCGCGCTGTTTGAATTGGCTCCCCACGCTGTTGTCGGTATGTTTGGTGCACCGACCAACATTCCCAATCCAGAAGATTATTGGGTGTTCGGCGAAAAATGTTTCCGCATTTTCCTTTGCCTCGTCACCTTTACCTGCATTATTAAAATGACCTCTATCTTCTTCCAGGCGGTTGGCAAACCCGTTCGTGCAGTGGTGGCATCCATGATTCGCGACATCGTATGCTTTATTCCCTTGATTATTATTTATCCCGCGGTGTTTGGCGGTGTTGAGGCAATTCTGTATGCCGCCCCCTCTGCGGACTTCCTTGCAATGATTGTTGCTGCTGCTTTGACTGTGCCTTTCTTAAAATCCTTGAAGGCTGCACCTTCAAGTCTGTGAAGCAGGCGCTTCCTGCTGTAAAAATATCTCGGAACTCACTTGAGATAATAATGGCCAATATCGGGCAGACACCGCGGTGTCTGCCCGATAGTTATGTTGGGGGATTGGAATTTCTTGAAGCGGCAATATGGGAATCTCTGCGCCGCGGTTGCAATCTGCCGGTGGTTGTGGTATTAGTATTCAAGAGGTGAAAGCGCATGAAAAAAGGCATCCTATGTCTGTTTGCTGTTGTTTTGATCCTGTGTCTGTCCACATGCACCGGTGCGCCGGCGGAGCCGCCCGACCCCGCGGAGACGGGGAATCCGTCAGCGGTGGAGTCGCCGCAGCCGGAGAATACCGAGCCTGTAACGACGGAAGAACCCGCGGAAACGGCCACTCCGGAGCCTACACCGACCCCGGAACCGACGCCCGAACCCACTCCGACACCCACTCCCGAGCCGACGCCCACGCCGCAGCCGGAGCATTCCGCGCTGTATATCCCGGGCGTTTCCGTGGAGGATGTAATTCGATACTTCAACGAGGTCTGTCTGGACAGTGAGTTCGTCAATGCCGGAGATCCCAGCCTTGTGCAGAAATGGGTTGCGCCCGTTTGCTTCACATTTGAGGGAGATTATACCGATGAGGATTTGACTGTGCTGCAGTCTTTCATGGACTGGCTCAACGGCGTGGAGGGCTTTCCCGGAATCTCCCGCACCGAGGATCCGCTGGAAAGAAATCTGCGGATCTATATTTGCTCCCAGCAGGAACTGCTGGAGCGGATGGGGCCGGATTTTGAGTACACGGACGGCGCGGTGAGATATTGGTACATGGATAACGAAATTTACGACGGCATCATTTGCGTCCGCCACGATCTTAGCCAAACACTCCGGAATTCGGTGATTCTGGAAGAAATCTATAACGGCCTCGGCCCCGTGCAGGACACGAACCTTCGCCCGGACAGCCTGATTTATCAGGCCTATTCGGAGCCACAGTGGCTCACGGCCGTCGATGAGCTGATTTTGCGCCTGCTGTACCATCCGGAGATTCGCCCCGGCATGAACGCGCAGGAATGCGAGCAGGTCATCCGCAAGCTCTATTATTGAGGCAGATTTGACCCTTGGGCGCTGCCGCTTCCGTGTGGCTGCAAAACGGCGCGGGAGGCTTTGCAAGGCCCATGCGCGCAATCGCGTGAAAAGTGTTTTTGGGTCCGGGAGTAAAATTTCCGGCAAACGGTGCATAGGTTTTAGAATCAAGGCATCACGATCAGGAGGAAATGAATATGAAGAAAATTGCTGCATGGCTGCTCGCGCTTTTGCTGCTGTTTACATTCGCGGCTTGCGGTTCGCCGGCGGAAGAGCCGGACGAGCCGGAAAGCCCCGCCGGTGTGGAGGATGAGGTGAATTCCGGCGTTGCGACAGATGAAGATGTCTCCGCGCAGGAGGATGAAGCTTCCGGCGATCCGGAGCATGAGGATGCATCCGCGCAGGAGGGTGAAGAGCCGGAAACGGAGCCTGAGCAGGAGGCGAAGAAGTTCGCCCTCGGCACCGTGTCCGGTCAGGTTTGGGAAAACGAGTATCTGGGTCTCGGCTGTGAATTTCCGGATTCCTGGGTCTTCAGCAGCGAGCAGGAAATTGCCGAGCTCAACGGCGCAACGCAGGAATACGTGCCCGAGGATTTTGCTGAGCAGATGGCAAACGCGGACATCGTGTATGACATGATGGCGCAGGATCCAAACGGAATTGCCAATGTCAACGTGAATTTCCAGAAGCTCACGGCGATGCAGATCATGACATACGACACCAAAGCCACGATTGAAGCGACTTTGGATATTGTAAAGGAAGCTTACGAGAACATGGGCTATACCAATGTTTCGGCAACGCTGGGTGAAGTGGAGATCGACGGGGAAACGCTCGAGTGCATGTATATATATGCCGAGGCCGGTGGCCTCACGATGTATGTCAAAACCTTCTCGGTGCTTTGCGACCGTCACGTTGGCAACATCACGCTTGTTGCGCCTTCCGAGGCGGAGCTGCAGCAGATCGCAGCCGGCTATTATTGGCTGTGAAGCAAGCTTTGAAGCATATAACCCCCGAACGCTAAGCGGCGTTCGGGGGTTTGCAATTTTGCGCAGCTTCCCGCGGCAAGGGGAAAGCGAAACCGGCCTTTTCCGAAACCGGGCGGCAGAGCTTGAACACGGGCGCGCTTTGCTTTATAATGCACATACAAAAACAGCTTCTGGAGGCACACAGATGAAGAAATTTGCAGTTTTTTCCGGCTTTCTCGGCGCGGGAAAGACCACGGCCATGATGGCGCTGACGAAGTGGCACAGCGAAAACCGGGGCAAAGCCGCCATGATCACAAACGATCTGGGCGGCGACGGGCTTGCGGATAACCGCTTGGCAAAATTCTCCGGCTGCAACGCATCGGAAATCACCGGCAACTGCATCTGCTATGTCAACGAGCAGCTGATGGAGCGTTTGAATTCCCTGTACGACGCCGGATGCGAGCTGGTGGTTTCGGACATTCCCGGCTTTGGCGTCGGCGCGCTGGAGCATGTTTATCACGGCCTGAGCGAAAAATTTCCCGGCGCCTGTGAACTCGGGCCGTTCACGGTTCTGGTGGAGCCGCGCACGGTGGAGCTGCTGCGGGAAGGCTTTGACGGGGATCTGCTCTACATTCTCAACACCCAGCTCGTGGAGGCGGACCTTATCGTCCTCAACAAAATCGACACCATCGACGAAGAGGAGAAAGCCGCCTGCGCCGACTGGCTGAGGGCGCAGTATCCGCAGGCTGCGCTGCTGTGCATCAGCGCGCGCACGGGAGAGAATCTGCCGGCGCTTTCCCGGGCGCTGACGGAGGGCAAGGCCTCCATGCACAGGCCGGACATCGGCTACGGCGGCGAGGCCTTCACCAAAATCATGGATCAGGTCTGCGAGTATAACCTGCAGTATTTTGCCACGGTCTGCTGCGACAGCTTTGATGGCAACGATTATCTCATGGCGCTGGCGGAGGGCGTGAAAGCCGCCGTCAGGGCGCTGGGGGCGGAGATGCCCCACATGAAGCTGCTTGCATGGACGCCGGAGGGGGAATATGCCAAGGCGGACCTGATGGGCACCGGGCGGGATGTTGAGGTGAATCAAAGCTTTACCCAGCCCTGCACCGAGATCGCTGTGGTACTCAACTCCAGCGCCTTCGGCGACGGCGAAGCGCTGGACAAGGCGGTTACGGCGGTTGTGGAACAGGTGTCGGAGGCATATCAGCTGGAGCTGCGGGTGTTCCGGAAAGAGCTGATCTGACGAAAGCGCCTGAACAGCAGCGCGCCGTTTCTCTGCCCGGCGAGGGAAAAGCGCCTTTCCGGCAGGGCGGCGGGCAAAAATTGCGAAAATCCCGGATGTGCGCTTCGCGGCTGCGGCGGCAAAGCGGAATTTGCGGGAGAGGGGACGAATATGCAGAGCTATACATATATTAACCTGCGGCAGCGGCCGCAGTTAATGGACAGCGCCGCCGAATGGTTCAGCAGCAAGTGGCGCGTGCCGAAAGCGGCCTATCTGGAATGCATGGAGGCCTATCTGCAAAACGAAACGGAATACGGCTGGTATCTCTGTCTGGACGGGGAGGAAATCGTGGCGGGGCTGGGCGTGATTGAAAACGACTTCCACGACCGCAAGGACCTGAGCCCGAACGTCTGCGCGGTGTACACAGAGCCGGCGCACCGCGGCAAGGGCATTGCCGGGCAGCTGCTGCGCCGGGTCGTGGAGGAGCTGAGAAGCAAAGGCATCACGCCGGTCTATCTGCTCACGGATCACACGGGCTTTTACGAGCGCTATGGCTGGAGCTTCCTGTGCATGGCGCAGGGAGACGGCGAAGCAGAGCCATCGAGAATGTATATTCACCAATAAAAAACCAAAGTTTTGAGAAAAGTTCCGCTTTTGCCGCAAATCGGTTTCGATTTTTCTTGCGTTTGGCAGATGTGGCTGATATAATCAAAAGTGTATATAAAAATCTTTATATCCCATGCGAGGAGGACAAATGTATGTTGCTGGAAAACAAAATCGCGATCGTAACCGGCGGCAGCCGCGGTATCGGTTTTGCAACCGTGAAGGCATTTTTGAAAGAGGGGGCGACAGTCGTTCTGTGCGCTTCCCGTCAGGCGACGGCGGACAAGGCCGTTGCTGAGCTGAAAGCAGAGATGCCCGATGCGAAGGTATCGGCTATTTTGCCGGATCTCTCGGATTCCGAGAGCATCAAGGCGGCGTTTGACGCTGTGGCCGCGGAATACGGCCGCATTGACATCCTGGTGAACAACGCCGGTGTGTCGGAGGATACGCCTTTCGTCAATTATACGGATGAAACTTTTGATAAGGTCATCGACCTCAACGTCAAGGGTATGTACAAATGCACCAGAGCGGTTGTGGACCACATGATTGCCGCGGGCAGCGGTGTCATTCTTAACACCTCTTCCATGGTGAGCATTTCCGGCCAGCCCTCCGGAATGGCCTACCCGACTTCCAAGTTTGCCGTCAACGGCTTGACGCTTTCTCTCGCGCGCGAGCTGGGCCCGAAGGGCATCCGCGTTTGCGCGGTGGCGCCCGGCATCATCAACACGGACATGATGCGCGCCGTGCCGAAGGAGTACATTGAGCCGATGATCGGGCAGATTCCGCTCCGCCGCCTTGGCGAGCCGGAGGATATTGCCAACGCGTACGTCTTCCTCGCTTCCGACAAGGCGAGCTACATCTCCGGCGCTGTCCTGAGCGTGGACGGCATGATGCGCGCATAAGAAGCGCAGATATTTTTCCCATCCCGGCGCACTTTCAACATTAGAAAGGATGTTGTTCAATGGAATACAAACTGACAGTTAAGGAGAATTTTCTCCGCCTGATGTCCGGTCAGATGCCGGAGTACGTTCCGAAGTTTGAGATGATGGGCTGGATGATCCGCCCCAGCGTCAAGTTCGGAAACGGCTATGAGACGGAAAACGGCGGCTTTGTGGATGAGCTCGGTGTGGAATACGCCCCCGTGCTCAGCAATCCGGAGCTGCCCCCCATGCCAGCTCCGGGCAAGATCCTTCTGGAGGACGTTGCCGATTGGGAGAAGATCATTCGCACCCCCGAGATTCCCGATGTGGACTGGGCAGAGGCTGCCAAGAAGGATCTGGCGGATTATGACCGCGTGAACAAGCCCCTTATGATGGCGGCCGGCTCCTATTTCCAGACGCTGATGAGCTTCATGGGCTTCACCGGCGGCCTGCTGGCTATGTACGAGGATCCGGATTCCGTCTATGATCTGTTCACCTATCTCAGCGAGTATGATCTGAAGAAGGAAAAGATCTTCCTGGAGTACTACAAGCCCGACATCTGGTACATCCTCGATGATAACGCCACCAAGCTCAACCCCTTCATCTCTCCCGAGATGAACCGCCGCCTGGTGATCCCCTTCCAGCGCAAGCAGTGCGAGCTCGCCCTGAATGCGGGCTGCAAGGTGCTCATGCACGACTGCGGCCGCTGCGAGGACTTCATCGACGACTGGATCGACATGGGCATTTCCGGCTGGGATCCGGCGCAGGTTGAAAACGACCTGGTCGGCATCAAGGCCAAGTACGGCAGAAAGCTCGCCATCATCGGCGGCTGGGATTCTCAGGGCCCGGCAAGCTGGGCCAGCTCGCCCGATGAGCTGACTCTGGAAGCGGCCAAGGAGTGCGTGGATAAGCTCGCCCCCGGCGGCGGCTTTGCATGGACTGCGCACGCTTCCAGCGACGGCGACGTCGAAGGCAGAGAGCGCAAGAACGCCAAGCTCCAGGAGTTCTACGAGGAGTACGTCAAGCCCTGGTACTACAACCATTGATCGAAGATATAAAAAGCGCCATCCGGCCCGGACCAAAGCGGTTCGGGCCGGGTTTTTTATATTCCACGTGGCTGTTGACACGCCGCTGCCGATTTGATAACATAATTTCGTACAAATTCAATACCATACTTCTTAAGGAGGAGAGCAAAATGGCATTCCCCAAGAACATCGTTCGCGAAGAAAACGTTGTCCAGCTTGCAACCTGGAATTCCATTCATCCCACGATCACGAAGCCCATGGTAACCGGTTCCTGCCACGATCTTCCGGATTCGGTCCTGTCCTTCGGACCCGCGATCATTGAGCGCCCCGAAATCCTCGGCTCGCCCACCCATGTCCATCCTTTTGACCAGTGGATCTATCTGCTCGGCTATGAGAGATTCGATGATTTTGACGCCTACTGCGAGCTGACCTATGACGATCGCATCATCAAGATCGACTATCCGGCGTACATCTTTGTCCCGAAGGGCGTCAAGCACTGCCCGCTCAACGTCATCCGTGTGAACAAGCCCATCATGTTCATCGACATCAGCATCACGGAGGAGGCTTCCGTGCGCGTTGAGGCCAAGACCACCGCGCGTCCGAAGTATCAGCACGTCAGCGGCAACAAGAAGCCGGAATAAAAAACTTCCGCGCGTTATAACAAGGATAAGCAAAGGGCTGCCCGCCGGGCAGCCCTTTTTTGTATAGGCGGAATTGTTCCTGCGCCGTCTGCGGGGAGGCGGGCTGCTGCGGCGGAGGAGATTGTTTGCTGCGCGGGGAGGGAAACAGACTGTGGCGGGAGAGTCCCTCTGTTGCGGAGGAAATCGTCTGCTGCGTCGTTGGCTGTGGGAGCGACGGGCTGCCGGGGAAGCCGGGATGGGGCGGATTTTGCTTTTCCGGATTGCTTTTCGCGCGGGAGACAGGTATACTGAAAGAAAGAACCAGTAAATTCCATAAAAATCACAAGGAGGATTTCCCATGTCCAACATATCCTTTTCCCATGTGCCGTTCGCCGGCTGGACCGGCCTCGGCTTTTCGATTGACCATGCGCCGGCAGAGCTTTCCGACGTCACGCTGACGCTCTCCCCGCGCGGCGCAGCAGCGCCGATCCCCGTCGCGGTCCGCAGCGTGACCGCCGAGGGCGGCGCGCTGAAGATTGAAACCGACGAGTTCGATTATCGCGGCAACTGGGTGCTGTGCATCGGAGACGACAAATACACCCGCGCCGAGATGGACGAAGAGCAGGTCGAGGGGCTGGAGGTTTACGAATCCAGGCAGGAGGACGGTGTGCTCTACCGCCTCTATACGCCGGAGGCGAAGGGGCCGCGCCCGCTGCTGTTGTTCCTGCACGGCGGCGGAAACGGCGGTGACGACAACATCACGCATATCGCCGCGGACTACGGCGTGATTCAGTTCGCGGAGCGGTATTCCGATTTTTACATCATGGCGCCGCAGGCGATGGAGCGCAAGGGCGTTCTTCCGAAGATGAACGCGCCCTTCGCCGAGACGGATCAGACCGGGCCTTACGGCTGGAGCCGCGCCTATCTCGGCGCTGTGTGCGACCTGATCCGCAAGATGATCGCCGAGGGCAAGGTCGACGCGCGCCGCGTCTATGTGACCGGCATGTCGATGGGCGGCGCGGGCACGCTGCGCGCGATGAGTGTCGGCGCGGGGCTGTTTGCCGCCGCCGTGCCGGTCTGCCCGAGCATGACGCCGGAGACCTTCCGCATCCTGTGCGGCCTCAAGAGCGCGAAGCTCTGGATCGCCACGGCCTATGTGGACCACACGATCTATCGCCACAAATACATTGTCGACGGAATCATGGCGCTGCGCGACGCGGGCAACCAAAATGCGCATCTGACGCTGTATAGCCCCGAGGAGCTGGCCGCCTTCGGCATCGCCACGGATCCCGACCTGACGCTCAAAGAGCGTTTCTCCGCCAACCACGCATCCTGGGTGCCGACCTATCACAACGAGCACGGCATCATGAGCTGGCTGACCGAGCAGGTGCTGGAAGTGTAAGCGCGCCGCGCCCGGTTGGGGCGCGCGGCGGAGCGGGAATTGCGATGCGTATGTCGGCCGCGTTCGCGAGCTGACGCAGCGAAGGAAAGCCGATTCAACGGAGGAAACATAATGGAAATCCGGTTTGCAAAACGGGAAGACACGCCGAAAATCCTGCGCTTTATCCGCGCGCTCGCGGAGTATGAAAAGCTCAGCGGCGAAGTTGTGGCAACGGAAGCGCTGTTGGAGGAATGGATCTTTGACAAAGGGAAGGCAGAGACGATCTTCGCGGTGGAGGATGGAAAAGAGGTCGGCTTTGCGCTGTTTTTCCATAATTTTTCCACCTTTCTCGGCCGCGCGGGGATCTATCTGGAGGATCTTTTCGTCCTGCCGGAATACCGCGGGCGCGGTTACGGAACGGCCTTACTGAAAAAGCTGGCCGCCCTTGCCGTGGAGCGCGGCTGCGGAAGGCTGGAGTGGAGCTGTCTGGACTGGAACAGCCCATCCATCGGGTTTTATAAGGCCCTTGGGGCGGTGCCGATGGAGGAATGGACCGTTTTCCGCGTCGCGGGGGAGACGCTGCGCACGCTTGCAAAACAGGATTCGTAAAGAGAAAAATCAAGACAGAAGCGGAAAGCGGGAAGCACCTGCTTTCTGCTTTTTTTGTTTGACAAGTTCGTATGCTAAGCGTATAATATTCTCTGTTGCGTATCTATGAAATTGGGGCTGGATGACACAGGCACTGCGTGATAATTTGAGCACAGACGGCTTTGCCCCTCCGCCTGCGGGAAGAAGAGAAGAACAGCTTATGAGTGAAACAAAGGCAAGGCTCAAGGTCGGCACGGACCTGACCGAGGGCAGCATCATGAAAACGCTGATCGTGTTTGCAATTCCGATGATCCTTGCAAACCTGGTTCAGCAGCTTTACAACACCGTTGACCTGATCGTCATCGGCAAGTTTGCCGGCAGCGCCGGCACAGTGGGAACGGGCACCGGCGGTGAGCTTGCCAATTTCCTCACGCTGATCGGCATGGGTTTTTCCGGCGCCGGACAGGTGTATATTGCGCAGCTTGCGGGCGCGAAGCAGCAGGAAAAGGTTCGCCGTGCGATCGGTACCCTGCTGACGCTGATGATTTCGGCGAGTGTTGTGCTCGGCGTTGCGGGCAGCCTGGTCACTCGTCCGTTCCTGAACCTGATCAACACACCGGCGGAGGCGTTCGAACCGGCGCGGGAATACATGATCGTCACCTGCCTCGGCATGCCCTTTGTTTTCGGTTACAATGCCGTTTGCGGCATTTTGCGCGGTATGGGTGAATCGAAGCGGCCGCTGGAATTCGTCATCGTGGCCGCGGTCGTGAATGTGGCGCTGGACCTGCTCTTTGTCGCCGTGTTCAAGCTTGGCTGCTTCGGCACGGCGCTTGCAACGGTGCTTGCGCAGGCGGCCTCCTTCTTCATGGCGCTGCGCTTTATGTACCGCAGCCGTGTGGAGATGGGCTTTGAATTCAAAGCCCAGAACTTCAAGCCCTACGCTGAGCAGACGAAGGTCATTTTGCGCCTCGGTCTGTTGAAGGCCGCGCAGGGTGCGCTGATTAACGTTTCCATGCTCTACTGCAGCGCCCAGGTCAACTCCTTCGGCCTTGTCGCCGCTGCGGTCAACAACATCGGCAACAAGATCACCCGTTTCTCCAACATCGTCACAACGAGTGTGGACACCGGCGCTGCCGCCATCATCGGGCAGAGCCTCGGCGCGGGCAAGCCGGAGCGCGCGAAGAAGACCGTTTATTCTGCGCTTATCATCGCCATGGCGATCACGGTTATCAACTGCGTGCTCGCGCTGACGATCCCGCGCGGCATTTTCCGCGTCTTCTCGGACGATCCGGCGGTCATCGAGTTTGGCGTCACCTATATGCACATCTCCCTGATCACCTTTGTGCTGGCCGGCTTCATGGGTCCCTACGGCGCCATGATCACCGGCGACGGCAACGCGGTTTACGGCTTCATCATCGGCATTCTCGACAGCGTTGTGCTGCGCATTGGCATCAGCATCGTGCTGGCGCAGGTCTTCGATATGGGCGTGCTCGGTTACTTCTACGGCATCGCGCTCGGACGCGTGGCGCCCACCATTATGTCGGTTGCCTATTTCTACTCTAACCGCTGGAGAAAACGGAAACTGCTTTCCGAAGGATAAACTGGCGTATCACCCTCTCAGCGGGCGGCCTTGGGCCGCCCGCTTTGCCTTGTAACTTTACGAATTTACAGAAAGTTCATCATACGGGCGGTCATACGATATTGACATCTCAAATACTTTGGTATAATAGACATATCAAGAAAAATTTGGACTTACATCCGCTTTGGAGCGCGCAGCGCGCATCCGGGCGGCAACGAAGCCCCGGAAAGGAAACAGCATGCTCAAACTCACCGGTATCACAAAGGATTATCAGGTTGGTGACCTGAGAACCCACGCGCTTTGCGGCGTGGATATTGAATTCCGCCGCAATGAATTTGTCGCGATTCTCGGCCCCTCCGGCTGCGGAAAGACGACGCTGCTCAACATCATCGGCGGACTTGACCGCTACACGGACGGAGACCTCATCATCGGCGGCGTCTCCACCAAGGATTATAAGGACGCGGATTGGGACACCTATCGTAACCACTCCGTCGGCTTTGTGTTTCAGAGCTACAATCTGATCCCGCATCAGACGGTGCTGGCAAATGTGGAGCTTGCGCTGACGCTCACCGGTGTGCCGAAGGCGGAGCGCGTGCGCCGCGCAAAAGCCGTCCTCGAGCGCGTCGGCCTTGGCGAGCAGATCCATAAAAAGCCCAATCAGCTCTCCGGCGGACAGATGCAGCGCGTGGCCATCGCGCGCGCGCTCGTCAACGATCCGGACATCATCCTGGCCGACGAGCCGACGGGCGCGCTCGACAGCGAGACGAGCGTGCAGGTCATGGATGTGCTGCGCGAGATCTCCGGAGAGAAGCTCATCATCATGGTCACGCACAACGCGGAGCTTGCCGAGGAATATGCAGACCGCATCGTGCGGCTGAAGGACGGCCGCGTGATCGACGACACGAACCCCTGCCCGCCGGGCGAGGGGGAGAAGACGCCTGCGGAAAAGCGCGGGAAGAAGCAGAAAAAGCCCTCCATGTCCTTCTTCACGGCGCTTTCCCTGAGCCTGAACAACCTGCTCACCAAAAAGACGCGCACAATTCTGACCGCGCTGGCCGGAAGCATCGGCATCATCGGCATCGCCGCCATCCTCGCGCTCTCCACGGGCATCGAGCGCTATATCGACAGCATGGAGGAGGGAACGCTCTCGAGCTATCCGCTCACCATCCAGAGCGAGACGATGGACATGAGCGCCTTCCTCACCGGACTGACCGGGAAGCTGGAAGACTGGGAGGAGCATGAGAAGGATAAGATCTATTCCGTGAGCGTGATGACGGATGTTGTCAACACCTTTGCCGGCGGCATCACCAAGAATGACATGACCGGCTTCAAAAAGTTCCTCGAAAGCAGCGAGAGCGGCATCGAGCCCTACATCACCGACATTTCCTATAGCTATAACACGCCGCTGAATGTCTACCGTACCGATGAGAACGGCAAGGTCGCCCAGGTGAATCCGAGTCAGCTTATGGAAAAAATGGGCATGAGCAACCCCATGATGGAGTACGGCAGCAGCTTCGGCAGCATGGGCAGCGCGGATGCCTGGACGGAGCTGATCGGCGACGAGGAGCTGCTCTCCCGCCAGTATGACGTTCTGGCCGGCCGCCTGCCCAGCGCGGCGGACGAGGTGGTGTTCATCGTTTCGAAGAACAACGAGGTTTCGGACTTTATGCTCTATACGCTCGCCCTGCTGGATCAGGATGAGCTGCGGGACATCGCCCAAAAAATTCTCAACAACGAACCGATCGAGACCGAAGACGTGACCATGACCTATGAGGAGGTTCTGGATCTGCGCTTCAAGCTCCTGCCGAACACAGGACTTTATGAGAAGGATTCCGCCGGCGTCTGGCAGGACATCTCCGGCAACAAGATGCGCCTTGCCGCGGCCGTTGCCGCTGCGCCGGAAATCAAGGTGGTCGGCATCCTGCGTGCGGCCGAGGGCAGCTCGGGCGCGATCAGCGGCGACAAGATCGGCTACACGCATGGACTGACTTCCTGGCTGCTTGAGCTTATCAACAACAGCGAGGTCGTGCGCGAGCAGAAAGAAAACCCCGATGTGGACATCTTCACCGGCATCGCCTTTGACGCGGCGGAGTCCGCGCCCGAGATTCCGCAGATCGGCTCGATGGCGGATCTGCAGGCCTTTGCCATGACGCTGCCCGAGGCGGAGCAGCAGGAGCTTATGGCCGGCATTGCGCAGATGCAGGGCGCGGGAATGCCCGAAGAGCAGATCCTCTCGCTGATTGCATCCCAGCTTGGACAGATGCCGACGACGGAGGCCACCTATGAGGGGAACCTCAGCCGCCTCGGCGTTGCGGACCCGGATACCCCGAGCATCATCAACATCTATCCCGCCGATTTTGAGTCCAAGGACAGGATCGTGGAGATCATTGAGGCTTACAACGAGCGCGTGCCCGAGGAAAGCCAAATCCATTATACGGACTATGTGGGCCTGCTGATGAGCTCCATCACAACGATCATCAACGCCATCAGCTATGTGCTGATTGCCTTTGTGTCCATTTCGCTCATCGTCTCCTCCATCATGATCGGCATCATCACCTATATCAGCGTGCTTGAGCGCACGAAGGAGATCGGCATCCTGCGCGCCATGGGCGCGAGCAAGCGCGACGTCAGCCGCGTGTTCAATGCCGAGACCATCATCATCGGCCTGATCTCCGGTCTGATCGGCATCGGCGCGACGCTGCTGCTGTGCCTTCCCTCCGGCGCGGTCCTGCGCCACTTCGCCGGGATCGAGGCCGCGGCCGTGCTGCCGCCCGTGGCGGGCGTTGTGCTGGTGTGCGTGAGCGTCCTGCTGACCTTTATTGCGGGCCTCATCCCCTCGGGCATCGCGGCGAAGAAGGACCCCGTCATCGCGCTGCGCACGGAGTAAAACTCCGTTTCGCACGCGAGAGGAAAAGCATTTTTATACAGAACGAAATCCCCGTGCGTAAGAGAAAAGCCTCCCCTGCGCACGGGGAAAAATTTTTTATAGACAAGATATCTCCGGTATCGTATAATGAAAACAGAAAATTTGTATGCGAAGTGTTTTCGCAGCATGGCGCTGCGGGGAACCGGATGGGCGAAGCGCGCCGTCCGTGAGCAGGGAAAGAGGTTTTGCCTTTGAAAATGATCAAGACGTTGATCGTAAGCTTCGGGAAGTATACGAAGTTTCTGATCCTCTCGTGTTTGTTCGTGACGCTGGAAGTTTTGTTTGACATCCTGCTGCCGCGCTACATGGGAAAGCTCATCGACTTCGGCATCGAATCCGGAAGCATTGCAAACACCGTCCACTACGGTTTGATTCTGGTCGCCTTCGCGGCGGCGGCGACGGTTACCGGCATCCTGGCCGGACGCTTTTCGGCGCGCGCGTCCTCCGGCTTTGCGAAAAATATGCGCCGGCGCATTTTCGAGAAGGTCCAGACCTTCTCCTTTTCGAACATTGACTATTATTCCACCAGCGGACTTGTCACGCGCATGACCACGGACGTTTCCAACGTCCAGATGGCCGTGATGATGATCATCCGAACGGTGCTGCGCGCGCCGCTGATGATCGTGTTCGTGCTGATCTCCGCCTTCAGCATCAACAAGCAGCTGCCGATCATCTATCTGTGCTGCATCCCGGTGCTGCTCATTGCGCTGTGCGCGATTGTGCGCATTGTCTTTCCGATCATGCGGCGCGTGTTCCGCGTGTATGACGACATGAACAACGTTGTGCAGGAAAATCTGCACGGCATCCGCGTGGTTAAGTCTTTCATCCGCGAGGAGCATGAGTCTAAGAAGTTCCGCAAGGTGGCCGGAACGATCCGCGATCTCTACATCAAGTCCGAGCGCATCATGGCGCTCAACCACCCGATTATGCAGACCTGTATGCACGTGGTGTTTCTGCTGGTGGCCTGGATTGGCGCGAAGCTGATCGTGGCCAGCGGCAACAATCCGGAGCTCGGCATGACGACCGGCTACCTGATGACCATGTTTACATACTCCACGCAGATTCTCATGAGCGTGATGGCGCTTTCCATGATCTTCACCATGATCACCATCGCGCGCGCCTCCGCCGAGCGCATCACCGAGGTGCTGCTCGACGAGAGCAGCATCCGCAATCCCGAGGACCCCAAAACCGAGGTGGCCGACGGCAGCATCGCCTTCAAGGGCGTGAAATTCAGCTATCGGGGCGAGGACGGCAGCGCGGTTTTGAAAGACATTGATCTGGAGATTGCCTCCGGCGAGACGGTGGGCATCCTCGGCGGCACGGGCTCGAGCAAATCCACGCTCGTGCAGCTTATCCCGCGCTTGTACGATGTGACGGAGGGCTCCGTTTCCGTCGGCGGCGTGGATGTGCGCGAATACGACCTGACTGCGCTGCGCAGCTCCGTGGCGATGGTGCTGCAGAAAAACGAGCTCTTCTCCGGCTCCATCAAGGATAACCTTCGCTGGGGCAACGAGAACGCAACGGACGAGGAGATCGTCCACGCCTGCCGCATCGCGCAGGCGGACGGCTTCATCCGCGATTTCCCGGACGGCTACGATACGCACATCGAGCAGGGCGGCACGAACGTCTCCGGCGGCCAGAAGCAGCGGCTTTGCATCGCGCGGGCGCTGCTGACCTCGCCGAAGGTGCTGATTCTGGACGACTCGACTTCCGCGGTTGACACCGAGACGGACGCCATGATCCGCCGCGCCTTCCGGGACGAGATGGCGGATGTGACAAAGCTCATCATCGCCCAGCGCATCTCCTCCGTGCAGGATGCGGACAAAATCATCGTGCTCGACGAGGGCGAGATCATTGCCTGCGGCACGCACGAGGAGTTGCTGGAAAACAGCGATGTCTACCGCGAGGTCTATGAATCGCAGCTGAAGGGAGGCGAGGAGAATGCCTAGGATGGGAGGTCCCGGCGGCCGTGGCGGTCACGGTGCGCGTTTTGACGAAAACGGCAACCGCAAAAAGATCGATTTCAAATCCATCCGCTTAGACACGGTCAAGCGTGTTCTGGCCTATCTCGCGCCCTATAAGTGGCGGGTCATTTTGGTTTTTATCAGCATTCTCATCTCGGCTGTGGGCTCGATTGCAACGAGTATGTTTATCCGCCCGCTGATCGACGATTATATCGCGCCGCTGCTGCTGCAGGGGGACAATCCGGATTACTCCGGTTTGCTCCGCCTGATCTTTACGATGGCCGGCGTCTACGCGCTGACCACTTTTTGCGGCTGGTTTACCTCCCGCGTGATGGCGGGCGTTACGCAGCGCGTGATCCACGACGTGCGCACCACGATGTTTGACAAGATGCAGCGCCTGCCGATCAAGTATTTTGACACAAACACTTACGGCGACGTGATGAGCTGCTACACCAACGACACGGACACGCTGCGCCAGCTCATTTCGCAGGCGCTGCCGAATGTGTTCTCCTCCTGCATTACGCTGATCTCAGTGCTGGTGTCGATGCTGCTGCTGAGCTTCTGGCTGACGATTGTGTCGCTGATTTTCGTTGTGCTGATCGTGTTTGTGTCCGCCTATATCGCCTCGCACAGCGGACGCTACTTTGTGCGGATGCAAAACAGCCTCGCCCGCGTCAACGGCTACATCGAGGAGATGATTAACGGCCAGCGGGTCGTCAAGGTTTTCTGCCATGAGAAGAAGGCCAACGAGGGCTTTGAAGAGGTCAACGAGACGATGCGCCGCAACGCCACCGCTGCCACCGGCTATTCCAACATGATGATGCCCGTGACCGGCGGCCTTGGCTACGCGCTGTATGTCATCGTGGCGATCGTGGGCGGTGTTCTGGTTGCCTACAAGGTGCCGAACCTCTCCCTGGCCGGCTGGAGCGTGCTGGGTGTGGGTACGATTGCCTCTTTCGTGCAGCTCTCCCGCAGCTTCATCATGCCGATCACGCAGGTGTCGCAGCAGGCCAGCTCCGTCGTCATGGGCATGGCGGGCGCGAGCCGCATCTTCGACCTGATGGATACCGAGCCGGAGGTTGATAACGGCACGGTCACGCTTGTGAATGTGCAGCGCAGCCAGGATGGCACGCTCGTCGAAACGGAGGAGCGCACCGGCATCTGGGCCTGGCGCATCCCGCAGGAGGACGGCAGCGTCACATACACCGAGCTCAAGGGCCACGTCACCATGCAGGAGGTGGATTTCGGCTACGTTCCGGAAAAGCCCGTGCTGCATGACATCACGCTTTATGCCGAGCCGGGACAGAAGGTCGCCTTCGTCGGCGCGACCGGCGCGGGAAAAACGACGATCACGAACCTCATCAACCGCTTTTATGACATTGACGACGGCAAAATCCGTTATGACGGCGTGAACATCAACCGCATCCGCAAGGCGGACCTGCGCCGCTCGCTGGGCGTTGTGCTGCAGGATGTCAACCTCTTCACCGGAACGGTCATGGACAACATCCGTTACGGCAAGCTGGACGCAACGGACGAGGAATGCATCGCCGCGGCGAAGCTCGCCAACGCGCATCACTTCATCATGCGGCTCCCGCAGGGTTACGACACCGTGCTCAAGGGCGATGGCAGCGGACTGAGTCAGGGTCAGCGCCAGCTGATCTCCATCGCGCGCGCCGCGGTTGCCGATCCGCCGGTGATGATTCTCGACGAGGCCACCTCGTCCATCGACACGCGCACAGAGGCGATCGTCCAGCGCGGCATGGATGCGCTGATGGAGGGGCGCACCGTGTTCGTCATCGCGCACCGGCTCTCCACCGTGCACAACAGCGATGTCATCATGGTGCTCGACCACGGAAAAATCATCGAGCGTGGTAACCATGAGCAGTTGATCGCAAACAAGGGCCAATACTATCGCCTGTATACCGGCGCGTTTGAGCTGGAATAAAGGCAGAAAAAACCATAGAAAAAGGGTGCGCTGCAGAACAAAATTCTGCAGCGCACCCTTTTTCTGTGCCGGCCTTTTGGTCGGCAATATGGGCCGTCCCCGCGGGGACGGCTTTTTTCACCGCGCCTTCGCGCGGATGTATTTACAGGTATTTTTGAATGGCCTTCTGGAATTCCTCAAGGGCCGCGGTGTCCCCCTCCTCCACAGCGTGCGCGATGCAATGGGAAATGTGCTCGTGGATGATCTCTTTTCCAAGGCCGTTGAGCGCCGAGCGCGTGGCGGCGATCTGCATCAGAACGGCGGCGCAGTCCTCATCCTCCGCGATCATTCTTTTGACGTATTCCAAATGGCCGATCACCCGGGAAAGCCGGTTGATCTTCCGCTTTTTCTCCTCCGGATCGTGATAGTGCTTGTGGTCGAGCGCCAAGGCGAGCCCTCCTTTTTCGTGCGAATCGTCCTTTGCAGCCATCATACCCGATTTTCGCCGGGATGTCCACAAAAATAAGTTGCGGCGGGGCGCTCAGCCCTTGCGGGTGGGGATGATCTCCAGCCAATATCCGTCCGGATCGCTGATGAAATAGATCCCCATGGCCGGATTTTCAAAGCAGATGCAGCCCATCTCCTCGTGGAGCTTGTGCGCGGCCTCATAGTCGTCCGCCAGGAAGGCCAGATGGAACTCGCACTCGCCCAGATCGTAGGGCTGGGGATGGTCTTTCAGCCAGGTGAGCTCCAGCTCGAAGCTGCTCTCGTCGTTGCCCATGAAGACAATGGTGAAATCATCGGTGTTGATGCGCTTTACCTCGTGAAGGCCCAGCGCTTTTTCATAGAAAGCCATGGACTTGGCCAAATCCGAGACGTTGTAGTTTTCGTGAATCATTTTGAATTTCATATTGAACCTCTTTCCCGCGCGCAGCGCTTGTATATTTTATTCCGTTATTTGAATTTGCTGTTTGTATTGCGGATAATCCGCCAAAAACCTTTGGATGATCGCGCTCTCGCCCCAATAGTGCATGGGGTAAACCCGTTTTGCGGAGATCTTCTCCAGAAACCAGACAAGCCCGCGGTGGTAATCGTCCTCCTGCCGGGGGTCGAGCACGACAAACGCCACGTCGATTGTGCGGCCGCGGAGCGTCTTGGCAAGAAGCGCGATCTGCGCGCGGTAATTTTCCGTCATTTCCGCGTTGTCGGCCTCGCTCTCCTCGTCCCAAACCCAGTCGTTCAGGTCGCCGGCGTGGTAGATCAGCGCATCCCGGTCTTCGATCAGAAACGCAATGCCCAGGTCCGTGGAGCGCAGCGTTTTGAGCTTTTGCGCTTCGCCCAGCGCGTATTCCGTTTCGGGGGAAACCAGAAGGGCGCTTGTGTCCGCGGGAGGGTGGATGTCGTCAGACAAAACCGCGCGAATTTGCTGCATGCCCGCCTCGGCCAGCAGGGAGAAAACTTCCGGATTGAAGTGGTCGCCATGGCTGTGGCTGGCGAGAACGTAAACCGGCTTGGCGGGATCCATTTTGGGCAGGCGGCCCTTGGCATAATCAAACAGATAGTAGAAACGCTCGGTTTCCACAAGAAAACCGCTGTGGTGAATGTAGGTGACGTTCATGCGTGAATCGCGCTCCTGTCTGCCGGGGGGCATTCTTTCAAACCATGATATTATAAGAAAAAATGAAAGTCAATGCAAAGCGGGGGGAGGGGAACGCTTCGTTACAGGACGATTTTCATCTCTTCTGCGTTGTTTTCGACAAGGCCGGTTTCCCGAAAACCGACGGCGCGGTATAAATGCTTTGCCTGCGCATTCCCCGCCGTAACGCCGGTATAGATTTCTTTCGCGCCGAAGTTTTCTTTCAGATACGCCATGCCTTGCATCAGCGCCGCCCTGCCATAGCCTTTGTTCTGATGATGCTTGTCGATCAGAAATTTCCACAGGGTATATTGTTTCCGGGCTTCGTAGTATCCCATCATAATAAATCCAACGAGCGCGTTGTCGGCATACACCGCAAAGGGAAAGGCCGTTTCGCGATAGACGTAGGCCTGCGCCAACGCGCAGGCGGTGGAGGATACGAACGCTTTTTGATGCTCCAGGATGTCCAAGCTCAAAATTTCGTCCAGATTCTCTTTGCTTACTGCCCGCAATTCAACCATGGCTGCCCTCCGTGAATTTCAATCCGTTTTCTCTGTTTTTTTTGATTAACTTAAGAATCCTCGGCCGATTGTATCGCTGCATGATGACGAACATGGCATCATAGCAAGCGGCGAGAACGGACGTGATCACAAACACGAACAATGCGCCGAAAGGAATGGCGGCAAGAATGGGGATGAAGCTGAGCACAATGATGATCTCGTGAACCAGCTCGGCCTGACACATCGCCTGCGCGATTTCATCCCATGTGTGGATGCTGCTGTCAAAGGCGGCCGGATCATAAGTGGCCATTTTGCCCTTCCACTTTTTTACCTTGATTTTCTGATAAAATTTTTGCTCAGCCGCGCGGATCTGAAACCACTTTCTCCGGTAATCCACGCGATTATGCAGCAAGAGATTTACAGAAAGTCCGACGAGCAAACGCATTACAAAATGGTATGAGATTGTCCCAAACGTAATTGCCAAAGTAAGCGAGAATCCGTTTCCGGTGTGCATATGGAAAGCAACACAAAGGATTGTGGCTGCCGTTGCCAATAGTGCAATTCGTTTCATGATTTTGGCCATAGAATCACCCGTTTCCTCTTGATTATAGCACAGATCATGGAAAAATGACAGAGGCGAAATGCCTCTGTCATTGTCTTTATCCCGCCGCTTGCAGCGGAGTTTCGATGAAAATCCCGTATCCCCGGGTGGGGTCGCCCGCCAAAACGTGGGGCATTGCGTCGTTTTCTGTTGAAATCGCGGCGGCGGCATTGTATGATTAAAGAACAAGAGCGTATTGTTCCGGGCGTGCTCGCAGACGATCGGGAGGTGTTTCGATGTATTCTATCCAAAAACCAATCCCCAGGTCAAAACTTCGCCTAAAATGTGGCAGAATCTATTACGGGGCAATGCGAAAACTCGTTTGGCTCTCCATGTTCCACAAATTCTCCCGCGTTCGCAGGGAAATGCCTCTGGAATACCTGTGTTTCTCCCACAAAACACCCTTGATGCGTCAGCTTAAGGACGTAGATATGTGGCTGCAGCAGAACAAGGTCATCAATCTTAAGTTGGCTGCTCCCAAAATCCACGGAATCCTCATTCGGCCCGGCGAAACATTTAGTTACTGGCGTTTGATTGGCAAACCCTCCCGCATGAAGGGCTATGTAAAGGGCATGGTTTTGCAGGATGGATCTGTTTCTGCCGGGATTGGCGGCGGACTTTGCCAGCTCTCCAATCTGATTTTTTGGATGGCCGCACACTCACCCCTCACGATAGTGGAACGGCATCGCCACGGGTACGATGTGTTTCCGGATTCCAATAGAACACAGCCCTTTGGAAGCGGCGCAACCTGTTATTATCCCCACGGAGATTTGATGCTGCGAAACGATACTCGGGATACATTCCAGATTCTAATAAGCGTTGGAAAGGAATACTTGGAAGGGGAGCTGCGGATATCGGCTCCGATGGCGCAGATATACCGCATAAAAGAGAAGAATCACCGCATGGAGCCGGAATACTGGGGCGGATACAGCAGGCACAATGAATTACATCAGGAGATCTGTTCCTTAAACGGTGTGCTGCTGGAAACAAAACTTCTGGTAGAGAATCATGCGCTGATGATGTATTCGCCGTTTCTCGACCATCCGCGCGCACCCTGTTCAAAGGAATCATAATGCTGATTATATATGCCTACACCGATTTTGGTGTGGGCATTGTTATCGTTTTATCCGTTGGGCGTCCTGTCTGCCAAGCTGCTTTTACCCCGCGGCTTGGAGCATATTTTCTATAAAGATCCCATATCCCCGGGTGGGATCATTGATTAGAACATGCGTCACGGCGCCGACGAGCTTGCCGTCCTGCAGAATCGGCGAGCCGCTCATGAGTGATTGTCATTAGGGACAACATTTTTAGACGCAAAACAGCCATGCACTTTTCAATGCATGGCTGCTATGTATGTTTTATATTCAGCTCAACAATTCGAAATTTATATATCCTTCATGGATGCATTGCATCCGTGACGCAGCTTAACTTTATCCGTATATTTGATTATTTTTTCTTCTTTTTGAATTCTTTCTGACCTCTTGTACTGCCGCCGTCACAAAGAATATCAACACCGGCAAGGTAGCCGTTGCGCTCGTCTGCGACGGTTGCAATTGCATAGCCGAGTTCTTCGGGCTTACCCATACGTTCTTCACAGGATAATTTGATAAGAAATCCTCCGTGTTCTTCCTCCAACTTACCCATATCTGTTGCAATCAGACCGGGACTCAAGGAAACAACTCTGATGCCCCTGGGACCAAGGTCAAAGGCACTCTTTGCAGCATACCAGCAAACAAAGTTCTTTGAAAGGCCGTATGCAAAGCCATTCTTTTCATAATCGGTTTTAGCCATATTAGCTCTCTTGATGAGCTTTGCAAGGAAAGCCGCCTCATCTGTTTCAGCAAGCGGATATGCCTTCTTGGGAAGAATGAATGAGGGAAGTGAGTAAGCGGAATTTGATGCAATATCACAGATAACACTGCCTGCGTTCATCTTCTTTGCAAATTCCTGATTAACATAAACAGTGCCAAGAGCGTTGATGCGAAGAATCTTTTCCTGATCGCCCGTACTGCCCATTGCAGGTGAAATTCCTGCGGCATTGATTACATTTTTGATTTCACCGAGAGAAGCGGCATATTCAGCCAACTTCCTAACGCTTTCACGGTCTGATGTATCGCAAGCAAAAGCATACGCTTCGTAACCGAGCATTTTCAATTCATTCACTGCATTTTCGAGCTTTGCAACCGTTCTGCCGGAGATAATGATAACTTTCTCTTTTGGCATAAATTTTGCTGCGGCAAGACCCATGCCGCTGCCGCCGCCTGTAATTACACATACACTTTTCATTTAACGTCCTCCTTACAATATCGCCAATTATTTTCTATAAAACACTTTTATTGTACGTTGCTTTGCAGTTATAATACAATCAACAATATTCTACATTTGTTGAATAACCAACAATCTTCGATAATTACTAAGGAGTAATTTTATGGATGACAGACGTATTAGAAAAAGTAAAGAAGCATTGAAGCATGCCCTTTTGTTGTTATTGAAAAAGAGTGCATTAAACCAGATTCGTATCAACCGCTTATGTGAATTAGCTGATGTGAATCGCTCCACTTTTTACAACAACTATGCTGATATCGATGCACTGTTTCAGGACGTTTGTCTGGATTATATCGCTTCCATCTCAAATCGTTTGATAGAATGTACACGGTCTTCAAAATTTCATCCAAAAGATGCGTATCCGCTCATCTATGATGTCCTGACTTATATGAGAGAACATGATGCCCTGTTTTTGCTCTTGATCTCTCAACCCTCCAAAAAACGATTTGAAGAACAGCTGTACTGGTATTTTTATGATAAATACCAACTCAAAAATCTTGATTATGCGCAGCGATATCATTTTTTGTCTCTGTTGATCAGCAGTTTTCTTTCCACGTACGTATGGATGTTGGAGAATTATCCCATTTCAACCCATGAGATGACTCAATTACTGATTGATCTATCGAGTGATACTTTTCACCATTTTGAGAATCTTTTTCATTCGTAAGCAAAATGACAGGGGCATTCTGCCCCTGTCATACTTTTATCCCGCTGCGTCCAGCATATTTTCGATAAAAATCCCATATCCCCGGGTGGGATCATTGATTAGAACATGCGTCACCGCGCCGACGAGTTTTCCATCCTGAATGATCGGGCTGCCGCTCATGCCCTGGACGATGCCACCGGTGATGGCCAGCAGCTTCTGGTCCGTGACGCGGAAGCACAGGGGGTGCGTGCCGCCCGGCTGCACCTGCTCAATCTCGATTTCATATTCCGTGACCGTACAGCCCTCCACGTTGGAGAGGATGCTCGCCTTGCCCGGGTGGATTTCCGATGCCGTGGCGACCGGCATCGCGTCGGCGGCGTCGATTTCGTCCAGATGGCCGAAGATGCCGCAGTCCGAATTGATGAGAATGCTGCCGCAGCTATGGTCAAAGTCAAAGCTGCCGCTCAGTTCGCCGGGACGGCCGACCTGTCCCGGCCGGACACCGGTGACCTCGGCGTCCATGAGCTTGCCGCTGCCAACCGGCAGGCGCACGCCGGTGTCCACATCGTTGATCGGGTGCCCGAGCGCGCCGTAAGAGCCTGTTTCCGGGTCATAATAGGTGAGGGTGCCGATGCCGGTGATGCTATCGCGCAGCCAGAGGCCGAGCACCCAGCCGCTTTCCGTGCGCGACGGTGTTACGCTGAAGTCGAGCCGGCTGCCGCTGCGCTCGACCGTGATGCACACGGGCGAGCCGTCCATCTGCGCGACCTGCTCAAGAAATGCGCTCGCAGAGCCGACGCTCTTGCCCTGAATCGCAACGATCAGATCGCCCTTGCGGATGCCCGCGGCCTCCGCGGGGGACGGACAGTCCGCGGTGGAAAGCCCGACGACGAGCGCGCCGGGCATCTGCAGCTGAATGCCGACCGTGCGCCCGACCGGGACGAGTGAAGTTTCCGCTGCGTATGCGGGCACGCACAGCAGCACCGCGAGCAGCACCGCACAGACCGCGCGCGCAAGCGATGCACGCCCGCGAAAGAAGTGTTTTTTTGCCATATTTTGCCCTCCGTTTGATTCTCCCTTTCAGTATGGCATGTTTCATGCAAAATAAAGGCGACAAATTCTCTCCATACTGGAAGCAAAAATCCTTTTCTTTGTTTTAACGCGCGTTTCTTTGCATAGGATATAAGGAAGGACTGCGTGGAGGGATGATTTGCCATGAAATTGTTAAAATATGGAGACACAGGTGCGTCGGTGGAGCTGCTGCAGCTTGCGCTGACGCGCGCAGGTTTTTCCCCGGGCGAGGTGGATGGCATCTTCGGCGCGCGCACCCGCGCCGCGGTGACAGATTTTCAGCGGGAAAAGGGATTGCGCACCGACGGCGTAGCGGGGCAACAGACGCAGCAGGCGCTGCTGCCGTGGTATACGGGCTACGTCGTGCATACCGTCCGCCCTGGTGACAGCCTGTATCGCATCGCGCGGGAATACGGCGGCACGCTGCGCGCGGTGGAGCTTGCAAATCCCGGGCTCGACCCCTACAATCTGCGCATCGGCTCGGCGGTGATTGTGCCGCTGGATTTTCCGGTTGTGCCGACGGACATCCGCTTCGGCTCGGCAGCGCTCGGCTACAGTGTGCGCGGCCTCGCCGCGCGTTATCCTTTTCTGACGCTCTCCGAGGCGGGCAGCAGCGTGCTGGGCAGGCCGCTTTACACCCTGCGCTTCGGCGTGGGCGAAAAGCAGCTGCTCTATAATGGCGCGCATCACGCCAACGAGTGGATCGTCTCGCCGCTTTTGCTCCATTTTTTAGAAAAACTCTGCGCGGCTTACGTCAGCGGCGGTGGCATCGCGGGTTACAGCGCGCAGGCGCTTTATGAGGCCGTGACGCTGACCGTCGTGCCGATGGTCAATCCGGATGGGGTGGATCTGGTCGTCGGAGATCTGACGGGCGGCGAATACGAGGCGGCGCGGCGCATCGCGGCGGATTATCCTTCCATCCCCTTTCCCGAGGGCTGGAAGGCGAACATTCGGGGCGTTGACCTCAATTTGCAGTACCCCGCACTTTGGGAACAGGCGCGGGAGATCAAGTTCGCGCAGGGCTACACAAGCCCCGCGCCGCGTGACTATGTCGGCCCTGCGCCGCTCACGGCGCCCGAAAGCCGCAGCCTGTATGCCCTCACGCAGCAGCTATCCCCGGCGCTGACGCTCTCCTATCACACGCAGGGCGAGGTGATCTTTTGGAAATTTCTTGACCGGCAGCCGCCGCGTGCGGAGGAGATCGGCCGTCGCTTCGCCGAAGTGAGTGGCTACGCGCTGGAGGAAACGCCCTACGCCTCCGGCTTCGCGGGCTATAAGGACTGGTTCATTCAGGACTTCAACCGCCCCGGCTATACGGTTGAGGCCGGGCGGGGCGTCAATCCCTTGCCGATCTCGCAGTTCCCGGAGATCTATCGCGACAACGAGGGCATACTCATTTTGGGCATGGCGCTGGCATAATTTTGAACAAACAATAAAAATTCACAAAAAAGACTTCCGTTTTGCGAATTTTTATGTTAAAATGTACACAGCAAAAACCCCCAATTACGCCAGAAGGAGTGATCGCATGAAATTCACATTTACGGAAAAGAAGATTGAGGTCGGCGCGGAAGTGCGTGCCTACGCGGAACGCAAGGTCGGCAAGCTGGACCGCTTCTTCAGGAATGAGTCCGAGGCGTATGTAACCTTCAGCGCGGAGCGTGGCCGTTACAGAGCGGAGGTCACGCTGAAAAACAACGGAATGTTCTACCGTGTCAGCGAGCTGACGAGCGACATGTTCGCGTCCATCGACAGCGCGGCCGCGTCGATCGAGCGGCAGATCCGGAAGAACAAGACCAAGCTGGAGAAGAAGCTGCGTGAGGGCGCGCTCGAGCGCGAGGTGAGCCCCGTGCCTGTCGCGGAGGACGACGAGGCGGAGGAGGAGATCCGCATCGTGCGTACCAAGCGTTTTGCGCTCAAGCCCATGTCTCCCGAGGAGGCCGTGCTGCAGATGAATCTGCTTGAGCACGCGTTCTTCGCCTTCATCAATCAGGAGGACGGCAGTTTTTCCGTTGTGTATCGCCGCAATCAGGGCGGTTACGGACTGATTTCTTCGGATGACGTTCCGGCAAATAAATAAAAAATAAAAAAAGACCCGCAAGTCATTTGCGGGAAATAAAAAAAGCAGAGCGCATCAGCGCTCTGCTTTTGTGTTTGTCTTGGTTTGTCCTTACTCGGCTTCGGCGAGGGCCTTGGCTTCCTCGATAACCTTCTGCTGGACGTTCGCGGGGGCTTCCTCGTAGCGGATGAACTTGCAGGTGAAGCTGCCGCGGCCCTGCGTCATGGAGCGCAGGTCGATGGTGTAAGAGCTCATCTCTGCCATCGGAACCTCGGCCTCGACGGTCTGCATGCCGTCCTCCGCGTTCATGCCCAGCACGGTGCCGCGGCGCTTGGAGGAAACGTCACTCATAATGTCGCCCAGGTTGGCGTCCGGAATCGTGACCTTCAGCAGGCCGATGGGCTCGAGGATGGTGGGCTTCGCCTTCGGGATGCCGTCCTGATAAGCGAGACGGGCAGCAGTCTGGAAAGCCATATCGTTGGAGTCAACGGGATGGTAGGAGCCATCGTAGAGCGTGGCCTTCAGGCCGACCAGCGGGTAGCCCGCCAGAACACCCTTCTGCACGGCGTTGCGCAGACCCTTTTCAACGGAGGGGAAGAAGTTCTTCGGGACGCTGCCGCCGAAGACTTCCTCAGCGAAGATCAGATCGTCCTGCTCATCCTGGGGCTCGAAGCGAACCCAAACGTCACCGAACTGGCCGCTGCCGCCGGACTGCTTCTTATGACGGCCGTGGGCTTCAACCTTGGCCTTGATCTTCTCGCGGTAAGCCACGCGTGCGGGAGCAAGCTCGGTCTCCACGCCGAAGCGGCTCTTGAGCTTGGCGCAGAGCACGTCGACCTGAATGTCGCCGGCGCCGGAGATGACGAGCTGATGGGTTTCGCCGTTGTTGACGAGCGTGAAGGAGATGTCCTCCTCACCCAGACGGGCGAGGCCGCCGGCAACCTTATCGTCCTGACCCTTGGTCTTGGGCGCGATGGCCATGGAGTAGCAGGGCTCGGCGATGTCGATCGCGGGCAGGGTGATCTCGTTCTTCGCGTCGCAGACCGTGTCGCCGGTCTTCCATTCCATCTTGCCGATGGCCGCGATGTCACCGCAGGGAATGTCCTTAATCTCGGTGGTCTTCTTGCCGCACATGGTGTACAGACGGCCGAGCTTATCCGTGGAGCTCGTGCGGGGATTGCGCAGGGACATATCGCCCGTGATGTTGCCGGAGAGCACCTTCACGAAGGAGTACTTACCGAACTGATCGGAAACGGTTTTGAAAACGAGGGCGCAGACCGGGCCGTTGGGGTCAACTGCCAGCTCGCCGCCTTCGTACTTGACAGCGGGCATATCGCAGGGCGCGGGGGCATAGTCGCACACGGCGCGCATGAACACCTCGGTGCCCACGCCGGTGGCGGCGCAGCCGCACAGGACGGGCACGACGTTGCGCTCAAGCATACCCATGCGCAGACCGGTGACGGTGTCTTCCTCGGAGAGTTCCATCTCTTCGAAATACTTCTCCATCAGATCCTCGGAAGCGCCGGCCGCGGTCTCAAACAGAGCCTCGCGCAGGGAAGCGGCGTTGTCCGCATCCGCAGCGGGAATGTCGCACTTCGTGGTCTTGCCGCCGACGGTCTTGTAGGCGCAGTTGTGCACGAGGTCGATGACGCCGCTGCCATCGGACAGGGGCGCGGAAACCGCGCAGATGGAGCTGCCGTAGCGCGCCTTGAGCGCGTCCAGAACGGCGAAGTAGTCACCGTGCTCCTCGTCGATCTTGGAGACGTAGAACATGGTGGGCAGCGCAGCTTCCTTCAGATACTTCCAGCTGCGCTCGGCACCGACGGTGAGACCGTCCTTTGCGGAGAGCACGATGACGCCGGCATCCGCCGCGCGCAGCGCGCACATCACGTCACCGACGAAATCAAAGAAGCCGGGGCAGTCAAGCACGTTGATCTTGGTCTTGTTGAACTCCACGGGCGCAATCGCGGTGGAGATGGAGATCTGGCGCTTGATCTCTTCTGCATCGTAGTCGCAGACGGTGTTGCCTGCAGTGGTGTTGCCCTGACGGTCGATCGCGCCGGTCAGGAAAAGCATATTTTCCGCGAGGGTGGTTTTGCCGCTGCTGCCGTGGCCGACCAGGCAGATGTTGCGGATGTTCTTCGTGGCGTAACTCATGGACGTTTTCTCTCCTTATTATATTTACAATCTTGTATCTCCAAATAAGCACGCAAAAATGCATGCGAATTATTATACTATGTTCTGACGTTCCAATGCAAGAGCTTTTTTGCGAAAAGCGGGCCTGTTTGCCTATCTGCGCAGCCCAAGTGTGCAGAAAATCACGGGAACGAGCCAAAACAGCAGGTACAAAAGGATATTTCCGGCGCTTGCGCTGTCATAAGATGCGCCGATGCACAGGAAAAACATCAGCAGCATGCCCAGAACGGAGCAGAGCAGGCTCAGCACCAGACACAGGCGGACGCAGCGGAAAAGCCCTCTGCCGGCGTTGGCGGTTTCCACATAGGTGCCCAGCCCCTTGCGCACGAGCAGCGCGGAGGGCTGATCGTTCTCGCCGGGCTCAAGGGCGCTGATGCGGTAACGCTCCTGGAAGGAGGGGAAGTCAAACCCCTCGGTGGGCATGCGGTAACGCTGCTTGATCAGCAGCGGGGTGACGTTAAAGTCCCGAATCGCGAACAGCGGCGCGACCGCGCGGCTGCGCAGCAGGGAAACCAACGCTTCCTGCACGGCGGCGGCGGGCACATAGCGGATGGAGAACACGCCCACCAGCTCACCGCTGATGGCGATGAACACGCTGGATTTGGACATCTGACTCTGCGGCAGGCGGATGCCCATGAGGTTCATGAAGCTGCTGCTGCCGATGAGCACCTGTTCGCCGCGGACGGTGCCGGTCAGGCCGCCGCCGCGATGGCAGGCGAAATTGTCCACCCGGTGGATGGCGCAGCCGTTGCGGCGCAGCAGGTCCATGAAAGCGGGCACGAGGCCGCAGCCGGAAAAACTCACAACGCTGCCGGCGTAAGAGAGCACCTTGTCCGTATACACACCTTCCAGAATGCGGATGGTGTCAATGAGCACGTTGCCAACGGGGAACACGTCCTCATCCGTGAGGACGGCACGGCGGCTCTCGCCGATGTCCGCGCAGCCCGTCCAGCCCGCGATGGCCGCGCCGTTCACGGCCAGCCGTCTGGCAACGACGGCGAAGGGCAGCGTGTAGCACAGCAGGGCGGAGAAAGAGCTGCTCACAGCGGTCAGCGCGGCGAGGCAATGGAAGAAATCGCTGCTTTGCTTGCAGCAGACCGTGGCGATAAAGGCGAGCACCGGCGCGGCAAGGAGCAGGATGGGGGCAAGCAAACTGTAAGCAACGGTGACGGGATCGGCATCCTGGCTGCGGTTTACAAAGCCCGCGATGCCGCGGCGGCTTCGGATGAGCACACGTCCTTCGGGCACTGCGCCGTCCACGGCGAAGATGCTGTTTGGATCTTTCGCCGCACCGGCTGCGTGGAGCGTGCGCGCCATGCCGATGCAATACAGCCGCTCACCCAGCAGGGCGATGCAAAGACCCACTGCGCTCACCGCGCAATAAGGCAGGCCGCGCTGCGGTCCGCCCGCGAAAATGATCACCGCGTCCAGCGCGGAGAAAACGCAGGAAACGGAAAGGAGGCTTTCCAGCCCCGGTTTTCCGCGGAACAGGTTGAGTATACCTTTTGTGAACACATCCAGCGCAAGGAGCATCACGCCGAGCTCCAGCACAAGGCACATTCCGGCGCAAACGCGGATGTTGCGCATCGCGCCGACCCGGGGCAGACCCCAGGAGACATAGAGCAGAATCATGCACAGCGCCGCGGCAACAAGAAAGCGGAGCTTGAAGGGCACGGAATTCTTCAGATAATATTTTGCAGCGGTCTTTGCCGGAACTTCCGGCAGCGCCTCCCGCTCGGCGGCGGCCTTGTCCTCCGCCTTCATCTTCGTCATCCGGCGCTTCCGGCGAAGGACCAGAATGGCCGTCAGCATCACGAGCAGGCCGGGCCGCTTTTTGGCCGGGTCGCGTTTGTCAAAGCCATCCTCCGCGTCGGCATCCTGCATTTCGGGATAATCCGCCGCGGCGTATTGATCCGCGCCGTCGGGCTCGATGGCGCCGGAGCGCGCGCTTTCATCTCCGGCAGACTGCGCATCGGCTGCTGCCGACTGGAAATCAATCAGGACACCCTGTGCATCCTCGCCCTGCGCTTCGGCTTCGGCCTCGGCATCCTCTTCGGGCGACGTCTGCGCTTCGCCGGTTTCGAAATCAACCAGCACCACCCGCACCTTTTTCTCGGGCGGCTGCTCTGCGGTTTCGGCCTGTTCGCCCGGCTGCAATTCGGCTTCGGCAGGCATCTCGGCTTCCTGCGGCGCTTCGGGCGCGGGCGCAGCGGCCTCTGCTGCGGCTTTAACCGCTTCGGCATGCGTCCTCTGCGCGAGCTGCGCTTCACGCGCCTGGTGCTCAGCCTGTCTGCGCAAAGCATTTTCATGCTCCAAGCGCTCGATGGCCTCGGCCTCGGCAAGGATTTCCGTGATCGAATAGACCTCCGGCTCCGACGGCGCTCTGCGTACGGGCGCTGCTTCCTGCGGCGCTTCGGCCAGCCGTCTCCCCTCGGAGGAGGAAAGCCGTCGGCCTTCCGGCGCGGCGGGGCGATTTTCCTCCGCTTCGGCGGATTCAAGCCGCCGGCCCTTGGGCTTGGTTTCAAAGCGCGGCAGGCGCAACTGGGGCAGCTGGGGCAGCTGAAGCTTTTGCCGCTTCGGCGCGGCCGTCTCCTCCGGAATGTCCCCGGAAGTGATATCGGCAGCGGCGACCTGCTCGTCCGGCGCTTCCATCACAATCTCACGACTGCGCTGTTCCGCCGGCGCTTGCGGCGTCTTTGCCGACCTCGACGCGCTGCACACATAGTACTCCGTCAGAATGTCCGTAAGCGAGTACTCCGGATTGCCTGTATTCGGTTCGTAGTTGTTGTCCATAGGTTCACCACCGTTTTCTTCCGCTTGCCGGAGAAGAGCGTTCGCCGGCCGGGGATAGGTGAATTTTTATCCGTTCTGCCGCGCGCGCAGGACTTCATACAGCACGATCGCGGCGCTCGCGCTGGCGTTCAGAGAACTGATGCGTCCCTGCATCGGGATGGACACCAGGAAATCGCATTGTTCGGTGACGATGCGGCTCATGCCCTCGCCCTCGGAGCCGATGACCAGGCAGAGCGGGCCGGAAAAGTCGGTTTTCCAGAGGGGGCTTGTCCCCTCGGCTGCGGTGCCGTAAATCCACAGACCCTCGTCCTTGAGCTCGCGCAGAGCGGCGGCCATGTTCGGCACGCGCGCAACGGCCATATGCTCGGCAGCGCCCGCGCTGGCCTTGTCCACCGTTGCGGTCAGGCCTGCGCTGCGGCGCTTGGGGATGATCACGCCGTGCGCACCGGCGCACTCCGCGGTGCGGAGAATGGCGCCGAGGTTGTGCGGATCGCTCACCTCGTCACAGGCGACGACAAAGGGATCTTCCCCGCGCTCCCGCGCGATGGAGAGAATGTCGGCAATCGAAACGTATTCCCGCACGGCGGCCAGCGCCACGACGCCCTGATGCGCCTGTGTTACGCTCATGCTGTCGAGCTTGCGGCGATCCGCCTCCACGACCACAACGCCGGCGGCGCGGGCCTTGGATGCGAGAAACGCGAGCGTTTTATCCGTTTCGCCCTTGGCGATATAAAGCTTGTCGATGGCGCGTCCGGCGCGCAGCGCCTCCGTTACGGCGTTGCGGCCTTCAATGACGTCCTCACGATCCTTTTCAAAGGGCATGACGTTCTCTCCCTAAAATAATCTTTAATGCTGGCTTTGAAGCCCGCGCCGAAGGGGCAGGGGACTTCGCGTCGTTAAATGGAAGCCCTGTGCGGAAAAGACGGGGCTTCGCTCAGGTATGTTTAAGGCTTGAAATCCGCTGAGAAAGCGGGGACTTCGTGCGGCGAAAGGGGCTTTGCTTAGAGCGCGGCGCGCAGCGCCTCGGCCATATCGGTGTGCTCCCAGGGCAGGTCGATATCCGTGCGGCCGAAGTGACCGTAAGCGGCGGTCTGCTCGTAGATGGGACGGCGCAGATCCAGCGTGCGGATGATCGCGGCGGGGCGCAGGTCAAAGTGCGCGCGCACGATCTCGGCGATGCGGTCATCGGAGACGATGCCGGTGCCGTAGGTGTCCACCAGAATGGAGACGGGATGCGCAACGCCGATGGCGTAGGCCAGCTCGATCTGGCAGCGGCGGGCGAGGCCGGAGGCAACGATGTTCTTGGCAACGTAACGCGCCATGTAGGCCGCGCTGCGGTCCACCTTCGTGGGGTCCTTGCCGGAGAAGCAACCGCCGCCGTGCGCAGCGCTGCCGCCGTAGGTGTCCACGATGATCTTGCGGCCGGTGAGGCCGGTGTCACCCACAGGGCCGCCGACGACGAAACGTCCCGTGGGGTTGACGTAGAACTGCGTGGCGCCGTCAATGTACTTCTCGGGGATGACGGGCTTGATGATCGTTTCCACAACGGCCTCGCGCAGATCCTTCAGCGCGATGTCCGGGTCATGCTGCGTGGAGACCACGATGGCCGGGCAGCGCAGGACGCTGCCGTCCTCGCCGTATTCCACCGTGACCTGGCTCTTGCCGTCGGGGCGCAGCCAGGGCAGTTCGCCGGATTTGCGGCAGGCCGCAAGACGGCGGGAGAGCTTGTGCGCCATGGAGATGGCCGCGGGCATGAGCTCCTCGGTCTCATCGCAGGCGAAGCCGAACATCATACCCTGGTCGCCGGCGCCGACGAGCGCGACCTCGTCCACATCGCCGTTCTGCGCTTCGAAGGACTGGTTCACGCCCATGGCGATGTCCGGGCTCTGCTCGTCAATGGCGGTCATAACGGCCATGGAGCGGGCATCAAAACCGTATTCGGGATTGTTGTAGCCAATGCGCTCGACGGTGCGGCGCGCGATGGCGGGAATGTCCGTATAATGCGAGGTGGAGATCTCGCCCATCACAACGACCATGCCGGTCGTCGTAAAGGTTTCACAGGCGACGTGCGCCGTGGGATCGGCGGCGAGGATATCGTCCAGCACAGCGTCGGAGATCTGGTCGCAGATCTTATCCGGATGGCCTTCCGTTACGGATTCGGAGGTGAAAACGCGGTTCGTGTATTGAATCATAGTCATTTGCCTTCCTTATCTTCGGGTTTTTCCCGTTCATTTATTTTATCATACCTGTTTCGGCAGGAAAAGAGCGAATTGCACATTTTTCGCCCCTTGTGATGAATAAAAACACCTCTTTGCATACGCGGCAAAGAGGCGGCTAAACACTGTTCATCTGCACACACCCCTTTATCAAATCAGCAGGGCCACCTTGTCCCGGCGATGGGGAGCCGGGCAGGTTGGCACGAGGTCACAGAGCTGATCCTCTCACTCGTTCTTGATAAATGATAAATTACGGATTTCGGCGCTTTTCGCACCTATACCACCTTATTATATAGAAGAGCATTGCGCTTGTCAACGCGCTTTCGCTGCCCAAATTGTGAATTTTTTGCGTCATCGGTAGACTTCATGCCCAATTGCGGGTATAATGCTGCTGTAAATGGAAATAATTCCGGCGTTTTCCACGGGAGAGCGCCGCGCTTAAAGTTTGGAAAGGAGCAGAAAATGAAGGGAATTCTGCGCGCGGTGGACAAGTTTTGCTACCGGCATCCGCGCTTCGGCATACCGAGGCTGATGCTCTATGTCATTTTTGGCAATATTGCGGCGTTTGTGCTCTCCATGATCGACACCACCGGGCTGTTTACCTATATGCTGGTGTTCTCCGCAGAGCGCATCCTGCACGGAGAGGTCTGGCGGCTGGTCACCTTTGTGTTCGTGCCCGAGGCGGGGAACATCATACTCCTTGCGATCTCGCTGTATTTTTATTATTTTGTGGGCATCTCACTCGAGCGGGAGTGGGGCAAGGCAAAGTTCACGATCTATTATTTCTGCGGCATGCTGTTTCTGGTCGTGTTCGGGCTTTTGGCCTATCTGCTCTTCAAGGTGGACGTGATCTTCACCGGCTATTATCTCAATCTGGGCATGTTCTTCGTGTTTGCGACCTTCTATCCGGATTTGCGGGTGCTGCTGTTTTTCTTCATCCCGATCAAGGTCAAGTGGCTGGCGCTGATTGACCTTGCCTTTTTCGTATACGAGCTGATCACTGTGCGTTTCCCGCAGAATCTCGTCCCGGTCGTGGTGCTGCTGCACTATCTTGTGTTCTGCGGCGGCTGGCTGTTTGACTATGTGCGTCCGCAGCGGATGCGGCAGCGCGCGAGGACGGTCAATTTCCGGCAGGAGGCCGCGCGCATCCGGCGCGAACAGGAGAAGAAGCCCTATAACCGCCGCTGCGACGTTTGCGGCCGGACGGATGTGTCGAATCCGGAGCTGGAATTCCGCTACTGCTCGCGCTGCAGCGGCTACCATTGCTTCTGCGAGGAGCACATCAACAGCCACGTGCATTTTACTGAAGAATAGATAACAGCATCCCCCGCCCTGCCCGGGCGGGGGATGTTTTCTGTTTTTTGGCGGGTGGGGGCGCGCTGCAGCGCGAAAGGAACAAAAACGCGTTCGCTGCGCTCCGGCATCGACAAAAAAGCAAAAAGGCAGCCGCGAGTTTTGACTCGCGGCTGCCTTTTGTTATGCAAAGCGGTTTTTACTTCTTGAAAATGCTGTCGAGGAAGGCGAAGCGGCGCTCGGAGCTCTCCGGCGTGCTGTAAGCCGGGTCGCCGTGGAGGCAGCCTTCCATAACGGTCAGCGTGGCGCGGCCCTCACCGCAGACGGAATTGATCTTCTCCACCAGCGCGGGGGAAGCCTCATAGGGCACGATCTGGTCAGAAGTGCCGCCCTCGATGAGCATGGGCGGGCAATTCTTCGTGACGTAGCTGCCCGGCCAGGTGAGCGAAACGAGGCCCGGGCACTCGCGGCAATTCGTGCCGATAAACTGATCGGTGAAGTTGGGGAGCTTGCCGTTGGTCAGCGGGGGGCTGTTCTCGGTGAATTCGCTCTGCATGACGTGGTCATACACGCCGAAAAGGCCGATGACGGCCTGCACGGAGCTGTCCGCCTCCGCGCTGCCCATGCTGAGATCCTCGAAAGCGGGGATGCCGGCGGTGGTGCCGACGAGGCTTGCAAAGTAAGCGCCAGCGGAAGCGCCGGAGATGGCGAAACGCTCAGGATCCAGCTTGTACTTCGCGGCGTTGGCGCGCAGGTAGCGCACGGCGGCCTTGATGTCAAACACCTGCTCGGGGAAGATGGCCTCGTCCATCAGACGGTGGTTCAGGCTGGCAACCGCATAGCCGCGGCGGATGCCGTCAATGAAAAAGAGGAACTGGAAGTCCCGCTTCTCGCCGCCCAAAAAGGCGCCGCCGTGGACAAAAATGATGAGCGGGAAGGGACCCTCGCCCTCGTCGGGCAGATAGAGGTCCAGAGTCTGGCTCTTGAGCGTGGAGCCCTCGACATAGGGCACGTCCAAAAACTTGCGCTTGATGCCGCTGACATCAATTCTTTCCATGGGGTACTTCTCAGACGGATCCGGTTCGATGCGCTTGATAACGTCCATTCAAAATTCCTCCTGTTGTGTTTGGTTTGGATGCGCACAGTATAGCACAGCGGGAGGTGTTTGTCAAAAATTGCCTGCGGGAAAAGGGGCGGATTTTTACTGCGCGGTGTTCCCGCATTTCCCGTGCTTTCCCACGGAAAAACCCCGAGATCGGACAACAGCGTTTGACGGCATTTTTTGGATAACATAATTATACTTTATGTCATCTTGTGGGACCGTCTGTTCGGCTGTCGGGGATGAGGCGGCGTATCGCCGCGGGCAGAATCTGTGCAGGGCGGTACCCGATCGGAAGGGGTTTGATCAATATGACAGTCAGAGAACGCGGCGCGGAGCTTTGCCTTACGCTGCGGAAAATGGTGGCGGAGAACCGGGAAAGGCTGCTTCGCGTGACAGGCGGTGCGCTGGGGCTTGTGCTGGGCTTCGTGATGGCCTCCGCGCGGGTGTTTGGGGTTTGCGGGCCCTTTGGCATCGCCATCGTTGCGGAGGCGGGCACGGCTTCGGGTGGGGTGTTCTGCCTTGTGGGCGCGGCGGCGGGCTATCTGCTCACGGGCGGCTTCGACTGGGGGCTGCGCTATGTGGCAACCTGTCTGCTGGTGTTCACGCTCGGTTTCGTGTTACGGGACAGGCGCATCGTGCAGAAAAAGTGGTTCATGCCGCTGGGCGCAGCGACGGTGACGGCGCTGACGACCTATCTGGACAGCTTGACCTTTTACTCCGGCTCGGTTCCGGCGGTGATCCGCATGCTTGGCGAGGTGATTCTAACGGGCGGCTGCACATGGTTTTTCTCGGTTGCGCTCTCACCCGCACCGCGGGAGACGGACGCGGAGGAAAAGCGCTATGCCGCCGCGATCCTTGTGCTTTTGGCCTGCGCGCTGATGGCGCTCAGCCGCGTGATGCTGTTTGAAGCGGTGTCGGTCGGGCGCGTGTTCGCGCTGTTGGTGCTTTTAACGGCGGCGCGCTGCGGCGGCATCACGGCGGGGCCGGCTGCGGGCACGGTGCTGGGGCTTGCGATGGACATGGCCTATGGCGGCACGCCCTGTTTTGCGATGAGCTATGCATTTTGCGGCCTGGTCTGCGGCGTGTTTCAAAAGCACGGCAAGCTTGTTTTTGCCTTGGCCTTCATTTTGGGAAACGCGGCCTCTCTGCTTTGGACATGGGGCAGCGCTCTGCGCATGGAGGCATTTTTTGAGACCTTCACGGCGGCGGTGCTGTTTTTGCTGCTGCCCGCGGGACTTGTGCGCAGCGCCGGGGCGGTTTTTGCGCCGGTTGCGCCCGGCGCGGGAGAAAGCGCGCTGCGGCGCTATGCCTCCGAGCGACTGCAAAAGCTCAGCGATGCGCTGCGCGAGCTGTTTGACACGGTGCACGGCACGCTGGAAAAGCGCAGCAACGACAACGACATCGCCTCGGTCTTCGACCGCGCGGCGGACGAGGTTTGCATCCGCTGCCGCAACCGCGACCTGTGCTGGCAAAGCGGCTATGCCGACACGCTGGACATTCTAAACGGCATCACGGGCGTGATGCTCTCGCGCGGCAGAATCACGCGCGGGGATCTGCCGGAGCGCTTTCGCGATCAGTGCATCGCGCCGGAGGCCTTTGTCACGGCGCTCAACGGCGAACTGCGCGCGATGATGTTCCGCAAGCAGTTCCGGGCGCGGCTTGGGGAAAACCGGGCGGCGGCCTACGGCCAGTATGCGGACATGTCCAAAATCATGGAAACGGCGGCAAAGGAGCTGGCGGCGGCTGAGGGGACAGACCCGCTGGCGGAACGGCGATTGCTGCGTTTCCTGCACGGGATGGATATGAATGCAAAGGCATCGGTCTTTCGGGACGCCCGCGGCCGTCTGCACGCGACGGTGGAGAGCGGCTCGCTCGGAACGCTGACGAAGGATCCGGCCTATCTGGACAAGCTGTCCGGCGTGTTGGGCGTAAGGCTGTGCCGCCCGGCGGTGGATAGCGCGCAGGAGGAGAAGATGCGGCTTTTGCAGGCGGAACCGCTTGCGGTGTCCGTCGGCATTGCGGCGATGAAGAAAAAAGGGGAGACGGTCAGCGGCGACCGGGGTACATATTTCAAAACGGACAGCGGCGTGCTGTGCGTGATTTTGTCCGACGGCATGGGCTCGGGCCTTGGCGCGGCGAAGGACAGCGTTGCCGCGGTGCGCGTACTGGAGCGCTTCCTGCGCGCGGGCGTTGAGCCCGTGACGGCGATGAAGATCCTCAATTCCGTTTTGCTTTTGCGCAACGGGGAGGACTGGGGCTACACAACCGTCGATCTCATGTGCATCGACCTGTTCTCGGGGGAGACCTGTTTTTACAAATACGGCGCGGCACCAAGCTATGTGCGCAACGGAAAGCTTGTGCGGCGGGTGCGCGGCGTGAGCATGGCCGCGGGGATGCTCTCCGGCGACGGGGCGGCGCCCGACGTGGTGCGCATGCGCCTCAAGCCCGGGAGCGTGGCGCTCATCGCCAGCGACGGCGTTTTGGCAGAGGAGGACGACGGCTGGCTGCGGCAGATGCTGCTTTCCGCGCCGCCGGAGGAGGACATGAAGCAGCTTGCGCAATCGGCGCTGCAGGGCGCTGTGCGGCAATACGGCTGCGAGGACGACATGACGGTGCTTGCCGTGCGGGTGGACAGGAGGGCCTGACATGCCGCAGATCAAACAGAGGATTTTTCGCTTCCGCCGCCGGCGCGCGAATAAACTGCCGCCGCTTGGGTTACACTGCAAATACAGGAATGATTTGGAGCATGGAGGCGGCGCAAAAGTGGTAAAAGGCACGACAAGGCGCGTGGTCGTTGTGAAATCACCCGACCCGAAACTTTTTGAACAGGCGATTTTTATTCTTCGGGAGGACATTTTCTCCGACGGTGGCGTGAGCGCCGACCGGCTCATGGAGGAGGCGCGGGAGATCGCAGCGGGCTACACTGGGAAAGGACGCGGCCTGCATCGCCATTTTTCGCGCCTGCCCACCATTGCCGTGGCCGCGCTTGGCGCGGCGCTGACGGGGCTTGTGTGGCTTGCGGTGTATCTGCTGGCCTGAGAAGCGCAGCACAGTCTTATATCATTTGCGAGGCTTTTTGAAGAAAAATGACACCCGCAGCCAGTATAACAGGCTGCGGGTGTGTGTTTTGTCGAATGCTGTTTGGTTTGGCGCTGTGTGCGCGCTTTACTTTGTAAAATACACGGCTGTGCCGCTTGCGCAGGGCTTGTTCTCATTGTCCTGCCAGAGCGACGCGCGCATCCGGCAGAGGGTTGAGCCCTGCGTAATGCACTCCACGCGCACCAGAATGGGCGTGTCCAGCCGGACGGGGCGGATGAAGTCCACCTGCATATTCACCGTTGGCGTCATCTTTCCGGCGAGGGTGCCGCTCACGGAGCCCATCGCGTTATCCAGCATGGTGCAGACAATGCCGCCGTGCACCACATCGCTGGGGTTTCGCATCCAGCGCTCGGGTGTGAAGCGAAACAGGACGCTTGTGTCCTCACAGACCTCCAAAAATTCCATCGGCAGGGCTGTGATGCTGTCTGCAAGTGCTTCACGGATCGCGCTGCGGCGGCTGAGGAACACCTCCGTTAGCGCGGCTCTGTCAAGTCCTTCGATCATTGCGTCTTCCTTACTTCTGGCAGATTACGGTGATTTTGTTGCCGTAAAATCCGGGGTAAAGCTGGGCGGGGTTGGCGCGCATATCGTTGAAGCCCCAGGTGCCCTGATATTTCCAGAGCATGAGATAATCCTCGGGCGTGCCGTCCGTATCCCGGACGGAGGGCTCGCCGGCAAACCAGGCCAGATAGGTGAGCTCTTCGCCGTCGGACGTGCGCCATACGCCGTTTGCATCGCGCTTGGCGTCCAGCCAGACGTAGCTTGCGCCGTTTTCATTGGCCGTGTTGATGAGCTTGGTCAGATCCTCGTCGCTGCGCACAATGGGCAGATGTCCGCCCTGCTGCTCACAGAGATCGCGCGCCGCTTCCCAGGAATAGCTGCCCTTTCCGAGGGTTTCAATGTCAAAACGGTGCAGCAGCTCGGGCGGCATCGTCTCGGGCACATCGGGCGTGGCTTCCGGCGTCGGTGTCGGCGTCGGCTTCAGGGTGGGCGTGGGCGTTGCCTCGGCGGAGACGGTGGGCGTCGGCGTCGGCTCCGGCTCGTTTACGTCACAGCTGCCGAGGAAATAGATCACGCCGAGGAACAGCGCGACCAGCGCGATGATCGTGATGATAATCGGAACGGCAGAGCGTTTTTTCTTCTCTTTTTTCTCGTTGAACACGTCATAGACCGGGCGGGGATAATTCTCCGGCACTGCCTGGCCTTTTTTCGATTTGGACGAGGGCTTCCGCATCGCGGCAGCGGCAGCGTCCCGCTTCGCCTCGGCCTGCTGCGCCGCGGCGATTTTTTCGGCCTCGGCCTGCTTTGCTGCTTCCTTCTCCGCGCGGGCCTGCTGCTTGCGCTGCGCGCGGTCAGGCTTTTTCTCCGCTTCCGGCGCGGCGAGCGAGGCGGGCTTCGCGCCCGAATCGATGGGCTGCGGCACGGCAACGTCCGCTGCATTCACGGCAGCGGCAGCGCCCGCAATGCCCACAGCGCCGAGCACGGCGTTTATGCCGGTGGGCGCTTCCTCCGGCTCGGCAGAGGAGAATTCGCTGCAATCCTCCAGCGCGGCGCACAGCGCCTCCACATCCGGCCAGCGCTCTTCCTCACGGTAAGCCACGGCGCGCAGGATGACCTGCGAGAGTTCGTCTCCCGCCTCTTTCGGCGGGCGGATCAGCTCGCCCTTCAAGCGCCGCGCGGCGGCTTCCGCGCGCGTTTCCGAAGAGGGCGCGCTGCCTTCACCCGTGAAAACGGTATGTCCGCCGGAACAGGCGGTGTAAAGCAAAAGACCAACGGAATAGACATCCGTTGCCGGGCCTCCGTTGCCGTTCCAGAACAGCTCGGGCGGCAGATATTCCAGTTCGTTTGCGCTGTAGGCGCAGCCGGCAACGAGCGGCGCGCCGATGGACACCTGCCCGCCGGAATAGCCGATGTTCTGCGGATACAGCGCACCGTGCCATCCGCGCTCGGAGGGCCGTTCCTTCAGCGCCCGGCAGAGCGCCGCGCCAAACTGCGCTGCCTGTGCCGGCGTCATAGAGTCCAGTTTCGGCGAGAAGAAGCCGAGTTCAATTTCAAATCCGTCAGCCATAAGAGCTCCTTTCTGTCTGCAAGAGCCGCGAAAAACCGCGTTATATGCAAATAAACGGACAATTTCTGCACAGACCGGGCGGGTTTCGCTATCCGGTCCAAACTATTCTATCATGTCGAAACAGGAGCGTCAATCGGCACATTGTGCAAAAAAGTGCGATTTACATAACATGGAACGACAAGATTCGACGCATCGGCTTGAAAGCATGGTGCAAATATGATACAATGCTGCAGAATTATGTTATTTGTGAAATAATCGGCTGCTTTTTGCGGCCGCAACCGGAGGGGTTTCATGAAGAATATACGCGCAATTTCCGCGATTTTGCTCGCGGCGCTGTTTTTAAGCTGCTTTGCCGCCTGTGGAGAGAACATTCTGCCGCCCAAGGAGGGCGTGGAGAGCACGCCCGCGCCGATGCCGACGCCGGCGCCGACACCGGAGCCGACGCCCTTTGCCGGCGCGATCGTTGCCGTGGAGCTCAGCCAGAATGGCGACGAAGCGCACGGAGAAGCTTTCCCGGCGGGCAGCCTTGCCGCAAAGCGGGATACGGTGGTGCATGTGCGCCTGAGCGAAGCGCTCGGTCATGCGCCGGATGAGAACGTCTATCTGGAAGTGTACCGCGGGGAGGAAAAGCTCGGCACCTGGGCGCCGGATGCGCAAATCGGGGAGGACTGCCTGTGCTATACGCTGGAAAATGACGAGAGCTTTTCCCTCACCGAAGGGGAATACACCCTGCGCGCGGTGGTGGACGAGATGAGCAGCATGCAGAACTTCCGCGTGCAGGAAACGCGCGATGTGCGCGTTCTGGTTGTGCCGCTGCGCGGCAGCTTCGGCGGCGAGGCGGTGTATGTCACGGAGGACGGACAGAGCGCCCTGGATTCTCTGCAGAAGAGCCTGCCTGTCCGCAACGAGGGTCTCTTAATTGCCCGCGCGCCGGGCATGGATCTCTCGGCGGAGGAATACGACCTGCGCACGGGGCGCGGCATGTGGATGGCGTGGGAAGCCATCGCCTCGCGCGCCGGCTCGGTTGGAAACTATGATCTGATCGTCGGCCTTGTCGGCGGCGCGATGGGCAAGCAGGCCGATTGCGACGCTTTTGGCACGGACGGCGTGTATCTGCTGGATGTGACGGGCGAAGATCCGGCCGCTGCGCTTGCACGCTGCGTTGGGGAAGTCTTTGATTTGCGCGCGGAAATCGGCAGTTTGCAGGGCTGGGAGGAGCTCTTCGCCGCGCTGACGGCGGAGGAAACCGACTTTGTGCCCACGGAGGAAACCGGCGCGCTGCGCGTGACCGGTCTGCTGGGTGAGGACGGATATTTTGCGCTGCGCAGCGCCCTGCCCGCGCAGGAGAAGGCCGAAAGCGCCACGGCGCTGACGGAGGAGGGCAGCTTTGCCCTGCGCTTTACCGATGCATCCGGTGCGCTTGTGCAGGAGGCGTTTATCGCACCGGATTTCAGCGCGGCGGGATATGCGGACGAGATGAAGGGCTTTGCGCCGCTTGATCTGACCGTTCCCGTGCCCGAGGGCGCAGCGAAGCTGGAGCTCTTTGCCGCTGAAGAGGTGGAGACCGAGGCGATATGGACCCTGGATCTGACGATGCAAAAGGCGGTCAGCTCCTTCACCGCGCTGCCGGAGGGCGAGGAGCTGCTCGGCATCGCGCGCGTCGAGTGGGAGAGCGAGGTTGTTGCATCACCGGTGCAGCCCGAGGAAACGGAAGATGAGGACGGGGAAGAGCCGGAGAAGCTGCCGACCCCGCATCCGGAATATGAGCTCTATATGTGCTTTAACGGCCTGCGGCTGCTGGTCTATCGCGGCAAGATGACCGCGGCGGAGCTGGATATGCCCTCGCTGCCGAAGGCGGAGGAATTCAGCTTCCTGCTGCTGACAAACGGCAACATCTGGGCGAGCGCCGCCTCGAGCCCGAGCTGCAGTCCGGTGCAGGAATAAGGCGGCGTAGCGCATAGAAAAAACGCCTTGCGGCGTTCATAGATCCCGGGCGCGTGGCTTTTGCGCCGGGAGAATAAAAGACCCCGCTGCGGCAAGCTTGCCGCAGCGGGGTTTGTTTTGCGGTGGACACCGCGATGGTTGCGTTTGCAGATTTCGCGTTTGCAGATTTTGTGTTTGCGGGGCGACGGATGCGGCGCGCTGTCACGCGCTGGCGGCGGGCTCGTCCGCGTTCTCCTGCAGGATGAACATCGCCTCGGCCATCTGCTGGCTGAGCAAAAGCTTTTGCCGCAGCTGCTCAAGGCGCTGCGCCGTGTCGGTGAGGGTGTTGAAAAGCAAAAGGTATTCTTTGGACAGTGCGTTCATTTGGGTTCTTCCTTCCTTTCCTTGCACTAGCGACAGAATCCGGAAAGAGGCGGTTCGTGTCGCCGGGTTTGGCCTTTTTTATACAAGATGTGGTGGCGTTTTTTCTTACAAGGACAAGATACGGCAGTTTTCGCGCAAAGTCTGTTGCTTTTTGTCGAAGCAAAAAAGTTTTGTCGAAGTCTTGGGCGAAAAGGCGGAAAAGCGGAAAAACGCCGGGATTTTTGCGGCGCGGGAGGGGGCGTTTTGTGGCGTGCGGTGTGATTGGCTGCGTCCGCCTCGCTGCGCGGCATATAGCGCGGGTAGTCGGTTTGGGATGTGTGCCGTGGGTGTTTTTGGGGATGAACAGTGATTTTGGGCAGAAAGAAAGCGGCGGAGGCATGGCCTCCGCCGCTTTGAAGCTTGCGATTTAATTCTTTTCGGGACTTAGCACTTTTCCCAGATGGTGGCAACGCCCATGCCGCCGCCGATGCACAGGGTGGCAAGACCCTTCTTGGCATCCTCGCGCTTCATCATCTCATGCAGCAGCGTGACGATGATGCGCGCGCCGGAGGCGCCGACGGGGTGGCCGAGGGCGATTGCGCCGCCGTTGACGTTGACCTTCGCCATGTCGAAGCCCAGCTCGCGGGCAACGGCGATGGACTGCGCGGCAAAAGCCTCGTTGGCTTCGACCAGGTCGATGTCCTCAATGGCGAGGCCGGCCTTGGACAGAGCCTGGCGGGAGGCGGGCACGGGGCCAACGCCCATGATCTTCGGATCCACGCCGCCCTGGCCCCAGCTGACGAGCTTGGCCATGGGCTTGAGGCCGTACTTCTCAACGGCTTCCGCGGAGGCGAGGATGATGGCGGCAGCGCCGTCATTGATGCCGGAGGCGTTGCCGGCGGTGACGCGCGGCTGGCCGAAGTCGGCCTGCGCTTCCTTGCGGCCGGTGGCCTCAAAGGTCTCCACGATCTTCTCGGCGCAGTTGTCCGCAGAGGTGACGAAAGCGCCCTTGAGCTTGCCGAGGGTCTCGACAGTGGTGCCGGCGCGCGGGAACTCGTCCTTCGCGAAATCGACGATCTGCTTCTTGACCTTCACCGGGACGGGAACGATCTCAGCGTCGAACTTACCGGCGGCCTGCGCGGCCTCGCACTTCTGCTGGGAGGCGGCGCCGAACGCGTCCAGCTCCTCACGGGTGATGCCCCAGATGTCGCAGATGTTCTCGGCGGTGGTGCCCATGTGATAGTTGTTGTAAGCATCCCACAGACCGTCGTTGACCATGGTGTCGACGATCTTGTTGTTGCCCATGCGGGCGCCCCAGCGGGCGGCGGGCACGGCATAGGGAGCAGCGCTCATGTTCTCAGTGCCGCCGGCGACGACGATCTCCGCATCACCAGCGCCGATGGCGCGAGCTGCCTCGATGACGGACTTCATGCCGGAGCCGCAGACCATGCCAATGGTGTAGGCGGGAACCTGCTCGGGGATTCCGGCGCCCAGAGCAGCCTGACGCGCGACGTTCTGGCCGAGGCCGGCGGTCAGGATGCAGCCAAACATAACCTCATCCACGTTCTCGGGCGCAATGCCGGCGCGGTTGAGGGCTTCCTTGATGACGATGGAGCCCAGCTTCGCGGAGGGAACGTCCTTGAGCGCGCCGCCGAAGGAGCCGATGGCGGTACGGCAGCAGTTGACAACATAAATGTCTCTCATGTAAAAAAACCTCCAAAATTTCCAATTTTTTCTGCATGAAAAAATATAGTTTCTATGGTTCAGTATAGCACCCTGTCCGGAAAAATCAAGAGCGGCGCGGGAATTTTTTCGCTTCGGCGGGAAAAGCGGCGCAGACTCTGTTGTTTTCGGGATTTTTGTGATAGAATAGGAGCGTGACCGGGTGGAGTCGCGTTCGTTTGTGCGCGGGCGGCGGACAGCACGCACGCGCTTGCATCGCGCGCAGGGGCAAAGAGAAGCCTTGTCCTGCCCGGGAAAAGGAGAGAGACAAAATGGCATTTTCGGAAAAGACGATTGATTTTCTTTTTGAAAACCGCGTGATGGACAGCAAGCTCTGGTTCGAGGAGCACAGGGGCGATTATGAAAATCTGGTACTTGAGCCGCTGCGCGATTTGGTGCGCGATCTTACGCCCACGATGCTGGAGATTGACGGGCTGCTCTGCTGCGAGCCGAAGGTGGGCAAGTGCATCTCGCGCATCTTCCGCGACACGCGCTTTAGCCGCGACAAGCACTTTTTCCGCGATGTGATGTGGGTCAGCTTCTGCCGCCGGCGGCAGCTTTGGCGCGGCTTGCCGAGCTTTTTCTTTGAGCTTTCCCCGCGCGGCCTTGCCTGGGGCTGCGGCTACTATCAGGCGGCGCCGGAACTGATGGAGGCGCTGCGCGAAATGGTTCTTGCGCAGGATGCGGACTTCCTCGCAGCGGAGAAAATGCTCTCCGCGCGGCCGGATTTTGTTTTGGAGAGCGAGCGCTACAAGCGCAGCAAGCATCCCACGGCGCCGGAAGAACTCCGCCGCTGGCTGGATTTGAAAAACGTGTGCATCATCAAGCGCAGCGACGATCTCTCCATGCTGGAGGATGAGAATCTTGCCTCGCTGCTGGGCGCGGATTTCCGCGCGATGAAGCCGCTTTACGACCTGCTCATCAAGGCGGAGCTGCGCGTGCCGAAAAAGGACGCGGGGGTGCTGGGAAGATGACGCGCACGAACGTGATGCGCCTGCTGGATGCAGCGGGAATCGCCTATGAAACGCGGGAATATCCCTGGCAGGAGGATGACCTCTCCGGCACGCACGCGGCGCAGGAGCTGGGCATGCCGCCGGAGCAGGTTTTCAAAACGCTTGTCGCGCGCGGAGACAAAACGGGGCCGCTGGTGTTCTGCATCCCGGTGGAGGAAAACCTCGATCTGCGCAAGGCGGCCTCGGCCTCCGGCAACAAGCGGGTGGAGATGCTGCCGCTGCGGGAGCTGACCGCCCTGACGGGGTATCAGCGCGGCGGCTGCTCGCCCATCGGCATGAAGAAAAAATTTCCCACCTGCATCGACGAAACCGCCGTTCTTTTTGACACCATCGGCGTCAGCGCCGGGATGCGCGGCGCGCAGATTCTGCTCAATCCGCAGGCGCTTGCCGACTACATCGGCGCGCAGTTTGCCGAGCTGACGGTTTGATAAATCGGGGCGCGGTGCTGCCCGAACTGCGCTATGCATTTTGCGCAGACATAAGCCACGTGGCGAAAATATCTCCCGCGCGGCGGATTAGATGGCTTTGTCCGGCATAGAATAGGGAACAGGGCTTCTGCCCAAAACCGAAAACGAAGGAGCCGTTTTCCCGATGTCTGTGAAAATCAAAGCTTTGCTTGTCAATCTGGCGATTCCGCTGGCCGTCGGCGGAGCATCCGCGCTGCTCACGCATGAGTCCATGGAGTTTTACGAGACGGTGGATAAGCCCGTGTTCGCGCCGCCGGGCACGGTGTTTCCGATCGTCTGGACGATTCTGTTTCTGCTGATGGGCTTTTCCGCCTATCTCGTCTGGACGCAGTACCGCGCACCGCTGCGGCGGCAGGCGCTTTGGGTCTATGCCATTCAGCTGGCTGTGAACTTCGTGTGGCCGCTGCTGTTTTTCCGCGCACGCGCTTTTTTGGCGGCCTTTGTGTGGCTGCTGGCGCTGCTCGTGCTCATCGCCGTGATGATCGGCCTGTTTTGCCGCATTCGCCGCGCGGCCGGTCTGCTGCAGATTCCCTATCTGCTCTGGAGCATTTTCGCCGCGGCGCTGAATTTCGGCGTGTGGCTGCTCAACCGATGAAAAAACGGGCGCAGTCCGTCAAAAAAGACAGCACGTTCTGACGGGCTGCGCCATGTGGCAGCGGGGGAGAAACGCGCGGACAAAAGGCGCGTAGCGCAATTTCGGCGCGGCGGAGAAAGAGGCTTTGCTGCGCGGAATGTGCAGCGGGTTTTTCAACACTTAAGATACAAAACGGATACGGAGGAAGTTACATATGGAAATAAGGCCCGGGCGCTACCGCCACTTCAAGGGGAACGAATATGAGGTTTTGTGCGTTGCCAGACACTCCGAAACGCTGGAGGAGATGGTTGTTTACCGCGCGCTCTACGGGGAGGGCGGCGTTTGGGTGCGCCCCGCCGGAATGTGGAACGAAACCGTGGAGCGGGACGGGGAGACTTTTCCCCGCTTTCTCTACATCGGGGATTGAGGAAAGCAAAAAAGCAGCGCGGAGAAAAAATCTCTGCGCTGCTTTTTCTATAAATCCGGGTTTCGTGCCGGGTTTTGGGTTTTATGCCGGTTTTTGGGTTTTGTCGCACCGGGGCGGGATTTGCTGAATCGGGGTTCCGGATTTCGTGTCGGGGTGGGATTACAGCTCCGGCGTTCCGCCGATGGGGGAGATGATGGGCTTGCCCTCGCGGTCAAGCAGCGGCGTCACACCGCCGCCGTAGCCCTCCGATGCGAAAAGATACTGCACGCCGGTTTTCTTGTCCACCAAAATTTTGTAGCTGCCCATGCCCTGTTTGTAAATCACTTCAAAGCGTTTTTCTTTCATGCTGCACACTCCTTGTTGAGATTTGTCTTTGGTTGCGGCGCGGATTCGGTGAAAGTCTGCGCGTTGCGCGGGTTTGGTGAAAATTTGCGTTTGGTGGTCTATCTCTGCTCGCGGTCGTCGCCGCTGCCTCTGCCGCGGCCGAGCCGGCTGCCGAGGAAGAGTCTCGACAGGAAACCGTCCCGGTTTCCGCCTCTGCCCCTGCCGCCGAGCGCGCGGGAGAGCACAAACGCCACGATCACGGCCACGATCAGCCACCACGAGGAGTTCTCCCGCACGGCGCCGGTGCTGGAGTTCTGCGAGATGTTGGTGCCGTACAGGCCGTCGTACCACTCCAGAACGGCCGCCATCACCGCGGACACGGCCGTGTCATAGTCGCCGGTGGAAAAGGCGGACTGGAATTCCTCCCCGAGGAGCCTGTCCAGAAAGGGGTCAAAGCTGTCGCGAATCCCCTCGCCGCTTAAAAGGCAATAGCTTTGCGTCTCTACGTCAAGCAGCAGCAAAACGCCGTTTTTGTTCTTCTCGTCGCCGATCTCCCACTCGCGGAGTACCTGCGCGGCATAGTCCTCAATCTCCATGCCGTCCAAATCCTCAACGGTCAGCACGACGAACTGCGCGCCGCGGCAGCTCCATTCCAGCAGGTCGTTGTTTTCGCAGATGCGCTGCTTGAGCTCCGGGGAGAGCACGTTTGCGTAATCGGCAAAGTAGAAATCCCCCGTCGGCTGTTTGACGGCGAAGGCGCTTGTGCCGAGCGAAAGCAGCAGCAGCGCGGCGGCAAGCAGGGTGAGCAGTCGTTTTTTCATAATCCTCCGTAAGCTGCGCGCAAAGCGGCAGCGTTTCTTCCGTGAAAGCGGATGCTTTTTTCGCCTTTTCTCCCACGGCGTGCGGGGAAAAGCCTGCGCTGTTATTATATTTCCATCACCGCCGCGCGTCAAGGGCAAGTGCGGCGGAGACGGCGGCACACGGGCGCGGCGGGATTGACGCGGGGGAAAATCCGGGTTATAATATCTTGTTCAAAGCGTAAAGCTGTTTGGCGCGCGCTGCGGGGCCGCAAAAGCTGCGGCCCCTGTATATAAAAGCAGCCCCGCGCGCAAGGACTGCTGCCGCATTATCCTATGCGCAGGAAAAGCGGCGTGTTCCCGCAAAGGGCTGACTTCCCATGGAGGTATATGACTTATGATTCGGATTTCTCCTTCCATTCTTGCAGCGGATTTTGCAAACCTGAAACCGGACGTGGACGATGTGCGCGCAGGCGGCGCGGACTGGCTGCACGTGGACGTGATGGACGGCCTGTTCGTGCCGAACATCTCCATCGGCATCCCGGTGGTGAAGTCGCTGCGCAAGGCAACGGACATGTTCCTGGATGTGCATCTGATGATCGACCGGCCGCACCGCTACGTCGGTGAGTTCTGCGACGCGGGGGCGGACATGGTCGTGTTCCATGTCGAGGCCGATCAGCCGCAGGATCTGTTCGCGGCGATTGAAGAGGTCAAGGCCAAGGGCAAGATGGTCGGCCTTTCCGTCAAGCCGAAGACGCCGGCGGAGGTGCTCGTGCCCTATCTCCCGCTGCTGGACATGGTTTTGGTGATGACGGTGGAGCCCGGCTTCGGCGGCCAGCGCTTCATGCACGATCAGCTGCCGAAGATCAAGACCATTGCCGGGATGATCGCGGCCGTGAAGCCCGAGTGTCTGCTGGAGGTGGACGGCGGCATCGACCCCACCACTTCGCCGCTGGTCAAGGAAGCGGGGGCGAACGTGCTCGTTACGGGCAGCGCCGTGTTCGGCAAGGAAGACCGCGCCGCGGCGATTGACGCCATCCGCAAGGCATAAGGAGCGCGCCATGAATTCGTTTTTCCCGCCCTCCCTTGAAAACCTGATCGACAGCTTCGCTGCGCTGCCGGGCATCGGCAAGAAAAGCGCGCAGCGGCTGGCTTTCCATGTGCTGTCCATGCCCGAGGGCGGCGCGGAGAGCTTTGCCCGCGCGATTCTGGACGCGCGGGAGAATGTGCACACCTGCCCGGTGTGTCAGAACCTGACGGACAGCGAGCTTTGCCCCATCTGCGCGGGTGACCGGCGGGACAAGAGCGTCATCTGCGTTGTGGCCGAGCCGCGCGATGTGCTGTCCATCGAGCGCAGCCGGGAGTATAACGGCGTGTATCATGTGCTGCACGGCGTGCTTTCGCCCATGAACCGCATCGGCCCGGACGATCTGCGCATCTCCGAGCTGCTCAGCCGCTTGCAGGACGGCAGCGTAAAGGAGATCATCATGGCCACCAACCCCGACACGGAGGGTGACGCGACCGCCATGTACATCTCGCGCCTGCTCAAGCCCTTTGGGGTGAAGGTCACGCGCCTGGCCTACGGCATCCCCGTGGGCAGCAATCTTGAATTTGCCGACGAGGCAACGCTTCTGCGCGCCCTCGAGGGGAGAAGAGAGATTTAATACCGAAGCATCCATAATTATAATAAGGTCGGTTGGGGGCAACGGACGCAAGCGCATTTCTGTCATCTGCCCTTATGCAGCACGGCAGCGGAAAAAACTGCCCTGTCTGCCGCCGCGCGCTGTGCCGGCATTTCGGTGTTCTGCCTGCCATCGCGCGCCGCGGCGTTTTGCCGCTTGGCTTGCGACAAAACCCCGACGCCTTTGCTTTTTCGCTTTTGATGGATGCTTGGTATGGGGCGAAGGGCGGGAAAATCCCCTTCGCTTTTTCCGGACGCTGTGCGTTTAGCAAAGTTTGAGATTGGAAATACTTTTCCTGTGCGTCCGGCTACATACACCGATTTTTTACGATATAAGGAGAACACTTTTTATGGCATCCAAACTGAAAATTTACGCGCTTGGCGGTCTCAACGAGATCGGCAAGAATTTGTATTGTTACGAATACGGCAACGACATTCTGATCGTCGACTGCGGCATGGGCTTTCCGGATGATGAGATGTACGGCATCGACTCCGTCATCCCGGATGTGAGCTGGCTGGTGAGCAACCGCAAAAAGCTGCGCGCGATCGTGCTCACGCACGGACACGAGGATCACATCGGCGCGCTGCCCTATGTGCTCGAGGCGCTGGATTGCAAGGTGCCGGTTTATGCAACGCGCCTGACGGTTGCGCTCGCGGAGCTGAAGCTTGCCGAGCACAAGCTGCTGGAAAAGAGCACGCTCATCACGCTGGAGGCGGGCGAGCATTTCCGCGCCGGCTGCTTCGATGTGGAGCTCATCCATGTCAACCACTCCATCCCCGACGCGGTTGCCCTTGCGATCACGACGCCGCTGGGCGTCGTCATCCAGACGGGTGACTTTAAGATTGATGTCACGCCCATTCAGGGCGAGATGATTGACCTTGCGCGCCTCGGCGCGCTGGGCAAGCAGGGCGTTCTGGCGCTTCTGGCGGACTCCACGAATGTGGAGCGCCCGGGGCACAGCGACAGCGAGAGCGTCGTCGGCGACCGCTTTGACCAGCTTTTCAAGGGCTGCGACAAGCGCATCATCGTCACGACCTTCGCCTCCAACGTCCACCGCATTCAGCAGATCATCAACTGCGCTGCGCGCTACAAGCGCAAGGTTGGCATCACCGGGCGCAGCATGGAAAACGTCATCCGCGTTTCGCGGGAGCTGGGCTATCTGAACATTCCGGACGGCGTGCTCATGGACATGAATCAGATCAAGGGGCAGCCGAAAAAGGACGTTGTGATCATCACGACCGGCTCGCAGGGCGAGAATATGTCCGCGCTCTACCGCATGGCCTTCTCCGGCCACCGGCAGGTGGAGATCGACGCGGGCGACCGCGTGATCATCTCCGCAAGCGCCATCCCCGGCAACGAAACCACGATCAGCCGCGTCATCAACGAGCTGTTTTTCAAGGGCGCGGAGGTCATCTATGACCGGCTGAGCAATCTGCACGTTTCCGGCCACGCCTGTCAGGAAGAGCTGAAAATGATGCTCGCGCTGACCAAGCCGAAGTATTTTATCCCCGTGCACGGCGAGCAGCGGCATCTGCAGCGCCACGCGGAGCTGGCCAAGAGCATGGGCGTTGCGCCGCGCAACGTCGTCGTGACGGAGACGGGCCGCGTTGTGGAAATCGGCGCGAAGAGCATCAAGCTCGGCGCGCGCGTGCCCTGCGGACAGATTCTTGTGGATGGCTCCGGCGTGGGCGAGGTGGGCAGCGTTGTGCTGCGCGACCGGCAGCACCTGGCCGATGAGGGCATGATCGTTGTGGTTATGGCGCTCTCGAGCGAGGACGGCAGCCTCATCTCCGTGCCGGATATTATCACGCGCGGGTTTGTGTATGTGAAGGAATCCGAAGATCTGCTGGCGGAGATGCGCCGCGTTGTGATGGAGAGCATTGACAGCTGCCGCAATCACCGCATTACCGACTGGGCGAGCATCAAGGGCAAGGTCAAGTCGAACCTCTCCGGCTATATCTACCGCACGACGAAGCGCAGCCCGATGATTCTGCCCGTCATTACGGAGATCTGAGCGGACTGAGAAAGGATAAAGGGCGATGAACATTCAGATTTTCGGCAAAAGCAAGTGCTTTGACACGAAAAAGGCCGAGCGTTACTTCAAGGAACGCCGCATCAAATATCAGTATATCGACCTCGTGCGCTACGGCATGAGCCGCGGCGAGCTCACGAGCGTGAAAAACGCGGTGGGACTCTCTGCGCTGATCGACGAGCTGGCGCCCGGCGCGGAAGTGCTGGCCTATCTCGCCTACGACGCGGATAAGTTAGATAAGCTCTTTGAGGACCCGCGGCTCATCAAAACGCCCATCGTGCGCAACGGCAGGCAGGCCACCGTCGGCTACGCGCCGGAGGTTTGGAAAAGCTGGGAATAAGCCCGCTGCGGCCTTTTGTGCGCGCGTGAATGAAATAGAGTAAGCAGAAAACCCCCGACCTGCGCATTCTGCGCAGATCGGGGGTTTGGTTTTTCCCTTTTTATTCCGAGACAATGTATTTTTCCAGAATCGCCTCGGCGCAGCGGATGCCGTCCACCGCGGCGGAGGTGATGCCGCCGGCATAGCCCGCACCCTCGCCACAGGGATAGAGCCCGCGCAGCGCGGACTGGCGCGTCTCGTCGCGGCAGATGCGCACGGGGGAGGACGAGCGCGTTTCGGGCGCTGTGAGCACCGCGTCCGGCGCGTCAAAACCGCGCAGCTTCTTCCCAAGCTCCGGCAGCGCGCGTTCAAGTACGCCCGTGAGCTTTTCCGGCAGCACCTCATGCAGATCGCACCAGATAACGCCGGGGCGGTAGCTCGGCAGGACGCTGCCCGCGCCTGTACTTTTGCGCCCGGCAAGGAAATCGCCCACCGTCTGCGCGGGGGCAAGATAATTCCCGCCGCCGCAGGCGAAGCAGCGCTGCTCAATCTCGCGCTGCCAATGCATGCCCGCGAGCGTGCCCCCGCCGGGGAAATCCTCCGGATACAGGGTGACGAGCACGGCGGCGTTGGCGTTTTCCCCGTCGCGCCGCGACTGACTCATGCCGTTGGTGACAAGGCCGCCCGCCTCGCTCGCCGCGGCCACAACCGTGCCGCCCGGACACATGCAGAAGGTGTAGGCGCTCTCGCCGTCCGGCAGGCGGCAGTTGAGTTTATAGTCCGCGGGCGGGAGGTTTACATAACTTTCTCCGTACTGCGCTTCGCCGATGCTTTTCTGCAGATGCTCAATGCGCACGCCCATAGAAAAGGGCTTTCGCTCCATCGGCACGCCGCTTTGCAGCAGCATTTCAAAGGTATCGCGCGCGGAGTGGCCGGGCGCGAGCAGCAGCTCCGAGCAGGGCAGGAGATATTCGCCCTCCGGCGCGGAGACGTAAGCGCCCGTCAGACGCCCGTTTTCGCTCTGCAGCCCCGTGAGCTGGTGGCAAAAGCGCAGCTCGCCGCCGAGCGCGAGCACTTCGCCTCGCAGATTTTTCACCACATCGGCGAGCACATCCGTGCCGACATGGGGTTTGGCGTCGTAAGTGACGGCCTCCGGCGCGCCGAAGGCGTGAAACTGCCTGAGCACCCAGGCGATGCGCACATCGTGCGTGCCGGTGTTGAGCTTGCCGTCGGAAAAAGTGCCCGCGCCGCCCTCGCCGAACTGGACATTGGAGCGCTCGTCGAGCGCTCCGCCTGCCCAGAAACGGTGGACATCCGCCGTGCGCGTGTCCACATCGCGGCCGCGCTCGAGCACGATGGGGCGAAGCCCCGCCTTTGCCAGCACGAGCGAGGCGAACATCCCCGCCGGGCCGAAGCCGACCACCACGGGGCGGCTTTCCGCTTTGCAGCGCGGGATGGTATAGACGGGCGGAAGGTAAGCATCCGCGTTTTTGTTTTTGGCGCGCAACAGGGCTTTGTCCTCGTTTTCCACCGAGACGGCGACGGTATAGATCCAATGGATGTCCGACTTGCGCCGCGCGTCGAGGGATTTGCGCAGGATTTTGATTTCCTCAATCGTCTCCGCCTTGATGCCGAGTGCGCGCGCGGCAAGGGCGCGGAGCTTCGTTTCGTCCTCTCCGGGCGCCAGCCGGAGGTCACGCAGGCGGATCACAGCAGCCTCCCGGCGAGGCGTCCGCTCGCCCAGGCCCACTGGAGGTTATAGCCGCCGCAGTCGCCGTCCACATCCAAAACCTCTCCCGCGGCGTAGAGCCCGGGCACGAGGCGGCTTTCCAGCGTTTCGGGCTTGAATTCCGCCGTGGAGATGCCGCCGCAGGTGACCTGCGCGCTGTCAAAGCCCAGCGTGCCCAAAACGGGCAGCGTAAAGCACTTGACGGTGCGGGCGATGTCGCGCAGCGTTTTCTCATCCAGCGCGCTGAGCGCATCGGTAAGCGCGAAGCCCGCCGCGCGGATCACGGTGCGGCCGAGGCGGTTGTGCAAGATGCCCGTGAGCAGGTCGTCCGTGGTCAAATCCGGAAAATCGCGGCAGCGCGCGCGGAGCAGCGCCGTGAGATCGTCTTCCGAAACGCCGCGCAGCAGATCCAGCTGCAAAAGCAGCTCCTTGCCGCCGCGCACGGAGGCCTCGCGCGAAATTTCAAACACCGCGGGGCCGGAGGCGCCGTAGTCCGTGAACTGCACCTCGCCCGCGCTGCGCGCGACGGCTTTGCCGTTTTGCAGCAGCGTCACCTCCGCGTCGGAGCGCACGCCCTTGAGCGAGCGGACGAAGGTGTTTTCCGTTTTCAGCTGCACGAGGGAGGGGAAGAGCTTTGTGCGGCTGTGGCCGAGCGAAGCGAGCAGCGTGTAGCCGCTTTTCGTTCCGCCGAGCTTTTCCCCCGCCAGCCCGCCGCAGCAGACGATCACGCGGTCAAAATATTCTCTGCCCGACGCGGTTTCCACAAGAAAGCCGCCGCCCTGCCGGTGCAGGGCGAGCACCTCCTCGCCCGCGCGCGTCTGTGCGCCCGCCGCCTGCACGGCAAAGCGCAGCACATCCACAACGCTGCCCGCCTGGTCGGAGCGCGGATAGACGCGGCCGGAGGGCTCCGTCACCGTAAGCAGACCGAGCGAGCGGAAGAAATCCAGCGTTTCGCTGACGGGGAAGGCCTCCAGCGCGGGCAGGACAAAATCCCGCTGCGCGCCGTGATAGTTCTCTTTGCCCAAGCCGGTGTTGGAGAGGTTGCAGCGGCCGTTGCCGGTGGAGAGAAGCTTGCGCCCCACGCGGGCCTGCCGCTCATAGAGCGTGACGGCATGTCCGCCCCGCGCGGCCGTAAGCGCCGCCATCAGGCCGGAGGCGCCGCCGCCGATCACTGCAATTTGCATGGAATATCACCCCGATATTGCGGATAAAATCATATGTATGCAGTATACCAGCATTCTGTCCGACATAGCAAGCGGATTTGGCAAAAAAGTCCTTGACAGAACAGAGACGATCTGCTATAGTATCTACGCTTAAGAAAACAAAGAAGAACGGATGGCATCCGTCCTCACCGGACCGCTTCGGGCGCGTCCCGGTTGATACAGACCTGTTCTCACCCCGTTTCCGGGGCGGGTTTCTGTGCGCGGATGCTTGTCGGCATTCGCGTTTTTTGATTATTTTGAGGAGGTGTTTCGGCAATCGCAAACATGGATCATCAGATCAACGAGGAGATCCGCGATGCGGAGGTGCGCCTGATCAGTGAGACGGGCGAGCAGCTTGGCATCATGTCTACCGAAGCTGCGATGGACATCGCGGTGGAGAGAGACCTTGACCTCGTGAAGATCGCGCCCAATTCCAAGCCGCCTGTGTGCAAGCTCATGGATTACGGCAAGTATCGCTTTGAGCAGTCCAAGCGGGAGAAGGAAGCCAAAAAGAATCAGCACGTTGTGGAGATCAAGGAAATCCGCATGTCGCCCGGTATCGGCGACAACGACTTCAACACCAAGCTGCGCAGCGGTGTGAAGTTTCTGCAGGACGGCGATCGGCTGAAGGTCACCGTGCGTTTCCGCGGCCGTCAGATGGCGCACACGCGCCTTGGCGAAGAGCTGCTCACCCGCTTTGCGGAGGGTTGCGCGGAGGTTGCCACGATGGACAAAAACCCCAAGCTGGAGGGGCGCAACATGGCCATGTTCCTCTCGCCGAAGACCCAGGCCAAATAATTTACGCATGTGATGCGCACTTTGCGCGCATGTAAATACGAAACGAAGAAGCGGCTGCAAAGCGCAAGCGCAGCAGCTGCAGCACATCGGAAGGAGTAAACGATCATGCCCAAACTCAAGACGCACAGCGGTGCGAAGAAGAGGTTCAACCTCACAAAGAGCGGCAAGGTAAAGCGTGCCCACGCTTTTAAGAGCCATTTGCTCAACGGTCACGGCAAAACCACCAAGCGCAAGAGAGGCCTTCGTCAGGCGGCCTACGCGGATAAGACCAACGAGTCCGCAGTCAAGCGCATGATCCCGTACAAATAAGGAGGGCTTTGAGAAATGGCAAGAGTTAAAGGCGCGATGATGACGCGCAAGAGAAGAAATAAGGTTCTTGGCCTGGCCAAGGGCTACTGGGGCGCCAAGAGCAAGCACTTCAAGATGGCCAACGAGCAGCTCATGAAGTCCGGCCGCTATGCTTACGTCGGCCGTAAGCGCAAAAAGCGCGACTTCCGCCAGCTGTGGATCACCCGTATCAGCGCCGCCTGCAAGCTCAACGGCATGAACTATTCCACTTTCATGCACGGTCTGAAGCTCGCCGGTGTTGAGATGAACCGCAAGATGCTCAGCGAGACCGCCATCCACGAGCCCGCCGCTTTCGCCGCGCTCGTCGAGACGGCCAAGGCCGCTCTGGCAAAGTAAATGAACCGTTAAAAGGGGCGCAATCGCGCCCCTTTTTCGCTGATCGGGAAGTTTTTCGCGCGGGAAGCGGAGAGATGCGGGAAGTGTTTTTCGTCCGCGCGGGAAGCGTGAGCGAAAGAGCGGAGAACTTTTTTGCGCTGAAAACGCATTTTCTTTTCGCGGACACGGGAGCGAAGCGCCGCGGGAACGCCGCACGGAGCGAAGCGGACGCGGGAGAAAAGCGCTTTCGCTGCGCGGGTGAAAAAGCGGCGCGCATTTTGACGCCGCGCGGGAAAAAAGCACATGGACAGAAAAGGCAGGCGTTTTTGCGCCGGACGGATGGGGAGGGGATCGCGATGATCCACGGAATCGGAACGGATATTTTGAAGCTCGAACGCTTCGGCACGCCGGATGCGGACGATGTTTTTGTGCGCAAATGTTTTACGGAGCGCGAGCGCGCGCAGGTTTTTGCGCAGGAAAAGCCGCATTGCCGCCTCGCCGCGCGCTTTGCCGGCAAGGAGGCCGTGTTCAAGGCGCTGCGCATGGATCCCGACCGGGCGCGGCTGGATGAGATCGAGATCCTTTCAAACGAATTCGGCGCGCCTTGCGTGACGCTGCACGGGCGCATGGCGGATTATGCCGAAAGCGTCCATGTCCGGCGCGTGCACCTTTCCCTGAGCTGGGAGGCCGATTGCGCCATTGCCTTTGCCGTTGCGGAACGCGCGGAGGACAGCAGCGAAGCATCCGGCAGAGAATAAAATATCACGCATCAAGCGGCCCCCGAATGTGCATACTGCACTTTGGGGGTGTTTTTTTATGTGCGGAGAATTTGAAGAGCAGGGGCTCTATCAGAAAGAACAGATCACCGACATGGGCAGCGTGACTGCGCATTCGGCGGCGGGAAGCATCCACTGCCTGACCGTGATCGGGCAGATCGAGGGGCATCAGCTTCTGCCCGAGACGAGCAAGACGACCAAGTATGAGCACGTGATGCCGCTGCTGGCGGCGGTGGAGGAGTCCGACGAGATCGAGGGGCTGCTGATTTTGCTCAACACCGTCGGCGGTGACATTGAAGCGGGGCTTGGCATCGCGGAGCTCATCGCGGGGATGAAAAAGCCGACGGCCAGCCTCGTCCTCGGCGGCGGGCACAGCATCGGCGTGCCGCTGGCGGTGTCCGCGCGCCGCAGCTTCATCGCGCCGAGCGCCTCAATGACCATTCATCCCGTGCGCCTGACGGGCGTTGTGATCGGCGTGCAGCAGACCTATAACTACTTCGCGCGCGTGCAGGAGCGCATCGTGCAGTTCGTCACGGCCAATTCCCGCATCAGCGCCGAGCAGTTCACGGCCTATATGACCCGCACCGGGGAGCTGGCAAACGACGTCGGCAGCGTGGTCTACGGTGAGGAGGCGGTCGAGTCCGGGCTGATTGATACGCTCGGCGGGCTTTCCGACGCACTGGCGTATCTCCACGGCGAGATCGACCGCCGCAAGGCGGAAGAGCAGGCGGCGCAGACTTCGGCGCTGCGGGGCGAATAGGGTGCTTGCGCGCATTTTCCGTTCGGCGCTTTTGCGGCACCGTTTTCCGTGGGGACGCGCTGTGCTTCGGGAGGCGGGCGGCGGCGTTTTCCGTTTTTACGCAGCGCGGAAACGGCGGAATATTTGCGCCGCAGCGCGCGCAGCGACGGCGGCGTTATGGGTGGCGCGCGCAATTCTTTCTTGAAATTTGGGTTTTCCCGGCGTATAATGTACAAAAAATCCCCGATATGCGGAAACACGGAGAGAACCAAGATGAAAAAATTTCTGATTACGACGGATTCGGGCTGCGATCTTCCGCGCAGCGAGGTGGATAAGAGAGGGATTATCCCCTTCCTGATGCAGTATGAGATCGACGGAGAGGTTTTCACGGACACGATGCTGCCGGAGGATCTCCATGCGTTTTATGAGAAGATGCGCGCGGGCGCTGCGCCGCGCACCAGCCAGATCAATCCGGCGCAGTTTGTCGAGTTCTGGCGGCCGCTGCTGGCCGAGGGTCTGCCCATCCTGCACACCGGCATCGGAAGCGCGGTGTCCGGCACTTATCGCAACGCCTGCCTGGCGGCGGAGGAGCTCATGCAGGAGATTCCGGGCGCGAAGATCTATGTTGTGGACTCCACGCTCTGCTCCGTCGGCTACGGCATGCTGGTGCTCAAGGCCGCCGAGCTGCGCGACGGCGGCGCCACCGTCGAGGAAGCGCGCGATTATATGGAGGCGAACAAGGCGAAGGTCAACACCTGGTACACCACCGATGAGCTGAAATATCTGCGCCGCAGCGGACGCTGCTCCCGCGCAAGCGCCGCCATCGGCACCATGCTGCAGATCTGCCCCATTCTGAATCTGGATTTGGAGGGGCATCTGATCGTGCAGGAGCGCGTGCGCAAGCTCGGCCCGACGATCAGCCGCATTCATGAGATCATCGGCGGCCTTGTGGAGGACGCCGGGGAGCAGACGCTGATGATCTGCCACTCCGACGTGGAGGAAAAGGCGCGCAAGTTCGGCGAGGAAATCCGCGAAAAATTCGGCTTCCGCGATGTGTATTACACCTACATCGGCGCCACGATCGGCGCCAACTGCGGTCCCGGCCTGATGGCGGCCTTCTTCTTCGGCAAGCCCCGCACGATGAAGGGCTACGCGGAGGGAGAATAAATCCCCGCGCGCAAAGCCTGGGTGCGCTGCATCATCTATAAAGAAACGAAAAACGCCCCGACGGCTCATGTCGGGGCGTTTTTGCGCTTTATATGCGTTTTTGCTCTGCGTGCAGCCCGGACTTGCGGGCTTATTTCCGCTCGTAGGTCAGAAATTCGTACTGCAGGCCGTCCTCTTCCAGAAGGCCGCTGCGCTCGGTGATCTGCCAGCTTTCGTCCGCGTCCAGATTGGGGAAAAAGACGTCCGAAACAGGCTGCGCGTCAATCTTCGTGACGTAAACGCGCGTGAGGTGGGGCAGCATGGCGCGATACACGCTCTCGCCGCCGATGACGAAAACCTCCGCCTCGCCAAGCGTTTTTGCGCAGGCCTCCGAGACATCCTTCGCGGTCTCCGCGCCCGGAATTTCCAGCGTCTGCCGCGTGAGCACGATGTTGCGCCGGCCCTTGAGCGGCTTGCCGCCGGGGAAATCGGCAAGCGTTTTGCGCCCGACGATGACGGCGCCGCTGCCGGTGACTTCCCGGAAATGCTTTCTGTCCGCCTTGACGACGAGGGGCTGCGTGCCGCCGCAGCCGATGCCCCAATCGCTGTAAACCGCTACGACTGCGTTCATGGCTTTGCTCCCGTCAGACCGCAACGGGAATTTCCCCGTCAAACTCGCAGAACTCGTAGTTTTCCAGATTGAAGCTGTCGCGCGTGAAGGCATAGAAATCCGTCACGGATTTGTCGATGACAAACTTCGGCGCGGCCTTGGGCGTGCTCTGGATCATCTTTTCCACGGCGGGCACGTGCCGGTCATAGATGTGCGCGTCTGCAATCACGTGCATCAGCTCGCCCGCTTCCAGCCCCGCGGCCTGTGCGAACATATGCGTGAGCACCGCGTACTGGCATACGTTCCAGTTGTTCGCGGTGAGCATGTCCTGACTGCGCTGGTTGAGAATGGCGTTGAGCGTGTTGCCCGAGACGTTGAAGGTCATCGAATAGGCGCAGGGATACAGCGCCATTTCGCTCAGATCGGAGAAATTATAGAGGTTTGTGAGGATGCGGCGGGAGGCGGGATTGTTCTTCAGATCGTACAGCACACGGTCCACCTGATCCATATCCCCCTCGGGATAGTGGTGCTTCACACCGAGCTGATAGCCGTAGGCCTTGCCGATGGAGCCGTTTTCGTCCGCCCATGCGTCCCACACGCGGGTGCGCAGCTCCTTGACGCTGTTCGACTTCGCCTGCCAGATCCAGAGCAGCTCATCGATCGCGCTTTTGAGATAGGTGCGGCGGATGGTCAGAATCGGGAATTCCTCCCGCAGGTCATAGCGGTTGACAATGCCGAATTTCTTGATGGTGTGGGCGGGGGTGCCGTCCTCCCAGCGGGGGCGCACCTCACGGTCCGTGTCCCAGATGCCGGTTTCCAGAATCTCACGGCAGTTTTGAATGAAAATTTCGTCGGCGCGGCTCATGTTGACTCCTCCCGTAGCGTTGATTTTCCCGGTTTTTGCCGGGATATTTCTTTGCTTCATCTTAACACAGTTTGTCAAGCTTGGCAAGGGGCAAAGGGGGCGCGTTGGGGGGAGGATGGGTGCGCGAAAGTGGGGGGGCGGAGAGGAAAACGGATGCAGGATGGGGAGAAAGGCGCGCCGGGGTGCAGTGCGCTGCTTGGCGGCGCGGCAAATCGGCGCGCTGCGCCGTCGGGACGAATCCGTACTGCGTATGGACACGAGGAACGGCGGGCAAGCGGGATGGGTGCGAGGCGCGCATCGGGAAAGATCTTGCGCCGCGGGGAAACCTCTCCGCCGCAGCGCGCGGCGGCGGAGAGAATGGGTGCGAGGCAGCTTAAAGCAGCACGATTGCCAGCAGCAGTCCGGCGGCGACGCCGAGCCCGGAATACAGCCGACCCTGTGTGCGTGCGCGCTCGGTGGCGCGCGAGTGTGCCTCGCGCAGCGCGCGCAGGCAGCGTTCAATGGCGCAACACTGCTCCGGCGCGTCATAGCGGCCGAGGCTCGGCGCGAGCAGCGCAAGCTGATGCAGCGCCTCACCGTCGAGTCCGCCCGGCGGGCAGGAATTGAGCGTTTCGCGCCAAAGCTCGGCAAAGCGCACATCACCGGCAGAAAGCTGCGCTTCCAGCGCGGCGAGCCAGTTTCGGCAGGGGTCGGGCGCTTCGGTTTTCAGGCGGGAGAGAATTTCCGGCAGCGGCGCGCAGAGCTCGGAAAGCTCGCTTTTGAGCATCTCCAGCGTTTCGCAAACGGAAAGGAGCGCCTCCGCGCGCTGACGCAGCCCCCGCGCGGCGAAAAAGCCCCGCATTGCGCAGCCGAACACGACGCAGGCCGCGCCCAGCAGACGAAGCGCCGTCATGAAAGCGCCTCCGCGCGGTAAACGCGAGACCCGTCCGCCGCACAGCGGATGACGACCGCCCGGTCAAACGCGCCGAGCGCGCGAAGTTCACGGTAGAGCGGGCGGCGGGAGAGGGAGGAAACATCGCGCGCGTGCGCGGTGGCAAGCAGCCGCACGCCGCAGCCCACCGCCAGCGCGATGGCTTCCAGATCCTGCGCGGCGGTGATCTCGTCCATGGCGAGCACCTGCGGATTCATTGCGCGCAGCAGCAGCATCGCGCCCTCCGCCTTCGGGGCGAAGGAGAGCACGTCCGCCCTCGCGCCGAGCGAAAAGCCGCCCGCGCCGCCAAGCTCCCCGCGCTCGTCCGCGACGGCAACGCGCGTTCCGCTTTCCGAAAGCAGACGGATCAGCTCGCGCGCGAGCGTGGTTTTTCCGCCGCCGGGCGGCGCGAGCAGCAGCGTGGAGACGAATTCTCCGCCCGGGCAGAGCGCGGGGAAGAGCGCATCCGCGCAGCCCCTGACCTCCCGCGGGATGCGGATGACGGCGGAGGAAAATGCGCGCAGGGTGCGAAGCTGTCCCATTTCCGTTACGGCCTCGCCGCAAAAGCCGACGCGCAGGCCGCCCGGTGCCGTGACAAAGCCATGGCGGAGCTGCTGGCTGACCGCGTGGACGGAGGCGCCGGAGGCGCGCTCGAGCAGATCGCGCAGCGCGGAGGCCGTCACGGCGCCCGCGCCGGAGAGGGGAACTTCCCCGCGCGGCAGCAAAACGCTTGCGGCCTGTCCGACGCGCAGGCGGATCTCCTCGGCCACGCTGCAGTCCTTTTCCGGCAGCGCGCGCGCCGCGCTGCGCCACGGCTCCGGCAGCAGCGCCGTGGCCTTTTGATAGGCAATTTCCATGCTTGTCCTCCCGGGACTTCGGATTTTCGGCCGGTTCAGCGCGATGCACACGGCGAAAAGGCCGGAGAAAAGCCCCCCGATATGCCATATTTATTTGCAAAAAGCGAGAATTATGCTTGATTATTTCGACAGAATGTGTTAATTTGTACTAAATTACAATGGGAATTTATCGCGTCGTGAAACAAATATACAAGATACAAGGCGGTGTGCAGGATGATCCAGAACTGGCATCAGAAAGAAACCGACCACGCGTCTGTCGGCTGGCTGCTGCGTCATATCGCGAAGCTTCACAGACAGGTATCCAAAGCCAAAATGCCCTATCGCCCCGGCGAGGACCCGGGACAGCCCGTTATCCTGATGGTGATGCAGGATTCGGAGGATATGGGCAACACCATTTCGCAAAATGACCTTGCGCGGTCACTCCACGTTTCCAACCCGACCGTGACGGCCTCGCTCAAGAGTCTGGAGCGGCAGGGTTACATCGAGCGGAAACCGGATCCCGGCGATATGCGCCGCAAGCTGCCCGCGCTCACGGAGCAGGGCAAGCAGGCCGCCTCGGAGTGCCGTAGGTGCATCGAGAGCGTCAGCGAAGAAATGCTCGGCGGCTTTTCCGAAGCGGAACGGCAGCAGCTGATCTCCTTCCTCCGGCGGATGAAGGACAATCTGGAGCAGAGCGAACGCTGAAAATGCAAAAAAGAGCCGACCGTAAGAAAATACGGTCGGCTCTTTTGCTTGGCTCAGCGCAGCGCGCCGGAGAAGGCATAGATCTCCGGCCGGATGCTGTAACAGAAATAGGTCGCGCCGAGCGCGCCGTCGACAAAGGTGGTGTGTACGCCGCCGCCCTGCACGAAGTTTGCCTGAAAGACCACTGAGGGGTCGCACAGAACCCGCTCGCCCAGCAGCAGCCGCAGCGCAAGACGCACGCAGCGCTCGGAGGGGCAGAGCGAATCAAAATACGCATTGTTCTTGCCGTAATACTGTCCCGGCTGCTCGAGCACGTCGCGGATTGTGTTTGCAAACTCCGGCGAGGCCACGCGGTTTAACACAACCTCGCCCACGCACATCTTCCATTCGTCGGACAGCCACACGCTGCCCGCCTCGGCATACATGATTTTGCTCAGCAGCAAGAGATCCTCAAAGGAAATTACCGCCTCCTGCAGCCCGAGCTGTTCGTTGCGCTCACGCAGCGCGGCTTCCGCGGCCAGACCGGCCTCCCAGTCGCACACGACGGCGGCGGAGACCATCTCCTCCAGATAGTCCGGCGCTTCGTAGCCGGCGCCTCCGGCGAGCAGCGCGCAGGCGGTGAGCGCGGAGACGATGGAATAGCAAATGCTCATAGAAAAAACCTCCTTTTCAGCCGGGCGGTGCCCGGCGAGGGCGTTAAATGTTCCAAACCCGCTTCCGGCAGCGCGGCGCGCTGCATCGTGGGGGCGGCATCAGGGGCGAGGAACGGACGGGGTCGGGGCGCTGCGCGGGAATTCCGCCGGGCTCCTCGCCGCTGCCGCAGCGGGTCTGCGCCCGACGTGGTCGGAAAGCAAGCTGCGTCATCTTTCGCGCGGCAGGCTGCGCGATGGAAAACTGTGCCCCGCGGGGCGGGTTCGGCACCTGTTTCCCAGCCTATGCACGCCGCGCGGAAAGTATGCCGCAAAGTCGGCGCCTATGGTATATTATACCAAAAGAAACAAAAAATTACAAGTCAGAGACAATTAGCAACAATTCCAACAGAAAAACAAACAATTCGGAAAAAGATTTCCCGCGGCGGAAAGATACATTCGCGCACGGGGGAAGCGGGGGAAGCGCAGTCATAGCGCGGAGAAGCCGGGCGAAAAAGCGCCGAACATAGGGAAACGGCGCGCAAAAGCGCGAATCGCGGCGAAATGCGGCGAAACGTGGAAACGACCCGGCGGGGAAAGCGCAGTTTTTGTCGAAAGCTTTTTTCAGGAGACGACAGCTTTCGCGTGAATCCGCCCATAGGGCATGGTAGATTATGGGTGTTTCTGCTATATTGCAGGATTCAAACAGAAGGTCTGCCAAAGCCGTCATTTTCACGCTATATGGGAGGTATATTATGGAAAACAAGCTTCGCGTGCTGATCGCGGATGCAAGCGAGGACTACAGAGGGATGCTGTCCTCGGCATTGGAAGCGGATATGCATTTTCAGCTGCTGGATACGGCGGTGGACGGACTCGACGCGGTGGCCAAGGCGGCAGCTTTGCAGCCGGATGTGATCGTTTTGGATCTTGTTCTGCCGAAGCTCGACGGAATGGGTGTGCTGCGCCGATTGCAGGAGATGAATCTCAGCGCGCTGCCCTTTGTCGTGTCCGGCTTTTACAACAGTCATGTGGTGGCGCAGGCTGTGGAGCTCGGCGCGTGCTACTTCATGCCCAAGCCCTATGAGATGGAAGAGCTGCTCGGACGCATCCGCCTTTGCGCCTGCACCCAGCCGATGCGCGCGGCGGAGGCCGTTCCCGCGGATCGGGCGGCGCTGGCCAAGCGCAAGGCCGAGCAGGGGCTGGAAACCGCCGTCACGGACATCATCCACGAGATCGGCGTGCCCGCGCACATCAAGGGCTATCAATATCTGCGCGAGGCCATCATCCTCACCGTGAACGACATGGAGATCATCAACGCCGTGACCAAGGCGCTCTATCCCGCCGTGGCGCGGAAGTTCCAGACGACGCCCTCGCGCGTGGAGCGCGCCATCCGCCACGCCATTGAGGTGGCGTGGGACCGCGGCGATCTGGAGACGCTGCAGCGCTTTTTCGGCTACACGGTTTCTAACATCAAGGGCAAGCCCACGAACAGCGAGTTCATCGCCATGATTGCCGACTGCCTCTCGCTGCGCCGCAAGGCGGGCAGCTTCTAAAGCGCATAAAAGCGAACAGAGAGGAAAAACACTCCTGATTTATGGGATCGAGCGTATCCCAAGAGATCAGGAGTGTTTTTCTATGAAAAGCTTTATAGCAACTATTCGATTTCGATTGTTTTTATGCCGTGTTCCAAAATAATATTGATTAACTCATTTCGAGAATAATTGATTTCTTTTGCAATCCGATCAATTTCGCTAAGAGTATCTTCTTTAATTCTGACTGTGATAACTTTGTTGCCGTCCTCGCCGCGTCGCTTTAATTTTAGCACATCATTTTTGGGTTCATTCACAGTACGCACACTCCTTGCTTTTTTAATATTATTTTATATTGACAAGAAGAATGGAGATATATTACAATATGATATGTAAAATGATATCAATTATGATATCGATAGAAGAAAATCGGAGGGGAAATAATGAAAAAGCTGATTGTTTTAATTTTGGCATTGGTTATGATTGTGGGGGTTGCAGCGTGCGGCTATGACACTCCTGAAGTAACAACGACGTCAGAACCCAAAGAACTTGCTTGGAGTCGGATAATGGAAATTGCGAAGCAGGGAGCTATCAATGCATGCTGCCGAGAAGAAGGTGATTCTTCCATAAAGGGATTTGAAGCAGCTACAATCGAAAGAATAGGAGCCGACGAGAGGTCGGTTAAGGTTTCTGTCAAAGGCAACTGGTATAAACTAGATGAGTACGGAAAAGGTTTGGGCTTCTATTATTTTGAATATTCTTGTAATATTCAAAAGTTTTCAGGAGAAATATCAGATGTAAACTTTAGATGCTGGAAATGACTAAATAATTAGCTGACATGTTATCTGGATAAAGCGGCGGAGGGAAGAACCCTTCGCCGCTTGGGCTTTTTGCAGCGGGGGCGCGCTGCCTTTCGCGGCAAACGGTGCGGTTTCTCTGTCCGGATGCGCGAGGCTCTTGACAGACGGGGAAGTTTTGAGTATACTGCTTCTGCTCACAATTAAATATAGAATGAGCCAAAATCATGAGGCTGCGCGGCGGGATTCTGCCGTGAGCAGCCAAGGCAAGGAGAAGATCACATGAAAAGAATTTGGAAGATTCTTGCCCTCCTGATGGCTGTTATGTGCCTGGCAGCGGTACTCTGCGCTTGCGGAGACGGCAAGCCCGGCGGCACAGAAGGCAACGAAGGTTCGGTTTCCGGCTCGCCCGCATCCGATTCCGGCAAGAACGGCATTGTCGTCGCCATTGCGCAGGATCTGGATGACAGTCTTGACCCTCACCACATGGAGGCCGCAGGAACCAGGGAAGTTCTGTTCAACGTATTTGAAGGGCTTGTCAAGCCCGACAGTGAAGGCAATTTGCTCCCCGCTGTCGCCAAGAAATACGTCGTTTCCAAGGAAGCAGATGTCTTCACGTTCGAGCTGCGCGAGGGTGTCCGGTTCCATAACGGCGAGTTGGTGACGGTCGGGGATGTTTTGTATTCTCTCGAGCGCTGCATGAGCAAGGGAGAGGACGGGGCGACACTGGTTGACGGTTTCGAGGCTGTGAAGAGCGTCGAGGCACCGGACGAGAAAACCATCGTTATCACGCTGACGGAGGGCAACACCGCATTTCTGGCCAGACTCACAGCGGCCATCATCCCCGCGGATTACGACGATCAGGCCACCGCGCCGGTCGGCACGGGCCCCTTCCGCTACGTTTCCCGCACGCCGCAGCAGAATTTCATCGTCGAGCGCTTCGACGAGTATTGGGGCGAGAAGGCGAAGCTGGAAAAGGTGGAATTTCGCATTTTTGACAACGCCACGGCGATTGTCATGGCGCTCAAGTCGGGCGCTGTGGATTTCTGCGCACATCTGACGCAGGTGCAGACCAATGAGCTGGGCAGCGATTTCACCGTCCTCGAGGGCACGATGAATCTGGTGCAGGCGGTGTATCTGAACAACGCCGTTGAGCCGCTCAATGACGTTCGGGTGCGGCAGGCGCTGAGCTATGCCATCGACCGCGAGCAGATCATGCTCTTCCTCGCGGACGGCCGCGGCACGGCGCTGGGCAGCAGCATCTATCCCGCTTTCGGCAAATACTTCATGCCCGAGCTGGCCGATTACTATCCCACGAACGTGGAAAAGGCCAAGGAGCTGCTCTCTGAGGCCGGATATCCGGACGGTTTCCCGCTGGTGATCACCGTTCCCTCCAACTACGCGCCGCACGTGGACACGGCCACGGTCGTGGTCGAGCAGCTGCGCGCCATCGGCGTGGATGCCAGCATCAACATTGTCGAGTGGAGTACCTGGCTGTCCGACATCTATCAGGGCCGCAATTACGAGGCCACCGTCGTGGGCTTTGATGCCAAGACCCTCACCGCTCAGGCGCTGCTGGATCGCTGGCGGAGCGATTCCTCCAGCAACATCAGCAATTTCTCCAACGCGGAATATGACCGCGTCTATGCCGAGGCCTGCGCCTGCGTGGACGACGCGGAACAGACCGAGCTGTTCAAGCGCTGCGAGACCATTCTCACCGAGCAGGCGGCAAACCTGTATATTCAGGACCTGTGCGACCTCGTCGCGATGAAGAGCACGCTCGACGGCTATAAGTTCTATCCGATCTACGCGATGGATCTTTCCACGGTCTATTACAAGTAAGCGATTTGAAAGCGGCAGGACGGGAAACACGTTTCCCGTCCTGCCGAACGCCGCAAAGCGTTTTCACAGAAGAAAAATTCAGGCAAAAATACAGAAAAGGAGGCGGGAGAATGCGCTATATTATCAGGAAGCTGGCCGTTTTGGTCGTGACGCTTCTGCTTGTTTCCATTGTGGCCTTTCTCGCCTTTCAGATCATTCCCGCCGACCCGACGGCGAAAATCCTCGGCACGAGCGCAACGCCCGAAAAGGTCGCGGCGCTGCGGGAGGAGCTGGATCTTAACGGCAGCGTCGTCTCGCGCTATTTCCGCTGGCTCGGCGGTTTCGTCACGGGCGATCCCGGCGTGAGCTACAACTATCGCTGCCCGGTTTCCGAGCTGCTTGCGGATAAGCTGCCCGTGACAGCGGGATTGTCCATTCTGAGCTTCCTGCTGGTGATTGTCATTTCGATCCCGGTGGGTATGCGCCTTGCCTGGCGCGCGGGCTCGGTTGTGGACCGCATTTTCTCCACACTCAATCAGATCGTGATGAGCGTGCCGCCCTTTTTTATCGGCATTCTCTTTACATACCTGTTCGGCCTCGTGCTCAAATGGTTTACGCCGGGCAACTTCGTTTCGGCACAGGAGAGCTTCTGGGGCTACTGGGGCTATCTGTTCTTCCCGGCGCTGGCCATCGCGCTGCCCAAGAGCACGATGGTCATCAAGCTGCTGCGCGGCAACCTGCTGACCGAATACGGCAAGGACTATGCCCGCACGGCTTACAGCCGCGGCAACAGCACCTCGGGCGTGATGCGCCGCCATCTGCTGCGAAACGCCATGCTCTCTGTTGTGACCTTTCTGGCCTTCACGCTGGCGGACATCGTGGCCGGCAGCATCATCATTGAGCAGGTCTTCGGCATTCCGGGACTTGGCAGACTGCTGCTGAGCGCCATCGGCAACCGCGACTATCCCGTTGTGCAGGCGATCGTTGTGATCCTCGCGTGCATCGTGATGGTGGTCAACACCCTTGCGGACATCGTCAACCAGTTCCTTGACCCGCGTCTGCGGCTGAACTGACCGGTGAGGAAAAAACCATGCGTATTGGAAAAAACAAAAACCTTATATCGGGCGCGATCATCGCGGGGCTGATGATTCTGCTGATTATCGTCGGGCAGTTCTGGACGCCCTATGACCCCAACGAGATCGGCATGCTGCGCGCAGCGCCGCCGAGCTTTCAGCATCTGCTTGGCACGGACAACTTCGGGCGGGACATCTTCTCCCGCGTGCTGACCGGCTCGGGCGCGACGCTGTTCATCGCGCTGTGCACGGTGATCATCGGCGCTGTGTTCGGCGTGATCATCGGCGCGTTCACCGGCTATTTCGGCGGACTGGTGGACGAGGGGCTCATGCGCGTGAACGATACGCTCGCCGCCTTTCCGAGCATTTTGCTCGCGCTGGTGATTCTCAGCCTCACGGGGCCGGGAAAATACAACGTCATTTTGGCGCTCGGGCTGCTGTTCATCCCGAGCTTTGCGCGCATTGTGCGCACGGAGTTCGCCGCGCAAAAGAATCTCGATTACGTCCGCTCCGCCCGGCTCATGGGCGCGGGGCATCTTCGCGTGATGTTCGTGCACATCCTGCCCAATGTGGGCAAAACGCTGCTGCGCGGCATCGCCATCGGCTTTAACAACGCCGTGCTCGCGGAGGCGGGCATGAGCTTTCTCGGCATCGGCGTTTCGCCCACGGAGGCGAGCCTCGGCCGCATGCTTTCGGACAGTCAGGCCTATCTGTTCTCCGTGCCGTGGATGGCGCTGGGCGCGGGCCTTGCCATCATTTTGCTGATTCTGGGCTTTAGCCTGCTCAGTGAGGGATTGGGGGAACCGACATGCTGAAGGTCCGCGATCTGCACATCGCTTTTGAGGACGGCGAGGCCGTCCACGGCATTGATTTTGACATGGCGTCGGGCGACTGCCTCGGCCTTGTGGGGGAGAGCGGCAGCGGCAAAACCGTCACGGCGCTGACCATCGCGGGGCTCATCGGCCGCAACCGCGCGAAGGCCTCCGGCACGGTGGAGTTTGAGGGCAAAGAGCTGCTCAGCTGTCCGCGCGAGGAGCTTAGAAAGCTGCAGGGCGCGGAGATCAGCATGATCTTTCAGGAGCCGATGACGAGCCTTGACCCCACGATGCGCGTCGGCGCGCAGGTGGAGGAGAGCTTGCTGCTGCACACAAAGCTCTCTCCCGCCGAGCGCAAGGCGCGCGCGCTGGAGGCGATGGCGGCGGTGGAGCTGCCCGAGCCGGAAGTCTGCTACCGGAAATATCCCCATCAGCTCTCCGGCGGCCAGCGGCAGCGCGCGATGATCGCCGCTGCCATCATCACGCGGCCGAAGCTTTTGATTGCCGACGAGCCGACGACCGCGCTGGATGTGACCGTGCAGGCGCAGATTCTGAAGCTTTTGCGGCGCATCAACCGCGAGAGCGGCATGGGCATCCTGTTCATCTCGCACGATCTCAACGTCGTGCGGCGGCTGTGCTCGCGCGTGGCCGTGATGCAAAACGGTCACATCGTGGAGATGGGCGACACGGCGCAGATCTATTCTTCGCCCCAGCATCCTTACACACAAAAACTGATCGCCGCCATCCCCCGCATTGACGGACGACGGGGATTTGCGGAAGGAGATACGCCATGACACAGCCGATACTGGAGGTGCGCGGGCTCAGCGCGTGGTATACCACGGCGGGGCTGTTCGGAAAAAAACGGCGCACGGACATTTTGCAGGATGTCAGCTTCACGCTGCGCGAGGGGGAGATTCTCGGCCTCGTGGGGGAGAGCGGCTGCGGAAAAAGCACGCTCAGCAAGGCCATCCTCGGCATCCATGAGGACATCTCCGGCGAGATTATCCATCACAGCAAGCGGCCGCAGATGGTGTTTCAGGACCCCTTCGGCAGCCTCAATCCCGCGCGCAGCGTGGGCTGGATTGTGGAGGAGCCGCTGCGCATCTTCGGAAAATACGACGCAGCCGAGCGCAAGCGCCGTGTGATAGATATGCTCGAGCGCGTGGGACTCGGGGAGGAATATGCCTCCCGCCTGCCGCGGGAGCTCTCCGGCGGACAGCGCCAGCGTGTGTCCATCGCCGTGGCGCTCATCCAGCGCCCAAAGCTGCTCATCGCGGATGAGCCCGTCAGCGCGCTGGATGTGACCATTCAGGCGCAGATTCTGCAGCTTCTGCGCGAGCTGCGGGAGGATCTGGGGCTGAGCTATCTGTTCATCTCGCACGATCTGAACGTTATTTATCAGCTTTGTGACCGCGTGATGGTGATGGAAAAAGGGCGCATCGTGGAGATGGGCGACACGGCGGAGATCTATTCCGCGCCGCAGCATCCCTACACGCAAAAGCTGCTCGCCTCGCTGCGCGATGACGACTGAGTTTTCCGACGCAAGGACGCAAAACCGTTGTCTGCCCCGCCGCCAAGCCGCCGGATGTCGGTTGACGCGGCGGAAGAACCGTGATATAATCAAAAATCATTATTATTTTTCCCGGAAAAAAGGAGTGTGCTCGTCTTAAATGGACCCCGACAGTTGGCCTAAGTTACTTCTGATTCCTGTTGCGATCATCATTTTGCTGCTTTGCGCTGCGTATTTCGCCGTGGCGGAAACAGCGCTTGCCTCCGTGAGCCGCATCCGCATCAAAACGCGGCTGGAGCGGGGGGACGCCCGTGCCCAGCGCACGATGTATATTCTCGACAATTTTGACAAAGCCATCACGACCGTTCTCATCGGAACGAACGTCACGCATCTGGTTGTGGCGTCGCTTTCCACGCTGTTTGCAACGCGCCTTTGGGGCCTGAGCGCAACGGCGCTGGCCACCGTTGTGACGACGATTGTGGTGTTCTTTGCCGCAGAAATGCTGCCAAAGAGCATAGGGAAGAAACACAGCGAGAAAATTTCTCTGGCTGTGTCGGCTTCGCTGTGTTTTTTTATGAAGATTTTCTCGCCCATTTCCTTTATCCTGACGGCGATCGGCCGCGGCGTTGCGCGGCTGACGAAGGGTGACACTGCCGTTACCGTGACGGAGGAGGAGCTTTACGACATCATTGAGAACATGACCGACGAGGGCGAGCTGGGCTCTGAGCGCGGCGAGCTTGTGCAGTCGGCCCTCATGTTTGCGGATGTGACCGCGGAGAGCGTGCTCACGCCCCGCGTGGACGTTGCCGCGCTGGATGCGGAAAGCGACTGCGAGGAAATTCTCGCGCGCATCAAGAGCTATCGCCACTCCCGCCTGCCCGTGTATCGCGGCAGCATTGACAATGTCATCGGCGTGCTGCAGATCCGCAAATATCTCAAGGCCTATATGCGCGAGGGCGCATCGGTCGAGCTGCTGCCGCTGCTGGATGAGCCGTATTTCATCCACCGCAGCACGAAGATCGATGAGCTTTTAACCGAGATGAGCCGCAAAAAGCGCAACATCGCCATCGTGACGGACAGTTACGGCGGCATGCTCGGCATCGTCACGGTGGAGGACATTCTCGAAGAGCTGGTCGGCGAAATCTGGGACGAGGACGACATCGTCGTCGAGCCCTGTGTGCCGCAGGCGGACGGCAGCTGCCTTCTGCAGGCGGAGCTCTCCGTGGAGGAAGCCTTTGAGCTGGTCGGCTTCGAGGATCCGGACGATGTGGATTTCGAGCATCAGATCATCGGCGAATGGACCTGTGAGCAGTTTGAACGCCTGCCCGACGAGGGCGAGGAGTTTACATACAACGGCCTGCGCGTGAGCGTGGAGTCCAAGAAGAAAAACCGCATCGTGTCGCTGCGCTTCTATCCGCCGCTTGCCGGCGATGAGGGAGAGGAGGCTGCGAAATGATTTCTCCGCTGTATTTCATCGGCATCATCGTTTGCGTTGCCTTTTCCGCGTTCTTCTCCGCTTCGGAGATGAGCTTTTCCTCGGCCAACCGCATGCGTTTGGACAGCGCCGCGGAGGACGGCAAGCGCTCGGCTGCGCTCGCGGGCAAGATCTGCGACCGCTATGACGACACGCTCTCTGCCATCCTGATCGGCAACAACCTTGTGAACATCGCCTCCTCCTCGCTGGCGACCGTCACGGCCATTTTGCTGACGGGCAGCGAGAAATATACGGCGCTTGCCACCGCCATCGTGCTGATCCTCGTGATCATCTTCGGCGAGACCATGCCGAAAATCGTGGCGAAAAAGAACGCCAACCGCCTTGCCATGGCCTTTGCCCCGTTCATTTGGGCGCTCGCCATTGTGCTCACGCCCGTGCGCTGGGTTGTTGTGGGGCTGGTGAAGCTGCTCATCGGCAAGGATAAGCCCAAGCCGGATCCGGACATTGACCCGGACGAGGAGGCTGTGGAGGAGTTGCAGACGATCATCGAGACCGTCGAGGACGAGGGCGTGATCGACGAGGACCGCTCCGAGCTGCTGCAGGCGGCGCTGGATTTCTCCGAAATCGCCGCGAGCGAGGCGATGACCGCGCGCGTGGACGTCGAGGCCATCGATATTGACGACGACTGGGACGAGATTCTGCAGCGCATTGAGCAGACCTCGTATTCCCGCCTGCCGGTTTACGAGGAGAGCATCGACAACGTCATTGGCGTACTGTACCTCAACCATTTCTTCAAGGCGCGCATTGACGCCGAGCAGTTCGACCTGCGCGCGCTGCTGATGCCGCCCTGCTACGTTTACAAAACCATGCGTCTGCCGGACGTGCTCAGCCATATGCGCCGCGCCAAGCAGCATCTGGCCATCGTGACGGACGATTACGGCGGAACCGCGGGCGTGCTCTCGATGGAGGACGTGCTCGAGCAGATCGTGGGCGACATCTGGGACGAGACGGACGAGGTCGTGCACGAGATCACGGAAAAGGGGCCGGACACCTTTGAGCTGGACGGCGACCTGCCGATTGGCGATTTCCTGGAGTTCATCGAGCGGGAGAAGCTGGATGAGGAGATCGAATCCGCCACCGTCGGCGGCTGGATGATTGAGCTTTATCGCGGTTTCCCGGAGACGGGCGCGGAGATTTGGTATGAAGATCTGCACTTCACGGTGCTGCTCGCGGACGGGCTGCGCGTGGAAAAAGTGCTGCTGCGCCTGCCGGCGAAAAAAGAGAAATAAGCCGCAAAAGATAAAATAAGAACCGGGTGCGCCGCGGAGGAAACCGCTGCGCACCCGCTTTGCGTTTGGGGGAAGGCGCGTTCGATGGGAGGTGGCCTGCGTTTGGGAGAAAGCGGCCACGCGGCGCGCGTTTGGGCTTTGCCTGTGTTTGGAAACGGGGTGCAAAGGCAGGCTGCGGGGTTTGGGAAAAGAAACAGGGTCACCCGATGGTGGGTGACCCTGTTTTTCTGTATTTATGCGCTTGGGGAGATCAATATGCGACGCCCCAATAGATATCCGTTGTGGTTTCCTTGCCGCAGCAGACGCATTTGCCGACCGTGCCGCTCTGCGCAAGAGGCATGCAGCGGGAGGACATGCCGCCCTGCTCCTTCATGGCCATCTCGCAGGCGAGATCGCCGCACCACTTGGTCTTGATGAAGCCGCCGTGTTCCTTCTGCAGGGCAACGGCCTCCTCGACCGTGGCGGCCTCATAGGTGTTGTCGTCCATGTTCTTTTTCGCGGCTTCAAACATCATGTTGTGGACGATGTCCAGCTGCTCAATGACGGCGCTTTCGAGGTCTTCCATCTTGACCGTGATCTTCTCGCCGTCGTTGCGGCGCACGAGCACGCACTGGCCGGCTTCCATATCGCGCGGGCCGCACTCCACGCGCAGCGGCACGCCCTTCATCTCGTGCTGCGCGCACTTCCAGCCCATGGAGTTGTCACTGTCGTCCATCTTCACGCGCAGGCCCGCCTCGAGCAGACGGTCACGCAGCTTGGCCGCGTTTTCCAGCACGCCCTCTTTATGCTGCGCCACGGGCAGCACGATGACCTGGACGGGCGCAATTTTCGGGGGCAGGACGAGGCCGTTGTTGTCGCCATGCGTCATGATGATCGCGCCGATCATGCGCGTGGTGGAGCCCCAGGAGGTCTGGAAAGGATACTGCAGCTTGTTGTCGCGTCCCGTGAAGGTGACGTCGTAAGCGCGGGAGAACTTGTCGCCAAAATAGTGCGAGGTCGCGCCCTGCAGGGACTTGCGGTCCTTCATCATGCACTCAACCGTATAGGTTGCTTCCGCGCCGGCGAACTTTTCCTTCTCCGTCTTGCGGCCGCGCACGACGGGGATGGCGAGGATGTTCTCAAAGAAATCGGCATAGCAGTTGAGCTGCTGCTCGGTTTCGGCCTGCGCCTCCTCGGCGGTCTCGTGGATGGTGTGACCCTCCTGCCACCAGAACTCGCGCGAACGCAGGAAGGGCCGCGTGGTCTTTTCCCAGCGGATGACGGAGCACCACTGGTTATAGAGCATCGGCAGCTCGCGCCAGGAATGCAGCACGCTGTGCCAATGGTCGCAGAACATGGTTTCCGAAGTGGGGCGGAAGGCAAGGCGCTCTTCCAGCTGTTCGCTGCCGCCCATGGTGACCCAGGCAACCTCCGGCGCGAAGCCGTTGACCAGCTCGCCCTCTTTCTTCAGCAGGCTCTCGGGAATCAGAACCGGCATCGCCACGTTGACGTGGCCGGTCTTTTTGAACATGCCGTCAAGAATGCTCTGAATGTTCTCCCAAATCGCGTAGCCATAGGGGCGCAGGATGGTGAAACCCTTGACGGAGGCATACTCCACCAGCTCCGCCTTGCGGCAGATGTCCGTATACCACTGGGCAAAATCAACCTCCATATCGGTGATCTGCTCAACCTTCTTATCTTTGGCCATTTCTCTTCTCTCCTTAAAGACGAAGCGCGCAAAGGCCCTCCGCCGGTTTAGTCTTGCTTCGTTTTGCACAGAGTCGCGCACCGCGAGGGGGCGGGATTACCTGTGTAACCTCTATATTTTATCCGCAACGGCGCGGCTTGTCAAGCACCGGTGGGCTCGCAGCGTCATAGTATGGAGCAAAGCGCGGCTGGGAGGCGGCGCGAGGGGGAATCTGCCGCCGAAGGCGCGGGGGATGGAGGGAGGGCGGCTGCACGTGGAAGCGCAGTTTCGGGAGCGCGGCGCGGCGCTATGGGCTTGCGGCGCAGCGGGGATGTCGCCGCCGGGGATGTTGGGTGGAGTGGACGGCGGCTGCTTGGCAGCGGGGCGTGTCCGCGGAAGGCAAGCCGCCGAAAGCGCGGGTGAATCCGCATTGCGGCAAGCCGGGTGCCGCCGGGGGAGATGGGTGGGCGCCTGGCGCGGAGACTTGTGCTCTGGCGGGTGGAAAAATACACCGCGGCGGGGGGAGATGCTGCCGCGCTTGGAATCGGATGGGAGCGAGGACATTGCATAGCTATCAGGGCTTTTATTTTCGCCCGGCGAAGGGCGAACAGGTGCGCGTGACGGTGCATCCCGCTCCGGAGGCGCGCGGCGCGGTTTGCGCGCGCGTTGTGGACGGGGCGGGCGCGCCCGCAGCGGATGTGCTGGCGATGCTGTTTCGCGTTGAGGAGGCGGGGGAATACCGGCTGCTCGGCGCGGCCTGCACGGACAGCGCGGGCTATTTCGCCTTCGGCCCGCTGGAGGCGGACGCGCTGTACTACATCAAGCTCGGCGGCGGCAGCCTGCGCATGCGGGAGATCGAGCTGGAAAGCTAAGGCGCAAAGGGCCGTTTTGATGAGAGCAAAAAGCGCCGGATTTTGGAAAATCCGGCGCTTATATTGTATGCATTTGCGGCAAAAATGATGGATTTCCGTGCAAAACTGTATGGGAATGCGCTTGACAAGCCATAATGTGCAACCTATAATAAGCTCGGATCTTAATTGACATAATTCGACGGGAAGCGACGCACCTTCCGATGGCGGAAGGGCGCCCTTTCTGAAGGAGAGATGATATGAACCGTAATATGTTTTTGACGGACCTCGGCAAGCTCCTGTCCTTCATGACGGAGGAGGAGCGCGCGCGGACGCTGCGCGAGTATGAGCGCAGACTCAGCGAGGCGGGGCCGGAGGGTGAGCAGCTTTTGCTCGCGGAATACGGCTCGGCCACGAAGGTCGCGGTGGAGATTTTCCGCGCGTACAAGCTTGGCGAGCCGGTCTTTGACGTCGGCGGGGCTGAGGCAGCGCCGGAGGACGAATTCGAGGCCGAGACCGAAACGCTCTGTGATGCGGAGGCGGAGGTCGAAGCGGAAGTGCCGGTTGAGGTTGAAGCCGAAACCGAAACCGAAACCGAAACCGGGGCAGAGGCCGAAACCGAAACCAAAGTCGAAGTTGAAGTTGAAGCTGAAGTCGAAGTAGAAGCCGAAGCGGAACCGGAAGTTGAAGTCGAAACGGAAGCGGAAGCCGAAGTTGAAACGGAAACTGAAGTCGAGGCGGAAGCTGTGGAAGAAGCCGAGACGGAAGCCCCTGTCGAGGCGGAAACCGAAGCCGAAGCGGAGCCGGAGGCGGAAGTCGAAGCCGGGGAAGAAGCCGGGGAAGAAGCCGGGGAAGAAGCCGAAGTTGAGGCCGAAGCGCCTGCCGAGCCCGCGCCGGAAAGCAAGCCCGCGCACGAGCCCGTTTTTGTGGAGCTGGCGCCCCCGCCGGAGTTTTTGATTCCCAAGGCTGCGCCGGAGCCGGACACCGAGCTGATGGAATATCGCATTCCGGGCTGGGCGGTGACGCTGGTGATGCTGTTCACCTGCTGGCTGTGGATTCCGCTGATCGTGGTGCAATACGCGCTGGCGATCGTGCTGTTCGCCCTGTTCCTTGCGCTGGGTCTGGCCTGTGTGGCCGGCTGCGGCGGCCTTGTCATCAGCGCGATATGGGCCTTTGACAAAGTTCCGGACGCCCTGCTGATGATCGGCGCGGCGGCCATTCTGCTGGCGATCGGTCTTGTGCTGCTGTGGTTTGCGATCTGGCTGCTGATCGTGCTTCTGCGGCTGATCACCGCGGGCATCCGCGGAACCTATCGCGGCATTTTCCGCCGCAAGACCGGAAAGGAGCGTGCGCGATGAAAACCGTTTGGAGAATCGTTCTGATTCTTGCCGGCATTTTGGTGCTGCTTGGCGTTGCGACGATGGCTGTGTCGCTGTTTTCGGGCGGCGGCATCGGCGATCTGCGCAATCGCGTGATGCTGACCAATTATAATCAGAGTTTTGAAGCCGAAGAAGTGCAGACGCTGCATGTGGAAGCGCTCGTGGGTGAAGTGACGCTTATGCGCGGCGAGGAGCTGCGCGTCGAGGCGAAAAACGTCATCGAAAACGGCTTTTTCTGCACGCTGGAGGACGGCTGCCTCACCGTTCGGGAGCAGGACAGCCCTTCCTGGGCGGACAAGCTCTCCCGCCTTCTGCTGCTGCGGCGGAACACGCCGGAGATCTGCATCTATCTGCCGGCGGAGCTGAATCTTGCGCAGGCGGATTTGCAACTGCAGGCCGGCCGCGCGCAGATTGAGGGGCTGGATGCGCAGAAGCTGAAGATCGAAATGCAGGCCGGTGTGCTGACAGCGACGCAGCTTTCGGCGCAGGAGGCGGAGATCACGCTCTCCGCGGGCACGATGGAGCTTTCCTCGCTGCAGGCACAGACGCTGCAGCTGCGCGCCGACGCGGGCAATGTGAAGCTGCAGGCGGCGGTTGAAAGCTATTGCAGCGTGGACGTGGCGGCCGGAACGGCTGCGCTGACGCTCTCTGGCAGCGCGGCGGACTACACCGCGCGCATTTCCGCGGGCGCGGGCAAAGTTACCTGTGACGGCCACAGTTACAGCGCCGGGTATACAACGCTCGGCCAGGGCGCAAAGACGCTTTATCTGCAAAACGGCGCCGGAAGCATCCGCGTGGATTTCGCGGGCTAAGGCAAAACGGAAATAAGAAATCCCCCTGCCGCTTTCGCGGCGGGGGGATTTTTTTGCTTGCGAATGCGGCGGCGGGATTTTTGCCCGCGGTGCGCGGGCTGTAGTCCGCCTGCGGGGGGATGTCTGCGCCTGCGGGGGATTATGCTTTGCGGGGCTTGCGGCGTTAAGCCTGATTCGGCTTGCTGTCGATGCCGCTGATGATGTTCTTCGCCCAGAAGCCGGAGCGCAGCATCGGAACCGCGATGCCGACCTTGATGAGGTCGGAGAACTGCACGATGAAATAAATGGCGAAGATGGACAGCGACGTGTAGCTGCACAGCAGCCAGGAAAGAATCACCGGGATGCACCAGGTGTAAACACTGTCAAACAGCATGGTGACGAAGGTGCGGCCGCCGGAGCGGATGGTGAAATAGGCGCCGTGGATGTAAGAATGGATGGGCAGCGTCATGCCCATGACGATCAGGAACCACTGGGCAAGATCGCGCACGTCCTGCTCGGTGTTATACATGCGCGGCACGAGGCCGGACAAGGCGATGGCGATGGCGCCGATGACGATGTGACTCAAAACGGTGAAGCACAGCAGCTTGCGGTCCACGTCCTTGGCCTCCTCAATCTCGCCCGCGCCGAGCTTCTGCCCGACGAGGATGCTCACGGCGTTGCCCGAGGCCATCATGATGATGCTGAAAAGCTGCCATGCGGTGGACTGGATGTTCAGCGCCGCAACGACGTTCAGCCCGTGCGTGGAGTAATAACGGTTGATGAAGGTTGTGCCGAAGGACCAGAGCGCTTCATTGATGAGCAGCGGCCAGCCTTTGACCACAACGCGGCCCACGAGCGAAGCGGGGATGCGGAAGAAGTTGCGGTAAAGCCCCGGCACAAAGGGGAACTTTTTGGCTTTTGCATGGGTGTAAATCAGGATGATGGCCAGCTCAACATAGCGCGCGAGCACCGTTGCGATCGCCGCGCCGCGCACGCCCAGAGCCGGGAAGCCGAGCTTGCCGAAGATCAGCAGCCAGTTGAACACAAGGTTCACAACGATGGCGCAGACGCTCGCGATCATCGAAATGACGGTTTCGCCGCACTCGCGCAGCGTGCCGGAATAGCACTGCACGATGAAGAAGGGCGGCAGACCCCAGAGGATGATGCGGATATAGCTGAGGGTGCAGTCGAGTATGTACGTGGTGTCCACGCCCGAGTTGGCCTGATTGTCGAGGAAGAGCAGCGCGAGATCCTTGCCGGCGTAGACGAAGATGAGCGTCACGACCACCGTGATCAGCAGGCCGAAAATCAGCTTGATGCGCGTTGTGCAGCGCATGCCCTCATAATCGCCGCTGCCGAAATACTGCGCGCCGAAGATGCTCGCAGCGGACATGCCGCCGAAGATAATCATGTTGTAAACAAAGAAAAGCTGGTTGGCGATGGCCACGCCGGACATTGCTGCCGTGCCGAGTGCGCCGACCATGATATTGTCGAGCAGGTTGACAAAGCTCGTCACGCCCTGCTGCACAATCATGGGGATAATCAGCGCGATGACCATTCGATAAAATGCCCGCGTGCCGAAATATTTGCCTAAACGCTGTTTCATTTCTGTCCATCGAACCTTTCTGATGAGATAACCCAACTATCTTAGCAGAACTGAAACAGAAAATCAAGCCGCGGGGGAAAGATTCCTGCGCGCAAAGTGCAAAAAAAGACCGCCTCTTTTCAGAGGCGGTCTTTGTCCGTTTCGGGGAAGGGTTTATTTCATGCCGATGCTTTCGATCTGGATGTCAAAGCGCTTCTTGAGCGCATCGACGGTCTCCTTCGTGAGACGCGCGGGGTCGTGATGCTTGATGGACTCATAGCTCTGCAGGAACAGGGACCAGTAGCTCTGCCCGCCGGTGTCGTACATCTCGGTCTTTTCCAGAACCTCGATGCTGCGCGGGGCGTAGCGCGGCGCGATGACGACGCACTCGTCATCCGCGATGAATTCCTTGCCCGCGATGTTGAACTTCACCTTGCCGCTGCGGACGTAGAAAACTTCCTTCAGCGTCGGATACTGAATCCACTGGGCGGTGAAGCCCGGCTCCATAACGGCGCAGTTGAGCTCCTTGATGCCGGAGTTCTCCCAGCGCTCGATGATCACGCGCATGCTCACGCCGGGGAATTCATAGGCCGCGTGCGGACGGTTGACGTTCTTGATGCCGTAGCAATCCTCGGGCGCGACGTCCTTGAACAGGAAGGGCTCGATGGCATAGGAGTCCATACGGCCGCGGGCATTCAGGGCGTTGAGCTCCGGATCGTTTGCCAGCTCGGGCATATACTGCTTGACTCTGGCCACATCGTCAAACTCCGTGTAAAGCTCATGGTCGTGGAAGGTGCCGCGCCACTTGGTCTCCTCAAAATAATAGAAGCCGTGGGCCTGGCCGGGGCGGAGATGCACGATGTCACCCTTCACGGCCTTGGCACGCATGCCGTCGATGTAAAGATAGATGCTGCCGCTGTCCACGAAGAAGGTTTCGTGGCTGTGATAGTGGAAGTGGGGCATCTGGGTGATGTCGGGGTCGGCGCTCTTATCAGTCGGATGCATCCGGCTGTCATGGAAGCGGTAAAGTCTGTGCGGGCCTTCCTCGTCGACGACCTTGATGACGTCGGAAGCGGCCTTGCCGTCCGGACGCATGCTGTGGCCGACGCGGCCCGTCCAGGTTTCCCGCAGGGTTTTCAGGTCAACCATAAATTCGTTCTTTTCCATGGGATTCCTTCCTTTCCGTTGTGTATAGCACTATTCTAACCCAGACGGCAATTTCTGTCAAGCGGATGCGCCGTGGGGAAATGGGGTGGAGATTGGGATGCGCGGAGGTGTAAAGAGAACGGCGGGAGATGGGGTGGAGCGGAGGCGGAGAGGCGGGGAGAGTGCGGCGGCGCGGGGGGGATGGGGTGGAGCGGAGAGATGAGTGCGGCGGCGCGGGGGGGGGGGGTGGAGCGGAGAAGCGAGAGGCGTGGGAAGGAGAGAAGCTGCGGGAGACTTGCGGCGGCGCGGCGCGAAAAACCGGGGCGGCCACAAGGCCGTCCCGGTTGGTGCATGGCAAATATTCACTTTCCGCTGCCGAGGTAGGCGGCTTTGACATCGTCGTTTTCCAGCAGCTCCTTGCCGGTGCCGGACATGGTGATTCTTCCGGTTTCCATGACGTAGGCCCAGTCCGCCGTCTTAAGCGCCATGTTGGCGTTCTGCTCGATCAGAAGCACGGTCACGCCCTGCTTGTTGATCTCACGGATGATGTCAAAAATTCCCTTGACGATCAGCGGCGCGAGGCCCAGCGAGGGCTCATCCATCATGATGATCTTCGGTCTGCTCATCAGCGCGCGGCCGACTGCCAGCATCTGCTGCTCGCCGCCGGAGAGCGTGCCGCCCGCCTGCCAGGAACGCTCCTTCAGACGGGGGAAGAGATCGTAGACCCAGTTGAGGTCATCGGTCAGATCGTCCTTGCGGAGATAGGCGCCGATGCGCAGATTCTCCTGCACGGTCAGGTCCGGGAAAATGCGGCGCCCCTCGGGCACGAGGATGACGCCCTTTTGCACGATGCTGCTCGGGTCCGCGCCGGTGATGTCCGCGCCATTGAAGCTGATTTTGCCGGTTTTCGGCTTCACGAGACCCGCGATGGTGCGCAGCGTGGAGCTTTTGCCCGCGCCGTTGGCGCCGATGAGCGTGACGATCTCGCCGGCGGGCACATCAAAGCTGATGCCCTTGACGGCTTCAATGCCGCCGTAATTGACCTTCAGATCCTGTACGCTGAGTATGCTCTCACTCATCTTCCGCCACCCCCAGATATGCGTCGATCACGCGCTGATTGGACTGAATCTCCTCCGGAATGCCCTGCGCGATCTCACTGCCGAAGTCGATGACATAAATATAATCGGATATGCGCATGACCAGATCCATGTGGTGCTCGATGAGGAACACGGTGAGGTCATATTTTTCGCGGATCTGCCGGATAAAAGCGCCGAGCTCCTGCGTTTCCTGCGGGTTCATGCCGGCGGCCGGCTCGTCCAGCAGCAGCAGCTTCGGGTCGGTTGCCAGCGCGCGCGCAATCTCCAGCCGGCGCTGCAGACCGTAGGGCAAACTGGTGGCCAGCTCATCCTTGAATTTGTCAAGCCCCTGCTCCTCCAGCAGCGCCAGAGTCTCTTCCCGCATGCGCTTTTCCTCACTCGCGTTGCCGCGGAAGGTGGCGGAAAAGACGTTTTGCTTCGCGCGCATATGCTTGGCGATGAGCACATTGTCAAACACCGTCATGCTCTTCCAGAGCCGGATGTTCTGGAAGGTGCGCGCGATGCCGAGGCCGGTGATGGCATCGGGCGTGGGGTTGAGGGTTCTCTCGTGCAGATAAAGCTCTGCGTTCTCGCCCTTGTACTGCTTTTTCATCTTGCCGGTGGGGTGCGCGCAGACGACGGGTTTGCCCAGGAAGGACACCTTGCCGTTCGTCGGCTGATACACGCCGGTGATGCAGTTGAACGCGGTGGTTTTGCCCGCACCGTTCGGGCCGATGAGGGCGATGATCTTGCCCTCCGGAATCTCAAGCGTGAGGTTGTTGACGGCCACGACGCCGCCGAACTGCATGGTTACGTTTTCCACGCGGAGGACGGTGTTTTCACTCATTTCGCATCAACCTCCTCCTGCGCCTGCGCTGCCTCAATCCGGGCGGCTTTGCGCTTTTTGAGTTTGTTCACAAGTCCGGTGAAGGAAAGCTCCTTATCGCCCATGATGCCCTTGGAGAAGAACAGCACGATGACCATGATGACAACGGAGAACACGACCTTGCGGAAGCCGTCCCGGAAAAACGGGATGCTCACGCTGCCGATGCCGCCCTTGTCGAGGAAGCGCAGCCACCACTCGTTGCAGGCGATATACAGGAAGGCCGCGATGCAGCTGCCGGAAACGGAGCCGATGCCGCCGATGACGACCATCAGCAGAATCTCATAGGTCATGGCCGTTGTGAAGGCTGTGGCCGCGACCGTGGTCTGGAACATGGCCAGCAGCGCGCCGCCCACGCCGGCGAAGAAGCTGGAGATGATAAACGAGAGCATCTTGTGGCGGAACAGGCTGATGCCCATCGCCTCGGCGGCGACCTCGTCATCGCGGATGGCCTTGAAGGCGCGGCCGTAGGACGAGTTGATGAGCAGCACGATGATGCCGATGCAGACCGTGACGATCAGGAAAGGGAAGACGGTTGCAAAGCTCAGCGAGCCGATCTTCATGTCCGCAAAGGTGGGGTACTTACGCAGCAGGTTCGAGCCGTTGGTGATCACGCCGAGGCCGTTCCACTGGAACACGGCGCGGATGATCTCCGCAAAGCCGAGCGTGGCGATGGCGAGATAGTCACTTTTCAAGCGCAGCACCGGGATGCCGATGAGCGCAGCGAAGATGGCCGCGACAATGCCGGCGATGATGATCGCCACGATGGCGCCAAGCCAGTTGCCGGCGTTCTCGCCCAGAAGCTTTCCGATCTCCTCCGCGATGGAGAACTTGATCGCGCCGCCGCCGAAATACTGGTAAACGGTGTCATGCTGATCTCTCGGGATGGAGAAGATGGAATAGGCATACGCGCCGATGAGCATGAAGCCCGCCTGGCCGAGGGAGAACAATCCCGTAAAGCCGTTGAGCAGGTTCATCGAAACGCAAAGCAGCGAATAGATCGCACCCTTGCGCAGCACCGTCATAAGCATGAGCATGGAAGAACCCGTGACGAAGTTATCCAGCACGAACAGGATGGCATACAGCACAACGAGGCACACGATGGCGATATAGCTGCCGGTTTTGTTCTTTTTGGGCTGAAGAGTTGTATTCATTCCGCGCACCTCCTCAGACCTTGTCCGTTGCCTTCTCGCCGAAGATGCCCGTGGGCTTGACGAGGAGGATGATGATGAGCAGAACAAAGGTAAACGCATCCGAGAACGTGGTCAGCCCCACGCCCTTGATGATGTTCTCGCAGATGCCGATGATGAAAGCGCCGATGACCGCGCCGGGGATGGAGCCGATGCCGCCGAACACCGCCGCGACAAAGGCCTTCAGACCCGGCATCGAGCCGGAGGTCGGCACGATGGACTGATAGTTGGAGAACCACAGCAGCGAGCCGACGGCCGCCAAAAAGCAGCCGATGACGAAGGTGACGCTGATGACGGAGTTGATTTTGATGCCCATGAGCTGGCTGGTTTCAAAATCCTTGGACACTGCGCGCATGGCCATGCCGATCTTCGTATACTTGATGAGCGCAACGAGAACGAACACCAGAACGATCGTGAGAATCGGGGTGATGACGGTGACCATCTTGGTGGTGGCGCCGAAGATCACGACGCTCTTGCTCAAAAACGGGATGGCCGGATAGGTCTGCGCAAGGCCGCCGGTGAAGTACAGCGCGCAGTTTTGCAGCAGATAGCTCACGCCGATGGCGGAGATCATAACCGACATACGCGGGGCGCTGCGCAGCGGCTTATAGGCAGCGCGCTCGATCAAAAAGCCGAGCACCACCGTGGCGATCAGAACAATCGGAATGGAAATATACATGGGTAAGCTTGCCGTGGTGTAGACCATAACAAGGCCTGCCACCATAAACACATCGCCGTGGGCGAAGTTGATCAAACGCAAAATGCCGTAAACCATCGTGTAGCCGACGGCGATGAGCGCATACTGGCCGCCGGCGGAGATGCCGGAGAGCAGATACGGCAGATTTGCGGCGAAAAACTCTTGCATGGCGCAGTTCCTCCTTTTCTCTTTTCTCCCTGAAATGCAAAGCGTATAAATCCGCTTTCTTTGGCTGCGCAAAAGCAAAAATCCGGCCTTATTTCCGGATTCTGCCCGCCCGCCATCGCAAAAGGAAGCGCATTTATACGCTCCGAATCAGCAAAACGCGGGGATAAGGAAAGCCTCTCATAATGCCAGACATGGCGGGGGCAGACCTGCCCCCGCCATATTGGTTCACTTCAGAACTTGCTTCTGAAATCAGGCGTAAAGCTTAGCCAACGGTTGCAACCGTGACGAAGTCCCAAACCACGTCAGCGGTGTTGGCCTGCTTGATGTAAGCGCTGTCACGCACAGCGTCGCCGATCTCGTTGAACTTGATGGCGCCGGAAACGCCTTCGTAAGTAACGGAGGGCAGCTTGGCCAGGATGTCGGCCTTGTCAGCGCTGCCGGCGGCCTTGATGGCCTCAAGCGCGGTGAAGTAAGCATCGTAGCCCATGACGGTGACAGCCGCGATCATGTCGTTGCCGCCGTTGTTGGTCTTGGCCTCGGCGTTCTCGTTGATCCACGCCTTGATGCCCTCTTCAAACTCGGGGTCGCCGCCCTCGGCGTAGAAGGTGGAAACGTAGATCTCAACGTCCTTGCCCTCGGCAGCGCCGAGGATCTGGTTGGAATCCCAGGTGTCGCCGCCCAGCAGAGAAGCCTCAATGCCCTGCGCGTCGGCCTGCTCAACGATGAGCTGCGCATACTGGATGGAGCAGGGGGCGAAGATGACGTCCGCGCCCTCGTTCTTGGCGGTGGTCAGGTAAGAGGTGAAGTCCGCGCTGTCCTTCGGGAACTCGGCGGTGATGACCTTCATGCCCATGCCCTCGGCAGCTTCCTTGAAGTAGTGCACGAGGCCCTGGTCATAGTCGTTGCCCAGCTCGCCCAGGCAGTAAGCGGTCTTGGCGCCCAGCTCGTTCTTGGCGAAGTTGGCCAGAACCGTGCCCTGGAAGGGATCCAGGAAGCAGATGCGGAAGTAGTGGCTGTTGCCCTCGGTGACCTGCGGGTTGGTGCAGGTGACGCCAATGGCGGGCATGCCGGCATCGGCAAAGGTATCGGAAGCGGCGATGGACACGCCGGAACCGTAGGAGCCGAGCACGACGGAAACGCCGGCAGAGATCAGGTCGGTGGCAGCAGAGACGGCCTTTTCGTTGGCAGACTCGTTGTCAGCCGGGACCAGCTCGATCTTGTAGGTCTTGCCGTCGATCTCAATCTCGGGGCAAACCTTGTTGGCATACTGCATGCCGAGGTACTCCTGCTTGCCGCCGGCACCGTTGGAACCGGACAGAGGCTCGTAAACGCCGATTTTGATGACGTTTTCTTTCTCGCCGCCGCCGCAGGCAGTCAGAACGCTGAATGCCAGGATGACAACGAGGGCCAGTGCGATGATCTTTTTCATTTTACTTTTTCCTCCTTGTGCCCTCTCGGGCAGATGTTACGGTTTTGATCGAAACGACAGCGCCGCGCAGGATGTCCGCGTATGGAGAACATCTGTACGCTAAACAGCGTCGTTCTGAGCATGTATTATAGCGTTTTGCGCGGGAAAAAGCAAGCGCATTTCCCTGCGTTTCACACTTTTTTTCGCATTTTTCCTGGAAAAAAACCGCAAAAAGAGCTGCCGGGCGGTTTCGTCCGGACGGCGGCGAAAAAACGAATGCGCGCTGCGCGGACACGGGGGATGAGGCTGTCTCCGTGCTGCGCACGGCAGGCGGGTTTTGGAATTGACAAAGCGACGGGCTTCGCGTAAAGTAAAAGAGAAATCTGCGATCGGGAGGGTGCACAATGTATTATACCGGGAAAAAACGCATTTTGTGTCTGCTTCTGCTTTTGTGTCTGCTGCTTTGCCTTTGCGCCTGCGGCGCGGAAGATGAGCCGGAAGTCAAGCCGGAAACGGAGGTTTCCGGGCAGACGGCGGCACCGAGCGCAGAACCTGAGCCGGCCGAAACGCCGGAAGTCACGCCGGAGGCGAGCGTCAAGCCGACGCCGGGCGTAAAACCGAGCGTCAAGCCGACGCCGAATGCAAAGCCGACACCGGAAGTCACGGCGCCGCCGCAGACGGAGAAGCCGGTTTTTGAGGAATATCTGGTCGTGCTGGGTGAGGAGATTCATGCCTATGAGGGGCCGAGCTATCAAACTGGCTACACGGGCTTCATCGTGGGCGAGAGCGGCACGTATACCATCGTGGAGGAGCGCTGGGACGACGAGGGCAACCTCTGGGGCAGACTGAAATCCGGCGCGGGCTGGGTCGATCTGACGGAGGCACGGGCGGAAAGGCCCGCTTTCCAGGCGTATCTCGTTGCGCTGAACGCGGTGACGCCGATCTATTCCGGGCCGAGCTATGACGATGGCCACGCCGGCGTTGTGGGCACGGACGGCACGTATACCATCGTGGAAGAGCGCTGGGATGACGAGGGCAATCTTTGGGGCAGGCTGAAATCCGGCGCGGGCTGGGTGAACCTGACGGATGAGGAGATTGCGCGGGGCGCGCTGCTGCGCGTGTGCTTTGCCGAGGATCTGCAAAGCGTCGGAACGCCGCAGGAGCTTGTTTTTGCGCATTCGGAATATGCGGTGAAGCTGGCCTTCGTGGCGGGCGCGGAGCTGCGCAACATTGCGTTTTGCAGCATGGCGCTCGGGGAGGCGAGGCTTGAACCGGACGAGACGCTGCACAGAATGGACGGGCTTAAAAAAGGCGAAATGCTGCTCGTGACCATGGAATTCCCCGGGGATTTCAGCTCTTACGGCATCTCGTTCACGGATGCGGCGGGAGAAGAACATCACTATGCTGTGAGCATCAGCGGCCGCAACGGCGAGCCGGTGCTGTGGGACTATACAATATAAATTATACGCAAACGCTATTGCGACAGAAAGCAAACAAGGAGGACATTATCATGCAGGAAGTCAACAAGGAGATCATCTACACGCCCAACGCGCCCGAACCGATCGGCCCGTATTCGCAGGCCATCGGCATGCCGGGACTGCTGTTCTGCTCCGGTCAGATTCCGGTCAATCCGGCGAACGGCGAGATCCCGGAGGGCATCGAGGCGCAGACCCGTATGGCGCTGGAAAACGTCAAGGCTGTGCTCGCCGCCGGCGGCAGCAGTCTGGACAAGGTGATGAAAACGACCGTGTTCCTGCAGAGCATGGACGATTTCGCCGTGATGAACGGCATCTACGCCGAGTATTTCACCACCCAGCCGCCCGCCCGCTCCGCGGTGGAGGTCGGCCGTCTGCCGAAGAACGTGCTCGTGGAGATCGAGGTCATCGCGCTGCGCTGAAGGTGAAGCGGTGAAGGAATATAAGCTGGTTTATCTGAACAAAGGTCTCAAAATGTCCCGGGAAAAGGATCTGGAACAGGCGCAGGCTGTGATCAACGCGGTTGTTGCAGAGGGCTGGGAGCTTCAACAGGTGGTGTCGCCCGACGATCATGTGGGCGCGCTGGTTGGCGTGTTCTTCAAAGAGAAATAAGAGACGGATTTTGGATGCATAAGAAAGCCCCGGGCCGAGCGGCCCGGGGCTTTGTTGTTGGTTGGGGGCTATGTGTTGTGTTGGAGGGGTGTTATTTGGCGTGGGGCTTTGGTGTTGGGTTGGATGTGTTGGGATGCTGCGGGGGTGCGTGCCGGCGCGTATTGCGGCGCTGCGCTGCGCTCATTGATTGAACATGTCCACGATGGCCTGCATGAGCTCCGCGTTGACCTCGCTGTACAAAGCGTGGTTGACCTGCCGGCAGAAATCCGCCTTTTCCTCCGGCGTAAGCTCCCGGTCGAGCGCCTTTTTCAAGAGCTTCAGCTCCTTTTCCACCTGCTTTTGATAGGCGACCGCCCGCTCCGAGTGCAGAATCGTGTTATGCCCCGCGTGGGCATCGGTGCCGATATAATAGGTCACATTATTTTGCCGGATCTCGTATCTGTGCGAGATCACGGACTGATGATGGAAGCTGATGACAAGGTCCTGCGTGCCGTGGGCGATGAAAACGGGGATGTCGGTGCTGTTGATGCCTTTCACCGCGTCGAGCTTCGTGTAGTCCTTAAACAGCATGGCCTGATAGGAATCCAGAAACTGCTTCGGGAAGCCGCCGGCGAGGGTGTCCGCACTCGGGCCGGCATACTGCGCGCCCTTTTCCGCGATGAGCGTATAGCCGCTGTTGAAGGGCGCGACCGCCGCGCAGCCGCAGACGCTTTTGTGCAGCGAGAGCACCGAGGTCGCCGCGAAGCCGCCCCAGGAATGGCCGAAGAGATAGAGCTTATACTGCGAAAACTCGGGGCTGCTTTCGATGTAATTCAGCGCGTGGTCGAGATTCACCAGCGGCGTGCACATGCCGACGGTGGAATCGCCCTCGGAGGCGTAGGTGCCCTGGCAGTCGTAGGAAAAAACGGCGAAGCCGCTGCGCACGAAGTGGGCGATGAAGGGGATGTAATCGTCCGAGCCGGCGTGCATGCCGTGGCAGACCACGACCATTTTCTCCGCGCCGCTGCAGGGGTAAAAATAGCCTTGCAGCTTCCACTGTCCGCTGGGGAAGAAGAAGGTGCTGCGCGGCAGCCATGCCGCCACGCGGCTGTAATCAAACTCGCCGAAGACCGTGTCGATGTCCTTCTTTTCGTAGCGCGGGAAGAGGGAATCGTAGAGCGCCTTTGCGCCCAGGAGCGTGCCCATCTGCAGGCCCGTGGTCAGCGCCATTTTGGCAAGGCTTTTGATGTTGTCTTTCAGGCTTCTGCCCGGGCTGTTCGTTTCCATCGGCAAACTCCTTTTTCTGAATTTTCGCGCAGCGCGCGTCGGCGCGGAGCCTACATCTATAGTTTAACGCAAGTTTTCGGATTTTCAATGGGGAAAATCGCGCATTGCGGCGGAAAAGGAGGAGCAAGCGCGCGGGCGAATTACGGCATTTTTCCCTAAGAATAAAATGACGTCGGAGCAAAGCGGACTTTGCTCCGACGTGGTGCAGTTGGGCAATCCATATCCGAACCATCGTTACCGAGCAGCGATGCTCGATTTGCTGCAGAGTTCGTAACGCATTGCCTCCAGATGCAATCTGGTGCCGGTGGCCGGACTCGAACCGGCACGCCCGAGGGCACTTGATTTTGAGTCAAGCACGTCTACCAATTCCATCACACCGGCAAGTGCAGAGCTGATTATACACTACCCCTGCGCAAATTGCAAGAACATTATGTAGAAAAGCGGCGCTTCCCGATTCGGAAGCGCCGCTTGGCTTTTTGGGGGGATGGGGTATGCGGTTTTCTCCGTCTTCGCCATGACTGCGAAGCGACGGGGGAGAGGCACAAGCCCTCCGCCCAGTGTGCGCACCGGGCACCCTCCCTTACACAGGGGAGGCTTGTGCGGGGGAAAGGCGGGAATTCGGCGTTATGCCCTCAGGGGGCCGGGCTCGGGTCGGGGGTTTGCGCCTGCGGCTGCGGCGCGTCCGACGGCTCGGGGCTCGGCTCGGGCTCGGGTTCGGGTTCGGGCGTCGGCTCGGGTTCCGTATCCGTGCCGGGTTCGGCTTCGGATTCCGTTTCGGTCTCCGGTTTTTCCGCCCGCGGCTCGTTTTGGAAGTCCGCCGCGGCGGGGTAAGCCTCGATATCCCACCAATAGTTCTGGCGCATCAGGCTGTCCGGCAAAAGCACGGGGCTTTCCGCGCCCGTCTGCGATACATCCACATGATAATACTGTCCGCCGAGGCGCACGAGATTCCAACTGTGCGGGGCGTTATTCATGCGCCCGTGCACGACAAGGCAATCGAGCTCCAGCATGTTGCACAGCGCCTTGTAAGCCAGGGCGAAACCGTCGCTTTCCGCGCGGCCGTTGACCAGCGCGCCGTAAGCGTTGATCGCATCGCCGCTGCCGTGGATCCAGTCACAGCGCTGCGCGAGCAGACGCGCGGCGCTTTCCGCCTGCGCCGTCTTGCTCTCGCCCTCCACCTGCGTGATGAGCGAGGCGGCGGCGCGGCGCAGCTCCGTGCGCTTTTCCGCGCGGGTTTCCGCCTCGCCGTCATATTCGATGGTCAGCTCATAGATATGCGAAAAGCCGGAGCGCGGATAGGCCGAAAGGCTGATGCGCGGCAGGGAAAGGCACTGCATCGGCTCGTTATGATAGAACTGCTCGGCCATATCGAGCACTTCCGCTTCCGTGAGCGTGGTGCCGACTGCGGAAAAAAGCAAAGAGGATTTTTCCTCCTGCATGGCGCTGAAAATGAGCTGCTGCGCGTTGGCGACCGTGCCGATGTTTTTCAGCGCGGCAAGCTCCTGCGCCGTGTGGAGATAATTGATGTAAACACGCGCCTCGTAATAGGAAACGATGAGGCTCAGGTCGTAAGAGATGTAGTCCACCGCGTAGGCGCAAAGCGCGTTTTCGTTTTTCAGCTCGGCGCAAACGCGGGGGAGATCCTCGCTCACCTCGCCCTCATAGCCGGTGAAGCGCAGCGTGCCCTCCGCCTGATGCGCGTCCACCATCGCGAGCAGCGCATTGCGCAGACTGTAATAACTGCCCACGACCAGCGCGTCCCCCGTCAGAACGGGCAGCTCGTCCTCATATTTTACGCTGGAGACGTATTCGCCGTCCAGAAAGCCGCTGCAGCCCGCTGCCGAAAGGCAGAGCAGCGCGGCAAGCAGCACGGTAAACGCTTTTTTCATAGGCTTTGCGCCCTCCTGTGCGCGCTTATTCCTTGGAATCGAGATTCGTGAAGCCCTTGCCGTAAACATCGTGCGCGTCCGCGATGATGAGAAAGGCCTTTTCGTCACTCTCGCGCACGAGGCGGCGCAGCTCCATGGCCTCCTGCTGCTTGACAACGCACAGCAGCACCTGTTTTTCCATGCCGGAATAGGCGCCCATGCCCTTGACGACGGTGACGCCGCGGCGCAGCTTGGTCACGATCGCTTCGCGAACGCGCTCGTTCTCGTCCGAGATGATATAGCACATCTTGCTGGTGGTTGCGCCGTAGAGCACGAAGTCCACCACCTTGGAGCTGACAAACATGGCAATGGCGGCATACATGGCGCGGTCATAGAGCTTGAAAATCAGCGCGAAGACCGCGATGATGATGAGGTCCAGCACGAGAATGAGCGTGCCGAAGGGGATGGCCTGATATTTGCGGCGCAGGAGCTTGGCGATGATGTCCACGCCGCCGGTCGTGGCGCCGACGGAACACACAAGGCCGAGGCCGAGGCCCTCGATCGCCCCGGCAAAGAGACAGGCGAGCATGGGGTCCGTTGTGGCGTTGACGGGCAGCAGCGCGAACAGATCGACAAAAATGCTGCTCAGGCCCATGCCCACGAGCGAGGCGATGATAAAGCGCAGGCCGATGACCCGCCACGCGACAATAAAGATGGGCACGTTCATCACAATCGTCATCACGCCGACGGGCAGATCCGTCAGGTAATTGAGGATCATGGCAAGGCCGGTGACGCCGCCCGTCGGGATGGCGTTGTGGTAAAGGAAGAACTGGAAGCCGACGGCGTAAAGCGCGCTGCCGATCACGATGATGATAATCTCGCGCACGAGGGCGCGCATATCCGTTTTTGCGGTGGTTTTCATGGAAATATACTCCTTTTTGCATGGGGAAGGACTGGGCAACAGGTTTTTTGCCGCGCCCGACTTTGCACCCAATCCCCCTTGGCTCTCCCTCTGGGAGAGCTGTCAGCGTAGCTGACTGAGAGGGCTTTTCGACCTCTCCGCCCAGTGTGCGCACTGGGCACCTCCCCTTCGCAAGGGGAGGCAAGGGGTTTAATGAAAGGCTCTGGCTTTCATCCCAGTGGGTTTACAGCAGATTCATCTGCTCCTCGCCGCGGTCCTCCTCGCGCAAGAGCGCGCCCGCTGCCGGCAGGCTGCGCACACGGTAGCGCGAGAGGTTTTGAATCGGCGTTTCGCCAAGCGGCTTTGCCTTTTCAAGCTTATGCTTGCCCTTGAGGCTCATCACGCCGACGCCCTGCGTTGTGCGCGAGCTTTTCGGCGCGAGCAGCGCGGAGGAAAACACCAGCGCGCGGCCGTCCGTTGAATAGAGGGCGATTTCGGTCTCCTCCCGCAGCGGAAGAATCGCCGCGAGCGGGCATTTGTCGGAATACGCGCCGGTGAGCTTGCGGCGGTTGGTTTTGGTGGCGTAGGCCGAAAGCTCCACGCGGCCGATCTTGCCGTTTTCATAGATCAGCAGCAGGCTGCCCGTATAATCCCCCGGTTTCACCGCGGCAAAGACGTGCTCCTCCTCGTCAAAGCCGAGCTGCGTGGGCAGATAGGTGCCGAGAACGCTGGCCTTGGTGTCCGCCAGATCGCGCAGGCGCAGCTTATACACCTGCTGCTTATCGGTAAAGACGAGCAGCTCCTCGGCATTCGTGGCCTCGGAGGTCCAGAAGAGCCCGTCGCCCTCCTTATACTTCTGCTCAGCGTTCATGCGCAGGGACTGCGGCGTGATCTTTTTCAGATAGCCGCCCCCCGAGAGGAAGAGATGCACGGGATAGTCCTCCACATGCTCCTCCTCGACATATTCCTCCACTTCGCCGCTCCAGACGATGTCCGTTTTCCGCGGCGCGGGATATTTCTTCACGACCTGGCGCAGCTCCTCGACGATGATTTTCTTCACGCGGCGCGCGGAGGAGAGCGTCAGCTCCAGATCCGCGATCTCTTCCTCGAGGCGGGAGACCTCTTCCACGCGCTTGAGAATGTATTCGCGGTTGATGTTGCGCAGGCGGATTTCCGCCACGTACTCCGCCTGAATCTGATCAATGCCAAAGCCGATCATCAGGTTCGGCACAACGTCGGCTTCCTTTTCCGTGCCGCGGATGATGGAGATGGCCTTGTCGATGTCCAGCAGGATCTTCTTCAGACCGTTGAGCAGATGCAGCTTTTCCTTCTTGCGCGTCAGATCATAGTATACCCGGCGGCGGACGCACTCCGTGCGCCATGCCGTCCACTCGTCCAGAATTTCCCGCACGCCCATCACGCGCGGCATGCCGGCGATGAGGATGTTGAAGTTGCAGGACACGCTGTCCTGCAGCGGGGTGAGCTTGAAGAGCTTTTGCATGAGCTTGTCGGGATCCGTGCCGCGCTTGAGGTCGATGGCGAGCTTGAGTCCACCGAGATCCGTCTCGTCGCGCATATCCGCAATCTCGCGCAGCTTGCCGCTTTTGATGAGCTCGGCGACCTTGTCCATGATCGCCTCGGCGGTGGTGGAATAGGGAATTTCATAAACCTCGATGAGGTTTTCCCCCGGCAGATGGCGCCACTTCGCGCGCAGCTTCACGCTGCCGCGGCCGGTGGAGTAAATCTGCTCCATCTCCGCCTGATTGTAAATCAGCTCGCCGCCCGTCGGGAAGTCCGGCGCGGGGAGCGTCGTGCTGATGTTATGGTCGGGGTCCTGGATGCACGCGATGGCCGTTTCGCAGACCTCCGTGAGGTTGAAGCCGCAGATGTTCGAGGCCATGCCGACGGCGATGCCCATGTTTGCGCTGACGAGCACATTCGGGAAGGTCGTGGGCAGAAGCGTCGGCTCGAGCATGCTGCCGTCGTAGTTATCGACAAAATCCACGGTGTCGCTGGAAATGTCCCGAAACAGCTCCGCGCAGATGGGCGAGAGCTTGGCCTCGGTATAACGGCTGGCGGCGTAGGCCATGTCGCGCGAATAGACCTTGCCGAAGTTGCCCTTGGAATCGACAAAGGGCGTGAGCAGCGCTTCGTAGCCCTTACTCAGACGCACCATCGTCTCGTAAATGGCGGCGTCGCCGTGGGGATTGAGCTTCATCGTCTGCCCGACGATGTTGGCGCTCTTGGTGCGCGGCTTTGTGAGCAGCCCCATGTCATACATCGTGTAGAGCAGCTTGCGGTGGCTGGGCTTGAAGCCGTCAATCTCCGGAATCGCGCGCGAGACGATGACGCTCATGGCGTAGGGCATATAGTTCGTCTCGAGCGTTTCGGTGATGGGCTGCTCCAAAACCGCGCTGCGCAGCCCCATGACATTGGGGTTTTCCTTACGCTTGACGCCCTCGGCGGGTTTTTTCTTTTTCGGCATGGTGCGTCACCTGCTTTTCGTTGAGATGATTTGGAAGCCTTCGCTGCCCGAAAAGGGGGAAAGGCTTGCCGCGAACTGCGGCGGGGGATTATGAGGAAATCCGCGCGGGGATGGGATTGTCCGCTGCGGGGGGATTGAGCTTGCGGGGATGGGGAGTGCGGGGATTGAGTTTGCGGGGCTTGGGAAATCCGCGCGGGGGGTTAAGGGATTATCCGCAGGGGGATTGGGCATCCGCAGCGCACGGGGGGACTGAGCTTGTGGGGTTCGGGGGAGTGCGCGGATTAAGCTTGCGGGATTCGGGAATATCCGCGCGGGGGCATCCGCAGCGCACGGGAAAAATCAGGAGAGGTCGGCGAGGTCGAGGAAGCGGTGACCGTGCTCGGCGATGTGCGCCTTGCGCCCGGCAAGATCGTCGCCCAGCAGAAGATCGAACATGGCGGCGGTTTTCTCGGCATCCTCCGGCATGATCTTGATGAGGCGGCGCGTTTCGGGGTTCATGGTGGTCAGCCACATCATCTCGGGGTCGTTCTCGCCGAGACCCTTGCTGCGCTGGATGCTGACTTTCTGCCCCTCCAGCTCCGATAGAATCTTCGCCTTTTCCGCCTCGGAATAGGCAAACCATGTTTTTTCCTTGCAGCCGATCTCGTAAAGCGGCGTTTCCGCGATGTAGACGCAGCCCTCGCGGATGAGCGTGGGCGTGAGCCGATAGAGCATGGTGATGATGAGCGTGCGGATCTGATATCCGTCATAGTCCGCGTCCGTGCAGATGATGATTTTGTTCCAGCGCAGCGCGGAGAGGTTAAAGCCCGCCATGTCCTTCCCGCGGCCCTTTTCCACCTCCACCCCGCAGCCCATCACTTTGATGAGGTCGGTGATGATTTCGCTTTTGAAGATGCGGGCATAATCCGCCTTCAGGCAGTTGAGGATCTTGCCGCGCACGGGCATGATGCCCTGAAACTCCGCATCGCGGCTGAGCTTGCAGGCGCCAAGCGCGGAGTCGCCCTCCACGATATACAGTTCGCGCTTTTCCACATCCTTGCTGCGGCAGTCCACGAATTTCTGCACGCGGTTGGAGATGTCCATACTGCCGGTCAGGCGCGTTTTGATCGTCACGCGCGCTTTTTCCGCCTGCTCGCGCGAGCGCTTGTTGATGAGCACCTGCTCGGCGATGCGGTCCGCCTCCGGCTTGTTCTCGATGAAATAAACCTCAAGCTGCGCCTTGAAAAAGTCCGTCATCGCCTCCTGAATGAAACGGTTGGTGATGGCCTTTTTCGTCTGATTTTCGTAGGAGGTCTGCGTGGAGAAGCAGTTGGTGACGAGCACAAGGCAGTCCGCCACATCCTGGAAGGTGACCTTGCTCTCGTTCTTCTGATATTTGCCGATTTTTTTCAGATAGGCGTCCACGGCGTAGACAAAGGCGCTGCGCGCGGCCTTGTCCGGCGCGCCGCCGTGCTCGAGCCAGGAGCTGTTGTGATAATACTCGATGACGTTGGTTTTGTTGGAGAAGCAGAACGCGGCGGAGAGCTTGACCTTGTATTCGGGCTTATCCTCGCGGTCGCGCCCGCGCTTTTCCGTTTCGATGTAATAGGGCGCGGTGAGCGCCTGTTCGCCGACGAGCTCGGCAACATAGTCCGTCACGCCGTTTTCATAGCAGAAATCCGTCGTCTCAAAGCGGCCGCCGACCTGATTGCGGAAGCGGAAGGTGACGCCCGCGTTGACAACCGCCTGCCGCCGCAAGGTTTCGGTGAAGTATTCCACGGGGATGTTGATGTCCGTGAACACCTCCAAATCCGGCAGCCAGCGGATGGTCGTGCCGGTTTTCTTGCCGCGGTCGGTTTCCTCAATGAGCAGCTCCTTGCCCTTTTTGCCCACGGGCGCGCCCTTTTTGAAGTGGAGGGAATATTTCTTCCCGTCGCGCCGGACGGTGACGTCCATATATTCGCTGGCATACTGCGTGGCGCAGGAGCCGAGGCCGTTGAGACCGAGGGAGTATTCGTAATTCTCGCCCTCGTCGTTGCTGTATTTGCCGCCGGCATACAGCTCGCAGAAGACCAGCTCCCAGTTGTAGCGCTTCTCGTTCTCGTTCCAGTCCACGGGGCAGCCGCGGCCCTGGTCTTCAATCTCGATGCTCTTATCCTCAAACCGCGTGACGGTGATGAGATTGCCGTGCCCCTCCCGCGCCTCGTCGATGGAGTTGGAGAGGATTTCAAACACGGCGTGCTGGCAGCCGTCCAGTCCGTCCGAGCCGAAGATGACGCCCGGCCGCTTGCGGACGCGGTCCGCGCCCTTGAGCTGCGATATGCTCTCGTTGTCGTAAACTGCGCGCTTTGCAGTGCTCATGTTTTTACTCCCGTATCACAGAATATTGTAGTTATGGCAATTTTACCCATGTCTATTTAGTATATCGCAAGGAAAGGAAAAATGCAAGCACGGCGCGGGGGCGGGGCGAAAACTTGTTGCGTGTCGCATCGCCAGAGGCGCGGAAGGACGGGCGAGAGGATTTTTGCGCTCCGCCTCGCAGAGTTCGCATCCGCAGATGCGAAAAAAGTTTAAGCGTTTTCTCCGGCGGCATGTACGGCGGAGAAAACACTTCTCGCCGCGCAAACGTGCGAGCTTTAGCGAGTGCGCTGCAGCGCGGTGCAATCCCCTTTGGGAATGAAAGGCTCTGCCTTTCATCCCAGCGCATAAAAAACCCGCGGAGAGCCATCAAAGCCCGCCGCGGGTTTCCGCACCGAAGCGCGCTTGGCGCTTTTGGCGCTCGACAGAGCGAAGGAAATTCGCTTTTTCAAAACACATTCGCCGTTTTGAGGCAAAGAAGTTTGGCGCTTCGATGCGCGCTTCGATGCGGAAACGGGATGTATTTTGCATCGCACAGGCGCTTTTTCGGGTCTGCGCCGGTTCGGCTCCGGGCAGGCCGCGCGCTGCGCTGAAGAACTGTCTGGTCATAGTATGGCGCGCCCGCGCGGAAATAAACTTAGTAAATTTTTCTGATTAAAGCGCGCCCGGGCGGAATAAAATAACAGAGGGGAACAAGCCGCCCCCGAAAAACGGAAAACAATCCGAACTTGCAAAAGATAAGCGGGAGGTATAAGATGTCTGCACAGAGAAAGCTGCGCGCCCGGCGCAAAGAAGAGCTGCTGCACGCGAAAAATCAGCTCGGCGAGCTGCGCGATGCGCTCACGGCCGCCTATTTCGGCTTTGAGCAGAGCGCGGATCCGGACACGGTGGATGCCTGCATTTTCGAGATCAATGCGCTGCGCGCGCGTTACAACAGCGCAATCCGGCAAATCAAATCCATCGGGCTTTGAGCGGGCGGCTATCGCCCGCCCGGGCGCGGGATGGGAGGTTATTTTACATATGGAAATTCCCGCTACTGTGCTGCTGTATGCCGTTGTCGGCATTCTGGCGGTGATTTTGGTTGTGTGGCTGTTTCGCAAGCCGCTGAAATGGATTTTCAAGCTGCTGCTCAACGCGCTGATCGGCTACGTTGCGCTGATGCTGCTCAATTATTTCGGCGGAAACTTCGGCATTAGCCTGCCGGTCAACTGGTTTAACGCCATTGTCGTGGGGATACTCGGCCTGCCGGGCGTGATTTTGCTGCTGCTGATGAAGTATCTGCTGTGACGCGGCGGAAAATCCGCGGGGCTTGCAGCGAGGAAGCGGCGGAAGATTTTGGACGCTGCCGCGGCGAAACAGAAAAAAACAGGGACGCACATTCCAATGCGAATGTGCGTCCCTGCTGCGTTTTCGCTTTTCAAACGGGCTGCAAGCGCGATCAATACTGCGTGACGATGTAATCGGCGTATTTCCCCGCGTCTTCGGGCTTGAGGTCCTTCGACTCCGCGACCAGGACATTCTCCTCGCCGCAGTTCGGGCAGCGGCCGAAATCCGGATCGCTGAGATAGTCCAGCGTCCAGCGATAGTGCGTGCCGCAGTTCTTGCAGTCGTAATACATCCAATAGGCTCCCCAGGACATGAAAGTTTCCTCCGTTTGCAAGTGTTTTCTGCATTATAGCACAATCTGGCGGCGCATCACAAGAGCCATTTGCGAAAATGTTTGGAGGGGAGGCAAAAGCCTCCCCTGTGTCGGCGCGTAAAGAAAATGTGCCGGTGGCACATTTTTAGCAGAGCCGAGCGCAGCGGCTATGCCGCGAGGAGGGAAGCTGGTAAGCGCGCTGCGCCGCGGGCGCGGCGATGCGTAAAGCCTCCCCTGTGTAAGGGGAGGCTTTGGCGCGGCGAAAACCGCTTGCCCGTCGCTCCGCCCCCGCCGCTGCGCCGCACAAGAGGCGTGCATCCCCCGCGCGGAGGGCATTTTCACCCAAGTGGGGCGATTTCTTTGCAATGTAAGAAAAAAATTTCCTTTTTCGCAGGATTTTGTTGCTCTTTTGATGCAAAAATGGTATACTACTCTAAACGTAAACCTGTAAAGCTCTTTGGGAGGTATTTTGTATATGAAACCTTGGCTCAAAGCCGTTTTGATCACCGCCGGCGCTGTTGCCGCCGCCGCTGCCGCCGTTGCCGTTCTCACGGCGCCCGGCGCTGCCGATGAGGAAAAGAAAAGCACGATTTACGGCCGCAACGTTGCCCATCGCGGACTGCATGACCGCTCCGGTATGCGCCCCGAAAACTCGCTGAGCGCCTTTCGTGCCGCGGCCAAGGCCGGCTACGGTGCGGAGATGGACGCCCGGCTGACGGCGGACGATGTGCCGGTTATTCTGCACGATGAAAACACCCTGCGCATGTGCGGCGAGGATAAGGAAGTTGCGGAAACGAGCTTTGCCGAGCTGCGCGAGCTGCGCCTCGGCGAAACCGACGAGCAGATCCCCACGCTGGACGAAGCGCTTGAGGCGGTGGACGGCAGCGGCCCGGTGATTCTGGAGCTGAAATCCGCCGGCGAGAAGAACGACATTCTCTGCGAGAAGGCGCTGGAGGCCATCCGTGAGTATGACGGGGCCATCTGCGTGGAGAGCTTTGACCCGCGCATCGTGGCGTGGTTCCGCAAGAACGCGCCGGATATTTTGCGTGGCCAGCTCACGAACTCCTTTAAGGAGCTGCGCGACGAGAGCACCCCGCTTCTCACCGCGTTTGCGCTGTCCAACGGTTTGACGAATGTGATGGCGCGGCCGCACTTCATCGCGCACGGTTCGGGGAAAAAGTCGCCGCTGCTGCGCGTGTCGGAGCTGCTGGGCGCGATGCCGGTTTACTGGACTTCGCACAGCGCATCCAAGCAAAAGGAAAACGACGCGGTGATCTTTGAGTATTACCGTCCGCTGGCGCAGTATAAATAAGCAAATTTGTTTTGAGCGGGAGCAGCCACGGCTGCTCCCGGTTTTTTTGTCGGTGCGGTGAAAACTTGTTGCCCGTCCTTCCGCACCAGCGGCGGCCACGAAGTCCGCCGTCGGTGCGTTAAGAAAATGTGCCGGTGGCACATTTTTAGCATCCGACCGCAGCGGCTATGCCGCGAGGAGGGAAGTTGGTGGGCGCGTTCCACCGCACCAGCGGCAGAGAGAGGCACCCCTGCCTCCGGCGGCCCTATTTCTCTTTTTAGAAAAGATAAATAGGGGAAAGAGAAAACGCGCCTGCGGGCGCAGGATTAAAAGCGCGCTTCGCGCTGTTTGTAGGGTGCGCGCGCTGACGCGCGAAAGTGCCGCGGCGGACTTCGTGGCCGCCGCTGGTGCAACAGAGTGGGCGAGATGAGCCGCATCGCCGTGCGTGCGGCGGGACGGGCAACAAGTTTTTGGCGCAGCAGCGGAAAAATGATAAAAAATGCAAGCCTTTCTTGCTTTCCCGGCGAACTTGGGGTACAATGTGAAAATAAATCTTTTTTCCCCGGAGGGGACTGTGCTTTATGTTCAATCGACTGCGAATGTGGCTTTCCCGTTTTATGGCGGGAAGATATGGTTTTGACCGCCTCGGCCTTGTGCTGATCATCGCGGCGCTGGTGCTGGACACCATTGCGCGCTATGTCGGCATTAGCAGCATTGCCGGCTATATTCTGGCGCTGCTCGGCACGGCGGCGACGGTGCTGTTTATTCTGCGCTTCCTCTCGCGCAACATCCCCGCGCGGCATCGCGAGAATCAGCGCTTTACGAACTTTTTCCGCGGTGTGCGCGGCGGCGCGCAGGACGCAGCTTACCGCGCAAAAAATGCCGCCGACTATAAGTTCTTCACCTGCCCGAACTGCCGCAGCAAGCTGCGCGTGCCGCGCGGCAAGGGGAAGATTGAAATCCGCTGCCCCAAGTGTGGGCGGCGCTTTACGGGGAAAAGCTGATGGCGATGCCGGAGCGTGAGGAAACGCCGATGGCGATGCCGGAAAGTGGGGAAACGCCGATGGCGATGCGCGAAATTTTGGAAAACGGCTTTGCCGCGCTGGGGCTGGACGTCCCGGCGGAGGCCGTTGGCCGCTTTGAAAGCTATTACAATTTTCTCACGGAGAAAAACAAGGTGATGAACCTGACCGCCGTGACGGGCGAGGAGGAGACGGCGCGGCTGCATTTTCTGGACTGCGCGGCCCTGCTCGGCTGCATGGACCCAAGCGGCAAGCGGCTGATTGACGTTGGCACCGGCGCGGGCTTTCCCGGCCTGCCGCTGAAGATTCTGCGCACCGACACGGACTTGACGCTCTTGGACAGTCTGCAAAAGCGCGTGGGCTTTTTATCCGAGACCTGCGATTTGCTCGGCTTTACGGAGGTTCAATGCATCCACGCCCGGGCGGAGGAAACGCCCGAGCTGCGGGGGACATTTGATTTCGCCGTTTCCCGCGCGGTGGCAAAGCTCAATGTGCTGTGCGAGCTGTGCCTGCCGCTGCTGCGCGTGGGCGGCACGTTTCTGGCGATGAAAGGCCCCGAGCCGCGCGGGGAGATGGACGAGGCCGCGCGCGCGGTTTCTGTTCTCGGCGGCGAATACGCCAAGCCCTTTTATTACGACATTCCCGGCACGGATGTGCATCACAGCGTCGTCATCGTGCGCAAGACGCGCGAGACGCCCGCGAAGTATCCGCGCCGCTATGCAAAAATCAGCAAAAGCCCGCTGTGACGGGGATTTTTCTGACGGAGGAATCGGAACATGACAAAGCTTCCCGAAATTTTCGGCAATCTGGTCTTTAACGAGGAGGCCATGCGTGAGCGTCTGCCGGAGGAGAGCTATCTGGCGCTCAAGCGCACGATCGATCAGGGCGAGGCGCTCAATCCCGCGCTGGCGGACGTTGTGGCCCGCGCGATGAAGGAATGGGCGCTGGAAAAGGGCGTCACGCACTATACGCACTGGTTCCACCCCCTCTCCGGCGTGACGGCGGAAAAGCATGAGAGCTTCATCGCGCCCGACGGTAAGGGCGGCGTGAAGATGGAGCTTTCCGGCAAGGCGCTCATCAAGGGAGAGGCGGACGCTTCCAGCTTCCCCTCCGGCGGACTGCGCGCGACCTTCGAGGCCAGAGGCTACACGGCATGGGATCCCACGAGCTTCGCCTTTATCAAGGACGGCGTGCTGTGCATCCCGACGGCGTACTGCTCCTACGGCGGCGAGGCGCTTGACCTGAAAACCCCGCTGCTGCGCTCGATGGACGCGCTGAGCGCGCAGGCGCTGCGCGTTTTGGCGCTGTTTGGAACAAGCGCGCGGCGCGTGACGGCCACCGTCGGCGCGGAGCAGGAATATTTCCTCGTTGACCGCGACCGCTATTATCAGCGCAAGGACCTCATCTACACCGGGCGCACCCTCTTCGGCGCGAAGCCGCCCAAGGGGCAGGAGCTCGATGACCATTACTACGGCATGATCAAGCTGCGCGTGAGCGCCTTTATGAAGGAGCTTAACGAGGAGCTTTGGAAGCTTGGCATCCTTGCCAAGACGGAACATAACGAGGCCGCGCCCGCGCAGCACGAGCTTGCGCCCATCTTTGCCAGCTGCAACGTCGCCTGCGATCACAATCAGGTGACGATGGAGATCATGCGCCGCGTGGCCAAGCGCCACAACCTGACCTGTCTGCTGCATGAAAAGCCCTTTGAGGGCGTGAGCGGCTCGGGTAAGCACGACAACTGGTCGCTCTCCACGAACACGGGCGTGAATCTGCTCGAGCCGGGCGACACGCCGGCGGAAAACGCGCAGTTTTTGCTGTTCCTGCTGGCGGTTGTCAAGGCCGTGGATGATTATCAGGATCTGCTGCGCATCAGCGTGGCCGGCGCGGGCAACGACCACCGCCTCGGCGGCAGCGAAGCGCCGCCCGCCATCCTCTCCGTCTCGCTGGGTGAGGATCTGGAAAAGCTGCTGGACGCCATCGAAAAGGGCGAGCACGCCGAGCAGACCGAGCACCGCACCATCCGCGTCGGCTCGGACGTTTTGCCCCCCATCCCGCAGGACACCACCGACCGCAACCGCACCGCGCCCTTCGCCTTCACCGGCAATAAGTTTGAGTTCCGCATGCCCGGCAGCCAGCAGTCGCTGGCATGGCCGAACACGGTGCTCAACTCCATCGTGGCGGCCTCGCTCGGCGAGTTTGCCGATGTGCTCGAGCAGGCGGAGGATTTTAACGCTTCGCTCAACGCGCTGCTGCGCGAGACGATCACAAAGCACAAGCGCATCCTCTTCTCCGGCGACGGGTACGACGAGAGCTGGCGCATCGCGGCGGAAAAATGCGGCCTGACGAATTACAGCACTTCGGATGTGGCCATCCCGCATCTGCTCGATGAGAAGAACGTGCGCATGTTTGAAAAGCTCGGCGTGCTCTCGGAAACGGAGCTGCGCGCCCGCTGCGAGATCATGCTGGAAAATTACTGCAAGCAGATCAACATCGAGGCCATGACGATGATCGAGATGGCGCGGCGTGACATTCTGCCCGCCGTGATCGGCTATTCCGGCCGGATGGCAAACGCCATGAACGCGAAAAAGGCCGCCTGCCCGGGTCTGGCCTGCGCGGCGGAGACGGCGCTGCTGGAAAAGGTCGGCGCGCTGACGGATGAAATGCACGAGCGCTGCCTTGCGCTGGAGGAAGCCGTTTCCGGCGTGCAGACGCTGCCGCAGAGCTATGCCCTGCGCGCGACCTATTATCGGGAGACGGTGCTCGAGGCGATGGCCGCGCTGCGCAAGGCCGCCGACGAGCTGGAAACCGTGACGGACAAGGGCGCCTGGCCCTATCCGAGCTACGGCAGACTGCTCTACCGCGTGTGAGAAGAAATCAAGACAGGGAGCGCCCAAAGGGCGTTTCCCTGTCTTGTTGTTTTAAGGAGGAGGACAAATAGAGTTATGACGGATTTGCAAAAAGAAGTTTCCAGGATGTGCTGGATATATTTTGCCTTTTCCTTGTTGTTCTACATTGCACTTCCTCTTGTTATCTTCGCTCCATTCTTTGCGCCTTTAGGGCTCCAAACACCCTATTATATATTCATAATGCAGATGGTTCTGACAGATGTTCCGGCCTTTCCCGGGAAACCGCTGCTCATGTTATTATGTTTTGGCGGTACAATCGTGATCATCGTTCTGTTCCTGACTTTCTTTCTGATTGCGATTCTGAAAAGAAAGTTTGCGCCATTTGGTTGGCTGACCGTAATCAGCAACCTGATCACAGTAGTAGTTGTTGCTATGCTTTTCGTTGCGGATCAAGGGATAGAATTGTTGGCAACCGCATACATGACACTACCCGGAATCATAGGCAATGCCATATTCAGTTGGCGATACTTTCACTACATAAACGAAATCAAACAGGATGTTACGCTGATAGAGGACGGAGCGCAGATAAGGGAATCTGAAACCACGGCGCTATAACGGATACCCCAGCTCATGAAGAGTACCCCGCAACGAAAGTGCCCCTCACGAAATCCATACGGTTTCGGGGGGACAGAAAAAGGGAGACACGGAAAGGAGAAACGGAGATGAAACACAGAAAATGGCTGATTGTCCTCGTTGCGGTGCTGCTCCTTGTCGGCATTCCGCTCACGGCCTCGGCGCTCGACGCGGGACTGGAAACAGAGCCCGTATCCGAAGCGGAAATGTTCGAGCTGATCGCGAGGGAAGCCAATGAGTTTACAAAGTTTACATCCTATTCTCCGCTCGTTATCAAATGCTTTGATGTCCGCGAGGATCACATGATCGTCGTGGGCTCGATGAAAGGAACAACCACCGCGATCATCGCCGTTTATGATGGAGACGGCGTCTTTCAGTATGGATTCGAGACAGAGATATACGGAAGCTTTCGCGTGATGTGGAGCGGAAATGACATCGTGTTTTACGCCATTCGCAGCTCCCTGCTGTTAAAAATCAATGAGGACGGCAAAATCACGGATATACGCCGCGTAGCGCACACGACGGGAAAGAGCGCTTACGACCAGAAAGTGCTGCTGTCCAAAACGCGGGAGGTGGACGGGGTCACCTATCGCATGACAAACGGAAGCGTGTTTACGGATTTTTTTAGGGGGGCCTTCAAAAAAATCACGAGAACAGATGCGCAGGGCACAAGCGTCGTGTATGATGCAAGCGGCCATCAAAGGCTGCGCATTGTGAGCGTGGCGGTTGCCGTTGGGCTGGTGCTGCCGGCGTTTATTGCAGTTTGCGTCGTCGCCAACGTCAAAAAGATGCGCGCGCAGCGAAAAATGCGCTGATTGCGCAGGAAGAAACACAGATTGTGTGCATTTGTGTTGATTTTGATGCAATTGCATGATATAATACCCCGAAAGAAAGAGAACGGAGGCGTAACGACATGTTCACCATTCCGCAGAATACCTGCCGCCGCTGTCAGCGGCAATTCAGCATCCTGCGCAGCCGCTGCCCGCACTGCGGCACCCGCAAGGTGCACGAGGGCGGCAGAACGCAGCCCACAACCGCCCAGGCGCAGCAGAACGCAAGCAAGGGCAATCCCAACGACAAATGGCAGATGATCTTCGCGGCGATCCTGCTCGCGGCGGTCATCATCGCGGTGATCGCGCTGGTCTCCATCAGCCTCAAGGGCGGAGAGACCGAGCCCGAGCCCACACCGCCCCCGTCCACGGAGGTCACGCCCCCGCCCCCCACACCTTCGCCCACGCCCACGCCGGAGCCGACTCCGACGGTGGACAGCATCACGGTTGCCTTCCTCGGCGAGGAGGTTACGGGCTTCACCCTGCGTCTGACCGACCCGGCCCTCCAGCTTACGGCGACGGTTTATCCCGTGAGCGAGAACGCCGTTGTGCGCTGGCGCAGCGCGGATGAGACGGTGATCACCGTTTCGGATCAGGGCCTTGTTACGGCCGTTGGACCGGGCAGCACCTATCTGATCGTGGAATGCGGCGCGGTGGCCAAGGAGCTGCCCGTTATCGTTCCGAACCCGGGCTAAACGGAAAAACAGCAAACAGAATCTGGCAGACAGGGCGGGATGAATTTTCGCCCTGTCTTTCTTTGGCAAAAGCAAGCCCTCCGGCGCGGCCGGGGGGACAGGATTTCGGAAAAAAGGGAGCGGAGCGGAAGTGTTCAAAGAGTGCATGCGCCTGTTCGTGAGCTTCGCCAAGGTCGGCGCGCTGACCTTTGGCGGAGGCTATGCCATGCTGCCCATCCTGCAGCGCGAAGTGGTGGAGCATCAGGGCTGGGCAACCGAGGAGGAGCTGATGGATTATTACGCCATCGGCCAGTGTACGCCCGGCGTGATCGCCGTCAACACCGCGACCTTCATCGGACGCAAGCGGGCGGGCTTCGCCGGCGCGCTCGCCGCGACGCTGGGCGTTGTGTTCCCGTCGCTGGTGATCATCCTCGTCATCGCGGCGCTGATTGAAAATTTTGCGGAAATCCGCTGGGTGCGCAATGCCCTGGCGGGCGTGCGCGTGTGCGTTTGCGTGTTCATCTTTAACGCGGTGCTCAAGCTGTGGAAAAGCTCGGTGACGGATAAGGCAACGCTGCTCATCTTCGCGGTGGTGTTTCTCGCCGCGACGCTGCTGGAGGCTTCGCCCGTGCTGCTCGTTCTGCTCGCGGCAGTCGCCGGCATTGTGCTGATGTGGACGGGGGTGCGGAAGAAATGATCTTTTTGCGCCTGTTCTGGGAATATTTCAAAACCGGACTTTTCGCCGTCGGCGGCGGTATGGCCACCGTGCCGTTTCTGCAGAAGATGTCCGAAAAAACCGGCTGGTTCACGCTGGGCAAGCTGGCGGACATGATCGCAGTTTCGGAGAGCACACCCGGGCCGATCGGCGTGAACATGGCCACCTACGTCGGCTACACCGTCGGCCTGCGGGAATACGGCGTTGCGGGCGGCGTGCTCGGCGCGGTGCTGGCGATGCTCGGGCTGGTGCTGCCGAGTTTTCTCATCATTTTGCTCGTGTCGCTGATGCTCGATAAGTTCCGCAAGAATCGCTATGTCGATTCCGCGCTTTACGGGCTGCGCCCGGCCTCCGTGGGGCTGATTTCCGCCGCGGGCGTGAAGATCGTGCTGTTTGCGCTGCTCGGCGTGAACACGGTGTTTGATCTGGGCGCGGCGCGCCTGAGCTGGAAGATGCTGCTGCTCGCGGCGATCGTGCTGGTGTGCACGCGCTGGGTGCCGAAGGTGAAAAAGCTGCATCCGGTTGTGTTTATCCTGTTTTCCGCGCTGTTCGGCATTTTGTTCGGGCTGGGGGAATAGGGCCGGAAGTGTGATGCCGCGCGGGGCTGCTTCGGCGGCGCGGCGCAAAGCCGTTGCGGTTGGATGGCCGCTGCGTGCCGTGGGCGCGGGCTGGTGCGCTTTTCCTCGGCGGAACGCGCGTTTCGGCGGCGAAAATTACGCTTTTTGCGGTGCAGAAAATTTAAGACGGAAATAATCGAAAAAGGGCTTGACAATTTGCGCGAAGTGCGCTACAATAACCTCCGCTGTGGACGATTGGCGCAGCTGGTAGCGCATCCGCTTGACGTGCGGGAGGTCACAAGTTCGAGTCTTGTATCGTCCACCATACATGAAAAATCCGAACTACTTCACGATAGGAAGTGCGTTCGGATTTTTTGTTTATATCAAAGACATTACATATTGATGCTACAGCCCAGAGGATTCATAAGTCCTCTGGGCTTTTTTGTTTTATCCACACATTTGAAGCGATGCTGCTTTCCTCCTAAAATGAAGTCAGAAATAAAAAATAAGGAGGAAATGCGTATGCAAACAACTTTCGAAAAGCTGGGTGGTACATACAGGCAAGTGGGAGATTATCTACTACCCGACATTGAAGTACCGGAAAGTCCGCAGATCGGTATCTGGGGCCAGCGGCGATTGCAGTATCTTCGAACCCATAAGAGAGTGCTATATACCACCATGCTGCTGGGTGACACCTTAAAGGCACATCTTGAAGAAGTTGATAAATCTGCGGAGGATATGTTTGAGCAGCTGACCTTGCAGATGAAAGCGCAAGAAAGCATCACGGAGGAGCTTAAAGCAAACAATCAATTGGAATGGGTTCAACAAATGAACAATATCCGCAATCGTGCGGCTGAAGTGGTGTACAAGGAGTTGATTTATATATGAGGCACCCCAAACATATTTTAGTTCTCAGCATGTCAGAATACCGACAGATGCTTCATGGCCTGCTCCAATTCCGTAACAAGCTGATCCGGCAAGGCAGATACCCGGATGCAATCGATGAACTGCTGATCAAATTACAGAAA
>SVLI01000013.1 GCA_015068035.1 Oscillospiraceae bacterium | reverse complement strand
TGCAATGCATTGGAAATAGCAGTACGTAAAAAAGAGCAGACTGCACAGGCCGAGCCCGAGAAAGCACCAGATGTCGCGCAGCCGGATGCGAAACAGCTTTTTATCCCGGAACAGCAGCAGGATTCCAAAGAACAGACAGGCAAAGCCGCAGCGCGCGATGACGGCCGCCTGTGTGGAAAAACCATAACCGGATAGATGGCGCGTGAACATGCCCATGAAGCCCCAAAGGCAGCCCGCGCCGAGAATGGAGAAGGTATATTTGTTCATCAGCCGAAAAGCGCCCCAATCCACTTAAAGAGCGGCACGAACAGGATCGGGAGAAAAACAGCAGGAAGCATGTTTCCGACGCGGATGCGCTTTTCTCCCGTCACGCCAATCATGTTCAGCGACAGGCCGATAATCAGCAGGCTGCCTGTTGCGGACATTTCGTTAATCATATCCGGCGGCATGATGTTGCCGACCAGGATGAAAATGAGCGTCAGCAGGCCCTGATAGATCAGCACGGCGAAGCCGGAAAAGGCAACGCCGATGCCCATCGTCGCGGCGAAGGTGATCGCGGTGACGCAGTCAATCACGCTCTTGGAGAGAATGGTGCTGTAGTTGTGTTGAATGCCGGCCTCCATGCTGCCGACAATCGCCATACTGCCCACACAGAACATTAAGGATGCCGTCATGAAGCCTTCAGTGAAGCGGCCGGTTTCGCGACCTTTGAAGAGCTTGTTCTTCAGCGCATCGCCAAGCCGGTCGAGCCTGTCCTCAATGCGCAGCAATTCGCCGAGGAGGATGCCGAAAACCATGCTCACGATCACGCAGAGCATATTCTGCGTCTTGATTGCGCCGGAGATGCCGATGGCCATCACGCACAGGCCAAGTCCGATCATAACGGCGTTTGAAAACTTTTCCTTGATTCGGTTTTTGAAGAGCAGACCGAGTGCACTGCCGACAAAGACCAGAATTGCATTGATAACAGCGGCGATCATAGAATATCCTTCTTTATGTATGAGATTAGAAATCTGGTTTCGTGCCCATAAAATGTCAATCTTCCGCCCAGCCACGGGCACGCTCAACAGCGCGCAGCCAGTTGCGGTGGTACTGTGCGGCCTGTGCCTCCGCCATAAGCGGCTCAAAGATCCGCTCGGACTGGCGCAGCCGCGCAGCATCCGTCCAGTCGCTGTAAACTCCGGAAGAGAGACCGGCCAGGAAAGCCGCGCCGAAGGCCGTTGTTTCAACCATCTTCGGCCGGTCGATCGGGCAGCGCAGCAGGTCGGCCTGGAACTGCATCATGAAGTTGCTGACGCTTGCGCCGCCGTCCACACGCAAAGTGGAAATTTTGGACTCTGCTTCGTCCGCCATCAGATCGAGCAGATCCTTGACCTGATAGGTGATGCTCTCCAGCACGGCGCGGGCGATGTGGGCGCGGTTGCTGCCGCGGGTAAGGCCCATGATCGTTCCGCGTGCGTACATATCCCAGCTCGGTGCGCCCAGACCGGTGAAAGCGGGCACGACATACACGCCGCCGTTGTCCGCGACCGATTCTGCGAGAATGTTGCTCTCGTTTGCGTTGGAAATGAGGCCAAGCTCATCCCGCAGCCACTGGATCGCGCTGCCGGCATTGAACACGCTGCCTTCAAGGGCGTAAAAGGTTTCCCCGGGTCTGGACCAGGCCGCAGAGACAACGAGGCCGTTAGAGGAGCGAATTGAGGATTTGCCGATGTTCATCAGCGTAAAGCAGCCGGTTCCGTAGGTGTTCTTGGCCTGACCCGGCTCGATGCAGGCCTGTCCGAGAAGTGCTGACGCCTGATCGCCCGCAATGCCGCAGATCGGCACGCCCGCAAGCGCTTCCAAACCGGGCAGACCCTTGGCCAGCTTTCCGTAAACCTGCGCGGAGGGACAGGCCTGCGGCAGCATCTGCATGGGGATGCCAAGTCTGCGGCAGATCGTCTCGTCCCACTCGAGCGAGTCAATATCAAAGATCATGGTGCGCGAGGCGTTGGAATAGTCCGTTGCATGGACAGCGCCGCCGGTCAGATTCCACAGCAGCCAGCAATCAACCGTTCCGAAGAGCAGCTCGCCCTTTTCCGCGCGCTCGCGCGTGCCGGGAACGTGATCCAGAATCCATTTGATCTTGCTGCCGGAAAAATATGCGTCAATCAGAAGGCCCGTCTTGTCGCGCACATAACCGCCGAGCCCATCGGCAATCAGCTCTTCACAGATGGCGGCTGTGCGTCTGCACTGCCAGACGATCGCGTTACACACAGGCTTTCCCGTGTTTTTGTCCCAGACGATGGTGGTTTCGCGCTGGTTGGTGATGCCGATACCGGCGATTTCCTCGGCGCGCAGGCCGCTTTTTTCAAACGCCTCCCGCAGCGCGCGAAGCTCGGTTTCCAAAATTGCCATGGGATCGTGCTCGACCCAACCCGGCTTGGGGTAGATCTGCTCAAAAGGGTATTGTGCCAAAGACACAACACTGCCCGCCGCGTCAAAAACGATCGCGCGGGAACTCGTGGTGCCCTGATCGATTGCAAGCATATATTTGCTCATGTTCTGCTCCCCTTAACTTGACCTTTTGAAGGTGAATTGATATAATTATCCGAAACTGTACCGATGCAGGGACGGCCCCCTGTGTATCCGGTGCGCCTATCATAGCACATTGTGCAGAAATTGTCATCAGGAAAGAGGTTCAGAAATGAAAAAGTGCGAATTTTCCCTCCTGTCCAGCAATGAAAAGACGCGGCTTCATTGCGTTTCATGGCTTCCGGATGAAGCGCCTCGTGCGATATTGCAAATTGCACACGGGGTATGTTCCTATGTTTCGCGCTTTGAGCCGCTTGCAGAATTCCTTTGTGCGCGCGGTTTTGCCGTTTACGGGCATGACCATCTTGGCCACGGTCAGAGCGTAAGTTCGCCGGAAGATCAGCTTTTCTTCGGCGAGGAAGGCGGCTGGGATTTTGTTGTTGAAGATCTGCGTGCCATGACGAATCGGATACATATGGAGCATCCGGGCGTTCCTCTGTTCCTGCTGGGTCACAGCATGGGCAGTTTCATTTCCCGGTGCTATGCGATTCGTTTTCAGGACGGAATTGACGGCTTGCTTTTGAGCGGGACGGGGCAGCAGCCGGCTGCGCTTCTGCGCACGGGCATTGCGGTTTCAAAGTTTGAGATTAAAAGAAAAGGCGCGAGATCGCGCAGCGGTCTGCTGCAGAACCTCATGTTCGGCAGCTATAACAAGGGCTTTGAGCCGCGCCGCACGCAGTATGACTGGCTCAGCCGCGACACGGAGATCGTGGATCGCTATGCAGCGGATCCGAGCTGCGGCGGCATCACAACCGCCGGTTTGGTGCGGGATATGCTTGGCGGCATGGTCTATATGAGCAAGCCGCAGAACATCGCGCTCATGAATAAGGCGCTGCCCGTTTTGTTCTTTGCGGGAAGCGAGGATCCCGTGGGCGAAAAGGGAGCGGGCGTGCTCCGGGCTTATACTGCCTTTTTGAACGCAGGTATGGAGGATGTGACGCTCAAGCTCTACACCGGCGGCCGGCACGAGATGCTCAACGAAACGAATCGTGAGCAGGTGCGTCAGGATGTTCTTGACTGGATGGAGGCAAAGCTTTCTGCTATGACGAGGACGCCTGTCACATCGGGTGTAGAGTGATACATAAAATTCGATCAGACGATCAACAGAGAGAACGGTGAAACACAATGAAACTTTGGTCAGGACGTTTTGAGAAAGATCCGGATAAGCTTGTTGAGGAGCTCAATGCTTCCATCGGCTTTGATGCGCGCATGTATCGGGAAGACATCACGGGCAGTATTGCCCATGCCGGTATGCTCGGTGCGCAGGGCATCATTGAGGTGGAGGAAGCGGAGAAAATCATTGCCGGACTTCGGGAGATCCTCGAGGATGTTGAAGCCGGCAAGATTGAATTCACCGCCGAGACGGAGGATATCCACATGTCCGTGGAAACGGAGCTTACAAAGCGCATCGGTGACGCGGGCAAGCGTCTGCACACCGCGCGCAGCCGCAACGATCAGGTCGCGCTGGATATCCGGCTCTATCTGAAGCGGGAGATCGTTGCAATTCGCGAAAAGCTGCTCGCGCTGCTTCATGCGCTTGTGCGCACGGCGGAGGCGGGGAAGACGGTCATCATGCCCGCCTATACCCATCTGCAGCGCGCACAGCCGACGACTTTCGGCCACTATATGATGGCCTATGCCAATATGCTTCGGCGTGACGTGACCCGTTTGGAGGATTGCCTTGCCCGTATGGACGAGTGCCCGCTCGGCAGCGGCGCGCTCACCGGCACAACGCATGCGATCGACAGAGCGCGCGTGGCGGAGGAGCTCGGCTTTGCCCGCATCACCCAGAACAGTCTGGACGGTGTGTCCGACCGCGATTTTGCGCTGGAACTCATGAGCGCGCTCTCCATTCTGATGATGCATCTGAGCCGTTTTTCCGAGGAGATCATCCTTTGGTGCTCCTGGGAATTCAAGTTCGCTGAGCTTGATGACGCCTATTCGACCGGCTCGTCCATCATGCCGCAGAAGAAGAATCCGGACATCGCCGAGCTGGTGCGAGGCAAGACCGGTCGTGTCTACGGCGATCTGATGACGCTCCTTACGGTGATGAAGTCCCTGCCGCTGGCCTATAATAAGGATATGCAGGAGGATAAGGAGCCTGTCTTTGACGCCTGCGATACCGTGCAGAAGTGCCTGCCTGTGTTCACTGCGATGATCGAAACCATGCGTCTGCTGCCGAAGAACATGTATCGCGCGGCGGGGGAGGGCTTTATCAACGCAACGGATTGCGCGGATTATCTCACCAAAAAGGGCGTGCCGTTCCGCGATGCCTATACCGCGGTCGGTAAGCTCGTGAAAACCTGCATCGCAAGCGGAAAAACGCTCGAAACGCTCAGCCTGGAGGAATATAAGCAGGCGTCGGATGCGTTTGAAGCGGATATTTTTGAGGCAATCTCACTGGAAAACTGCGTTGCGCTGCGCCGTGTGCCGGGCGGCCCCGCGCCGGAGTGCGTGGAGGCGCAGATTGAGGATATCCGCGCTTTCCTTGCCGCGCGCTGACGGGAGAAGCCCTGCAGCAACAGGAAATGAATGTAGAGTCGGGCTGTGTTGAGACAAGCCTGCGGAAGGCGCAGCGTTTGTCTTGACAAACACCCGAGGGTGATGTATCTTAATAAAGCCCGGCCGACGTTTGTCGGCACGGGCTTCATATGGAGAGTTATCGAAGTGGTCATAACGAGCCTGACTCGAAATCAGGTGTACCTCACGGTACCGTGGGTTCGAATCCCACACTCTCCGCCAAAGAATAACCGCAATCTTGATACAAGGTTGCGGTTGTTTTCTTTTTATGACATAATAAGAAAAAGGCGGTGATTTCTTTGTGCTTTTCAAAACGAAATCGTATTATAAAAAAGGCTGTCAAAAAAACAGTTTTGGAATTTTCAGACAGAACTCCAAAAATATTTGAGCATTTCTTTTACGGCGCATTTGATATTGCTCCACAGTATCTTGTAGTTTGGTATCTGTTTCAGACCGATGCTGAATTAGAAATTGCAAAATCATCCGGTTATTGTGACGAACTGGCGAAAGCGACAATTTCCAATTTAATTGATCTTGGTTATCCGCGAGAGGCAATTGGTACTCACAATATTTCCTTCACCACGAAGGAAGATATAGACAATAAGGCAAATGGCGATTATCACCTTTATTTTCAGTAAGCTTTGTATCAAAATTATAGTTATTAGCCAAAGAACACCCGCAACTTCGATACAAGCTGCGGGTGTTTTCTTATGTTATGCAAAAGCAGGGGGAGCAAATGCTCCCCCTGCTGTTATTCCTTGAGCCATTTATGTACGGCTCAGGTGTATGGAATTGTTGCGCAACCGAAGAAATCAGGCTTCTTCCTGCGGTTTCTCCATGCCCTTGTTGGCGTGCGCCGTGCTCTTCAATGCACGATTGTGCCATTTGCCGAACTTGTAGTAAGCGCAGATCAGCGCAGCGCCGATAAACAGAGAAGCGCCCATCGAGTAGAACATGCCCATGAAGTGATCCAGGGAGCAGATGTTGGCAGCAGCAGCCTGCTGCGCGGCTTCAATGTCAGCATAGGCACCGGTGCTCATGTACTCATTTGCTTTGGTGACAAGTTCCGGCGGCATTTTTTCGATCAAAGCGGCGATCGCCTTGCGCAGAGGTCTGGCAGCCAGGAAATAGGCGATCGGGATGCGGCAAAGGTTGGAGGCGATCGAGGTGCATGCCGGGGCAATCGCCACGCCGGCACCTCTCATGGAGCCGCCAACCACATGGTCAAAGCCGATGAAAGCATAGCAGAAAGCCAGGAAGTGGATGCCGCTGACGCCCATAAACAGGACATTTCCGGCAGCGCCGAAGGCCATCATAATGTACGGGCCGGTGATATACAGGATGACGCCCATAACTGCCGCAATGACGATTACAGTCAGCATGCCGGTGTGAACGCCTTTCTTTGCGCGATCCATCTTGCCTGCGCCGATGTTCTGTCCCACGAAAGAAGTGGTGGCCTGGCCCAGACCCATCATGGGCATCATGGCGAAGCCGTCCGCCTTCGTGACGATGGCGTTGGCCGCAATAAACTCAGAACCGAAGGAGTTTGCAAAGCTCTGAATGATTACGGAGCCTACGGACATTGCCGCATTCTGAATTGCGGAGGGAAGACCAAGGGAGAAGATGCGCTTTGCACATTCGCCATCGGGATGCAGCAGGTCTTTAACATAGACTTTGGCTGCATAGCCGCCGGTCTGAATCCGGACGAGCAGAACCATGCCGCTGGCAAAGTGGGCGATACTTGTGGCCAGCGCGACGCCGACGACGCCCCAATCCAGCACGAGAACAAAGAACAGGTCCAGGCCGATGTTCAGCACGGAGGAGACAATCTGCGCAATCAGGGGCCAGCGGGAATCGCCCTGGCCACGCAGCGCACCGGCGCCGAAGTTGAAGAAGACGTTGCCCAGCGTGCCGAGGAAGATAATCAGCAGGTAATCGCGGGCCTGAACAAAAATATCCTCCGGCGTGCCCAAAAGCCGAAGCAGCGGACCGGACAGGGGAGCGCCGATAATGGTGATCGCGCCGCCGATGATGAAAGCCAGGGAAATTGCCGTGTTGATTACCTTGCGAAGCTGCTTATAGTTCTTCGCGCCAAAAGTCTGGGAGACAACGATCTGTGAGCCCATGGAAACGCCCATGAACAACGCGTTAAACAGCATCATCAGGGAGAAGGATGCGCCGACAGCAGCCAGCGCCTGTGTGCCGACAAAGTTGCCGACGACAACAGAGTCCACAACGTTGTACAGCTGCATGCACAGGTTGCCGAGAATGGTGGGGATGGCAAAACCCAGCAATTTGCGCAGTACAGGCCCTTCCGTCAGGACGTTGCGACTGTTTTGTTTTGCGATTGCAGTACTCAAATAAACCCCTCTTTTTCATGAATTATTTAATACGCTTACTATCTTAATCCTCGGAAAACCGAAAGTCAATGGATATTTAGACAAAACGTTATATTTGTATAGCCCGGTTGCTTGATCAGATCGTCAAATCAGGAAGTCCTTGCGATAGTCAACTCTGCAGTGTTCGGCCAGGGCGCGGAGCTGCTCGTCGGTAATCGTGTTTACACGCGGGAGATGCGCGATGAGCATATAAAGCTGCGCTGCTTTTTCCACGGTTTCAATCAGCCCGAAAGTCTCATCAAGCGTTCTGCCGGCGCTGTAAATGCCGTGCATGCCCCAGATGACGATGCGAAAATCACGCATTTTTTCAGCAGTCGCCTCGCCGATGGCGTTCGTGCCGCAGACCATCCACGGCAGCACGCCAACACCGTCAGGGAAGACCATGATGCACTCTGAGCACATCTGCCAAAGGGAGTGCGTGAAGGATTTGTCGTCCAACTCATGCACAAAGGTCATGGCAAGCATATGAGTCGGGTGGCAGTGCGTGACAACGCGGTGTTCGGGGTCGACCTGCAGCCTGACCGCGTGTGTCATCATGTGCGCAGCAAACTCGCTGGTGGGATTTCCGCCGTCACGCAAGCCCCAAAGCAGTTCGGCTGCGCTTCCGTCCTGCGCGATGCGCAGAATGCCAAGGTTGGTCTCGGGATCGGCTTCGATGTTTTTGAAATACTTGCCGGTTCCGGTCACGAGGAAATATCTGCCTCTGAGTGAAGCAGCGTCAAAGCCCGTCGGAATTTCGCGAAGCACGGACGAGGTGTCGAGGTATTCATTGAGCTCTGCTTCGTCGAGCAGCATGCTGATGTTGCCGCCGTTGCGCTCATCCCAGCCGAGTCGGTACATATTGGATGCCGTTTGGCAAAACTCCCGGAGAAACGGTGCGGTTAAAATATCTTTCATGGTCAGACCCTCACAGTCAGAAATTTGATGGTTTCCACTTCAATTAATATAAACTATATAAGCTGACCGTGCAATAGTCGAATGCTCTGCGCCCATCAATCCCACGGCTGGACAATGCGGGCTTCGCGCAGACTCTCAAACGGAAAACCGCGATTGCAATTTCGGCGCCGGGCAGCTATAATGGCCACAGATACACATAACAAAAACAGGGAGGCATCCGTATGATATTGCAAACCGTCATCCGCTCCGGCCCCGTGCGGGGATTGGAAACCGCCACACCCGGCATCGCCGCCTTCAAAGGCATCCCTTATGCCAAAGCGCCTGTCGGCGATTACCGTTGGAAAGCGCCCGTTGCACCTGAGGCATGGGAGAATGAGCGTCTGTGTGACGACTTCGGGCCCTCCTGCTGGCAGCCGGACAACAGCGTGCTTCCGTCCTTCAAGCGCATGCAGGAGTTAAACCCCATGCCGCCGCGCCCTCTGGTGATGGACGAGGACTGCCTTTCCCTGAATGTTTGGACGCCCGCAGAATCCTCCGACGAGCGCCTGCCCGTCATGGTGTGGTTTTATGGCGGCGGATTGCAGGCTGGCACATCGGACGATATCCTCTTTGACGGTGAAGGCCTGTGCCGCTTCGGTGTGCTGCTGGTGACGGTGAACTATCGCACCGGTGTGTTCGGCTACTTCGGTCATCCGGCACTGGAGGCCGAAAACGAAGAGCATTCCTGCGGCAACTATGGCCTGCGCGATCAGATCTTTGCGCTGCAGTGGGTGAAAGACAACATTGCGGCCTTCGGCGGCGATGCGGACAATGTGACGATCTTTGGCTGCTCTGGCGGCGGACGCTCTGTGCAGGGCGTTGCCTGTTCTCCGCTGGGCGGGGGACTGGTGCAGCATGCGATCTGCCACAGCGCGGGCGGACTCAATCCGCACTACAGCATGGAATATGAGCCTCTCAAGGCGCTCGGTGAGGAGTTTGTTGCCTACTGTGGCAAGAAGAGCATTGCGCAGATGCGCGAAATTCCTGCGCGCGAGCTGCAGACGCTGTATGAAAGCTTCCGCAAGCAGTTTAACATCACGGGCGACGGCTACGTGCTCCCCTATGTCATGGACGAGATTGTCCGCCGGGGCGAGCAGGCAGACATCGACTATCTTCTGTGCACCATGCAGGATGAGTTGATCTTTCCTGCGAAAACACCGGTTTCCCTGGAAAACTTCGATTCGCTGCGCAATACCTTTGGTCTGCGCACCTCCATCCTGGGCAGAGTGGTCACGCCGCGCAGTGATGAGGAGGCGATGGATGTTGTGGAGCGCGCGGAGGCCTATGAGATGAAAGCTTCGCAGCTTGCGTGGGCACAGGTGCAGGCGCAGCAGCCCAAAAAGCCCGTGCGCCTTGGCACGTTTGTCCATCCCGTGCCCAGCCATGAGGATGGCTCTGCACGCCACGGTGACGATCAGGCCTACGTTTTCCATACGCTGTTTAAGTTCTGGTATCCCTATGGCGAGAAAGACGAGGCACTCAGCCAGCGTCTGATGCGCTACTGGACGAATTTCGCCAAGACCGGCGACCCGAATGGAGAGGGGTTGCCCTTGTGGACGCCCTACACGGTTGACAGCCCGCTGACGCTGACGATTGACACCGACGACTGCCGCATGGAGGATCGCAGCCACTTCATCATTGAGCAGGTTGCCGCCGCTTATCGGGAGAATCGCAGAGGCTGAGTTTTCCGCAAACATCACGGATCGATTTGTTTCCGGAAATTCTCAAATAAAAGCATTGAAAAATCGCTTTTCTGCGGTTATAATACTGGCGAATAAGAATGAAATACTTTTCGGAGGTTATTCAGGAATGTTTCAGATTACAAAAGAAACCATGATTTCTGAGATCATGGAGAACGCAGCCAACACCATGCCGCTGTTTCAGGCCATTGGAATGCACTGCTTGGGTTGCGCAATGGCCAGCGGCGAAAATGTGGAGCAGGCCTGCGCTGCGCACGGCGTGAATGCGGACGAGTTCGTTTCCAGACTCAACGCGTTCATCGCGGCTGCCCAGTAAGTACGCAAAGCGCGCAAAGCGGAGGGGTTCCTCCGCTTTACGCATTTATGGGAACAATTCGGGAAAACGGAGCAGAATGATATGAAACAGCTTTCCCCAAGACTTACACTTCTTTCGTCTTTGGTGCCCGAGAACACGCGCGTCGTGGATGTTGGTACCGATCACGGCTATCTTGCAATCCATCTTGCGCAGAGCAAAGCGCTTCGGTCCGTTATTGCAACGGATCTGCGCCCCGGTCCGCTTTCCAGCGCACGCAGAAATGTGGAGCAGGCGCAGCTTGAAGACAAGATTTCACTGCGGCTGTGTGACGGGCTTGCCGCCGTCGCGCCCGAGGAGGCGGACGTAATTGTGATTGCCGGAATGGGCGGCGAGACGATTTTGAACATTCTTTCCGCGGCGCCCTGGGCGCTGCAGGACAGGCTGCTTCTGCTTGGACCGCAATCCAAACAGCCGCAGCTGCGTGCCTGGCTGTATGCACATGGCTGCGCGATTCGCGAGGAACGCCTTGTGGAGGAAGAGGGGAAAATCTATCCCATCCTTGCCGTGGAAAGCAGGGCAGCGGCAATGCCGGAAGCGGTGGAGCTTTACATAGGCGCCTGGCCTCTTGAGAAGCGGGATGCGCTGTTTTATACTTACCTCTCCACACACATTGCAAGGCTGGAGCGGGAAAAGGCCGGGCTGGAAAAAAGCAAAAATGAGGGCAGTGCAAAGCGTGTTGCAGAGCTTGACGAGCTGTTAAATGCGCTGCGCAAAATGGAAAAGGAGCGGTAAACGGATGAGTAAGGTTTCGGAAATCAGCGCCTGGCTTGATGCGCAGGTGCCCTATGCCACGAAGATGGATTTTGACAATGTCGGTCTGCTTGCGGGCGAGCCTGAGCGGGAGGTACAGCGCGTGCTGTGCGCTCTGGATATCACGGATGAGGTCATTCGGGAAGCTGCAGAGATTGGCGCCGAGCTGATCGTTTCCCACCATCCGCTGATCTTTCATGCACTTAAAAGCGTGCGCAGCGATGACCTTGTCGGAAGAAAGATCCTCACAATGGCCAAACAGAACATTTCGGCCATCTGCATGCATACGAATCTGGATGCGGCTTCCGGTGGCGTGAATGATGCATTGATCGCGGCGCTCGGCGTGCAGGATGCTTTTCCGCTCGGCGGGGAAGGCGCGATGCCGCGTATTGGTAAGCTGCCGGTTGCTATGGAGTTTTCTGAATTTCTGCGTAGCACAAAGGCGGCACTGAATGCCAACGGTCTGCGCTATGTGGACTCCGGACGAAGCGTCTCCGTTGTCGGTTGCTGTGGCGGCAGCGGCGGGGATTTTCTGGAAGAGGCGCTTGAAGCCGGCTGCGATGTGTTTGTGACGGCGGATGTGAAGCATGATCGATTCCTCGCAGCGAAGGAATACGGCATCAGCCTGATTGACGGTGGCCATTTCAGCACGGAAAATGTTGTGGTTCCTGTGCTGCAGCAGCTTGTTTTGCGCGGATTTCCGCAGCTTGATGTGCGCATCAGCCGCGTCAGCACGCAGCCGGAGCAGTTTTTTATGTGAAATACCGGAAAGAAGCAAACAGGCAAATAAAGAATCGGACCGAATGTCCGGGCATAAATAAAACAGGCGCAGACCGTTTCGTGGTCTGCGCCTGTTTGTTTAGGCAGAGATTCAGTATTGCTGCGGTGGGGTCTGATTGTCAGGCGGATTCATGCCTGGCGTTCCGGGTGCGGAGAAATTCTGCAGCCCGAGCAGAGCCAGATAGTAGTTGGCGTAGGTGATCTGCATATAGGGTGCAATCCACACGCTGACAAAGGGGAAAATGGACAGCATTGCCCAGCCGAAGAAGCTCAGATCCAGCACAAAAAGCTCTTTCTTGTGGCCCTGCATCATGCGCTTGCTGGCACGGATGCAGTCAATTGCGCGCATCTTTGGGTTGTCAAGCATGATGTACAGCGCCTGACGGTAGCGGTACGACGCGATGACGCCGGGAAAGATGAGCAGAAGGGACCACAAAAACGTGAAGAAGCCTATGAGAATGTTCAGCCAGAGCGCGCGGAAGAAAACACCGAAGCCGTCCAGCAAATTGCCGATTCCCGCTTCCCGCAAGCGTGCAACATTCAGCGAGAAGATTGTAAACCCGATTCCGATCGCGAAGAGAACTAAATTGATGGCAAGACGGATGAGTTCGGACCAGACGCTCGAATAGCTCCTGTAAAGCTCAACAAATGACGTGAAATAGTTTGCATAGAATTCCGGGATGGAAAGCTGCTCAATCATCTCATAGCTGCGCATGATCAGGTTGTCGAGTTCCTGCGCTGGGATACCGGAAACCTGATTGATGAGTATGCCAAGCAGCCAGGTAATCAGAAAATAGACCAGGCCGACAACATAACCGTGCGGCTTTGTTGTGGCGATCTGATGTTTGGCATGGTGTTTGATCGCACTTAAGCTGATTCTCAAAACAGTTCCTCCTCACATCTTAAGTGATGACGCGGCTATATTAGCACTTTTTGAGCGTCATTTCAAGAGGTTGGGAGGGAATGCCTTATTCTGTTTGCCGCGCACATCGGCGTGGAAGTACAATTCCGTTGACTTTTGCTGCTCTGTATGAAAAAATGATTGGAGATTAAGGAAATTCGGAAATGACGTATTCAGTCTGATTGCGGTTTGATGCCGTGCATGAAGCCGCCGAGAGAAGTGCTGTGGATGTCACCGCCTATGACCTCGTCGGCAAAAAGAATGAGCTGCGCGACGGCCTGTTCTCCGCTGGGGTGATTGCTGACTGCATAGCAATAAATCTTTGCATCCATGCCGCAGTAGTCCCTGAGGTCGAAGCCCTGTGCAAGCTGCAGCTCGTTGTATTTCTGATACACCTCGTTGAATTCGCGTGGAATCACAATGTCCTGCGAGGTTTCACTTGCTGCATCCACTGTCCAGCCGAGAGAAGCGAGATACTCCACCCGTTTTTCGCAGCTGGTCAGACGAACACCGGGCACGACGTCTTCCGAATCCTTTTTGCCACCGTTTGCCACGAGCAGAATCAGCGCGACAAGCAGCAGCGCGGCTGCAACGATGAGCGCAGCGGCTGTCTTTTTGTTCCATTTTAAGGTCAGTACATACATCTTTGTAACCTCCCACAGAGTCTGACTTTGTACAGACTATTCCGCGGGGGGACAACTTAGAACAGGAAAGGGGAGCGGTATCTATGCCGACAGAACGCATTGATAAATTGATTGTTGCAGCAGGTCTTGCGTCGAGAAGTGAGGCAAAGTCGCTCATCCGGCTTGGGCGCGTTTTGGTGGACGGGATACCCGTGCGCGATCCTGCGCAGAAAATAGATCCGGAAAAGCAGAACCTCAGTCTTGACGGGGAAGCGGTTTGCACGGCGAAGTATCGTTATTTCCTGCTTCATAAGCCGGCGGGCGTTCTCTCCGCGACGGAAGACAGCCGTCAGCAGACGGTGTTGGATCTGCTCCCGCCGGAACTGCGGCGCATCGGCCTGTTTCCTGCCGGGAGACTGGATAAGGACACGACGGGACTGCTGGTGCTGACAAACGACGGTGAGCTTGCGCATCGGATGCTTTCCCCCAAAAAGCACGTTGAAAAGCGCTACCTTGCCTATGTCGAGCACGAACCGGATCCCGATGCGGAAATCCGGTTTGAGCAGGGTGTGATACTCGGCGACGGAACAAAATGCCTTCCGGCGAAGTTGGAAAGGCTGGGCGACGGTCTTGTGCGTGTGATCATTTGCGAGGGGAAGTACCATCAGGTCAAACGTATGCTTGCCCTTTGCGGCGCGCCGGTGATCCGCCTGCATCGGGAAAGCGTCGGCGCCCTTACGCTGCCGGATGATCTGGAGCCGGGAGAATGGACGGAACTTGATGCCAAAACGATACAAAAGGCATTAGAGTATAGATAGGAATCCCTGCGTTAGGGAGGAAACGCGTTGCATGACGCTGCGGCGATGCTTGGCTGAGGCGAGATGTATTCACAGCTTTCACAGCAAAACCATCCCGTCCTCCGTGCCGCGTGCGGATTTCGGGCAATTTCACGAAGCGTTATGCGCTCTTGTGAAATTGCATGATGGCAAATTACCATAAAATGAAATCAAAATTCCCCGGAAACAGGCGCAATAGACAATTCATTTTCAAATTTCAACAAAAATTGTGAAGAAATCTATTGAAAATTGCAAAAAACTAAGTTATTATGTAAATTGACGGTTTTGTCAAATAGCATAATTACGGGTATTGCGGGAAATGCACCCGTTAAATGTAGCAAGAGAAAAGGGGAATTTGAATGTCAAGCAGGATCTTTCAAAGCGTCATCATGCAGATGAAGGATGCAACGGACCGCTGCATTGGAGTAATCGATTCCGAGGGCTATGTTGTGGCGTGCCGTGATCTCTCTCTGATCGGCTCCCGGATTGAGAATATCCAGGGACTTGCCGGGGACATTCCGGATCAGCTTTTTGTGGCCGGAAACCGGACCTTTAAGCTTTTGGGCGGAATTAACTCCCGTTTTGACTACGCTGTGTTCACAGAGGGGCGGGACAATACATCGCGTTGTATTTGTATCCTCGCGGCTGTTGCCTTTAACGAGGCGAAGACGAATTATGAGGAGAAACACAACAAGGCTACCTTTGTCAAGAACATCATTTCGGATAATATCCTTCCTGGCGATGTGTACGTCCGCGCAAAGGAGCTGCACTTCGTAACGGATGCGCCGCGCGGCGTGTTGCTGATCCGTCAGGTGGACAAGTCCGATGTAAGCACGGTTGAAGTGGTGCGCAATATGTTTCCTGACCAGCAACGCGATTTCGTGTTGAGTCTGGATGAAACAGATATTGTCGTGATCAAGGAACTTACGCCCGGCGGAGACGATGCAAAGACGCTTGAGGAGCTTGCTGCTTCCGTGCAGAGCACGGTGAGCCGCGAACTGCTGATCAAAACCGTTGTCGGCATTGGCAGTGTGGCCGGACATCTGCGTGATCTGGCCAACCGTTACAAGGAAGCACAGGTGGCTATCGAGGTCGGCAAGGTCTTTGATACGGAAAAGACCATCATCCACTATGAAAACCTCGGCATCGGCCGCATCATCTATCAGCTGCCGACGACGCTTTGCGAGATGTTCCTGAGCGAAGTGTTCAAAAAGAACCCGATTGAATCTCTGGATCAGGAAACGCTTTACACCATCAATAAGTTCTTTGAGAACAATCTCAACGTCTCTGAAACCAGCCGCAAGCTTTTCGTGCACCGCAACACGCTGGTGTACCGTCTGGAAAAGATCAAGAAGCTGACGGGGCTGGATCTGCGTGAGTTCGACCACGCAATCGTGTTCAAGGTTGCGCTGATGGTGAAGAAATATCTCAATTCGCAGAACATCAATCACTGATTCTGATTCTGAAAAATCGGCTTTGCCTTTCCGCAGACTGCGGCGGGGCACAGGTCTTATCCTTTGGAGGCTGTCCTATGATACAAATGAGTAATGTGACCATGATCTATGAGAATGGTAATGTCAAGGCGATCGACGATGTCAGCCTGACCGTGAAAGAAGGCGAGTTTGCCTTTTTGGTCGGCCCTTCCGGTTCCGGCAAGACGACGATCATCAAGCTGCTGACCGGTGAGGTGGCAGCGGTGGACGGTGAGCTGGAGGTCAACGGTTTTGATCTGCGCCGTATGCGGCGCCGTAAGCTGCCGAAGCTTCGCCGCACGCTTGGCGTTATCTTTCAGGATTTCCGCCTGATTGAAAACAAAACGGTTTACGAAAATGTCGCTTTTGCCATGCGCATCATCGGCGCAAACCGCAGCGAGATCAAAGAGCGCGTGCCCCATGTGCTCGAGCTGGTCGGACTTCAGGGGCGTGAGAAACGCTATCCGCGTGAGCTCTCCGGCGGTGAGCAGCAGCGTGTTGCGATCGCACGTGCGATTGTCAACAATCCCAAGATCATTATTGCGGACGAGCCGACGGGCAACCTCGATCCGGTTCGCAGCCTTGAGATTATGATGCTGCTTGAAAAGATCAACGCCCTCGGCAATACGCTTTTGGTCGTCTCGCATGAGAAAGAACTGGTCAATGCGCTCGGCAGACGCGTGATCTCCATTGAGCAGGGCAAGATTATCAGCGACGGAATGGACGGGTATTACGGCTATGAATAAAATCGGATATTTGATTAAAGAAGGTTTCCTGAGCATCTTTACGCATGGCTTCATGTCGTTTGCATCGATCTGTGTGATCATCGCGTGCCTGGTCATCATGGGCAGCTTTTCGCTGCTGGCGGTGAACATCGACTCGATCATTCAGGATCTTGAGCAGCAGAATCAGATGGTCGCCTTTGTGGACGAGACGCTCAGCGAGGACGACGCCCGCGCGCTGGAGACGCAGATCAGAGAGATGCCCAACGTCCGGGAGGTGGAGTTTATCACCCGTGAGCAGGCGCGTGAGAACTACGTTTCCCAGTATGAGGATTCCGAGCTGTTTGAAGACATCGACGGCAGCGTGTTCCGGCACAGATATGTGGTCTATCTGGAAGACATCTCCATTATGGAGCAGACCCAGCGCAATCTGTATAAGATTTACGGAATTGCGGATGTGCAGGCGCATCTGGATGTTGCCAACGGCTTTATCACCGTTCGCAACGTGATCAGCATCGTCTCTCTGGCGCTGGTCGTGGTGCTTGTGATCGTGAGCGTGTTCATTATGGCCAACACGATCAAGCTGACGACTTACGGCCGTCGTGAGGAGATCATCATTATGAAGATGGTCGGCGCGAGCAATTCGTTCATCCGCTTCCCGTTCGTGGTTGAGGGACTGATCCTCGGCCTGATCGGCGGCGGACTGGCATTCCTTGCGGAATGGGGGCTTTATCAGCTCCTGACCGAAAAGCTGATGACCGGCCTGATCGGAAATCTTGTGACGATCATTCCGTTCAACACCCTGTTCCTGCCGATGCTGTGCGTGTATCTGCTCATCGGTATCGTGGTCGGTGTCTTTGGCAGCAGCATTGCGATCCGGAAGTTCCTGAAAGTTTAACAGCAAGCCCGAAACAGTCTATGAGGTATTAAAATGGCTACAAAAACAGCAAAATCAAAGCAACATACCAAGAAGACGAGAAGAACATGGCAGCAGAAGTTCGTGATGGTCCTCTGCTTCCTGCTTGCAGCAGTTATGGTGTTCTCTCTGATGACCGTTGTGCTTGGCTCAAGCCAGGCGGCTGCGGTGACACAGAGCGAAATTGACCAGCTCAAGGCGCAGCAGGCGGAGATCACCAAGAAGAAAAATGAGGTTTCTGTTCAGATCGCAGCGCTTGAGCAGCAGCAGGCTTCTGTCTTGGAACAGAAGGCAGCGCTTGACGAGCAGAACGAGCTGACCCGGCAGGAGATTGAACTGCTCAATGAACAGATTGCGCTCAGCGAGAAGCTCATTGAGGAAAAGTCGAAGGAGCTTGAGGCAGCCGAGGCTGCAGAGCAGGCGCAGATGGAGCTGTATCGCAAGCATATCCGCACAATGGAAGAGAAGGGCGTTATCAGCTACATAGAGGTTCTCTTCCAGGCAAGCAGCTTTGCCGATCTGCTCTCCCGCATTGCGGACATTTCGGATATCATGACCGCGGACAAGCGTCTTGAGGATCAGTGCATTGCCGCGCGCATTCAGGTGCAGGAAACCAAGGCCGCCTATGAGGAAGTCCTTGCGCAGCACGAGGCAACGAAAGTTGAGCTTCTGGAAAAGAAGCGTCAGCTGGAAGCGGACATTGAAGCGGCGTACAAGCGCGTCCTTGCTCTGGATGAGGACATTGAAATCGCCCTGGATGAATACATTGTCAATGAAAAGGCAGAAGCTGAGTTCCAGACGCAGATTGACAAGCTCATGGCTGAGCTGAAGAAGCAGGAAGAACTGTGGCAGCAGCAACAGCAACAGCAGCAACAACAGCAACAGCAAGGGCAGCAACAGCAGAAGCCGCCGACTGTTGTGACGCCTGCTACCGGCAACTTCATTTGGCCTTACCCCCAGAATAACTACGTTTCTTCCGGTTACGGCATGCGTTTCCATCCGATCTTCAAGGAAAACCGTATGCATTCCGGCATTGACATCGGCGGTGCGGCGGGACAGAGCATTGTCGCCGTTGCGAGCGGCACGGTTGCGGTTGCAACGATGAATTCGTCTTACGGCAACTATGTGATGATCAATCATGGTAACGGAACGGCGAGTCTTTATGCCCATATGTCCTCTCTGGCAGTTTCGGCGGGGCAGACGGTCTCGCAGGGACAGGTGATTGGCTACTGCGGTTCCACCGGCTGGAGCACGGGCCCGCATCTGCATTTTGAGATGCGCGTCAACGGTGTGACAACCGATCCGCTGGCCTATTATGCTGCCGGAACTTATGTTCGCGGCTTCTAAGCTACGCACATAAGTTGCGTGTCTTTGGATAAGTTATAAGAGTATTCGTTTTGATTTGTCGGCAAACGCGGTCTGCGTTTGCCGACAGTATTATCGGGAGGCATACGGTGAAAAAACATTCGGTGTTGCTGACGGTGGCGCTCTGTCTGTTGAGCGCTGCGCTGACCTTCGCTCTGTGCGTTGGACTGTTTGCTTACCGCTTTGGCGGTAAGGAGGGGCTGCGCGAGGTGCTCTCTCTGCGCGATGCGATGCAGCTTATAGAAGACCGTTTTGTGGAGCCGGTTGAAGGCGAAAAGCTTACGGACGGTGCGCTGCGCGGCATGGTCAATGCGCTGGAAGATCCGTGGAGTTACTATATGTCTGCCGAGGAATATGCAGAATATATGGACTATGCGGCCAATCAGTATTCCGGCGTTGGCATCACCGTTCGCGCGGAGGAAGACGGTTCCGGACTGCGGATCGTTGATGTTGCGATGGACTCCCCGGCAGACCGGGCCGGTGTGCTGGCCGGTATGCTGCTCACGGCCGTCGATGATGAGCCGATGCAGGGAAAGACAGCAGATCAGGCGCGGGAGGCAATTCTTGCCGGCGGCGAAGACGGAGTGAAGCTCACGCTGCTGGATGAGAATGAAGAAGTGTTTTCCTGCACGCTTGTGCCGGAGGTGCTGCAGAAGCAGGCTGTCTTTGCGGAAATGCTGGAGGGTGATATCGGCTATATCAAGATCACGAATTTTGAAGCCGACACCGCAGAAAATGCACTTAAGGCGCTTGAAACACTTCGCGGCGAGGGTTCGGTCGGCATCATCTTTGACGTACGCGGGAATCCCGGCGGCAAGCTCTCAGAGCTGACTGCGCTTCTCGATGCGCTGCTGCCGGAGGGCGAGATCTTCATCAGCAGCGACAGGGAAGGGAATGAGAGCATCATTTATTCCGATGAGGCCTGCATCCGCATGCCGATGGCGGTTCTGGTGGATGAGAACTCTTATTCCGCTGCAGAGTATTTTGCAGCCGCGATGTCCGAGTATGGCTGGGCGGAGACCTTCGGCGCGCAGACAACGGGAAAAGCGCGCGGACAGATGACCTTCTCTCTGTCGGATGGCGGCGCTTTGCATTTCTCTACCATGAAGTATTTGACGCCGGAACGCGTGGATCTCTCCGCGCAGGGTGGATTTGCTCCGGAGCATGTGATTGAGCGTAACGGAGAAGATGATTTGCAGCTTGAGGCTGCCCTTGCTTTTCTGATCGAGGGCAACTGAGACGACAATTCACATTGACCATTCATTTTTCAGACAAGAAAATGAATGTTTTTCCTGAAAAAGCAAGCAAAAGCTTGCTTTTTTGGTGTGGATGGGGTAAAGTAAAAAGGCTTTATTTAAAAGGAAACATCTCTTTTGTTAACAGATTTGTACTTTGTCGGACGATCTGTCATATACTGCATAAAGTAAAGAAGGGAGGGGCAGCCCATGGCAGAGCCGCAGAAACAGAATTTTCTGCATGGCGCAACGATCCTCACAGCGGGCGTTGTGATTATTAAAATTTTAGGCGCGATTTATAAAATCCCGCTGCAAAATATCCTTGGGGACACAGGCTTTGGTTATTTTAACGCTGCGTATATCATTTACAATGTGCTTTTGACCATTGCAACAGCCGGTTTGCCTGTTGCGCTCTCCCGCATGATTTCGGAAACCAACACACTGGGAAGACCGAATCAGGCGAAACGCATTTACCGCGTTGCCCTCATTACGCTGTCCGTACTCGGTGCAATTGGCAGCGCGCTGATGTTCTTCTTCCCAACAGAGATGGCAATTCTGTTTGTCTCGAAGCCGGAGATTTCGCAGTGCGTCTATGCGCTTTCGCCCTCCGTGCTGCTGGTTTGTATAACCAGCGCTTATCGCGGCTATATTCAGGGATACGGAAACATGAAGCCGACGACGGTCGGCCAGGTGTTCGAGGTGCTCGTCAAGGTCATTGTTGGACTTGCGCTTGCGATTGTGCTCACGCGCAGCGGAAAAAGCCTGCCGATTTCCTCCGCTGGCGCCATTTTCGGCGTAACGGCCGGATCTCTTGCAGCGATGCTGTATATGATCTGGTGCTATGTGCGCCGGTATAAGGTAACTGCCGTGAAGGGCGAGGATGAACCGGACAGCGTCGGCAGTACGCTGGCAAACTTCCTCAAGATCGGCGTTGTGATTACAGTCGGCGCTTCCGTGATGAGCGTGATCACCCTGATCGACACGAAACTGATTCAAATTCAGCTCCCGAACGTCGAGGGCATTGGCCCTGCGCTGGCTGATGAGCTTTACGGTTCTTATGCCGCTATGCAGACGCTCTACAATCTGCCGGCTGCGTTTATCACGCCGATGACGATCGCTGTTGTGCCTGCGATCTCCGCTGCGGTTGCGCGCCATGAACATCAGGAAGCCTGCAACATTGCTGAGAGCAGCCTGCGCATCTCTTCCGTGCTGGCCATGCCGATGGGTGTTGGCCTTGCGGTGCTGTCTTACCCGATTGTACATGTGCTGTATCCCAACACGAACGAGAACGGCCCTTTGATTCTGATCTATCTGGCTGTTGCGTCTATCTTCGTTTGCATCGCGCTGGTGACCAATTCCATCCTGCAGGCAAGCGGAAACGAAAGAATCCCCATTCTGTCCATGATCGTCGGCGGCGTTGTGAAGATCGGTGCCAACCTGCTGCTTGTCGGACGGCCCGCGATCAACATTTTCGGCGCGCCGATCGGCACGATCTTTTGCTATGCGGTGATTTGCTTGATCAACTGCTTCTTCATCAGCAAAAAGCAGCGCGTGAAACCGAAGTATGCCAAGGTGTTTCTCCCGGCGCTTGTCAGCTCCGTTGTGATGGGTGGCGCCGCCTGGGCGGTGTATGGTCTGGCCGGTCGCATTCTTCATGTACAGCAGGCTGCGTCCAGAATGCCGACAATTCTGGCAATGGGCGTTGCCATCGTGGTTGCGGTGGTTTTGTATCTGGTTCTCATTTTGGTTACCCGTGCCGTAACCGCAGAGGATCTGAAACTGATTCCCGGCGGAAAGAAGCTCATTCGTTTGCTCCATATTCGATGAGATGTGAAATTCTATGAAAATTCAACGATAATCGAGATTATTTGACTTGCAAAGGAAAAAATGCTATGGTAGATTTTGAATACAAAGATGCCTACAATGTGCAGGATTTTCGTCGGATTATTGAGATTCTCCGTGGTGAGGGTGGCTGCCCCTGGGATCGGGAGCAGACGCATGAGAGCCTGCGCCGCAATCTTCTGGAGGAGGCTTATGAGGTCTGCGAGGCGATTGACGAGCATAGCACAGCGCATTTGCGTGAGGAACTTGGCGATCTGCTCATGCAGGTCATCTTCCATGCGGACATTGAGGAAAAAGCCGGCAGTTTTGATTTGGACGATGTCGCAGATGAGGCTTGCAAGAAGCTGATTTTGCGCCATCCGCATGTTTTTGGCACGGTGGAGGTTTCCGGTTCGGAGGATGTGCTGGAAAACTGGGATGCGATCAAGCGCGTGGAAAAGCATCAGGAGACGACAGGTTCGGCTATGGACAGTGTTGCGCGCAGTCTCCCATCTCTCTGGCGGGCGGAAAAGGTGCAGAAAAAGGCCCGGAAGTCGGGCTTTGACTGGGACGACATTTCCGGCGCACTGGATAAACTCTCAGAGGAAACGGCGGAGCTTCGTGAGGCCGTGCAGAGCGGAGAACATGTGGAAGAAGAACTTGGCGATGTGCTGTTTTCTGCGGTGAACGTTGCGCGCTTTGCGGACGTGGACCCCGAGGAAGCGCTGCACGCGGCCTGTGAAAAGTTCATTCGCCGCTATCGCGCGATGGAGAGCGAGGCGCAAAATCGCGGGCTGACGCTCTCTGAACTGCCCCTGGAACAGCAGGAAGAACTGTACCAGTTTGTGAAAAGGGAACAGGGACTTTAATTTTGTTTGCACCCCCGTTTGACGGGTAAAAGATAAAAGGCTAAATAGCCAAAATTATAGGAGGATTACAAATGAACAAAGCAGAACTTATTGCAACTGTCGCAGAAAAGACCGGTCTGTCCAAGAAGGACAGCGAGAAGGCCGTCAGCGCTATGCTGGATACCATCACAACTACGCTCGAGGCTGGAGAGAAAGTTCAGCTCGTTGGCTTTGGTGTTTTTGACGTCAAGGAGCGCGGCGCCCGCATCGGTCGCAATCCCAAGACCAAGGAAGAGATCGAGATTCCCGCTTCCCGCGTCCCGCTTTTCAAGGCCGGCAAGGCTCTTAAGGACATCATTGCGAAATAAGCACTTTGCTGCACGCTTCTGCCGCCGTAATCGTTACGGCGGCAGCGCTATATCCACTTGTTTTCTCCGGAGGTGAATTGCTTTGCGTCTTGATAAATATTTGAAAGTATCCCGCCTGATCAAACGGCGTACCGTTGCAAATGAGGTCTGCGACGGCGGCAGGATCGTGGTCAACGGGAAACAGGCCAAAGCGTCTTATGACGTGAAGATCGGTGATGTAATTGAGATTCCCTTTGGCCAGCGGCTGCTTCGCGTTGAGGTGCTCTCCGTGCAGGAGCATGCAACAAAGGACGATGCCGCCGGCATGTACCGGGAGCTTCAGTAAACTATTTAGATAAACATTCCTCTTGCGGCGTGGATTTTCGGCCTGCTGCGGGAGGAATTTTTTGTCGAAGTCCGTCGAAAACGGTTGACAGCCGAGCGCACACAATGCTATTATAACGAATGCAAATGTGAACATATATTCAATTGAACTGAACGTGAGGATGAAATATGACGGAACATAAAGCCTGGGCAGTTGTTGAGGTTGCTGAACTGTTCAAGGTCTGCGGCGATGCAACACGTGCCGGCATCATCTGTGAGCTGTCGGAGGGGGAACTGCGCGTGAGCGATATTGCTGCGCGGCTGGATATGTCAAGCTCTGCGATATCGCATCAGCTCCGCATTCTGAAACACACCCGCATTGTCCGGAGTCGCCGCGAGGGAAAGAATGTTGTCTATGCGCTGGACGACCAGCACATCAAACAATTCTTTGACCTTGCTTTTGAACATGTATTGGAGGGCCGCGAAAATGAAACTGCTTGATCCGATCCTGAGCCTGATTTATAAGGAAAATGGCAAGCACCACAAACACGAGAGCTGCTGCGATGAACATGAAAGCGCCTGCAGCTGCTGTGACGGGGGGCACGAGCATCAGCATACATATAAAGGTGGCCTGGATCCCGTGATTGCGCTCCGGGTCGTTGTTTCCGCTGTGCTGCTTCTGCTTTCGGTTTTGCTGAGTAAAACCGAGCTTTGGAAAACGATCCTGCTTGCGATTGCGGCGCTGCTCGCCGGCTATGATGTGATCATCCATGCGGTGAAGCATGCCATTCATAAGCACATTATGGATGAGAATCTGCTTATGACCGTTGCAGCCATCGCGGCTTTTATAATTGGAAAAAGCTATGAAGGCGCCGCTGTAATGATTTTGTATCAGTGCGGTGAGCTGCTGCAAAGCTATGCGGTTGTCCGCGCAAGACAGTCCGTGCTTGATTCTTTCGGTGACCATCCGGATGAGGTCACGGTTGTCCGCGCTGGAAAGGAATACCTTGTCAACGTACAGAATGTTGCAATCGGGGAAACCGTGCTGCTGCATCCTGGCGAGCGGATTACGTTTGACAGCGTTGTGGTTTCGGGCGAATCCACGCTCGATATGTCATCCCTTACGGGCGAGAGCCTGCCGGTGAATGTTGCAGCGGGCGATGAGCTGCTGTCCGGTGCCGTCAATCTCAGCGGCGTGCTTTATGCACGCGTAAAGGTCCTTGCCGGAGAATCTACTGCTGCACGTATTCTGCAGATGGTGCAGAGCGAGTCCGGAAAGAAAGGAAACACCGAGCGGTTTATCACGCGTTTTGCAAAAATCTACACGCCCATTGTGCTTGGGCTTGCTGTGCTGTGCGCCTTGCTCCTGCCACTCTTTACAGACATTGCATTTGGCGAGAGTATCCGCAGAGCGCTTGTCTTCCTCGTCATCTCCTGCCCCTGTGCGTTGGTAATTTCCGTGCCTCTGAGCTATTTTGCCGGCATTGGTGGCGCTGCCAGACATGGAATCATCTTCAAGAATTCGCTGGTTGTTGACATCGCCGCAACGGCACATAACGTCTTGTTCGACAAGACCGGCACGCTTACCAGCGGATCTCTGCGTGTCACGTCTGTGACCGGAGAGAGGATGGATCCGAACACCTTGCTCAAGGTTGCGGCGCATGCGGAGGTTTATTCCAGACATCCGCTGGCAAAAGCCATTGTCAGCGCCTGGGATGGTCGCATTTCGGCCGATTTGATCGGCAGCTTCACAGAGACAGCCGGAAAGGGTGTGCGCGTGGAGGTGGATGGTGTGCCGATTCTTGTTGGCACGGCTGCCTGGCTGCGCGATGAGGGCATTTTTATCCGTGAGTCGGAGATCGCAACGGACATCGCTGTGTATATCGGCATTGCCGGCGCTTATGCAGGACGCATTGTGTTCGGCGACGATGTGAAGGACAGCGCAAGGAAGGCGGTTAATAAGCTGCATGCCTATGGCTGTGTGGTTTCCATGATTTCCGGCGACAGCGAGGCGGCGGTTCGGAAAGTTGCGGAAAAACTGGACATTGAGGACAGCTATGCCGGTTGCCTGCCGGAGCAGAAGGTTGCGTTGATTCAGAATATGCGCAGCGATGCGGAGGAAGGCGCAAGCGTTCTGTTCGTTGGTGAGGGCCTGAACGATGCGCCGGCCATGCTGGCCGCCGACCTTGGCATTGCAATGGGCGCTTTGGGCTCGGATGCAACGATCGAAGCTGCGGAGGCCGTTATTCTTGACGACGAGCCGCTTAAGGTGCCCGGGATGATCCGCATTGCGCGTGGCGTTCGCAGCATTGTGGGACAGAATATCATTTTTGTGCTGGTTATCAAGCTGGTGATGATGCTGCTTGCAGCGCTTGGCTTAGCGCAGATGTGGATGGCGCTTTTTGCTGACGTCGGCACAGCCATCCTCACGATTCTCAATGCGATCCGCGCGCTGCGTATCCGCATGGACTAAGGCGAATCCGGGTAATATTCTGAATTTATTTGAAACGCCGCGGGGGACTTGTCTTTTCGCGGCGTTATGTTATACTGTTCTGGGCGATAGAATTCGGACGATACGAAGCCGGATTATATCGCCCGGCCTATGTAGATATTTGTGCGTGAAATGTAGTCGCTTGCTTTGCGCAAGGGCTTTTTAGGAGAAGAATATGACCGGTTTATCACTGGAAGAAAGATTTGTAGCTGCGCGTAAAAAGCTGATTGAGAGCGAATTTTCCCGCCTCAATCCGATGCAGCGGCAGGCAGTTCTGGCAACGGAAGGGCCTTTGCTTTTGCTTGCCGGAGCGGGCAGCGGAAAAACAATGGTGCTCATCAACCGGATCCGGAATCTATTGCAATACGGCAGAGCTTCGGATAGTCCGGAGCTTCCTTGTGCAATCACGGAACAGGACGTGCTGTTTATGGAGCGCGTTGCTTCCGGTGATTTCAGCGAGGGGGAAATGGAGCGCGCGCGCTTTATGGCGCAGCTTGAGCCGGCAGAGCCCTGGCGCGTGCTGGCCATTACGTTTACGAACAAGGCGGCGGCCGAACTGAAAAGCCGTCTGGAGGCTGCGCTTGGTGAGAGTGCATTGGATATTTGGGCGATGACCTTTCATGCCACCTGTGTGCGTATTCTGCGGCGGGACTGCGAGCGCCTGGGCTTTGAGCGCAGCTTTACCATCTATGACACTTCGGACAGCCAGGCCGTGATGAAGCGCGTGCTGAAAGATTTGAATATGGATGAGAAATACTATCCCTGTAAAACTGTGCTCAATCAGATCAGCAAAGCGAAAGATTCGCTGATGGGGCCTGAGGAATTTCTGGCGTCTGCCCGGGCATCCAATGACCTTGGCCGCAAGAACATAGGCGAGGCGTATGCTGAATATGCGCGCAGGCTGAAAGCAGCCAACGCGATGGATTTTGACGACCTGATCTATTACACCGTCATCCTTTTGCGGGACTGTGAAGAGGTGCGCAGCTATTATCAGAGAAAGTTTCGCTATGTACTGGTGGACGAGTATCAGGACACTAACCATCTCCAGTACCTGCTCACATCCTACCTTGCGGGCGGATGGGAAAATCTTTGCGTTGTCGGCGATGACGATCAGAGCATCTATAAGTTCCGCGGCGCGACCATCGAAAACATCATCAGCTTCGAAGAGTCATTTCCAAAGGCCCGCGTGATCCGTTTGGAACAGAACTACCGCTCCACAGGCAACATCCTGCAGGCGGCGAATGCGGTCATCCGCAACAACGTCGGCAGTAAGGGTAAGACGCTTTGGACAGAGGCCGGACCCGGCGATTTGCTGACGCTTTACACAGCGGGAAACGAGCTGGATGAGGCGCGCTTTGTCGCCGATACGATTCAGGAGCTTGTCTCCCAGGGCGGAAGCTGGAATGACAACACCGTGCTTTATCGCATGAACGCGCAGTCCAACCAGATTGAAACCGCGTTCAAGCAGGCCGGAATTCCTTACCGCATCATCGGCGGCACGCGCTTCTTCGACCGGGCGGAAATTAAAGATATGCTGGCCTACCTCTGCGTGATCGAGACGCCGTCGGACGATCTGCGCCTGACGCGCATCATCAATGTTCCGGCGCGCGGAATCGGGCAGACAACGGTTGAACGCCTGCGCGCGATTGCATCAGATGAGGGGAAAAGCCTGTTTGATGTGCTTTCCCGCGCCGATCAATATCCGGAGTTTAACGGCGGAACCGTTAAAAAGCTCCTGCAGTTTTCCGCGATGATCGAGGGTCTGCGCGTGTTTTCCGAAAGCCACAGTCCGGACGAGCTCTATGACGAATTGATTGAGCAGTCGGGTTACATCCGTGCGCTGGAAGAGAAAAAGGTTCTGGAAAACGAAGTGCGCATCGATAATATCCGCGAGCTGAAAACGAACATCATCCAATATGTAAACAACGCGCAGGACCCCAAACTCAGCGGATTTCTCGAGGAAGTGGCGCTGTTTACGGACATTGACAACTATGACGCAGGCGCAGACAGCGTTGTGATGATGACCATGCATGCTGCGAAGGGCCTGGAATTTGAAAATGTTTTCCTCGTCGGCATGGAGGAGGGGATTTTCCCCGGTCAGCGGACGATCGGTGACGCAGCGGAGATGGAGGAGGAGCGGCGCCTGTGCTACGTGGCGCTTACGCGCGCGAAGAAGCGCTTGTTTCTCAGCTGTGCGCGGCAGCGTATGCTCTTTGGCCGCACGATTATCGGGCAGCCGTCCCGCTTTACGGAGGAGATCCCGGAATCCTGTCTCAAACGCTGCGGAAAACAGGCAACATCGGGCTTTGACTTTTTCGATGATGACGACCGGACTTACGGCCGGTCGGACGGTTGGTCGGACAGCTGGTCTGACAACTGGTCTGACAGGAATTACCGCGAGCCGTACAGGAAGCAGGAAAGAGCATATCCCCGGACGGAAAAAACATATGCGCCGAAGCCGGCACGCGAAAAAATCGCGCCGATTCTGCCAAAGCAGGGGAATCCACTCATGGAGGTTTTCCACACCGGAGATTCCGTGCGGCATAAGGCTTTTGGCGAAGGCGTGATCGTAAAGATGACGCCGATGGGAGGCGACTGCCTTGTGGAGATCAATTTTGAAGGTACGGGCAGCAAGCGCCTGATGCTCCGCGTTGCGGCTGCACACATGGAAAAAATATAAAATACGGTTTGGACGACACATATGGAATCAAATAAAAAACTGCAGATTTTGGGCAGGGGAGCGCTTTTGCTCTCTACCCTGATCTGGGGAACCTCGTTTGTCATACTGAAGAACACGCTTGATTTTGTGCCGACGCTTTATGTGCTGGCTTTTCGGTTCTGTGGCGCTGCGGTGCTTTTGTGCCTGATCAGCATCCGCGAGCTGAAAAAGATCGATAAAGGCTATCTGATCGCCGGCTTGTTTATGGGCTTGACGCTGCTGGCGGCTTACATCGTGCAAACCTACGGACTTGCGCTGACGACGCCCGGAAAGAACGCCTTTCTCACCTCGAGCTACTGTGTGATTGCGCCGCTGCTTGGCTGGGCGCTTTACAAAAAAAGGCCGGATCGCTACAATGTGGCAGCGTCCGTCGTTTGCATCATCGGCATCGGTTTTATCTGTCTGGAGCGGGATCTGAGCGTGAACACCGGCGATTTGCTGACGCTTTGCTGCGGCGTGTTTTTCGCCATGCAGATTCTGGTGATTGAAAAATACGCCGCCGGTCGCAGCGTACTTCTGCTCACGATGCTGCAGTTTGCTGTTGCGGGCGTGCTTGCCGCAATTCTCGCCTTTACAACAACACCTGTGCCGACACATATCCCCGGCGAGGCAATATTCTCCATTGTCTATCTGTGCATCATGTGCTCTGCGGTCTGCTATATTTTGCAGATCTTCGGACAAAAGCACACCACATCCGCGGCGACCGCTGTGATTATGACGCTTGAGTCGGTGTTTGGCGCGCTCTTTTCGGGCATTTTCTATCATGAGCGTTTCTCCTTCAAGCTGATTGTCGGCTTCGTGCTGGTGTTTGCAGCTGTGCTGATTTCCGAAACAAAGCTCTCTTTCCTGCACAGACGGAAAGGCGAAATCTGAAAATATGAAAACATCGGGGCGCTTTGCATACACCCCGATGTTTTTTCGTTATTGCATCCGAGTCGGATATAGAGCGCGGCGCATCTAATGTTTCTGTGGAAAAAGCTTGCTTTTTTGATTTGCAGCGGGTATAATTAACAAAACTATTTCTATGCGCAAGCATAAACAAATTATAAAGGAGAATTCCAATGAGCAAAATGTATATGGAACCTGCGACCAGCATTCCGGTATACGATGAATGCGACATCCTCGTGGTCGGCGGCGGCGCTGCCGGTCACTCTGCGGCTGTTGCTGCGGCCCGCGCCGGCGGTAAGGTCATCCTGATGGAGCGCTACGGCTACTTCGGCGGCGACGTCACCGGAGGATACGTTCTGATGATCCCGACGCTGAACTGGAAAGAGCATTCCGTCATCCGCGGTATTCAGGAAGAGTGGTTCACCCGCTTGAACGCGCATGCGCCCGACACCCTGATCGGACCCGACCTCAAGTACGTTGGCAAGGATGTGCCCTACATCTGCAACAAGTACCGTGCCTATGAGGGCTGCGTCAACGAGCGCACCGACCCCATGACTCCGCTGCGCACCCTGTACATTGAGCCCACCGAGCTCAAGCTCGAGATGGACGATATGATTCTGGAGCAGAAGGACAACATCAAGGTCCTGCTGCATGCCTGGGGCACCAAGCCCATCGTGGAGGATGGCAAGTGCAAGGGCGTTATCTTTGAGAGCAAGGAAGGCCGTAAGGCCATCTACGCCAGAGTCGTCATCGACGCCACCGGCGACGGCGACCTCTACGGTCAGTGCACCGACTACCACGGCGAGTGCGGCATCCTCGACCTCGACCATCGTGACAATCAGACCGCGCTGGTCTGGCGTGTCGGCGGCGCGAACTTCGAGCCCATGGCCCGTATGCGCATTGAGCAGCCCAAGGTCTTCATGCGTTATATCCAGGACCTGTGGAAGGTCGCCGGTTACAAGACCATTCCCTTCTCCACCGGCCGCTCCGGCATTCTGTGGTTCAACAACTGGCTGCTCGACAAGAGCTGCATCAACCTCGACGATATCCGCGAGACCGAGTTCACCGTTCGTCAGTCCATCCGTCCCATCCTCGAGTACTGCAAGGAGACGCTGCCTGAGGTCTTCAAGGATGCGTACCTCTACGACGTGGCGCCGCAGCTGGGCGTTCGTCTGTCCCGCCGTCTGGATGGCGAGAAGTACATGACCTACCTTGATTTCGCCTGCAACACCGAGTTTGACGACGTCATTGCCTGGACGCAGTGCGGCGGCAGCGAGGTTCCGGTTGAGATTCCCTACGGCTGCCTGGTTCCGAAGCAGATCGACAACCTCATCTGCCCGGGTCGTCACATCTCCGCCGACGCCGAAGCGATCACGCCTCTGCAGCTCATCCCGCAGTGCGTGCAGACCGGCCAGGCCGCCGGCGTTGCCGCTGCGGTTGCCTGCCAGGATGGCACCACCGCCAAGACCGTGGACATCAAGAAGGTCCAGGCGATCCTCTGCGAAGAGCAGGATGTGCCGCTGCCCCGTCAGGCGAACACCAACAAGGCGCTTGTTGAGGAGCTCGAGGCCTGCAACTATGGCCGCGACAGTGAGCGCGCCAAGAAGATCCGTGCTGCCGCCGGCCTGAACTGGTAAGGTATCGCTGATCGACTCAAATCATAACAGAAAAAGGCTGTGTCCGATCGGACACAGCCTTTTTTCTTTTTACTTCCTTGGCTCCACGCCGCTCAGGTCAAAGTCCGGGATCATCTCCGTGCCGCCGGAGGATAATTCCTGCACAAAACCGCATTCTATATCGGAGAGACTCAGATAGTCCAAACAGCGGTCGTATTCCTCCTGCGTAAGAGTGCGCATCAGCTCCGGAGGACAGTTCGCAGTCGGGGTGAACTGGCTCATGAGGCTGAAGAGCACGCGCTCACCGGGATAATTCTCCGCGACATAGTCGATCACAGCAAGTGTGTTGTCAATTTCCCCGGGCAAAACCAAATGGCGAATCAGCACACCGTGGCGGAGTAGACCGTCCTCGTTCAGAGCAAAGCGGCCGACCTGCCGGTACATCTCGCGAATGGCGGCACATGCTGTTTCGGGATAATCCGGCGCTTTGGCATATCTCTCGGCAAGGGCGGATGAGAGATATTTGAGATCCGGCATATAGATCTGCACGAGGCCTTCCAGCCTGCGCAGCGCATCCACGCTGTCATATCCCGAGCTGTTCCACACAACCGGAACGGAAAGCTCGGCACTCTCAAGTGCAGAAGCGATCTGCTGCACATAATGGCTGCCGGTGACGAGATTGATGTTGTGCACACCGGCATCCTGCAGCTCATGGAAAATGTCCCGCAGTCGGGTAGAGGAGACCTCTGTGCCGAAACGTCCGATGCTGATGTCGTGATTCTGACAGAAGACGCAGCGCAGATTGCAGCCGGAGAAGAAGACCGTGCCGCTGCCGCGTGTTCCGCTGATGCAGGGCTCTTCGCCGAAATGCGGCGCTGCACGGGCGATGCGGATTTCATCCCCCATGCCGCAAAAGCCAAGTCCGCGCTCTGCGGCGCACTTGCGCGGACAGTCAAGACACAGGCGCTCAGGCATGGAGCACCTCACCGATATAAAGCTGTCCGATCTGTATGCTGTCTGCCGGCTTCATGCGGCCACAGGTGACGCCCTTCGCGGCAAGCTGAAGCATCTTTTTCACCGTGTATTTGCTCTCGCCCGCGGTGCGGGGCAGACGTGCGTAGTAAACTTTTTCAAGAGGGAAGTCCAAGCGCGTGATGAGTCCGCGCAAAAACAGATCCTCTGTGCCAAAGCGGCACAGACGCCGGACGGCTTCGCGGCTGAGCAGACGGAAATCTGCGTGGTTATACAGAATCCTTGCGCCGAAGAGCCGCATGAGGGCATAGTAGCCCTGCGCGGTCAGGCGCTTGAGAAAACTGTCACTTCCACGGTCGTTTCTCACACCGCAGACGATGTCCGCGCCGGCAATACGCCTGTCCACCATCTCGTCGATGGCATTGATGTCATCCTGCAAATCTGCGTCAATGGTGATCGTATAGTCTGCCCAATCGAGGGAAGTGACCAGTCCGGCCATGACGGCGTTTTGATGACCGCGGTTTTTCGAAAGGCGGACGCCGTCAAAACGCGGATTTGATGCATGAAGATCACTTATGAGATTCCATGTGCTGTCCTTCGAGCCGTCATCCACCAGAAGAATGCGGCTGTCAGCAGAGATTTTTCCGCATCTTGTGAGATTTTCAAGCTTTTGCATGAGCTGCTTTGCGCTCTCCGGCAGCGCCTCTTCCTCGTTATAGCAAGGCACGACAATATATAAGGTCTCCATTTTTCTTCCTCCTGTATCATCGCGGGGTGTCTTCTGTTGAATTATACTTCCACGGCCTGCGCTTTGCAAGTCTGCAGATGATTTTGATTACAGTATATTTGAGTAATAAAAAAGGGCTTTTTCTGCACATCTGTATTGAAATCCACGACAAAATGGGATACAATACCTGCATATGTAAATTTAGGGGGGAAGCCCTTGATCGATATTGTGCTTGTGGAGCCGGAGATTCCGATGAACACGGGGAACATTGCCAGAACCTGTGCGGCGACCGGCGCGAGACTGCATCTGATTAAGCCGCTTGGCTTTGATATTTCCGACCGCGCTGTCAAACGCGCGGGGCTGGACTACTGGCCGCTTGTGGATTTGCATGTTTACGAGAATATTGAGGAATATTTTGCGCAAAACGGAGACGGGAATATCTATCTGGCAACAACAAAGGCGCCGCGCGGCTATGCGGAGGCAGATCTGAAAGGCGATGTTGCCCTGCTGTTCGGGAAAGAGACTGCCGGGCTGCCTTTGTATCTTCGGGAGAAATATTATGACCGCTGCGTCCGGATTCCAATCCGGGCAGAGGCGAGAAGTCTGAATCTTGCAAACAGTGTGGCAATCCTGTGCTATGAAGCACTGCGGCAGCAGGGATTTCCCGGTTTGCGTGATTATGGAGAGATGAAAGGAGCACTCTGATGAGCGAACAGGTATCCAAATATAACAAAAAGACGGTTGAGGACATTGAGGTATCCGGCAAGCGCGTGCTTTTGCGCTGCGACTTCAATGTGCCGCAGGACAAGGCAACGCGCGAGATTACGGACGACAAGCGCATTACGGCTGCGCTGCCGACCATCCGTTATCTGCTTGAGCACGGTGCGGCCGTGATTGCCTGCTCTCACCTCGGCAAGCCGAAGGGTGAGGTGAAGCCCGAGCTGAGTCTGGCGCCCGTTGCAAAGCGTCTCAGCGAGCTGCTCGGCATGGAAGTTCCGCTTGCAGCGGACGTTGTTGGACAGGATGCGCAGGCCAAGGCGAAAGCCCTCAAGCCCGGCGAGATCATGCTTTTGGAAAACCTGCGCTTTGAAAAGGGCGAGGAGAAGAACGACCCCGAGTTTGCCAAGGCGCTTGCCGACCTCGCGGAGATCTATGTCTCCGATGCTTTCGGCGCCGTGCACCGTGCGCACGCCTCCACGGCCGGCGTGGCGGCCTATCTGCCCGCTGTGTCCGGCTTCCTGATTGCCAAGGAACTGGAGATTATGGGCGGCGCGCTGGAAAATCCGAAGCGCCCCTTTGTTGCCCTGATGGGCGGTGCGAAGGTCTCTGATAAGATCATGGTGCTGACAAATCTGCTCGACAAAGCGGACACGATCATTGTCGGCGGTGGCATGGCCTATACCTTCCTGAAGTCACAGGGCCATGAAATCGGCACCTCGATTCTGGAGGCAGACAGAGTGGAGTTTGCGCGGAGCATCGTGGAAAAGGCGAAGGAAAAGGGCGTGCGCTTCTTGATGTCCGTTGACCTGGCTGTGCACACCGACTATGAGGATTCGGCCGACTTCATTACGGTGGACGTTTCCAACATTCCGGAGAATTATATGGGAATGGACATCGGCCCGAAGACGGTTGAGCTGTTCTCCGATGCGATCCGCGGCGCGGGCACGGTTGTGTGGAACGGCCCGGTCGGCGTGTTCGAGTTTGAGAACTTCTCAAAGGGTACGCGCGCGATGGCGCGGGCGCTTGCGGAATCCGGCGCAGTCACGATCGTCGGTGGCGGTGACAGCGCGGCTGCGGTTGAGCAGCTTGGCTTTGCCGACAAGATCACGCATATCTCCACGGGCGGCGGCGCCACGCTTGAGTTCCTCGGCGGTGAGGTTCTGCCCGGTGTTGCCTGCCTTTTGGACAAAGAATGAAAAAGCGCCTGCTTGTTTTGACAACTGGCGGCACAATCGCCTCCCGCGCTACGGATGAGGGTCTGGCGCCCGACATGAGCGGAGGCGAGCTTGCCGGTTGGTTCCCTTCTGTTGCACCGGATTATTATGAAATCTCTGTGCTGGAGCTTCTGCATTTAGATTCCTCCAACATTCAGCCGGAGGAATGGCGGCTGATCGCGCAGACGATTTATGATTGCCAGACATCTTATGACGGAATCGTAATTACGCACGGAACGGATACGATGGCGTATACAGCCTCGGTGCTTTCCTTTATGCTGCGCGATTTGCCGATTCCGGTTGTGCTGACGGGCTCACAGCTTCCGGCCGATCATCCGATGACGGATGCCATGGAGAATCTGCGCACTGCGTTTGCGATGGCGGCCAGCGGAGCAAGAGGTGTGTTTATTGCGTTTAACCGGAAAGTGTTGCTTGGCTGCCGTGCGGTTAAAACCCATACAATGGATTTTGATGCCTTTGAAAGCGTCAATTATCCGCCCGTTGCTTATGTGGACGGAAAGGGACTGAATCTGAACACTCGGGCGCTGCCGCGCGTGACAGACGCGCCGTGCCGATTGCACTCGGAGCTTGAGCAGAAGGTATTTCTCATCAAGCTCACGCCGGGCTTCGACCCCGAAGTGCTGGATATGCTGGCGGATATGCACTACCGCGGTATTGTGATTGAGGCCTTTGGCGCCGGTGGATTGCACTTTGTGCGCCGCGACCTGGTTGCAAAGCTGCAAAAGGCGGCGCTGCGCGGCATAACGGTTGTGGTGTGCAGCCAGTGCTTATATGAACCGAGCGATTTTTCGCTCTATCAGGTTGGTAAGATGGCGCTGAAGCAGGGCGTTTTGGAAAGTCGGGACATGACGACGGAAGCTGCGGTCACAAAGCTGATGTGGGTGCTCGGACAGACGGATGACCCTGCGGAAATTCGCAGAATGTTTACATGCAACCTCTGTGGAGAAATCACGGAGGATTTGGAAGAGAGGAACATATAACCATGCAGAAAAAGTACAGAAAGCCGTTTATCGCGGGCAACTGGAAGATGAATATGAAGCCTTCCGAGGTGAAACCCTTTATGGCGAAGCTTGCCGAGGTGATGCCCCGCAAGCGCGAGTGTGAGGTTGCCATCTGCGTGCCGTATCCGCTGCTTCCCGCGGCAATCGCTGCGACGAAGAAGATCGGTGTGCGCGTTGGAGCGCAGAATATGAGCCAGTTCGAGCGTGGCGCGCATACCGGCGAGGTGAGCCTGGAGATGCTGCTTGACCTTGGCGTTAAGTATGTGATCCTTGGGCACAGCGAGCGCCGCGCCGACAATGGCGAGACCGACTATCTCGTCAATGCCAAGGCAAAGGCTGCGCTTGCAAGCGGCATTTGCCCGATCATCTGCGTGGGCGAAAGTGAGGAAGAACATACGCGCGGACTGACCATGGAGCGGATTGCCTATCAGGTTAAGGCGGCGCTTTGGGGTATGGAGGCTTCCGAAGTGCGCAAAGTCGTCATCGCGTATGAGCCGATCTGGGCGATCGGCACGGGTAAGACGGCAACTGCCGAGCAGGCGCAGGAGGTTTGCAGCAGAATCCGCAAGATGATCCGCGGACTGTATGACGGACGCATTGCAAGAGCTGTACGCATTCAGTACGGCGGGAGTATGAATGAGAAGAACGCCAAAGAATTGCTTTCCATGCCGGATATCGATGGCGGACTGATTGGCGGCGCTTCTCTGAAACCGGAAAGCTTTGCCGCGATTATTGCCGCGACCGCGCAGGACTGAGCCAAGTTTGATAAATTAAACAGGAGATCGAAATGAAAAAGATCCCAACCGTACTTCTGATTCTGGATGGTTACGGACTTGCGGCTCCGGATAAGGGCAACGCCATTGCTGCTGCGAAAACACCGGAGCTTAGCAAGATTTTTGCGGATTGTCCGCACACAGAGCTGATTGCTTCCGGCGAAGCCGTTGGTCTGCCTGCGGGTCAGATCGGCAACAGCGAGGTTGGACACACGAATATCGGCGCAGGACGCGTCATTTATCAGGAACTTCTGCGCATCACGAACACAGTGCGGGACGGCAGCTTCTTTGAAAACCCGGTGTATGTCCAGGCGATGGAAGCTTCTCGCGGTGGTGCACTGCATCTGATGGGACTCATGTCCGACGGCGGCGTGCACAGCCATATCGAGCACCTGTATGCGCTGGTAGAGATGGCAAAAAGGCACGGGCTGGAAAAGGTCTTTATCCATGCTTTTTTGGATGGGCGCGATGTGGGACCCAAGACCGGTGCCGGATACATCGAGCAGCTGTGCAGCAAGCTGGATGAACTTGGCGTCGGGAAAATTGCAACGGTGATGGGCCGCTTTTATGCAATGGATCGTGACAAACGTTGGGAGCGCCTGCAAAAAGCTTACGATGCGATGGTGCGCGGCGTGGGTGAGTCTGCGCCGAACCCTGTCGCTGCGGTTGAAGCGAGCTACGAACAGGGCGTCACGGATGAGTTTATGCTGCCCGTTGTCTGCCAGAAGGACGGCGTGATCCGCCCGGGTGACAGCGTAGTTTTCTTCAATTTCCGCCCGGACCGCGCACGCGAGATCACATGGGCGCTTACCGGTACGCTTCCGCAGGATGCGCAGATGGATACGGACAAGCTCGATCTTCATTTCGTATGCACAACGCAGTACGATGAGCTGCTTACATTGCCGGTTGCGTTCCAAAAGGAGAAGATTGAAAACACGCTCGGTGCGTATCTCGGCGAACTGGGACTCAAGCAGCTTCGCATTGCGGAAACGGAGAAATATGCACACGTTACGTTCTTCTTTAACGGCGGCGTCGAAGAGCCGAATCCGGGGGAGGAGAGAGTGCTGATTCCCTCGCCGAAATCTGTGCCGACCTACGATCTGATTCCGGAGATGAGCGCAGTTGAAGTGACGGACGAGGCAATTGCCCGCATTCGCAGCGGAGCATACGATCTGGTGGTCATCAATTTGGCCAACTGCGACATGGTTGGTCACACTGGCTGTTTTGACGCGGCTGTCAAGGCGGTGGAAACCGTTGATTCCTGCGTCGGACGTATCGTAAATGCGGTTCGCGAACTGGGTGGCGTGACGCTTGTCACGGCAGATCATGGCAATGCAGACTGCATGCTTGCCCCGGACGGACAGGCACATACCGCACACACGACAAATCCTGTGCCGCTGGCCATTGTCGGCGCGGATGTTGCGCTGAAAGCGGGCCGACTGGCAGACATTGCGCCCACAATTCTGACGCTGATGGGTTTGGTGATCCCGAAGGAAATGACAGGGGAGTCCCTGATACTTTGATAGACTTGTAATTTGGAGGGCAATAAAATGAAGCAGTATTATGAGATCGCGGATGTTCTTGCGCGTGAAATTCTGGACAGCCGCGGCAACCCGACGGTTGAAGTAGAAGTCACGCTGGACGACGGCACGGTTGGCCGCGCGGCAGTTCCCTCCGGTGCGTCCACCGGCATCTATGAAGCCTGTGAGCTACGCGACGGTGACAAGAGCCGCTATCTTGGCAAGGGCGTTATGAACGCGGTGGAGAATGTTAACGGAGAAATCCGCGCAGCGCTGCTTGGTCTGAACGGACTCGATCAGCCGACGATTGATAAGACGCTTATTGAGCTGGACGGCACGCCGAACAAGTCCCGTCTTGGCGCAAACGCCATTCTGGGCTGCTCGCTTGCCTGCGCGAAGGCAGCGGCAGATGCAACCGGCGTCGGCCTGTACAACTATATTGGCGGTGCAAACGCCAAAACGCTCCCCGTTCCGATGATGAACGTTTTGAATGGCGGTGCGCACGCGACCGGCAGCAACGTGGACATTCAGGAGTTTATGATCATGCCTGTCGGCGCGAAGAGCTGGCGTGAGGGTCTGCGCTGGTGCGCGGAGGTTTTCCACACGCTCAAAAAGGTCGTTCCCGCCTCCGGCGTGGGTGACGAGGGCGGCTATGCGCCGAACCTTGAGAGCGATGAGGATGCACTCAAGGCGCTCGTGACGGCGATTGAAAAGGCCGGCTTCAAGCCGGGCGAGGATTTCATGATCGCGATGGATCCCGCCGTGTCCGACTGGTATGATGAGGAGGATAAGTGCTATCATCTGCCGAAGCGCGGCACGGTGATGACCAGCGCGCAGATGGTGGATATGTGGGAGGACTTCGTGAACAAGTATCCCATCATTTCCATTGAGGACGGTCTTGGCGAGAATGACTGGGAAGGCTGGAAGCTGATGACCGAGCGCCTTGGCAAGCGCATTCAGATCGTTGGCGACGATCTTTTCGTCACCAACACCGAGCGCATTAAGAGAGGCATTGAACTTGGCTGCGCGAATGCCGTGCTTATCAAGCTCAATCAGATCGGCACTCTGACCGAAACGCTGGACGCAATCCAGATGGCGCATCGCGCCGGTTGGACGGCGGTTGTCTCCCACCGCAGCGGCGAGACGGAGGACACCACCATTGCGGACATTTCTGTTGCCGTCAATGCCGGTCAGATCAAAACCGGCGCGCCGAGCAGAACCGATCGAGTTGCCAAGTATAACCAGCTGCTGCGCATTGAAGAGGAGCTTTCCGCTTCTGCACAGTATCCAGGCCGCGAGGCATTCTTCAGCATTCGCTGAGTTGATGCAAATTAACGTAGGCAGTACGCAGAATTTCCTGCGTACTGCCTGTTTTTCCGCTTGATATTGCATATAGAGCTGATGTGGGCTTGTTGACAAGGCGGAGGAAAGCCTGTATAATATATGCTTGACTTATACCGGCTTGAAAGCATTTTCCCAAGGAAACACCTATAAAACTCATTCACATTGGAGGTTATCCCTATGGCGATCGAGAACAGATATAAAATGAGTCAGGAGCGCTACGATCAGCTTGTTGACGAGCTCAACTATCTGCAGACTGTCCGCGAGAAGGAAGTTGCAGAGCAGATCAAAGAGGCTCGCTCCTTTGGCGACCTGTCCGAAAACAGCGAGTATGACGATGCGAAAACCGAGCAGGGCAAGCTCTATTCCAAGATTGCAGAGGTCAAGAATCTGATCGAGAATGCAGAGATCATTGAAGCGACCGAGATGACCGAGGGCAAGGTCGGCATCGGCAGCCGCGTGACCGTGATCGACGTGGAAGAGAACGAAACCGTCGCCTATCAGATCGTCGGATCTCAGGAAGCCAACCCCATGGAGGGACGCATTTCTGACGACAGCCCCTTTGGCCGCGGTTTGATTGGACATTTTGAGGGCGAGACCGTTGCGATTGAAGCACCGGCCGGCCTTCTGCAGTTTAAGATTATCAGCGTAGAGAACAACTGACGGAGGACATCATGAGCGAGGAACAGAGAAACCAGGTTACGGAAACGGAACTCTCTGAGATCCTGCAGGTTCGCAGAGACAAACTTTCCGCCCTGCAGAGTGAGGGACGCGATCCGTTTTGGCAGACGCATTTTGCGCGCAGTCATTGGACGGTTGAGGTCAAAGGCCAGTATGATGAGCTGGAAGGCAAGACCGTGCAGGTCGCTGGTCGCATCATGTCCAAGCGCGGAATGGGCAAGGCGATTTTCTGCCACATCAAGGACGGCAAGGGCCAGCTGCAGCTTTACATTCGCGCCGATTCGGTCTCCGCGCAGGAGTTTGCGGATTTCCGTAAGTATGATATCGGCGATATCATCGGTGTGAGCGGTTATGTCTTCAAAACCAAGACGGAGGAGATCTCCGTGCACGTTGAAAAGGTCACGCTGCTGTCGAAGTCTCTGCGTCCGCTGCCGGAAAAGTTCCACGGCATGACCAATGTTGAACTCAAGTACCGTCAGCGCTATGTCGATCTCATCATGAACGACGATAGCCGCCGCAACTTTGAAATTCGCTCGAAGTTTATCAGCTATGTGCGCCGTTTCCTCGACGGCAGAGGTTATATGGAGGTTGAAACGCCGGTTCTCAACACGATCTCCGGCGGCGCAACGGCGCGTCCCTTCATCACGCACCACAATACGCTGGACCTTGATATGTATCTGCGTATTGCAACCGAGCTGCACCTCAAGCGCCTGATCGTCGGCGGCATGGAGCGTGTGTATGAGATCGGCCGCATCTTCCGCAACGAGGGCATGGACACCCGGCACAATCCGGAGTTCACGAGCGTTGAGCTCTATGAGGCGTACACGGACTTCAATGGCATGATGGACCTCTTCGAGGAGCTGCTTTCCGGCGCTGCGATGGAGATCCTCGGCACGTATGACGTTGTGTGGCAGGGCGAAGAAGTTTCCCTGAAAGCACCTTTCCGTCGCCTGACGATGGCGGAAGCCGTGAAGGAATACCTCGGCGTCGATTTTATGGCGATTTCGGACGATGCGGAGGCTGTTGCCGCGGCAAAGAGCGTCGGCGTGGATATGGACGGCGTGGAGCCGACATGGGGACACGCACTGTACGAGTGCTATGATCAGAAGGTTGAGGATAAGATCATCCAGCCCACATTCATCACCATGCATCCTGTGGATGTGTCGCCGCTGGCAAAGCGCAGCCCTGCGGATCCGCGCTTGACCGAGCGCTTCGAGCTGTTCATCTGCCGCAGTGAGATGGGCAACGCCTTCTCCGAGCTCAACGATCCCATCGATCAGAAGCAGCGTTTTCTTAAGCAGGTTGAGCTTCGCGCCAAGGGTGATGACGAGGCCGGCATGATGGATAACGATTACATCAACGCGCTGGAATACGGCATGCCGCCCACGGGCGGTCTTGGCATCGGCATTGACCGCTGCGTTATGATGTTGACCGGCTGCGACTCCATCAGAGACGTAATTTTGTTCCCCACAATGAAACCTGTCGATTAATGTCGAATTTTGTATCTTTTTATAACTTTTTAAGAGATTAAAGTCGATAAAAAGTACCACTTGGTAACCAATTCTAAAACAAAAAGATATAAAAACTTATATAACCAAAAAGAGGTTCTACTGTTTTGAGTAGAGCCTCTTTTTGGTTATATAATCCATGTGTCGAAAGACAAAATAAAATAGAATGGAGTCGAGACACATGAAAAAGGAAGTCCCTATTTGGGAGAAATCAAACCTGACCATCGAGGAGGCCGCTGCGTATTTCAACATCGGCGAAAACAAACTGCGGAAACTGGCAGCTGATGAAAGCTGCACGTTTGTCTTATGGGTGGGCAGCAAGTGCCTAATCAAGAAAGCATGTTTTGAGGAATACCTAAGAAAACGGTATTCTATTTAAGGAGGTGATGTATATGGGTAAATCAGCGCGTTATGACAGTAACCGGGTAAAGCTCCGCACAGGTGAATACCAAAAACCTGACGGGCGGTATGAGTTTCGCTATACTGTGTTTGGAAAGAAGTATTCTGTCTATGCCAAGAGCTTGGATGAACTGCGAGATAAAGAGACTGAAATCTATTCGGTAAAAGCTGCAAACCAGACGAGGTTTGATAGCCGGACCACCACACTTAATGATGTGTTTGGATTGTGGAAGGAGCTAAAGCGCGGCCTGCGTCCGAATACATTTCAAAATTACTGCTATATGTACCAGCAATACGTGCAGGAAAGCTTAGGGTGGCAGTATATTGTCAGTATTAAGAAGTCAGATGTAAAGCGGTTCTTTAATCACCTTGCTGATGAGCGCCGACTGAAAGAGGGGACTATTGAAGCAGTGCAGACCATTCTGCATCAGGTGTTCCAAATCGCTGTAGATGATGAGTGGATCGAAAAGAATCCCTCTGACAATGCCGTTAAGGAGCTCAAACGATCGCATCAAATGAACACCAAGAAGCGTCAGGCATTGTCCAAGGCTGAACAGGAACTCCTATTATCCTTCCTGTCACAAAATACACCAAATGCGCGTTGGTATCCCATTACAGCCGTATTATTGGGTACCGGCATGCGTGTTGGTGAAGCAACCGGACTTAGATGGTGCGATATCGATTTTGAAGAAGGAATGATCAATGTGAATCACACTTTGGTATATTACAGCAACGGAAACCACCGGTGTAAATATGCCATTAACGATACTAAGACGCCTGCCAGTAAACGGCTGATCCCTATGACAGAAACTGTCCAAAAAGCTTTCCTGATGGAAAAAGAAATGCAGGAGCAGGTAGGGGTTACTTGTGACATTTCTATTGATGGGTATACAGACTTCGTTTTCATCAATCGCTTTGGTGGTCTACATACCCAAGGAACGCTGAACAAGGTGTACAAGCGCATTATCCGGGATTGTAATGATGCGGAGTTTTTGAAGAGTGAGGAGCCTCCGGTTCTTTTGCCTAACTTCAGCAGCCATAACCTGAGACACCCGTATGTCAAGCACACGACAAAAATTTTTAGCTTGCGCTTGAAGTTTTTTCAAGCGCAGCCGGTTCCTGACGCTCTGCGAAAAACTCGCGGAGCTTTTCTGCATCTTTGGAAAGGAA
>SVLI01000012.1 GCA_015068035.1 Oscillospiraceae bacterium | reverse complement strand
AAAGCACGATGGTTTCGTATCAAAACCATCGTGCTAATATGGTGCGCGAGGCGGGACTTGAACCCGCACGCCCGGAGTGAGCACTAGAACCTGAATCTAGCGAGTCTGCCAATTCCACCACTCGCGCGTTGCTCATATTTTATACCACAATGCTCGCACAATGTCAATACTAAATTTTCGTTTCCGAAAGATTTGTTCGGCTTGCGCGCGAAGAAGTATTGCGCATCAAGGAAAAAGAGAATATAATTATCAAAAATAAAAAACGGAGATCGTGAAAGAAAAGGAAGCGATTGCCATGAAAGTCGTATTGCAGAACCTGACCAAGCAATTTCCCGGGCGGAACAAGCAGCCGGGCGTGACCGCGGTCAATGATTTTAATTTTGAGATTCCGGACGGTGAACTGATCGGCCTGCTCGGCCCCTCCGGCTGCGGCAAGAGCACCGTGCTGAACATGCTCTGTGGCCTGCAGAAGCCGAGTGCCGGAAAAATCTTCTTCGGCGAGGAGGATGTCACCGACCTGCCGCCGGAAAAGCGCGGCGTGGGTATGGTGTTTCAAAACTATGCGCTTTATCCGCATCTGACCGTGCTGCAGAACATCCTGTTCCCGCTGCAGAACCTGAAAGGGGAGCAGAAGCTCTCCAAGCAGGAGATGACGGAAAGAGCGCTGGAAGCGGCAAAGCTTGTGCAGATCGACATGCTGCTTGACCGCAAGCCGAGCGAGCTCTCCGGCGGCCAGCAGCAGCGCGTTGCCATCGCGCGCGCACTGGTGAAGATGCCGCGCGTGCTGCTTTTGGACGAGCCGCTGTCCAACCTCGATGCCCGCCTGCGTCTGCAGACGCGCGAGGAGATTCGCCGCATTCAACAGGAAACGCACATCACCACCATTTTCGTCACGCACGATCAGGAAGAGGCCATGAGCATCTCGGATCACATCGTTGTGATGAACGCCGGCGTGTTTCAGCAGATGGGCAAGCCGCAGGAGGTCTATGACGACCCGGTCAATCTGTTTGTGGCGAAGTTCCTCGGCACGCCGCCGATCAATGTCTTTGACGGCGAAGTGCGCGGGGAGGCACTGTTCATCGGGGAGAACCGCGTGCTGGAAGTGCCGGGCGTGCGCGACGGCGCAGTGACGGTCGGTATCCGGCCGGAGGGCTTCCTGCTGCGGGACGGCGGCGCGCTGCGCTGCCACCTGAAGGCCGTGGAGATCATGGGCCGGGACAAGAGCATCGTTGCGGAAAACCCCGCCTGCCAGAGCCCGACAATGCGCGCAATTATCAGCGCGGAGGTTTCCTGTGACGTATCGCAGACGGAAATCGGTTTTGATATTAAGCCCCAAAAGCTCTGCCTGTTCGAGCCGGAGAGCGGAGCGCGCATCCGCTTTGCCGCGAAGTAGGGAGGGCGCAGGATGGAAAACAGAGACACAAAGGCCTGGCTGTACCTGCTGCCGGCCATCCTGTTCCTTGGCGTTTTTATGATCTACCCCCTGGTGGACGTGGTTGTGTACTCCTTTGAACAGGGCTACAACTCCGCCTCCCAGAGCTTTTCGGGCGTGGGCTTTTTTAACTTTGCCTACGTGCTGCGCGACCCCTATTTTCTGCAGGCGCTGAAAAACACCTTCATCCTCGTGATTATCACCGTGCCGGTTTCAACCGCGTTTGCGCTGCTTATTTCCGTGGCGCTCAGCTCGATCAAAAAGCTGCAGGATCTGTTTCAAACCGTTTATTTCCTGCCGTATGTGACGAACACGCTGGCCGTCGGCCTCGTGTTTATGATCCTTTTCAAGCGCACGCCCTATTCCGACGGTCTGGTCAATCTGCTCATCGGCTGGTTTGGTGGCGAAGCGGTGGATTTTATTGACGGCCCCTATTGGGCCAAAATGTTCGTGCTGTGCTTTTATACGGTCTGGGTGGTTCTGCCGTTCAAGATTCTGGTGCTGACGAGCGCGTTGGCGTCGGTCGACCGGAACTATTATAATGCCGCGCGTGTGGACGGCACCTCCAGAGGGCGCATTTTCCGCAAGATCACGCTGCCGATGATCTCGCCCATGCTGTTCTATTTGGTGATCACGGGTTTTATCGGCGCTTTCAAGGCATACAGCGATGCCGTTGCGCTCTTTGGAACGAACCTGAACGCTGCCGGCATGAACACCATCGTCGGCTATGTTTATGACATGCTTTACGGCAACAGCGGTGGATACCCGTCCTTTGCTTCGGCAGCGGCGATTCTGCTGTTTTTGATTGTGCTGACGATTACCTGCATCAATCTGCTCGTAAAGAACAGAAGCGCAAAGAATTGAGGAGGTGGGGAGATGGAGCAATCTGCGGAGTTTAACCGTGCCCGCCGTGCCGAACGCCTGCAAAACGGAACGCGCAAAACGCTGACCTATCTGCTGCTGAGTGTGTGGGCGCTGATCGTGCTGTTCCCGTTTTACTGGATGCTGCTGAGCTCTGTGAAGAGCTACAGCGCCTATAACGGAGAATTCGTTCCGAAATTCTTTACGCTGAACCCGACGCTGCAAAACTATGTGGACGCATTTTCCGCCGTCCCGCTCGGCCGTTATTTCTTCAACACCTTCGTGTTCACCGTCATTACCACGGCTTTGATGCTTGTGGTGATCGTGCTGGCGGCCTACGCCTTTGCAAGACTGAATTTCCGCGGGAAAAATCTGGTTTTCACGCTGTTTCTCGCGCTGATGATGATCCCGAATGAGCTGGTCATCATCACGAACTTTGTGACCATCACGAACTGGGATCTGCGCAATACATTCCTGGGCCTGATTTTGCCCTCCGTAACCTCGGTATTTTATATCTATCTGCTGCGGGAGAACTTCGCGCAGGTGCCGGCCGAGCTGTATTACGCGGCAAAGGTGGACGGCACCTCGGATATGAAGTACCTTTGGAAGGTCATGCTGCCGATCTGCCGCCCCACGGTTGTGACGGTTGTGATTCTGAAAGTTATCGAGTGCTGGAACTCCTATGTCTGGCCGCGCCTGATCACGGATGAGGAGAGTCATTTTCTTGTGTCCAACGGTATTCAGGCTATCCGGGAAAACGGTTTCGGACGTGAGAATATTCCCGCAATGATGGCTGCGGTCGTGGTCATCTCCGTTCCGCTGATCATCCTGTTCCTGATCTTCCGCAAGAAGATCATGGAGGGTGTCTCGAGAGGAGGAACCAAGGGATGAAAAAGCGTTTTTCCCGCGCTGTTTCCCTGCTGCTGAGTGCGATCTGCCTGCTGTCTCTCACGGCCTGCCACAGCGCCAATCAGACAAAGGCCTTTGAAGCGCCGGAGAGCTTTGACGAATCGCGCGAGTATGAGATCACTTTCTGGGCGAAGAACGACACGAATATGACGCAGGTGGAGATTTATCACAAAGCGATTGAGGATTTTGAGGCCTGCTATCCGAACATCCACGTCACACTGCGCCTGTATACCGATTACGGCAAAATCTATAACGACGTCATCACCAATATCCCCACGGGCACGACGCCCAACGTCTGCATCACCTATCCCGACCATATCGCGACCTATCTCACCGGGATGAACACGGTTGTGCCGCTTGACACGCTGTTTGACCATCCGGAATACGGACTTGGCGGCAGCGCGCTGCGCTTTGACGGCGTGGAGAAAGAGGGGATCGTTTCCCGCCATCTGGAGGAGGGACGCCTCGGTGACCACATCTATGCGATGCCCTTTATGCGCTCGACGGAGGCCTGCTACGTAAACAAGACCTTTGTGGAGAAACTGGGCTTTACGCTGCCGGAGACGCTGACATGGGACTTTATGTGGGAAGTGGCGGAGGCCGCCACGAAAAAGGATGAAGACGGTGTTTATGAGGTCAACGGACAGAAGGTGATGATTCCCATCATCTATAAGTCCACGGACAACATGATGATCCAGTATCTCCGCCAAAGTAACGCGCCCTATTCCACGGAGGACGGGCAGATTGATCTTTTCCATGATACCACAAAGGAGTTTCTCTACACCGTGGCGAGCCATGCGGAAAGCGGCGCGTTTTCCACATTCAAAATTTCCAGCTACCCTGCGAATTTCCTCAATGCCGGCCAGTGCATCTTCGCCATCGACTCCACCGCGGGTGCAACCTGGATGGGTTCGGACGCCCCGCTTTGTGACATCAGCGAGGACAAGATTGTGGACTTTGAAACGGCCGTGATGCCGCCCCCACAGCTTGACCCGGAAAACCCGGTCATGATCTCACAGGGACCTTCTGTGTGCGTCTTTAACAAGGACGATCCGCAGGAGGTGCTGGCCTCCTGGCTCTTTGCGCAGTTCCTGCTTACGAACGGGGTGCAGATCGCCTATTCCAAAACGGAGGGCTATGTTCCGGTGACGGAAGTTGCCAGAGCGACCGAAGAATATCAGGATTATCTGGCGCGCTGTGGCGAGGACGGCGACGAGCACTATGACATTAAAATCAAAGCCACCCGGCTTTTGCTTGACAATACGGAGAACACTTTTGTTACCCCTGTGTTCAACGGCTCGGCCTCGCTGCGCGATGCCTCGGGTGAGCTGATCGAAAGCGTGACGAAATCTGTCCGGCGAAACGCAAACGTTGATGAGGCCTATATGGAAACGCTCTTTGAAGACGTCACGGCGCTCTACCGCCTGGATTCCGTCGGCAGAAACGGAGCCATGTCCGTGACAAATGGCGCGGATCTCGGCCCGCTTCCGACTGGTGCCGTTGTGCTGCTTGCCTCGCTCGGTGGTGTCTGGGTGCTGATTGCGGTTTGGTTCTTCTGCGAAAAGGCAAGGAAGAAAAAACGGAATCAGCAGATGGAGAAAGAATAGACGGAAGCCGGAGGCTTCCAACAAACTGTAATTTTCAAACCGCCCGGGAAGGCAGCGCCTTCCCGGGTGGTTTTCGTCTTGCGCAAGACCGGAGTGGATTTTCGGTTCTCTGCGGTTTGAAGCATAAGTTTTCAGATACACCCGGAATATTATGCAGCGCAGATGAGCGCGTGTTACAAAAAAGAGAATTGAAAACGGAAAGTTTTTGGCGCTCTTTTTCTGCAAACAGGTGTTGACAAAGCCGGGTGAAAATGGTTTAATAACTACAATATTTTTCAAATGCGATGACGGAGTTTTGCCGTGGTTGGAGCGTTTCAGAGAGTCGGCGCATGGTGAGAGCCGATACCGAAGGCCACAATGGTGATCTGCCTCCCGAGCAGGTCTTGCGAACGGGGCGCGAAAGCGCTTTTCAGTAGTTTGACCCGGTCGGCCCCGTTAACAGGCCATGGACTTGTTTGAGTCCGAGAGTGATTATTCCCTGCGAAGGGGTAATAATCAGGGTGGTAACGCGGAAACACATTTCGTCCCTGAAGCTGCAAAGTCGGCTTTGGGGATTTTTTGTTACTGTCTATATGCAGATGCGTATTCCAATGCAGAAAAGGAGAAAACCACAATGCGTAACATCTCGATCAGCGACATCACGATTAACCGTTCCGGCACAACGGAGGGGTACTCCCTCAGCTTCCGCGAGAAGATCGAACTGGCCAAGCTTCTGGATAAGCTCGGCGTTTCTGTCATCGAGGCGGGACGGATTGAGAACCGCCGGACGGACAGCCTGCTGATCAAGTCGCTGGCCTCTGCCATCAAGGGCAGCGTGCTCGCCGTTCCGGTTACGCTCTCTGAGTCGGAGAGCGTGGAACTGACCTGGAATGCGCTCAGCGAAGCGAAGAACGCCCGTTTGCAGGTGGTCGCACCGGTCAGCACGGTGCAGATGGAGTATCTCTGCCGCAAAAAGCCCGCCGCCGTGCTGGAAATGATCCGGGAGATGACGGCGCTGTGCAAGACCTGCGGCTGCGAAGTGGAGTTTGTAGCGGAGGATGCCTCCCGCAGCGAGCCGGAGTTTTTGCGTGAGGCCATCGCTGCGGCGGTGGAGGCCGGCTGTGACATTGTCACGATCTGTGACACGGCGGGCACGATGCTGCCGGAGGAGTGTTATCAGTTTATCGCGGATATCCGCGCCGCGATTCCCGAACATATCCGGCTCGGCGTGCGCTGCTCCAACGCGCTTTACATGGCCGATTCCTGCGCTGTGAGCGCCATCCGCGCCGGCGCTGATGAGGTGAAGGTTGCTGCCTGCGGGGAGATGACCGCGTCTCTGGAAAAGCTTGCGCGCATTTTGCAGTCCAAGGGCGACGGCTTTGACGCCCGCTGCGGTGTGCGCACAACGGAGCTGCAGCGCACCATCGGACAGATCCGCTGGATGTGCGAAACCAACCGCAGCAAGTCTTCCGCCTTTGACAACGGCGTGCGTGAGTCCAACGGCGATGTGGAGCTCACGGTGCATGACGATCTCAGCGCCGTGATCAAGGCGGCTGCCAAACTGGGCTACGATCTCAGCGAGGAGGACGGGGCGAAGGTTTATGAGGCCTTTTGCCGTATTGCGGAAAAGAAAGAGAGCGTCGGTGCGCGCGAACTGGATGCCATCGTCGCCTCCGCGGCGCTGCAGGTGCCGCCGACCTATCGTTTGGAAAATTATGTGGTCACCTCCGGCAACTCCATTTCCGCCACCTGCCATATGCAGCTTCGCAAGAATGAGCAGCTGCTCGAGAGTGTTTGCCTTGGCGATGGCCCCGTGGATGCCTCTTTCCTTGCTATCGAGCAGATCATCGGCCATCATTACGAACTGGACGATTTCCAGATTCAGGCCGTTACCGAGGGCCGCGAAGCGATGGGCGAAACGGTGGTACGTCTGCGCTCCGGCGGAAAGATCTATTCCGGACGCGGAATTTCCACGGACGTGATCGGCTCTTCCATCCGTGCCTACCTCGGCGCGGTGAATAAAATTGTTTATGAGGAGGGCGAGGTATGAATCTCTCCTTTTCCACCCGCGGCTGGGACATGAGCTGGAGCGAATGCATGGACGCCGCGCAGGAAATGAACTTTTCCGGCATTGAGCTTTATGATGTTTTCCGCTCACCGGAACTGATCGGCAAGGGCGGACCTTTCCATAAGTACGCCGTGGTGTCCACGCTCCGCACACTTCGAGAGAAGAACTTGAGCATTCCCTGCATGGACAGCGCTTATGACCTCTCCACTGCGGACGAGGCGACGGTTGGCCGCATCCGGGAACTGATTGAGCTGACGGCGGACCTGCGCAGCCCCTATGTTGCCGTTGCCGCCAAAGAGGACGATGTTGCCCACGTCACCGCTGTTTTGGAGCAGTTGCTCCCGGTGGCGGAGGAGAGGGGGATCACCATCCTCGTCAAAACAACCGGCATTTTTGCCGACACGGTGCGTCTGCGCGATCTGATGAACCACTTTGCCTGCGACCAGCTTGCCGTGCTCTGGATCGTGCACCATCCCTATCGGGAAAAGGGCGAGACGCCCGCGCAGACCATCACGAACCTTGGCGCCTATGTCAAGCATGTGCATCTGCGCGACAGCAATGACGATGAGAGCTTTGAACTCGTCGGAGAAGGTACCCTCCCCATGGCGGATTTCATGCGTGCGCTCTCTTCCGTTGACTATGACGGTTTCATTTCTCTGGAGTGGAAACCGGAGTGGATGGAAGAGCTGACGGATTATGAGATCATCTTTCCGCACTTTGTCAACTATATGCACCGTTTTGAGAGCCCCAGGGGCAAAAAGCGCGTGCTCTATCCCAACCACGACGGCACGGGACAGTACGTCTGGAAAAAGGACGAGCTGATTAACCTGACCTTCCCGCAGGTGCTTGACCGCATGGTGGAGGAATTCCCCGACCAGTATGCCTTCAAATATACTACGCTCGATTACACCCGCACCTATGAGCAGTTCCGCGAGGATGTGGATAATTTTGCCCGCGCGCTGATGAGTCTCGGCGTCAAGGCCGGCAGCAAGGTTGCCATCTGGGCCACCAATGTGCCAGCGTGGTACATCACTTTCTGGGCGACCACCAAGCTCGGCGCGGTTCTCGTCACCGTGAACACCGCCTATAAGATTCACGAGGCGGAATATCTGCTCCGGCAGAGCGATACGCATACGCTTGTGATGATTGACAGCAGTTTGGATAGCGATTATGCCGGCATCATCAATGAACTCTGCCCGGAGATCGCCTCCAGCCAGCCCGGCAAAGCGCTCCATTGCAAAAAGCTGCCCTTCCTCCGCAACGTGATCACGGTTGGCTTCCGCCAGCCGGGCTGCCTCACCTTTGACGAGGCCATGGCCCGCGCCGAGATGGTGCCCGAGGAAGAGCTTGCCCGCGTGGCGGCCCGTGTGCGGCCGGACGATGTGTGCAACATGCAGTATACCTCCGGCACGACCGGCTTCCCCAAAGGCGTAATGCTGACGCACTATAACGTGGTCAACAACGGCAAGTGCATCGGCGACCGCATGGGGCTTTCCACGGCGGACCGGATGATGATTCAGGTGCCGATGTTCCATTGCTTCGGAATGACCCTTTCTATGACGGCCTCGATGACGCATGGTGCTACGATGTGCCCCATGCCGTACTTCTCTGCAAAATCCTCTCTTGCCTGCATCCATCAGGAGCACATTACCTGCTTTAACGGTGTGCCGACGATGTTTATTGCCATGTTTAACCATCCCGATTACCGGAAGACGGACTTTTCCCATATGCGCACCGGCATCATGGCCGGTTCCGGTTGCCCGCCGGAGCTGATGCGCAGAGCTGCCCAGCCGGACGAGATGAATATGACCGGCATCGTCAGCGTTTACGGACAGACTGAGTGCGCGCCGGGTAACACCATGAGCAGCTGGACGGACGATCTGATGCTTCGCACGGAGACGGTCGGCTATGCCTTCCCGCATGTGCAGTGCAAGGTCATCGATCCCGAAACGGGGGAGGAGGTCGGCGTCGGCGTTAACGGAGAGTTCTGCGCCCGCGGCTACAACACCATGAAGGGCTATTACAAGATGCCCGAGGCCACGCGGGACACCATCGATGCGGACGGCTGGCTCCACTCCGGCGATCTGGCCTGCAAGGATGAGAACGGATGCTACCGCATCACCGGCAGACTCAAAGATATGATCATCCGCGGCGGCGAGAACCTCTATCCCAAGGAGATTGAGGAGTTTATCTATACGCATCCCGGCGTAAAGGACGTGCAGGTGATCGGCGTGCCGGATGAAAAATACGGCGAGGAAGCCATGGCCTGCATCATTCTGAAGGAAGCGGGCAGCGTTTCCGAGCCGGAAATGCGTAAGTTTATCACAGCAAGTCTTGCGCGCCACAAAGTTCCGAAGTATATTGATTTTGTGGATGCGTTCCCGATGAACGCCGCCGGAAAAGTTTTGAAGTACAAGATGCGCGAGCAGGCTGTGGAAAAACTGGGTCTGAAGAAATAAGAAAACATTTTACGATAGATCAAGGAGGAAATTACTATGGAAATCAAAATCACGAAGAACAGCAATCCCGCAGTTAAGCCGACGGACGAGAGCAAGCTCGGCTTCGGGAAAGTTTTTACCGACCATATGTTTGTGATGCTTTGGGATAAGGGCATTGGCTGGCACGATGCGGAGATCGTTCCGTTCGGCGATCTTTCCATCAGCCCCGCGTCCTCCGTTTTGCACTACGGCGCGGAGATCTTTGAGGGCCTGAAGGCCTATCGCCGCGCAGACGGCGGCGTGCAGCTCTTCCGCCCGAGAGAGAATTTCCTGCGCATGAACCGCTCCGCAGTCCGCATGGGTCTGCCCGAGCTGGATGTGGATTTTGCGATCGAAGCGCTCAAAAAGCTGATCGAGATAGATGCCGATTGGGTGCCGTACAGCGAGGGCACCAGCCTGTATATCCGTCCGTTTATGATTGGCGACGATGCCAAGCTCGGCGTGCACGGTTCTTCCCATGTCCGTTTCCTCATCATCCTGTCTCCCTCCGGCAGCTATTATCCCGGCGGTCTGACGCCCGTTAAGATCATGATCGAGGACGAGGACGTCCGCGCTGTGCGCGGCGGCACCGGCGAGGCCAAGTGCGGCGGCAACTACGGCGCATCTGTCCGCGCGGGCGACCGTGCCGAGGAGAAGGGCTATTCCCAGGTGCTGTGGCTTGACGGTGTGGAGCGCAAATACATTGAGGAAGTCGGCGCCATGAACGTCATGTTCAAAATCAACGGCCAGATCGTCACCCCGATGCTCAACGGCTCCATCCTGCCCGGCATCACCCGCAAGAGCATTCTGGAGCTGCTCCGCGCCGAGGGCAAGGAGCCCGTGGAGCGCCGCATCAGCGCCGAGGAACTGATTGAGGCCGCGCAGAACGGAACGCTGGAAGAGGCCTGGGGCTGCGGCACCGCGGCGGTTGTCTCTCCTGTGGGCGTTCTGTCCTACAAGGGCGTGGATTATGAGATCGGCGGCGGCAAGATCGGCGAGACATCGCAGGAGCTTTACGACAAGCTCACCGGCATCCAGTGGGGCCGCGCCGAGGATAAGTTCGGCTGGATCTGCCCCGTGTAAAGAAACAGAAACCGAATTACCGGGTTTCTCAGCAAATACCGGACTCTGAATAAAAGAGGAAAATTCAAATGGCAAAACAGATTGTAACAATGGACGGCAACGAGGCTGCGGCCCATGTTGCCTATGATTTCAGCGAGATCGCGGCGATCTATCCCATCACGCCCTCCAGCCCCATGGCGGAGCATACGGACGTGTGGAGCGCCAACGGCCGCAAGAATATCTTCGGTCAGACCGTCACGCTGACGGAGATGCAGTCGGAAGCCGGCGCCATCTCTGCGGTGCATGGTGCGCTGCAGGCCGGTGCACTCGCGACCAGCTTCACCTCCAGTCAGGGTCTTATGCTGATGCTGCCGGTGCTGCACCGCATCGCGGGCGAGCGGCTGCCCTGCGTGCTGCACGTTGCCGCGCGCACGGTCGGCACCCACGCCATGAGCATTTTTGGCGATCACAGCGACGTGATGAGCTGCCGCAACACCGGCTTTGCCATGCTGAGCACGGCCAGCGTGCAGGAAATCCTTGACCTCGCCGGTGTGGCGCACCTTGCCGCGGTGGAAAGCCGGATTCCGTTTCTGCATTTCTTCGACGGATTCCGCACCTCCCATGAGATCAACACCGCCGAGATGATGGAGCGTGACCGGTTGACCGCGCTGCTCGACCGGGATGCACTCGAACGCTTCCGCGCGTCGGCGCTTAACCCGGAGCATCCCGTCCTGCGCAATACGGTGCAGAATCCGGATGTCTACTTCCAGGTGCGCGAGGCGAACAACAGCTTCTACGACGCCCTGCCGGACACGGTGGAGCGCTATTTCCGTGAGATCAATGCCATCACGGGCAGAGACTACCATCTGTTCAACTATTACGGCGCGCCTGATGCCACCGACGTCGTGATCGCGATGGGCAGCGTTTCCGGCGCGATCTGCGAGGCGGTGGACTATCTCAACGCCCACGGCCGCAAAACCGGCTTTGTGCAGGTGCATCTGTTCCGCCCCTTTGCCGTGGACTATCTTTTCCGCGCCATTCCCGCCACGGTGCAGCGCATCGCGGTGCTCGACCGCTGCAAGGAGATGGGCAGTGCGGGCGAGCCGCTTTATCAGGATGTCTGCACGGCCTGTGCCGGCGCGGGCTGGATGATCCGCATCATCGGCGGCCGCTACGGGCTGAGCTCCAAGGATACCGACGTCAGCCAGATCCTGGCCGTGTTCGATAACCTCGCTTCGGAGGAACCCATCCGCAGCTTCACCATCGGCATTGAGGATGACGTGACACACCGGTCTCTGCACGTTGTTCCCACGCCGGAGGCGGGGGACGAGACCTATTGCTGCAAGTTCTGGGGTCTCGGCGGTGACGGAACCGTCGGCGCGAACAAGAACACGGTGCAGATCATCTCTGCGGAGGCAAAGCTGCACGCGCAGGCATATTTTGAGTACGACGCCAAGAAATCCTTTGGCGTTACCAAATCCCATCTGCGCTTTTCTGAAAAGCCGATCCGCAGCAGCTATTATGTGAAGCGCGCGGATTTTGTCGCGTGCCATAATGAGAGCTATATCGACCAGTACGATATGGTGCAGGAGGTCAAGCCGGGCGGCGTGTTCCTGCTCAACTGCCGTTATCACGGCGCAGAGCTGGATGCCTGGCTCCCCAACCGCGTAAAGCACTATTTGGCGGAGAACAAAATCCGCTTCTATACCATTGATGCCGTTGCAATTGCTGAGCGCCTTGGCCTTGGCAGCCACACCAACACCGTTTTGCAGGCGGCCTTTTTCGCCGTGGCAAGCATGGTCGCGCCGGAAGTTGCGCTTGAGGCCATGAAGGATGCTGCGCGCAGAACCTACTTCACCAAGGGTGACGAGGTGGTGGCGAAAAACATTGCTGCCATTGACACCGGCGCGCAGGGCGTCCGTGAAGAGACGGTGCCGGAATCCTGGGCATCGCTTCCGAACGATCCTTTCCCCATTGATGAAACTTTGCCCGATGTGGTGAAGAATCTGCTCATTCCCGTCAACCGCCAGAAGGGCGATGACCTGCCGGTCAGCGCTTTCCATAACTACGTGGATGGCGGCATAGAGCTGGGCCTCACCGCTTATGAGAAGCGCGGCATCGCCGTGCACGTGCCGGCCTGGGAAGCGGCCAAATGCATCCAGTGCAACCGCTGCTCCTTCGTCTGCCCCCACGCGGTCATCCGGCCGTTCCTGCTCAATGACGAGGAAAAGGCGGCTCTGCCGGATGGGATGCAGACCATCCCCGGCAATGCGGCTGCCAAGGGCCTGCACTATATGCTGGCGGTTTCCGACTATGACTGCACCGGCTGCGGCTCCTGCGTGCAATGCTGCCCCGCGGGCGCGCTGCAGATGAAGCCTGCCGTTCTCACTGAGGAGAAGAAGCAGCGCTGGAACGCGGCGCTCTCCGTGTCGGACAAAGGCGAAATCTTTGATCGCTGGACGGTCAAGGGCAGCCAGTTCCGCCAACCGCTGCTGGAGTTCTCTGCCGCCTGTGCCGGCTGCGGCGAAACGCCCTATGCCAAGCTGATGACGCAGCTTTTCGGTGAGCGCGTCTATTGGGCGAATGCCACCGGCTGCTCGCAGGCCTGGGGCGCGGCAATGCCCGGCATCCCTTACACCAAAAACGAGCGCGGCTTTGGCCCCGCCTGGACAAACAGCCTCTTTGAGAACAACGCGGAGCTTGCTTACGGCCTCTATCTCTCCGTACGCCAGCAGCGTGCGCGTGTGAAGCAAAAAATCGAAGCGCTGGCAGCGTCCGCAAGCGGAGAACTGAAGACCGCCTGTGAGGATTATCTGGCCGCATTTGATGATTTTGACGCCAGCCGCAAGGCATCTGATGCGCTGATCGCGGCGCTGGAGACAGATGGCGGAGAGGCAGCGAAAGAAATCCTTGCATCCCGCGACCAGCTTGCCAAAAAGACCTTCTGGATGTACGGCGGTGACGGTTGGGCCTATGACATCGGCTTCGGCGGCCTTGACCATGTGATCGCAAGTGGCGAAAACGTCAATGTCTTCGTCATTGATACGGAGGTCTATTCCAACACCGGCGGCCAGAGCAGCAAGGCAACGCCTATCGGCGCGGTGGCGCAGTTTGCCTCCAGCGGCAAGCGCAGCCGCAAGAAGGATCTGGGCGCAATCATGATGACCTATGGAAACGTCTATGTTGCGCAGGTCGCCATGGGCGCAGACCCCAATCAGCTCGTCAAGGCGCTGAAAGAGGCCGAGGCTTACGACGGCCCCTCCGTCATCATTGCCTACACGCCCTGCACCGCCCACGGCATCAAGGCCGGCATGCAGAATGTGCAGGCGGAGATGAAGCGCGCGGTGGACAGCGGCTATTGGCTGCTTTACCGCTACGACCCGCGGAAAGAGCACCCTATGCAGCTTGACAGCAAGGCGCCGACGCTGGATTATACGGCGTTCCTGGAAGGGGAGACCCGTTATGCCTCGCTCCGCCTCAGCTTCCCGGAGAATGCGGAAACGCTCTTCGCTGCCGGCAGTGAGGACGCTGCGCGGCGCTATGAGAAGTACCGCAAGATGGGAGAACTCTGAGTCAAAAGCACAGAGGGAGTAATTTGCCGGTTTTGTAAAGAAGCGCCGAAGCATTCGGCATTTACGGAAAGACCGGTTTTCCGAAACAGGTCGGAATGCGTCCCGACAGAATAGGAGAGAGGCGGCATCTGCATGCAGATGCCGCCTCTCTTTTTTGTGTTGAGGATGAAATATAAAGTTCGCGGAAGAAAGCGGGAATTTCAATCCTGCCGGACCGTCGATCAGAGCATCCGGCGGAGGATTTTGCCGCTGGCGGTTTTGGGGAGTTCTTCGTAGAATTCCACGATGCGCGGATACTTGTAAGGCGCGGTGCGCTTCTTGACGTAGTTCTGAATCTCTTTCTTGAGCTCTTCAGAGCCCTGTTTTCCTTTGACGAGCACAATGCAGGCCTTGACTGCCTGACCGCGGATTTCGTCCGGCGCGGAGGTGACACCGCATTCCAGAACATAGGGCAGCTCCATGATGACACTTTCAATCTCAAAAGGCCCGATGCGGTAGCCGGAGGATTTGATCAGGTCATCCGCGCGGCCGACGTACCAGAGATAGCCGTCCTCATCGCGCCAGGCAAGGTCACCGGTGTGATAATAACCGTCGTGCCAGACGGCGCTCGTGTCCTTTTCGTTCTCGTAGTAGCCGGCGAAGAGGCCACAGGGCGCGCCGTCTCCGACGTAGATGCAGATTTCGCCGGATTCACCGTCCGGGGCAGGCTCGCCCTCGGCGGTCAGTAGCTCGACCCTGTAAAGCGGGTTGGGTTTGCCCATGGAGCCGATTCTTGGTGCCATGCCGACAAAGTTGCCAACCACGGCGGTTGTCTCTGTTTGGCCGAAAGCCTCCATGATGGAAAGTCCCGTTGCCTCACGGAAACGGTTAAACACCTCGGGGTTCATGGCTTCGCCGGCGGTGGAGGCATGCTTGATGGAGCTGAGGTCGTATTTACTGAGATCCTCCTTGATGAAGAAACGGTACATCGTGGGTGGCGCGCAGAAAGTCGTGATGTTGTATTTGGCGAACATCGGCATAATATCGTTTGCGGAGAAGCGGTCGAAGTCATAGACGAAAACGGCGGCCTCGCAAAGCCATTGTCCGAACAGCTTGCCCCACATGGCCTTCGCCCAGCCAGTGTCGGAGATGGTGAGGTGCAGCCCGTCGGGATCCACACAGTGCCAGTAGCGCGCGGTGACAAAGTGGCCGAGGGGATATTTGCAGTTGTGGGCAGCCAGCTTGGGATAGCCGGTGGAGCCGGAGGTGAAGATCATCATCATGGGGTCGTTTCCGCAGATGCTCTCGTCCGTGCGGGCAAAACGGCTGGAATACATATCATATTCCTCGTCGAAGCAATGCCAGCCGTCCACCTTGCCGTTTGTGGTGACCTTGACGCTGATCTTGCCGTATTTTTCAATGGCGGGGAGGCACTGCGTAGTGGAGTCTCCGTCCGCCGTGCAGATGATGGCGGTGACGCCGGCGACTTCAAAGCGATAGGCATAATCTTTTTCAAGCAACTGATCCACAGAGGGGATCGCGATGGCGCCGAGCTTTTCCAGCCCGATCAGAATGGGCCAGAACTGCCAGTTCCGGCGGAGCACAAGCATCACGCGGTCGCCCTTTTTGATGCCGAGCGAGCGGAAATAATTGGCCGCGCGGGCGCTCATCTTCTTCATCTGTCCGAAAGTGAGGCGCGTTTCCTGCTTATCGCGTCCGATGTGGAGCATGGCCAGTTTATCCGGCTGCTTCTCGCCGAGCGCGTCCACGATATCAAAGGCGAAGTTGAAGCGGTCCGTGTTCTGGAAGCTGATGCTTTTCAGACGGCCGCTGCCATCCTCGATGGGCGTGATGAAGCGCTCCCAAATGCGGGAAATGCCGGACTGGCGTGTGGCAGTGATGGCGGGAACGGCGGCGGGCTTTTTCTCGCTGCCGCTCTCGGGCTCAAGCACGATGGCGTAAAAGTCACAGTCGCCGCCGTTGGTGGCGATCATGCCGTGCGGGATGGAGGAGTTATAGAAAATCGTATCGCCCGGGCCGAGAATCTCGGTGTGCGCGCCAATCTGCAGCTTCAAATAGCCGCGGATGACAATATCAAACTCCTGTCCTTCGTGAACGGTGGTCTCGATCGGCTGAAGTTGGGCACTTTCGCTGAATTCGGCGTGGACAAAAAGCGGCTCGGCCTCCCGGTCACGGAACTTGTAGGCCAGATTGTAATAGGTCATGCCGTGCGCCTGTTCCACGCGGCGACCCTCGCCGCTGCGGGTCAGAATGTAGTTACTCAAACGGGGCGTGACACCCTCGATAAGCTCGGTGACGTCAACATCGAGCACCTGCGCGCAGGTGTAAAGGAACGCGAAGTTCAGTTCCTCCTCGCCGGATTCATAAGAGATGTATTCATCCTCGTCCATGGAAAGCTTTGCGGCCATGTCAGCCTGGCTGTAACCGAGAATGCCGCGCAGCTCGCGGATGCGCGCGGTGATTTCGTTGATTTTGAATTCCAGACCTGTTGATTTCAGCATGATTTGTTCCTCCTGTAGTTGATTGGGATGAAGTCCGGAAACAAAAAATCGTCCCCGGAAAATTTTCCGGGGACGACATAAAAACTATATCGCGGTACCACCCTGGTTGCGCCCAAACGGACGCCTCTCTCGGCACTCCATCAAGTGCCTTGGCTCTGACGCGGCTTCACGGGAGGCTCTACTTGCTTTCGCTTTCTGCGCTCCGGCTCGGGAGTGACAGGCCAAATGGAATCCGCCGCTGCCTGCTTTCACCAGCCGCAGGCTCTCTGAAGCGTTGGGCTTCCGACCCTCTCCGTCAATGCTTTTATTCACTTATTGAATTATTATGCATATTATAGCTGCAGTATGTCCGTTTGTCAAGCAGGTATTTCAAGGAGCTGAACATCGTCGATGACATCGCCGGGGCCTGCGTTGTCGGGCTGCTCGACTGCGCCGTTGCCATCCTTCGGCTGCGTAAAATATTCAATGCCGTAATGATCCAGATCTGCGATCGTGATGAGTCCTTCGCGCAGAGCACTTACAACGTCCACCGTTCTGCCCGTGTTGTCCATCACGATAACATACTGGCTTTTGATGCAGCTGAAATAGTATTCGGTGGTGTCGTCCTCCCAAAACAGTTCAATAGCTTCGTCGCAAGGAAGGCGTTCTTCCTCTTCCCGGTCCCAAATATCCACGACAAATGTGGTGCCGCCGGGAATGTCAACGGAAACATCCTCAATCTCGATGAGCACGTCTTCCTCCGGCATGGTGAAGCTGTAATAGCTGTAAGTCAAGTCCGATGCAGCCGTATCCATGGCCAGCTCCACACCGTTTACATACACTTTATAATAGTGTTCGGTTATGGTGTCCAATTTAATCGTCACCTGTTCGCCCGCGGCATATGCGCTTTTGAGTGTGTTTCGGATGGGATAATTGTCGGCAATCTCAACCTTATAGGCTTCGGGCGATTCTTCTTCCTGAGGTTTGGCGAGATTCGTGTCGTTTGCAGAACAGGCAGCAAGCCCCGCCAAACAGGACAGGATCAGGAAAAATACAATCCATTTTTTCATTTCGCTATGCTCCTTTTGGCCTGAAGCCGTTTTCCTATTCAGACGAATAAAAACGGAAAAAGTTCCATGTTTTTGCAAAATACTTTATCCGAAGCAAAAACATTTGAAATAGGAAACGCAGAGCGGGCGGATATCGGCTTGCCGCAACAAAAAAGACATCTCTCCGAAATGAAAACGGAGAGATGTCTTTTGTCATAAATCCATTCAACAGGGAAGTCAGAATCAGAGCCGGTTGCGGATGATTTTGCCGCTGATGGTCTTGGGCAGACTGTCGCGGAATTCCACGATGCGGGGATACTTATAGGGCGCGGTGCGCTGCTTGACGTAGGCCTGAATCTCCTTGGCAAGCTCAGCCGTGCCATCGGTGCCCTTGACGAGCGTGATGCAGGCCTTGACCACCTGACCGCGGATCTCATCCGGCGCGGCGCAGACGCCGCATTCCAGAACGTAGGGCAGCTCCATGATGACGCTTTCGATCTCGAAGGGTCCGATGCGGTAGCCGCTGGATTTGATCACGTCGTCCGCGCGTCCGACATAATAGAAATAGCCGTCCTCATCGCGCCAGGCAAGGTCGCCTGTGTGATAATAATCGTCGTGCCAGTTGGCAGCGGTGGCGTCGGGGGCGTTGTAGTAGCCCTTGAACAGGCCGCAGGGCACGCCGTTGCCGGTGTAGATGACGATCTCGCCGGTTTCGCCGACCTCGGCAAGCTCGCCGTCCTGCGTCATCAGTTCGACATGATACATGGGGTTTGCGCGGCCCATAGAACCGAGCTTCGGCTTGGTGCCCACGAAGTTGCCGATGGTGAGTGTGGTCTCGGTTTGGCCGAAAGCCTCCATGATGGTGAGGCCGGTGGCCTCGAAGAACCGTGTGGAGACCTCGGGATTGAGCGCCTCGCCCGCGGTGGTGGCGTGCTTGATGGAGCTGAGGTCGTATTTGCTGAGGTCTTCCTTGATGAAGAAGCGATACATCGTCGGAGGCGCGCAGAAGCTGGTGATGTTGTATTTCGCGAACATGGGCATGATGTCGTCCGCTGCAAAGCGGTCGAAGTCGTACACGAAGGTTGCCGCGCCGCACATCCACTGACCGTAGAGCTTGCCCCAGAGCGCCTTGCCCCAGCCGGTCTCGGAGATGGTGAAGTGCAGCCCGTCGGGGTCGACATTGTGCCAGAAGCGGGCGGTGATATAGTGGCCCAGCGGATATTTGAAGCTGTGATCGACGGCCTTGGGATAGCCGGAGGTGCCGGAGGAGAAGAGCATGAGCATGGTGTCGTCACCGCAGGGACTGTCCTCTGTACGGTTAAAGCGGCTGGAGTACATATCGTATTCGCTGTCAAAGTCGTGCCAGCCCTCGCGGCTGCCGCCGGCCATGACTTTCAGGTGCACGCTGGGGCAACGCTCCAGCGCACGCTCTGCCTCCGCGGCGCAGCCGCCATAAGCGGTGCAGACCACGGCGGCAACGGAAGCTGCATTGAAGCGGTATTCAAAATCCTTTTCAACAAGCTGGTCCGTTGCGGGGATCGGGATGGCACCCAGCTTGTGCAGACCCACGATGATGGGCCAGAACTCCCAGTTGCGGCGCAGCACCAGCATCACGCGGTCGCCCTTTTTGATGCCGAGGGCGCGGAAATAGTTGGCGGCGCGGGCGCTCATCTTCTTCATTTGCAGGAAGGAGAAGCGGCGCTCATTCTTTTCGCGATCGATGTGGAGCATGGCCAGTCTGTCCGGTTCGCGCTCGGCAATGGCATCGACAACGTCAAAGGCAAAGTTGAATTTGTCGGCATTGGAGAAGTGGACGGCAACGGGGGCGCCCTTGTCGTTCGTCTCGGTTTGGATGAACTTCTCCATATAGTCGGGGTAGACCTTCGCGGGTTCGGCCTCCTCAACGGCGGGCTTCAGGGAAGCGGCATTCACCATGCGGCCGTGCTCCCAGATGAGCTCGGCGTCCTCTTCCGCGAGAACCACCGCGCAGAACACGCAGTCCGCTCCGCCAACGGCGATCATGCCGTGGGGGATGGAAGAGTTATATAAAATACTGTCACCGGGGGCGAGAACTTCGGTGTGATCACCGATTTTGATCTTCATAGAGCCTTCGATGACAATGTCAAACTCCTGGCCGGCGTGGGTGACCTGCTCAATGGGCGCGCTCTGCAGCGCCTCGGAGTATTCATAGCGCACCCAGTAGGGATCGGCCTTGCGGTTTTTGAAAAGGGGCGCCATGGCCTGAATGGTGATGCCGGGTTCCCTTGCGGTGAGCTGGCCTTCTCCGCGGCGGGTGACGGTGTAACCGCTCAGACGGGGCGCGCGGCCCTGGAGCAGCTCCATCATTTCAACGTCAAAGAGCTCTGCGCACTTGTGAATAAAGCTGAAAGGAAGATCGGCGTTTCCGTCCTCGTAGAGGATGCATTCATCCAGCGGGAAGCCGGTGAACTCTGCCATCTGTTCCGGAGAATAGCCGAAGTCCAGACGAAGGGACTTGATACGCAGTGCAACTTCTTTTAACATGCCGGTGCTGGTGTTTTCCATTTCTATGTACCTCCCATAATGAGAATCTGTCGAAGCGGGAAAAAAATAAACCCGCCTCAAAAATCTTTGAGACGAGCTAAACTTTAACCCGCGGTACCACTCAAATTGCGTTCGTTTCGAACACCACTTCAGACTCCAACAAGTCCTTTGCCTTAACGCGGCTCTACGTAAGGCGTCTACTTGCATCCATAAAAATGCGTTCGGGCCTTCAGCTCGGAAGGGATGGGCATGGGATCGCGATGCCGTCGGCTCACAGCACCCGCCGACTCTCTGGAGACACACTTGCGATCCGGCCGTCTTCGTCACAGCCTTTTTTCACATTTAAGCACAAGCTTTTCGCCGTGTCAACTGTTTTTTTGGCGTTTGCGGGAAAAATGATTGACAAATATCCGGGCAAGATTATAATGAAAAGGAATTTAGCGCACTAAATTGCGACAATGCGACATGGCGGCGCTGACGAACGAAACGGGCAGAAATCCAAAAGAAAAAGATGCATTCTGCGGTTTCGTCCTGTGTGGTGTGCCGCGGTTTGTTTTTTTATGAGAGATTTTATTCAGAAAATGCAATACGGCCCGCGCAAGATCGCCGTCACAGGGCATTTCGGCAGCGGCAAGACGGAGTTTGCCGTGTCCCTCGCTTTTGCGCTTGCAAGACTTGGCGCGGCGGAGGCGCGGCTGGCGCTGTGCGATTTGGATATTGAAAACCCCTATTTCCGTTCACGGGAGCAGGGCGCAGAGCTGGAAGCGGCAGGTATCCGCTGCTATTCCGATCCGTTCGGTGGGCGCAACGGCAGCGAGCTGCAAACCATCTCCGCTGCGGTGCGTGCACCGCTGGAGGACGAGGGCTGCCGTGTGATCGTGGACTGTGGCGGGGACAACAGCGGCGCCATGGTGCTCCGGCAGTTTCAGAAGTATTTTGCGCCGGGGGAGTATCAGCTCCTGTGCGTTGTGAATCAGAACAGACCCGGAACGGACACCCCGGAGAAGGCGGTGGCGCACCTGCGGGCGATTGAGCAGGCGAGTGGCCTTGAAGTGACGGGGCTTGTTTCCAACAGCCACCTGATCCGCTATACCACGGCGGAGACTGTGATGGAGGGCTGGGAATTTGCAAAAGCGGTGGAGACGCTTTCCGGCGTGCCCGCGCTCTGTGCCTGCTGCATGGAGTCCATCGCGCCGCAGCTGAAAAATGCGGACTTCGATGTGTTCCCCATCGGCATGTATATGCGCGATACGTATCTCGACAAACAGGTTTAATAAATGTTTCAGATAGACCAAGGAGGAAGCTGGATATGAAAAAACGCTTCAAAGTGCTGTTCAACCGGGACAAGTGCAAGGGCTGCGAGCTTTGCGTTAACTTCTGCCCGAAGAAGATCCTCGCGCTGGACGCCACGGTGAACACAAAGGGTTACCACCCCGCGGGTATTACTGACCAGTCTGCCTGCATCGGCTGCGCAAGCTGTGCAACGATGTGTCCGGACTGCTGCATTTCGATCTACGAGCTGGAGGAGGGAGAAGAAGCATGAGCAAGGTTTTGATGAAAGGCAACGAAGCGTTCGGCGAGGCCGCGATCCGCGCCGGCTGCAACTGCTACTTCGGCTATCCCATCACCCCGCAAAACGAAATTCCCGAGTACATGAGTCACGAGCTGCCCAAGGCGGGCGGCAAGTTCCTGCAGGCGGAGAGTGAGCTCGCCGCCGTCAGCATGGCTTATGGTGCTGCCGCAAGCGGCGGCCGCGCATTCATTTCCACAAGCTCTCCCGGACTTTCTCTGATGCAGGAGGGCCTCGGCTTCATCTGCTCGGCGGAGGTGCCGCTGGTGGCGCTGAACGTCAGCCGCGGCGGCCCCGGCGTCGGCGGCATCCAGCCCGGTCAGGCTGACTATATCCAGGTCACGCGCGGCGGCTACAACGGCGATGCGAAGATCCCCGTGTTCGCCCCGGCGGGCATTCAGGAGTGCGTGGATCTCATCTATGAGGCTTTTGAAATCGCGGATAAATACCGCAACCCCGTGCTGATCTTTGCCGATGGCATGATGGGACAGATGATGGAGCCGGTGGAACTGCCCGAGAAGCGCGAGATCGTTCCGGCTGAAAAGATCAGCGAGCTCAAGCCCTGGGCGATCACCGGAAAGGACAATCATCCCGGCCGCAACGTGATCTACTCCCTGCGCATGGAGCCGAACGTGCTGGAAGAGCACGTGGAGCATCTCTTTGATAAATATGCCGAGGCAGAGCGTGAGCTGGTCCGCTATAAGACGCAGGGTCTTGAGGATGCGGAGATCGTGTTTGTCGCTTTCGGCACCATGTCCCGCCTCTGCGCCGAGGCCATTGAGCTGCTGGAGGAGCAGGGCATCAAGGCCGGTATGATCCGTCCCATCTCGCTCTGGCCCTTCCCGAAGAAGGCCTTTGACGAGATCGGCCCGAAGACCAAGCTGGTGATCTCCACGGAGCTGAGCATGGGTCAGATGATTGATGATATTCGCCTTGCTGTTATGAACCGCTGGCCGGTTGGCCTGATTAACCGCACGGGCGGCATCGTGCCCAGTTCGCTTGAGATTGTCGAGCGCGCAAAGAAACTGCTGGAGGGGGTAAAGTAACATGAAAACTGTATTTCAGCCCACGGCTGGCATGACGCCGGTGGATACGAGCTATTGCTCCGGCTGCTCCCACGGCATTGCCCACCGGATCATCATGGAGTGCCTTGAGGAGCGCGGCCAGCTCGGCAAGGCCATCGGCGTTGTGCCGATTGGCTGCTCCATCAACGCACATCACTTTATGAATGTTGATATGTGTGAATCCACCCACGGCCGCGCGCCCGCGATCGCCTCCGGCATCCGCCGCGTCCACAGCGACCTGAGCAAGCCGATCTTCACCTATCAGGGAGATGGCGACCTCGCCAGCATCGGTACTGCGGAGATCGTCCATGCAGCGCACCGCGGCGAGAAGTTCACCACCTTCTTCATCAACAACGCCATTTACGGCATGACCGGCGGTCAGATGGCGCCCACCACGCTGATCGGCCAGCGCGCCACCACCTGTGTGGACGGCCGTACGGTGGAGCAGGCGGGTCTGCCGCTTCGCATGTGCGAGATGCTCTCCACCATCGACTGCGCCGTGTATGTCGAGCGCGTTATGCTGAACAACCCCGCAAACGTCCGCAAAGCGAAAAAGGCCGTGCACACTGCGCTGGATATTCAGCAGGCGGGTCTTGGCTTTACTTTCGTTGAGTTCCTCTCTGCCTGCCCGACCAACTGGGGTCTTTCCCCGGTGGATGCGCTCAAGTGGCTGGAGACTTCGATGGCGGAATACTACCCTGTCGGGAATTTCAAAAAACCGGAGGGCTATTGAGATGAAGAGTAAGCTCTTTTTTGCCGGCAGCGGCGGACAGGGAACGCTGGCCATCGGCCAGATGATTGCCAAGGCTGCGATGGATGAGGGGAAGGAAGTCACCTGGCTGCCCTCTTACGGGCCCGAAATGCGCGGCGGCACCGCCAACTGCACCGTCGTGGTGTCGGATAAGGTGATTGCCTGCCCGCTGGTCAACGAGGTGGATGTGCTGGTTGCCATGAATCTGCCCAGCCTGCTGAAGTTTGAATCCATGGTCGTCCCCGGCGGTCTGCTGATTGTCAACAGCTCCATCGTAACGGAGAAGCCGAGCCGAAGCGACATCCGCGTGGTGGAAGTTCCCGCTGTGGATATGGCGCAGCAGCTCGGCAGCGAGAAAGCTGCCAACATGGTCGTTCTCGGTGCGATCATTGAAGAGACGGGCGTTGTCAGCAAGGATACGGTGCGCGAGGAGATGCACCATATGTTCTCCGGCCGCAAGGAAAAGTTCCTGCCGATGAATCTTGCGGCGCTGGATCTTTACAGCAAGGAATAAACCTGTTGGCGTTGCAGCTTCGCTGTAAGCGCTAAACAGAGAACGCGCGACATGCCGTTTTGGCAGTCGCGCGTCTTTTTTCGGCGAAGGTGTTGGCGAGGGAAATTGGGGGAAGTCGCACACGGCAGGATATAGCACATAAAAAAGGGAAGGCGACAGGAACGGCTTTCCAATCTGATTCAGCGACGGGGGCGCGATTAAACGACTTTTATTGAAATTTCGTGACCGGAATGGAAGTTTCAGACATAAAAAAGAGAAAAGGCCTTGATTCCTGCGAAAAGTGATGTATAATACTGCCTTGGGATATGCGCAAACAAAATTAAGCATAGAACAACAAGTAAAAAGGAGAGCATAAGAAAATGAAAAAGATCATCGCAATCATGCTGGTTCTGACCGTCGTGCTGGCGTTTGCCGCCTGCGGTAAGACCGAGGCGAAGGACGAGTTCGCCAAGTCCGAGGGCGTTATGACCTACGCCGAGTACGAAGCGGCTGCCATCGATGATGAAGTCGTGATCGAGACCTACGTGCAGGCCAAGCAGTCCTGGTGGGACAACAAGGCAACCGTTTACACCCAGGATAAGGACGGCGGCTACTTCCTGTACGAAATGGCTTGCTCCGAGGCCGACTACGAGAAGCTCGTTCCCGGCACGAAGATCAAGGTCACCGGCTACAAGGGCGAGTGGGCCGGCGAGGTCGAGGTTGTGGACGCGACCTTCGAGATCGTGGAAGGTGGCAACACCTATGTCGCCGAAGCTTTTGACGCCACCGAGCTGCTGGGCACGGAAGATCTGATCAAGCATCAGAACAAGTTCGTCACCTTCAAGGGCCTGACGGTTGAAGGCATCGAGTTCAAGAATGGCGAGCCGGGCGATGACATCTATGTCACCGTGGGCTACAACGGTGCTTCTTACAGCTTCTGCGTTGAGATGTACCTCACCGCTCCCGATTCCGATGTTTACGCCACTGTCAGCGGCCTCGAGGCCGGCGATGTCGTGGACGTCGAGGGCTTCCTGTACTGGTATGAGGGCGTGAACACCCACATCACCGGTGTCACCGTGAAGTAAGAAAAGCATTAAGCAAATTCCCGGAAACACAAGTTTCCGGGAATTTTTTTATAATTTATAAAAAGCGGCAGGCACGAAACCCGTGCCTGCCGCCAATTTGTTCTTTTTAGTGATTCTTGTAGTAATCCTTGACGTAGTCGTAATAGAACTCGCGGATAATGCCGCTCTTCTCCTTGAGCTTTGGGTTGTCCATTCTGCCCATGATGCCGGCGGAGAACACAAAGCCGCCGCCGGGAGCGAGCGTGTCGACATATTCCTTCAGGCCCTGGCGCAGGTCGTCGGGGTCAACGTCGGGGCTTCCCAGGTAACCGGTGTTGTCCCAACCGCCGGCGATGACGAGCTTGTTGTTGTACTTCTTCTTGATGCCGACCAGGTCGTTGCTGATCTGAGCCGGGTTCCAGGAGCGGATGCCCATCTCCCACCAGTCCTCGATGAACTGCTCGCAGTGGCCGCAGTCGTGACGGTCGAGGTAGATGCCGTGTTCAAGCGCGAGGTCAGCGTGCTTCTTATGGAAGGGCTTGACCAGGCGGCGGTACATATCAACGGAGAAGAAGGGGGCCAGCTTGGCAGCGTCGTCATCCATGATGGTGTAAACGTCGATGTTCGCATACTTGATCTGGTTGCGCATGACTTCCAGATAATGCTCGGAGACATAGTCAAACAGCGCATAAACCTCATCCGGCTCCTCGTGCATGGCGATCAGCGCGCCTTCAAAGCCCATGAAGCTCACGAGCGTGAGGAAGTAGTCGCCGCCGTGGGAGCGGACGCATCTCTGCGTACGGTCAAAGTTGTCCGTCTGCTTCTTGTAATAGCCTTCCCAGTCACGGTAAGTGTTGTCGGGATTTTTGATCACATCGCGCCACTTGGTGATGTCATCGAGCAGAATCTCGCCGGGCTTGGGCAGGGCGCCGTTGAACAAATCCGCGCTGCCGACGTAGGTGACGCCGTACACGGTCTTGACCGGGCCGTTCGGGCAAACGGAGGGGGCAATCTGATCCTCTTCGAGGGCATAGGATGTGCTCTCAATATAGGATGCGGGGATGAACTCAGGCATCTCTCCGCGGAGCAGGCGGAGATAGTTTTCTTTTTGTGTTAAAGCCATGGGGGAATCCTCCATCATGTAAGTAATATATAAGAATGAGGAGCGGCGGCTTGCCTTTCCTTTTTCTTCGGGATAATCCGCACATCCCGCGCGAAATGAGGGAAAACCCACGCGCGCAGAACGGTGCGATCTTTACTATACTACCATATTGCAACGGAAAGTCAACTGCTTCCGGGGCGTATTTCGCGCCAAATGCGCGCTTTGATGCGAAAACACGGCGGTTTTCGCCCGCGTGCAGAGCCTTGCAATCTGCCGGGGGCTGCGGTATAATACAAAAAATGCCATGCCGCACGGCAGACAAAACGGAGGAAAGCATTATGGCGATTATTCCCACGCCGGAACAGGCGTTTGAGATTCTCAAGAAATACAATAAAGAGCCGTTTCACCTGCAGCATGCCGAGACGGTCGGCAAGGTGCTCGGTGAGCTGGCAAAGACCCACGATGCCGGCAACGAGGACTACTGGAAAGCGGTCGGCATTCTGCACGACATTGATTTTGAGCTCTATCCCGAGCAGCACTGCGTCAAAGCGCCGGAGCTTCTGCGCGAAAACGACATCGCCGAGGACATTATCCACGCCGTTGTCAGCCACGCTTACGGCATCTGCTCGCAGGTCGAGCCGGAGCGCTACATGGAAAAGCTCCTGTTTGCGGTGGATGAGCTGACGGGGCTCATCGGCGCGGCGGCACTGATGCGGCCGACGGGTTTTGAAGGTATGGAGGTCAAATCCGTCGTTAAAAAATTCAAGGATAAGAAATTCGCGGCTGGCTGCTCGCGCGAAGTTATTTCGCAGGGGGCTGCGATGTGCGGGATGGAGCTGCAGGAGCTGATGGCTGTGACGCTTGCGGCCATGCAGGCCTGAGGAAATTTTCGGAGGTTGAAAATGGTCAATCAGGAACGTCCTGTCAAAGCGATTGTCCTCGCGGCAGGCAAGGGAACCCGCTTGCAGAGCGACGGTTATGCAATTCCCAAAGTTATGCGCCTGGCTGCTGGGCGCCCGCTGCTGGCCTATGTGCTGGATGCGCTGGGCTTTATCGCGCACGAGAATATTGTGCTGGTGGTTGGCTATCTGCGCGAGCAGGTGACGGAAGCTTTCCCGGATTGCGCCGCAGCCGTGCAGGAAGAGCAGCTTGGCACAGGACACGCCGTGGCCTGCGCGATGGAAGCGCTGGCGGATTATGAGGGCGATGTACTCGTTTGCTGCGGCGATATGCCGCTCATCCGGCAGGAGACGTATCTTGCGCTGGCGGAGCAGCATGCGCGGGAGGGCAATGCCTGCACGATGCTCACCGGTACGAGTGACGAAGCGCTGCCCTACGGGCGCATTCTGCGTGGGGAAAATGGAGAATTTTGCGCGATTGTGGAGGAGAAGGACTGTACACCTGAGCAGCGTGAGATTAAAGAACTCAACAGCGGCGTGTATATGTTCCGCGCGGCGGAGTTGCGCCAGGCGCTTGGTGGCTTGCGCACGGACAACGCGCAGGGCGAATACTATCTCACGGATGTGCCCGCGCTGCTGCTTCGCGCGGGTGAAAAGGTCGGCGTTTGCTGCCGGGAGCTGGGAAAAGAGATTCTCGGCGTCAACACGCCGGAGCAGTTGGAGCAGATCAGCCGTTTGCTTGAAGAATAAACGGCGGGCATAGTTATGCACAAAAGGGGCGTCAGCGATTTCGCTGATGCCCCTTTTTGCTTGGTATGGCATGAATTGCCCGCTTTAGTGAAGGTTCGGCGTGGTCGTGCCGGTGATGGACTTGCTGTTTTTGTCGGTGTTTCCGCCCATGCCGGAATCTGCATTTTTATTCGTGCCGGATTCCGTGTTTCCGTTTGCGCCGGTATTGGCGTTTGTGCCGGCGTCAGCATTGCTGCCGGTCGGATTGTCGATGATGTCGCTTCCCGTTTCGCCGTTGACGTTGTTGCCGGTGTCGTCATCGGAGATGATGCCGTCCTCGTCTTTCACAACGCCGTCTTCCACCTCGGGCATCATTTCGTCCTCGATTTCCGGGAGCAGGGAAGGCTCTGTGCTTGGCGCAACGGAGGGCGAGGGTGTGGGCTTGGTGTCGGTGATTCCTGCGCAGCCGGTGAGGACAAAGGTCAGGCTCAGCAGCAGCGCAACAACAACGCATGCAGTTGTTTTTTTCATGGATCTTATTCCTCCAAAATTGATGTTCGCGCATAGTATGTGCCGCGCGGGAGGAAATTATGAAAATGTGGCATTTGGCAGAAAAAGAATGCCTGTAAAAATGCGTATACCTTGAGATGCGCTCTTTTTTGAAATGAAAAAAGACGCTTGCCCGAAAAGGGGCAAGCGTCTTTTGATTCAAAATGGTGCTTAATAATTTTCGGCCTTCAGCTCGAAATAGGCCTTCGGATGCACACAGACGGGGCAGATCTCGGGCGCTTCGGTGCCGACATGAACGTGGCCGCAGTTGCGGCAGACCCAAACCATGGTCTCGCCGCGCTTGAAGACGAGGTCTTCCTTCAGGTTCTTCAGCAGCGCGCGGAAACGCTCTTCGTGCTCCTTCTCGATGGCGGCGACCATGCGGAAGCTCCGGGCGATGTCCGTGAAGCCTTCCTCCTCCGCGACCTCGGCGAAGACACGGTACATCTCTGTCCATTCCTCGTTTTCGCCGTCCGCGGCGAGCTCAAGGTTGGTTTCGGTGTTGCCGACACCGTCCATGAGCAGCTTGTACCACATCTTGGCGTGCTCTTTCTCGTTGTCCGCAGTCTTGGTGAAAATTTCTGCGATCTGCTCGTAACCCTCTTTCTTTGCGGCGCTGGCAAAGAAGGTGTACTTGTTGCGAGCCTGTGATTCACCCGCGAAAGCATATGCGAGGTTTTCGTAGGTCTTGCTGCCTTTGAGTTCTTTCATGTTGTTTGCCTCCTGTGTAAAGATTGTTTATTGAAATTGTTAAAACATCAGTTGTCAGGCATTGCCGAAGCGATCTCGACAAGCTTGCGCAGCCGATGGCCGAGACAGGATTTTGTGACCGGCGGGTCAGAGAGCATGGCAAGGTCGGATAGGCTGGCCTCGGGATTCGCTACACGCAGCAGCGCCGTTTCATAGAGCTTCTCCGGAAGATCCTGCAAGCCCTGTACGCGCTCAATGCGGCGGATGGCGTCCAGCTGTCCCTGTGCGGCAGAAACGATTTTATCGGCGTTTGCGCTGTCACAGTTGACCTTGCGGTTGATGTCGTTGCGCATGTCCTTCTCCACCTTTGCGGCCATGATTGCCATGGCAGAGACCGGTGCGCCGAGCGTTGTAAGCAGATCCTCCATAACTTCGGACTGCTTGAAGTAGTTGATATAGTTGCCGCTGCGCACGACCTCCTTCGGCTGAAAGCCGAGCTCGAGGAAAACGGAAAAGGTTTCGCGGCTGACCTGCAGATGTCCGGTTGCAAACTCCAGGTGGTAGCGTTTCTCCGGATCCGTCACGCTGCCGCCGGCGAGAAAAGCGCCGCGGATGAAAGAAATGCGGCAGCATTCCTCGCTTAGTATGCCCAGATTCACATGATGGGCCAGAGAAGAACCCGCATCATAGCCAAAACAGGAGAAAATGTCTGCAATTTTCTGCGTATCTGTGATGAGAAAGCTGCGCTTGCTGCCGGAGGAGTTATCTTCCACGCGGTCAAAACTGATGGAAAAGGCCTTGCGGAAAAGGCGGGGAAGACGTTCGGCAAATTCTTTGCTGCCGGTGATGATGCGAAGCTCACGCGCTGTAAAGCTTGCGCAGAAGAGCAGCACGCCATAGGCTTCCGCCAGCGCACAGCAGCTCTTGGTGAGCGGCACGCGGCAAAGCTCGGCTTTTACATCTGCGGAAAAAGACATCTTTTCACCTCCCGGGGTGTTCTCTCTTTTGCATTTCTTTTACATTCTCTGATGCCGAATCAAAAAGCAGATGCGCTGCGCGCTCAGCCCTTCGCCACATCGCGGTGGATGCGCCGGACGGTGTAGCCTGCGGCCTCGATATGATCTGCAAGTGCCTCCGTGATGGCGACGCTGCGGTGGCGTCCGCCCGTGCAGCCGATGCCGATGGTCAGCGTGGCCTTGCCTTCTTCAATGTACTGGGGCAGGAGATAGTCGATCATGTCGGTCAAACGCTGCATAAACTCGCGCGAACTGTCCTGACTGAACACGAAGTCGGAGACTTCGGCAGATGTACCGTTTTTCTCCCGCAGCTCCGCAAGATAGTAAGGATTCGGCAGAAAACGTACGTCAAACAAAAGGTCGGATTCAATCGGAATGCCGTATTTGAAGCCGAAAGAGATGATGTTGACGGAAAGGCTCTGCCCGGCCTTCTCGCCGACAAAGAGTTTGTAAATGTTTGCGTGCAGCATGCCGACGGTCATGTTGGTCGTGTTGAGAATATAGTCAGCGCGGCTGCGCATGCCCTCCATGATGGAGATCTCGCGCAGCACAGCGTCTTCAATGCTGCCGCCGGAGGGCGCCAGGGGATGCTTGCGGCGTGTTTCCTTGTAGCGCTTGATGATCGTGGGAGTGTCCGCCTCCAGGAACAGGATCTTATATTCGCAGTTGAGCGCATGCAGACCGTCCAAAGCCTGCCACAGCTCATCAGGGCTGCCCAGCTCACGGATGTCCGTTGCAAGTGCCACGCGCTCATAACGCCCGCGCGTGGCCAGACAAAGCTCTGCAAATTTGGAAAGCAGCGCAACAGGCATGTTGTCCACGCAATAGAAATCCAGATCCTCCAGAATGTCCATTGTGCGGGACTTTCCTGCGCCCGAAAGTCCGGATATGATCAAAAATTCCATCTGTTTACCCCCCTGCGTCCTATTGTATAATCCGCACTTCCGGCATGAGTTGAATGCCGTTTCGTGCGTGCACTGTCTCCTGCACGTGTTCCATGACGGCAAGCACGTCTGCAAACGTGGCGTTTCCCAAATTGACCACGAAGCCCGCGTGCTTTTCGCTCACGGCTGCATCGCCGACGCGGTAGCCCTTGAGCCCCGCTTCGTCAATCAGCGCAGCTGCGTAGCCCTTTTCGGGCCGTTTGAAGGTGCTGCCCGCGGAGGGCTTATCAAGCGGCTGGCTTGTGCGGCGTTTTTCAGCGAGCTCTGCCATCCGTGCGCGAATGGCGCTTTCGTCACCGGGCTGAAGTTCCAGCCGACAGCCGAGAACAATCAGGTTCTTATCGGAAAAAATGCTGTGACGGTAAGAAAAGGCCTGCGCTTCGCCGCGAATGGTCAAAAGCGCACCGTTTTCGTCCACGCAGTCCGTTTCAACGATTACGTCTTTCATTTCGCCGCCGTATGCTCCGGCGTTCATGACGGCTGCACCGCCAAGCGTGCCGGGTATGCCGTGGGCAAATTCCAGCCCGGTCAGGCAGTGTTCCGCGGCAAAAAGCGCAAGACGGGAAAGGGGAACGCCCGCTTGTGCATATATTCCGGTTTCGCCGCAGCGCGTGATGGCATTGAGCGATTCCGTTCTGACGACGATGCGGTCAAGCGCCTGATCCGTCACAAGCAGATTGGTGCCGTTGCCGAGGAGCAACGGCTCCTCGCCCATGTCGCGCAGCGTCTGCAGGACGCAGCAAAGCTCCTGCACCGAAGCAGGCGTTACAAGCGCCGCGCAAGGGCCGCCAATGCGGAACGAGCAATGTCGGCTGAGCGCTTCGTTTTCGATGAATTGAAGGTCAGGGCAGGCGCGCAGAAGCGCAGAAAGTCGGTTATCCATATTTGCTCCTTCCTTGCCGACCCAATCGGCAGGAAAATCCTCAGAAGCCGCCGCGTTCAATCATGCGGTCGTGCATTTCGGAGAGTTGAACCGCGGCGTTGTAGCCCATACGCTTCTGTCTGTGATTCATGGCGGCAATTTCCATGATTACAGCGAGGTTTCGTCCGGGATGGACGGGGATGGTGGTCATGGGAACTTTGACGCCGAGTATGTCCGTGTATTCCTCAAAAATGCCGAGCCGGTCATAAGTCTTGTCTTTGTTCCAAAGCTCAAGCTTGACGACAAGGTTGATGGTGTTGCTGGGTTTCACGGCGCCGACGCCGAAGATCTGCCGCACGTCGATCACGCCGATGCCGCGCAGCTCCATGTAATAACGAATGAGTTCGGGCGCTTCGCCGAGGAGAACGTTATGATCGACACGCCGGATTTCCACCGCGTCATCCGCAATGAGCCGGTGTCCGCGCTTGATGAGCTCAAGCGCCGTTTCGCTCTTGCCGATGCCGCTGTCTCCGATGATGAACAGGCCCTCGCCGTGGACTTCAACAAGCACACCGTGGCGCGTGATGCGCGGAGCAAGCTCCCGCATAAGAAAGTCAATGGCCTTGGACATCGTTTCCGAAGTGTCCTCGTCCGAGGTCAGAACCGGAACGCCGTATTCCTCTGCCAGCAGCAGGAATTCACGCAGCGGCGCGATGCCGTGGCAGAAGACAACAGCAACGGGGCGGCGGGAGAGAAAGGCTTCCTGCCGCTTGATGCGTTCCTCCTGCGGCAGCGAGATCAGATAGGTGGTTTCCACGATGCCCATGATCTGCAGCCGGCGCGGGTCAAAATAGTCATAATATCCGGCAAGCTGCAAACCGGGACGGTTGACTGCCGTGACGTGAATGAGCGTGTTGTCATAATTTTCGGGACGGTTCACAACCGTCAGCTCCAGCTCCTGTGCAAGCGCATGGAGCTTAACGGGATATTCTTTGTCCATAGGTGTGCCTCCCATTGCGGAGCGCCGCCTGAAAAGAGAAGACGAGGCATCCGCTGGTATTCTATGCTGCCGCGCCGCAAAATAACGGCGACAGGGTAGGGGGAACACATATATTTTAACCGCTTTTCTGATTTTTGGCAAGTGCAGGAGCGGAAAATACCGCGCAATGCATGAAAAATGAAAAAAACAAAAAAAGACGAAAATTTTTCTTGCATTTTGTTTTGCGTTCTGCTATGATAGGTAAGCTTGATAAGCAAAAATATGTAAATTCGATTTGCAAGGAGGTGCAGCAGATGGCAAAGTGCGAGTTTTGCGGCAAGGGCGTGACTTTCGGTATTCAGGTCAGCCACTCCCACAGACGTTCCAACCGCACGTGGAAGCCCAACGTAAAGCGTGTCAAGGCCGTGGTGAACGGAACCCCCAAGCACGTCTATGTGTGCACCAGATGCATGCGCAGCAATAAGGTTACCCGTGCCGTGTAAGCTTCGGCTTAAAGGAGAAAACACCCATCCCGACGTAGTTCGGGGTGGGTTTTTTCTTTTTCATGCAAGCGGGCAGAAAGCGGGGCACTGTTTTTCCGCGTTTTGCCCTGCGCGTCCTGTGAAAAAATATAGACGAAGCGCTGTAGCGGTGTTATAATAAATTGTTACATTGATTGAAAAGGGCGCAAGGTTGCGCCCAATGTTCCCGATGGGAACGTGTCTGCGATAAAGAGGTGATGGAGATGGCCTTCAAATTCTTTGGCGGGGTTCATCCGAATGAAAACAAAAATCCGACAAACGCCTGCCCCTCGACGCCCTCGGCGCCCCCAGCGCAGGTTGTGATCCCCATGTCCCTGCACATCGGCACGCCCTGTCAGCCGACGGTGGCCGTTGGCGACTATGTGAAGCTCGGGCAGAAAATCGGCGATACGGATGCGCCCATTGCGGCACCTGTGCATGCGTCTGTTTCCGGTAAAGTCGTGGCCGTCGAGCCGCGCCTGCACGCAAACGGAACGAAGGTCAACTCCGTCGTGATCGAAAATGACGGGCAGGATACGCTCTGCGAGACGATCCTGCCGCGAAGCGAGGCGGAAGTGGCGGCACTCTCCGGGGAGGAGATCACGGCGATTATCCGGGAATGCGGCTTGGTCGGCATGGGCGGCGCGACATTCCCGACTGCTTTCAAAATCATGAGCGGGAAGGGCAAGGTGAACACGCTTGTAATCAACGGCGCGGAATGCGAGCCCTATATCACCAGCGATCATCGCACAATGCTGGAGCATCCGGATGAAGTGCTCTCCGGCATCCAGCTGCTCATGCGCGCCTGCGGCGTGGAGAAAGCGAGCGTCGGCATTGAAACAAACAAGGCGGACGCCATCGCGCTGCTGCGCAGCAAAAAGCCGGAGAAAATGGGCATCACGATTATTCCGATGCGCTGCCGCTATCCGCAGGGGGCGGAAAAGCAGCTCATCCAGACCGTTACGGGCAGGGAAGTGCCGCCCGGCGGCCTGCCGGCGGATGTTGGCTGTGCCGTGTTCAACGTTTTCACAGCCTACTGTGTCCACCGCGCGGTGTATGAGAATTATCCTGCGGTGGAGCGTGTTGTGACCGTTGCGGGCAGCGCCGTGCAAAGACCGATGAATCTCATCGTCCGCATCGGTACGCCGCTGGAACATGCGTTCTCGCTTGCGGGCGGATTTAAGAAACCGCCGAAAAAGGTGCTGATGGGCGGCCCGATGATGGGCAACGCCATGTTCGATCTCTCCGTCGGCACGCTGAAAGCCACAAATGCGCTGCTGGCGTTTTGCGAGGATGAGGATCAGACGGTCGAGGATCCGACCTGTATCCGCTGCGGCCGCTGCACAGAGGTTTGCCCGATGCGGCTGCTGCCCCTGTACATGTATATGTATGAGCGCAGGAGCGATTACGCGATGATGGAAAAATACCGCATCACAGATTGCATCGAATGCGGCGCCTGCACCTACGCCTGCCCCGGCAGACTGCATCTGACACACGCCTTCCGGACCGGAAAGGCGAAGCTGCGGGCAAAGGCCGCCGAAGACAAGGCGCGCGCTGAGGAAGCAAAGATGCAGTCGGAAGCATCTGAGGCCGCTGCAGGAAAGGAGGCGGGGAAAAATGAATGAAAATAAGCATCTCACCGTGTCCTCCTCGCCGCACATCCGTTCCGGGGATAACACAACAAGCATCATGCTCGATGTGATCATCGCGCTGCTGCCCGCGCTTTGCGTTTCCGTCTATCTGTTTGGGCTGCGCGCGCTGATGATCGTGGCGATCTCCGTTGTGTCCGCTGTGTTCTTTGAGTGGGCATATCGGAAGCTGATGAAGAAAAGCAGCTCCATTGGAGATCTCTCTGCTGCCGTCACCGGCATACTGCTGGCATTCTGCCTCCCGGCCAACGCCCCCTGGTGGCTGCCTGTTGTCGGCGCTTTCTTCGCGATTGTGATCGTCAAGCAGCTCTATGGCGGCATCGGGAAGAATTTTCTCAACCCCGCGCTTGCGGCGCGTGCCTTCCTGTTTTCCTGGCCGGTGGCCATGACCACATGGATGGTGCCGCTGAGCTACAACAGCATTTTGAATCTTCGCGCGGTGGATGCCGTGACGGGTGCCACGCCCATGGCGAACCTGCACCTTGGCCAGCTTCCGGAAAGCAGCGTTCTGGATATGTTCCTCGGCCACACGGGCGGCTCACTCGGGGAGGTGAGCGTCGTGGCGCTGCTGCTCGGCGGCATCTATCTTCTCGTGCGCCGGGTGATTTCTTTGCGCATCCCGCTGAGCTATCTGCTCACGGTGGCGGTGCTGACCTTCGTGTTCCCCAAAGGGGACTGTGACCGCCTGCAGTGGATGCTCTGCCACCTGTGCGGCGGAGGATTGATGCTCGGTGCGATCTTTATGGCGACGGACTACAGCACCAGCCCTGTTACAAAGAAAGGACAGTATATCTTCGGCATCGGCTGCGGACTGCTGACGGTGTTCATCCGCTATTTCGGGTCCTATTCCGAGGGCGTGAGCTACGCCATACTGATTATGAACCTCTGCGTCTGGCTGATTGACAAGACCACGCTGCCGCGCCGCTTCGGCGTGTCCCGCGCGCAGAGAAGAGCGGAAAAAGCCGGATCCGCAGCGGCAAAGAAAGAGGGTGGTGCGCCGTGACGAAGACGAAGAAATCCGAAAGCGGCGTGCGCCTGATTCTCGTGCTGTTCCTGATTTCTGCGATCGTGGCGCTGCTGCTCGGCCTGACCAACTACGCTACAAAAGACAGGATTGAAACGATCCGCGCGGAGAAGACTGCCGCGGCCATGCAGGAGGTTCTGCCTGCGGACGAATATCGGCGCGTGGAATACAGCGGCGACGACGCGCGTGTTACAGAGCTGTATGAGGCAGCCGGCGGCTGGGTCGTACGCCTGAACGTGCCCGGATCGCAGGACAAAATCGATATGCTGGTCGGCGTTGGTGCGGACGGAACGGTTTCCGGCGTCGCCATCGTGGATATGGCCGAGACGGCGGGGCTTGGAGATAAGGCGGCAGCGCCGGAATGGCGCGCCCAGTTTGTCGGCAAGAGCGGCGCGATTGCCATCACAAAGGATGGCGGGGAGATTGATGCAATCACCGGCGCAACTGTCACGTCCCGTGCGGTTACAGACGGCGTTTCTGCGGCGCTTGCCGCGGTGCTGACCGTTAAGGAGGGCTCTGCATGAATGTGAAAGAACAGCTCAAAGAAGGGCTTGTTACAAAAAATCCCGTGCTCGTGCAGCTTCTGGGTATGTGCTCTGTGCTTGCCATTACGACATCGCTTTTCAACGGCATCGGCATGGGGATTTGCGTAACTGTCATTCTGACCTGCTGCAACGTTGTGATCTCTCTGCTGCGAAAAGTTATCCCGCAGAAGATCCGCATTGCGGCTTATGTCGTGATTATTGCGGGCTTTGTGACGATTGTGGATCTCTGTGTGCAGGCTTTCCTGCCGGCGCTGAGCGAAAGTCTGGGCGTGTTTATTCCGCTGATCGTGGTCAACTGCATCATCCTCGGCCGCGCCGAGGCCTTTGCCTCCCGAAATACCGTCGGCGTCTCTGCGCTGGACGGCATCTTTCAGGGCGTGGGTTACACGCTCGTGCTGATTGCCATGTGCATCATCCGTGAGCTGCTCGGCGCCGGAACCTTTGGCGCAGGACTGCTCAACGGCGGTGACGGCATTCGAATCTTTCCCGCGGAGTACGGCGCGATGCTGATGATCATGCCCTTTGGCGGATTTATAACGCTCGGTTTCCTGATTGCGCTGATGCAGCATTTCCTGCGGCGCGGTAAGGAGAAAGCTGAGGAGAAAGAGAGGAGCGTAAAATGAGTTTTACCGGCATTCTCTCCATTGCGCTCGGCGCAATTCTGGTTGAAAACTTCATCCTTGTGCAGTTTTTGGGCATCTGTCCCTTCATGGGCGTTTCCAAAAAGATGGATACCGCACTCGGCATGGGCATTGCGGTCATTTTTGTGATGGCGCTGGCCTCTGTTTTCTGCTATCTCGTCAATCTGATTCTGGTTCCGCTGCATCTGGAATTTTTGCAGACGCTGGCGTTCGTGCTGATTATTGCCAGCCTGGTGCAGTTTGTCGAGATGTTTCTGCAAAAGGCAATCCCAAGCCTCTATGAGGCGCTCGGCATTTATCTGCCGCTGATTACCACCAACTGTGCGGTGCTCGGCGTTGTGCTGCTCAACGTGCAGAAAAACTATAGTTTTATCGAGAGCGTTGTCTACGGCATCACCGGTGGCATCGGCTTTCTCGTTGCGATTGTGCTGTTTGCCAGCGTGCGGGAGCGGCTGGAGTTTGCTGAGTATCCGAAAGCTTTTGAGGGTTTTCCGATCGCGCTGGTCTCGGCCGGTCTGATCGCGCTGGCGTTCATGGGCTTTTCCGGACTGCGGGTCTGGTAAGGAGGCGAGAGATATGACAACGGTGATCTATGCGGTGCTGATCCTTGGCGCGCTCGCGGTTGTTTTCGGCGCGGTTCTGGCTTTCGCGGCGAAAAAGTTTGCAGTGGAAAAGGATCCGCGTCAGGAGGCGATCGCGGAGATTCTGCCCGGAGCAAATTGCGGCGGTTGCGGCTTTGCAGGCTGCAATGCCTATGCCGACGCCATCGTCACGAGCGGTGCGCGAACGAACGCCTGCGTGCCCGGCGGCAATGCGACTGCAGGAAAAATTGCGGAGATTATGGGCGTACAGGCCGAGGAGACGGAGCGCTGTGTGGCGCAGGTCAAGTGCTCCGGAACGACCGGGCACATGAAGAAAAAGCTCATCTACTCCGGCATTCCGGATTGCAATGCGGCGATGCAGCTTGGCGGAGGCAGCGGCGCCAACGGATGTCCTTACGGCTGCCTCGGTTACGGAAGCTGCGTCAAAGCCTGCCCTTTTGACGCCATTTATCTGCAAGACGGCATTGCCCATGTGGATCATGAAAAATGCAAGGGCTGCATGACCTGCGCGAGCGTCTGCCCCAAGGGAATCATCATCAAAGTGCCCTATGCTGCGGACATAACCGTGGCCTGTTCATCCAAAGACCCCGGCAGGGTGTTGCGCAATTATTGCGATCTGGGCTGCCTGGCCTGCCACATCTGCGAGAAAACCTGTGAGTATGACGCCATCCGTGTGATCGACGGCCGAGCGGTGATTGATTACAGCAAATGTGTATCCTGCGGAAAGTGCGCGACGAAGTGCCCCCGGAAACTGATTCGGGATGCCAGACTGAACCTGGAGAACGAGGAATAACATCATAAAAGAAAGATGAATTGACAGGCCGCGCGCGGCATGGTATTATTTAGTATGGAAACAAAGTGCAGCGTGCGCAGCATATGCGCACGGACTACATTGACATTATGGGGGATAACGAAATGACACTCACACCGAAAGAGAATTACCTGAGAACAATGGAAGGCGAGCTTCCGGAGTATATCCCGGCTCCGTACATTGAGCCCTGGAGCGCCCCGCTGCCGGACGAGCTGCTTACGCCGAACAACTGCCCGAACGGCCCGATCACGACCGTGTACGGCGTCACCTATGTCGGCAGTGCGGACCTGCTCAACGGCGCTATGCCCAAGCCGGGCGAGATTCTGCTCGACGACATCACCAAGTGGCGCGATGTGATCAAGAATCCGGATCTGACCGGCCGTGACTGGGAAGGCTACTACAACAGCCTGACCAAGAATGTCGATCGCAGCAAGCTCGCGGTGAAGACGGTTGGCGGCGACTACTTCCTCACGCTCGTGAGCTTCATGGGCTTTGAGGGTGCCCTCATCGCCATGCACGAGGAACCGGAAGAGGTCTACGCGCTGTTTGAGTACGTTTCCGAGTTCTATCTGGAGGTCATGCGCAAGCAGATCCAGTATGCCAAGCCTGAGGTTTACACGATCATGGACGATGATGCGGCCAAGCTCGCGCCCTTCTTCTCTCTGGATATGTATCGCCGGCTCGTTAAGCCCTTCCACAAGAAGCATGCCGATCTCGCGCTCGAAAACGGCATCTATCTGGACCGTCACGACTGCGGCCACTGCGAGATCTTCATTGACGATTGGCTCGAGATGGGCATTAAGTCCTGGAACCCGGCGCAGGTATGTAACGATCTGGTCGGCATCAAGAAGAAATATGGCGACAAGCTGATCATCGCCGGCGCATGGGATACCACCGGCCCGATCGGCAGACAGGATGTGGATCCTGAGACGCTGCGTGCGGCCCTCTACGAATATGTGGACACCTTCGCACCGGGCGGTGGTTTCAACTACTGCGCGAACATTCAGCGTCAGCCCTCCGAGGAACTCTATAAGGAGAAGATGGATATCGTTCGCGATGTTTACTACAACTACGCGCGCGATTATTATAAGACGCATTGACCTGATCATGGCGACGGCGGGACGCCCAAACCGGGCGTCCCGCTTTTTATAAATTCAAGCAAGTTTTTCAGAAACAGACACAGGGAAAGGGAACGAAAGAGCCCGATTCCTGCTTGCGGAACGAGAGAGTCTGCCGGCTCTTTCGCAGCGAAATGAGGAAAGAATCAATATGCGATATGCTTTTTCCGGAAAACCTGAGCTGCTCGACAGCAATGGTTATGATGTTCTGATTGTCGGCACGGGTATTGCGGGCTTATATGCAGCGTTGATGCTGCAGGAGGATGTGTCCTGCTGTATCATCACCAAGGAGAATGTGGAGATCTCCAATTCCTATCTTGCGCAGGGCGGCATCGCCGCGGCAATCTCCAAGGAGGATGCCCCGGAGCTGCATCTGGAGGATACGCTGGTTGCCGGTGCGGGGATCTGTGACGAGGACGCAGTTCGCGTTCTGGTCGAGGAAGGCCCCAAGGATGTGATGAATCTCGTCTCCCTCGGCGTGCCCTTTGATCTCAACGACGATGGCGACCTTGCCATCACGCGGGAGGGTGGACACCACATGAACCGGATCGTCCACGCCGGCGGCGATGCAACGGGCAGGGAGACGGTCAAATCCCTTGCGCGTCTCGTGGCGAAGCGTCAGAACGTGATTTTCCTGACGCACAGCTTCTTCGTGGACATCCTTACGGATGAAAACGGCGAGGTGTCCGGCGCGGCAGTCGTTGATGCGGACGGAAACTGGAAGGCCATTCGTACGCGCAGCATCATCATCGCCACGGGCGGAATCGGTCAGGTCTACGATGCGAGCACGAATCCCTCCGTCGCGACGGGGGATGGCATCGCTGCGGCGATCCGCGCGGGCGCGGAAACCTCCGGCATGGAGTTTATCCAGTTCCATCCCACGGGGCTCTGGATGCCGGGTGCGGAAGGACGCACTTTCCTGATCTCCGAAGCGGTCCGCGGTGAAGGCGGAAAGCTGAAAAACGCAAAGGGCGAGCGCTTTATGCAGGGACAGCACGAGCTTGCAGAGCTTGCTCCGCGGGACATTGTTGCGCGCGGAATCATTGCGGAGCTGTCCGCCTCCGGCGAGGATCATGTGTTTGTGGACATCACGGAAAAGGGCACGGATTTCCTTTCGCGCCGCTTCCCGACGATTTATCATGAGTGTATGCGCTGGGGTATTGATATTGCAAAGGACTGGATCCCGGTGCGCCCCGTGCAGCATTATATGATCGGCGGTATTCACACCGATACCTATGCGCGCACCTGTGTGCCGGGCCTCTATGCCTGTGGAGAAGCGGCAAGCACCGGCGTGCACGGCGCGAACCGGTTGGCCTCCAACTCCATGCTGGAGTGCCTTGTGTTTGGCAGACGCGCGGCCGAGGATATCTGTGCGCGGCTCGCCGCGGGTGAGGGGACAAGCTTTACGATGCCCGATTTTCCGGAGGAAAAAAGCGCGCCCATTCCCGATCTGGATGCGATCCGGCAGGAGATCCGCAGCTTGATGAGTGAGCACGGCTTTGTTGTTCGCACGACAGAGGGCATGGAAAAGGCCCTTGCGCGCATACTTGAGCTGCAGAAGCTGATTCCGCCGACGCTCCCGAGAAGCCGGGAACTGGTGGAGGCGAACAATATTGCATGCATTGCCGAGGCCATTCTGCGCGCAGCGCTTGCGCGCAAGGAGAGCGTCGGCGCGCACTACCGCATTTCCTGACACGAAGGGAGAAAGATCCATGAATACACTTGGACTGGACGCCCTCCTTGCTGCTGCGCTGCAGGAGGATGTCGGCACCGGAGATATCACAACCGAAAGCTGCATACCGCCGGAGGCGGTCTCGCATGGACGTTTTCTCGCCAAGGAGGACTTAGTCCTTTGCGGATTGGACGTTGCAAAGCGCGTGTTTGAGTTGACGGATCCGACGCTGAGTTTCACAGCTTTGCGCCGGGATGGCGAGCTTGTGAAAAAGGGAGAGTGTTTTGCCGAAGTTTCCGGCTGCAGCCGCAGCATTCTGACGGGGGAGCGCGTGGCGCTCAACCTGATGCAGCGCATGAGCGGCATCGCAACACGCACGGCGCAGGCGGTTTCCGCTGTCTCGGGCACGAAAACGCGCATCGTGGATACGCGCAAATCCACGCCCGGCTTGCGCGTGCTGGAAAAATACGCTGTGCGCGTGGGCGGCGGAGGCAATCACCGCTTCAATCTGTCGGACGGTGTTCTCATCAAGGATAACCACATCAGTGCAGCGGGCGGAATCCGGGAAGCGATCGCCGCCGTGCGGCAAAATGCGCCACACACGCTGCGGATTGAGGTGGAGACGGAGACGCTGGAACAGGTCGATGAAGCGCTCGAGAGCGGCGCGGATATCATCATGCTTGACAACATGGATAACGAGACGATGCGCATTGCGGTGCAGCGTATCGCGGGTCGTGCGCTCACGGAGGCCAGCGGCAACATGGGGGAGCGGGATCTTCGTGCCGTTGCGGAAACGGGCGTGGACTTCATCTCTGTCGGCGCGCTGACGCACAGCGTCCGTTCGTCGGACATCAGCCTGAAATTTAACTGAGGAAAAATCAAAAGGCTGCTTCACTTGTGCTGTGAAGCAGCCTTTTTTCTATTCATTGTCTGCGGATGCGGATTTCGCGTCGCGCGTCTGTTTTCCCCAGCCGTCAAGCGGGAGCCGCTGCATGGATCCGAAAATCTTGCTCTTCATGTCCGGATGCTGCGCGGAGAGCTCGTGGATAAGCTCCTTGATCTCGTGCCGCTTGCTGGCCTTGTCCTGCGGACAGGGGTTTTCCACAATCGGCAGCGCAAGTTTTTCCGCAAGAGATGCAATCCGCTGCTCACCGGCGTAGATCAACGGACGGATCTGCCAGACGCCCGCGCGGCTCATCCAGGTCATCGGCTTGAAGCAGCTGATGCGTCCCTCAAAGAGCAGGGACATCAAAAAGGTCTCCACCGCATCATCAAAGTGATGCCCGAGCGCAAGCTTGTTGTAGCCATGCGTTTTCATCGCGTCGTTGAGCGCGCCGCGGCGCATTTTGGAGCAGAGGGAGCAGGGGTTCTCTTCCTGTCGGACGTCAAAGACGACCTCCTTGATGTCTGTTTTGATAATCGTGTAGGGTACATTGAGCCGGCGGCAGAGCTCCGCGATGGGGGAAAAGTCCATCCCCTCAAAGCCAAGATCGATTGTGATGGCTTCCAAATCAAAGGCTTTTGGATAGTAGCCACGCAGATGACTCAGCGCGCAAAGAAGCGCCAAACTGTCCTTCCCGCCGGAGACGCCGACCGCAATACGGTCGCCCTCAGAGATCATTCCGTAGTCATCCACGCAGCGCCGGACATAGCCCGTGAGCGCGTTGAGTTCCTTTGTCATGCTGCCTCCTTATCCGGCGCGAAGCGGCCTTTTGAAGCTGTGTCCGTTCCGCTGAAAAATAAAATGAAAATTGAAACGGAGCATTCGGGAGTAAATAAGAGAAAAAACGAGAAAACAAGAGATATCATATTTGCGGATGAAAAATAACAAAAATAAGTGTTGACATGTAATTTCCCTTGTGTTATAAAAGAAAAGCGCCTGTACGCGCTTTCTTTTTGTGAGGCTATTTTACAGGCGTGCTGACAAAATGTCAAAGCTTATTTTCAAATACAATGGAGGCAGAAAAGATGTCCACAACAATGGCAAAACCGGACGAGGTCGTCCGTAAGTGGTATGTGCTGGACGCAGCCGGCAAGCCCCTCGGCAAGACGGCAGCGATCGCGGCTGACCTGCTTCGCGGCAAGCGTAAGGTCGATTACACGCCCCACGTCGATTGCGGCGATTTCGTCATCATCCTCAATGCGGAACAGGCTGTGCTCACCGGCAAGAAGCTGGAGCAGAAGTACTATCGCACCCACTCCGGTTATCCCGGCGGTCTCAAGGAGACCCAGTATAAGAAGCTCATGGCTGAGAAGCCCGAGCTGGCCATGCGCATCGCCGTTCGCGGCATGCTTCAGAAGAACTCCATCGCCAAGTGGCAGCTTCGCCGCCTGAAGGTCTTCCGCGGCGCGGAGCACAAGCACGAAGCGCAGAAGCCCGAGTTTTGGGCTGACTAAGTAAGGAGGAACAAAAATGGCAACCTATACGAGCAAGAAGCCCTATCTGTATGGCACCGGCCGTCGGAAGTCCTCCGTCGCGCGCGTCCATCTTTTCCCCGGTGGCAGCGGCCAGATCACCATCAACGGCCGTGACATCGATGATTACTTTGGCCTGGATACCCTGAAGCTGATCGTCCGCCAGCCCCTCGGCTGCACCGGCACGACGGATAAGGTCGACATCGAAGCCACCGTCACCGGCGGCGGCGTCACCGGTCAGGCCGGCGCGATCCGTCACGGCATCGCCCGCGCTCTGCTTCTGGTCGACGAGAGCTACCGTGCGCCCCTGAAGGCTGCCGGCCTGCTCACCCGCGATCCGCGCATGAAAGAGCGTAAGAAGTACGGTCTCAAGGCAGCACGTCGTGCTCCCCAGTTCAGCAAGAGATAATCAGCTGGATTTTTACAACCAAAAAGCTCAAAAAACCCCGGAAAATCAAGGTTTTCCGGGGTTTTCTTATATAAAACACTCTGTTGCAGTTTGACTGATTTTGTCCTAGTTTAACCACTTTTGACCCTGTTTTTTTGAGTTAAAAATGGGGCAACCATCCGTTTTGAATGGCT
>SVLI01000005.1 GCA_015068035.1 Oscillospiraceae bacterium | reverse complement strand
CAGCGCGGTTGTCCGCTGGGATGACAGCAGCCAGGTTTCCAACGAAATTGACGTTATGGCTGCGCGCGGCGTGATTTCGCTGTTTCTCAGCTGCAAAACCAGCGAGATTCAAACGGAGGCGCTCAACGAGCTGGCGATCCTGCGGGACCGCTTCGGCGGAAAAGGCGCGAAAGCCGCCATCGTCTCCACGGAGCGCTGCAACGCCGCCGCGCGCCACCGCGCAGCGCAGCTTGACATCGCCGTGATCGATCTGGAAGAACTCAAGGGCGATCAGCTGGCAAACCGCCTCAAGGTGATTATGAAGGCCACTTAAGCGGGACTTCGGGAAAGGCCGTTTAATTAAAGGACAGCAAACATTGGATTGGAGCGAGCACCCCATGACGAACAAAGAGATCTTGCAAATTGCCCTGCAGCAGTCAGCCTATGACTGCAACTGCAGCCCGGAGGATTTTTTGTCCGGCGAAAACAGAATCGTTCTCTCGCAGAAGCACGAAAAGGCGCGCGCTTACCTCAGCCTGCCCTTTGCGTTTGACCTCGTGTCTTACGGCAGCAACATCGTCGCGCAGGTCAGCCCCGAGATGGAGGAAATCGCCGCGTGGTACATCGGCAAATACGAAACGGCGCATTGTTTTGAAGCGCCCCACGCGATTGCGCTCAACGAAAAGCTCGCGCCGCTGCAATACAAGGTCTGTTTTATGGCGGAGTATTTTCTGCCCGATGTCAACGCGCTGCGGGAGCTGCAATGCGATTACACGCTGCGCGTGCTGACACCTGAGCAGTTCGCGCCCTATTACACCGAGCAGTGGTCAAACGCGCTTTGCGAAAAGCGAAAGCTTCTGGACATGCTGGCCGTCGGCGCCTATGACGGAGAGAGGCTCGTCGGCCTCGCCGGCTGCTCTGCCGACTGTGAAGAGATGTATCAGATCGGCGTGGACGTCCTGCCGGAATACCGCAAAAAGGGCATCGCCTCCGCGCTGACAAGCCGGCTGGCGATTGAAACCTTCAAGCTCGGCAAAGTACCGTTTTATTGCGCTGCGTGGTCAAACATCCCCTCCGTTCGAAACGCCATCCGCTGCGGCTTCCGCCCCGCCTGGGTGGAGCTCACGGCAAGAAGCAGCGCCTTCGTGGACGGGATGAACACCTGATGCGCGCGGCAAATATGCTTTAAGTCCGAAGCGGAGAAGACAGAGAAGTGGAAAACTCTGTCTTCTCCGCGCTTTTTTCGCAAAGTTCTTGCAATACGAAGCAAAATGTGCGATAGTAATATACGTATAAGTATGAATACTCGCAATCTATTGCCGAGGAGGTTTATTATTCTATGGCAAAATTCATTACGGCGGCCGAGGCTGCCGAGCTGATACCGGACGGCGCCACAATCGGCGTGGCCGGTATGGGCCTTTCCGGTTTCCCGGAGGAAGTTGTCTGCGCGATCCGGGACCGTTTTAAGGCCACGGGCCATCCCTGCAATCTGGAGCTGCATCAGGGCAGCGCCATGGGTGACTGGGGCGTTGGCAACGAATACGACGGCTGGGATCTGACCAAGCGTGAGACGCCGCTGGACGTTAAGGAAGCGGGTTCCCGCGGTCTTTCCCGTCTGGGCGAAGCCGGACCGGGTCTTGTGACCAAGTGGTACGGCGCGCATGTGGGCAGCGCCTTTGCGCTGCGCGACCTGGCCGCGAACAACCAGCTGCAGAGCTGGTGTCTGCCGCAGGGTATTGCCGTGAGCATCTGGCGTGAGATCGCCGCGGGCCGTCCCGGCCTGCTGAGCAAGGTCGGTCTCGGCACCTTCGTCGACCCGCGCATGGAAGGCGGCCGCATGAACCAGTGCACCGAGGGCAACGTCGCCGAGCTGGTGGAGTTTGACGGCGAAGAATATCTCTACTACAAATCCTTCCCGCTGCAGGTCGCGCTGCTGCGCGGCACCATCGCGGACGAAAACGGCAACATCTCCTTCATGAACGAGGGCATCCTCAACGAAGGTCTCGCCGTTGCAGCCGCGGCGCACAACAGCGGCGGCATCGTCATCGTGCAGGTGCAGTACCTCACGAAGAACGACACCATTCCGCCGAAGGACGTTAAGATCCCCGGCATTCTGGTGGACTACGTGGTCGAAGCGCAGGATCCCATGTCCTGCTGGCAGACCGAGGGCCGCTATTTCGAGCCCGCGTTTTCCGGCCAGATCCGCCGCCCGATGGGCGCCATCCCCGCCATCCCGCTTTCCGAGCGCAAGGTCATTGCCCGGCGCTGCGCAGCGGAGGTGCAGGAGGGTTACGTGCTCAACCTCGGCGTTGGCATGAGTGCCGACGTCGGCAGCATTCTGGCAGAAGAGGGCTACATAGACCGCGTTACCATGTGCTGCGAGAGCGGCATGATCGGCGGCGTGCCCTGCGCCCTGCCGAACTTCGGCTCGAGCTACAACCCCGAAGCGGTTGTGGAGCAGAGCAACTCCTTTGACATCATCACCGGCGGCGGCCTGAACATGACCTGCCTTGGCATGGGTGAGTGCGACGAGGACGGCAACGTCAACGTCTCCAAGTTCGGCCCGCGTCTGACCGGCCCCGGCGGCTTTATCGACATCACCAGCGCCACGCCCAAGGTCGTTTTCTGCGGCACCTTCATGGGCAAGGCCAAGCTGCAGATCGGTGACGGCAAGCTCACCATCGTGCAGGAGGGCAAGGTGCGCAAGCTGCTCAAGTCCGTTGAGCAGATCACCTTCGCCGGAAAGCAGATCCGTCCGGATCAGGACGTGCTCTATGTCACCGAGCGCTGCGTTATGAAGCCCATTGACGGAAAAATGACGATCATTGAGATTGCTCCGGGCATTGACCTGGAAAAAGACATCCTTGCGCAGATGGACTTCGTGCCCGCTGTCGCGGAGGATCTGAAAACGATGGATCCCGGCATGTTCTGCGAGCAGTGGGGCGGTCTGGGTAAATATTTTGAAAGATAAGGCGGGATTATCACTATGATTTTATCTCAGCAGCATCAGATGATGCAAAAGCTCTACCGGCAGTTTGCGGAAACCGAGTTCACCGACGAGCTGCTTGACAGACTGGAAGAGACCGAAGAGTTTGACTGGGACATCCACAACAAGATGGCCAAGTACGGCTTCATGGGCGTGAAAATCCCGGTGAAGTACGGCGGTCAGGGTGCGGATTCTCTGGCTTACGCGCTGATGATCGAAGAGTTCGCGCGCGTATCCCCGGTTCTGTCCATCTATGCCAACACCTCCAACTCTCTGGGCGCAGGCCCGCTGCTCTACTGCGGCACCGAGGAGCAGAAGCAGAAGTACGTGACCCCCGTTGCCAAGGGCGAGAAGATCCTTGTCTTCGCGCTGACCGAGCCGGAGGCCGGCTCCGACGCGGGCGGCACGCTCACCACCGCCGTGCAGGATGGCGACTACTACGTTCTCAACGGCCGCAAGACCTTCATCTCCGGCGCGCCTTTTGCCGACTATGCGGTCATCTACGCCAAGACCGATCCGACCCAGCGTGGCTCCCGCGGCATCTCCATGTTCATTGTGGACATGAAGCTGCCCGGCGTCACCTGCGGCAAGCCCGAAAAGAAGATGGGCATCGTGGGCTATCCCACCAGCGACATCATCATGGAAGATGTGCGCGTACATAAGAGCGAGCTGCTCGGACCGCTTCACAAGGGCTTCTCCACCGCGATGAAGACGCTGGACGGCGGCCGTCTCGGCATGGCGGCGCAGGCCGTCGGCATGGCGCAGGGCTGCCTTGACGAGTCCGTCAAGTACGCCAAGGAGCGCAAGCAGTTCGGCCAGCCCATCGCCAAGTTCCAGGCCATCAGCTTCATGCTCGCCGACATGGCCACGGAGATCGAGGCCGCGCGTCAGCTCGTTTACTCCACCGCCGTGCGCATGGATGCCGGCGATCCCGAAACCAACAAGCTCTGCGCCATGAGCAAGCTCTACGCCGCTGAGATGTGCAACCGCGTGGCCTACAAGGCCGTGCAGATTCACGGCGGCTACGGCTACATCAAGGACTACAAGGTGGAGCGCTTCTACCGTGACGCCCGCATCGCCAGCATCTACGAGGGCACTTCCCAGGTCCAGCAGATGGTCATTTCGGGCAATCTGCTCAGATAAGGAGGAAGCTGATAATGAAGTTTATTGTTTGCGTTAAGCAGGTGCCGGATACCTCCGGCGTTGTGGCGGTCAAGGCAGACGGCACGATGGACCGTTCCCGCATGGCCACCATCACCAACCCCGACGACCTGAATGCGGTTGAGGCCGCGCTCGCGCTGAAGGATCAGAATCCGGAAGCGAAGGTCATCGTGGTTTCCATGGGTCCCGCGCCCGCCGAGGGCATGCTGCGTGAGCTGCTGGCCATGGGCTGCGACGAGGCCGTTCTCGTCTCCGGCCGTGAGTTTGGCGGAAGCGACACCTTTGCCACCTCCCAGATCATCGCCGCGGCCATCGCCCACATCGGTCTGGACGAGGATGACATCATCTTCTGCGGCCGTCAGGCCATTGACGGTGACACCGCGCAGGTCGGCCCGCAGATCGCGGAGAAGCTGGATCTGCCGCAGGTCACCTATGCCATCGATCTGAAGCTGGAGGACGGCAAGCTCATCGTCCGCCGCCAGCTCGAGGACGGCTACATGACCATTGAGACCTCCCTGCCCTGCCTCGTCACCTGCATCAAGGAGCTCAACGTTCCCCGCTACATGACCGTTAAGGGCATTCTGGAGAGCTTCTCCAAGCCCTACCAGGTTTTCGATTACAACGAACTCAAGGACGAGCCGCTGATCGAGCTGGACACCATCGGTCTGAAGGGCTCCCCCACCAACGTGTACAAGTCCTTCTCGCCTCCGCTCAAGGGCGCCGGCGTGATTCTGGATGGCAGCCCCGCGGAATCCGTCGAGAAGCTCTTTGCAGCGCTGACGGAAAAACACATCATTTGAGGAGGGCATTGAAGTGGTGAAATTTGAGAATACGAATCCCGCCGATTTCCACGGCGTTTGGGTCTTCTGCGAGCAGAGAGGCGGCGAGGTTAACCCCACTGCTTACGAGCTGCTCTCCGAGGGACGCAAGCTGGCCGACGACCTGGGCGTGGAGCTGTGCGGCCTCCTGCTGGGCGACAATGTGAAGGATCTGGCCCCCGCTTTCGGCGGCTACGGCGCCGATCGCGTGCTCGTTTGCGAGGATCCGCTGCTGAAGGAATATACCACCGACGCGTATGCCAAGGTTCTGTGCGACATGGTTATGGAGCACAAGCCGGAGGTCGTGCTCATCGGCGCGACCAACATCGGCCGTGACCTCGGCCCCCGCTGCGCCGCGCGTCTGCACACCGGCCTGACGGCTGACTGCACGCATCTGGACGTGGACGTGGAGAAGTATAAGGACTTCCTGAAGACCACCTCCACCATGGATGTGGACAAGATGCAGTGGGACATGAGCGACAAGGGTCTGAAGATGACCCGTCCCGCTTTCGGCGGCCACCTGATGGCCACCATCATCTGCCCCCGCTTCCGTCCGCAGATGTCCACCGTCCGCCCGGGCGTTATGCAGTGCGCCCCCTTCGATCAGGCCAAGGCGGATGCCTGCAAGGTCGAGCTTTGCCCCGTTACGCTCAGCGAGAGCGACCTGAAGACCAAGGTGCTGGAAGTTGTCAAAGAGGCCAAGTCCGCCGTCGATCTGATCGGCGCGGAAGTGGTTGTCTGCGTGGGCTTCGGCATCAGCAAGGACGTGAAGACCGGCATCGAGCTCGCGCAGCAGCTTGCTGACGCGCTGGGCGGCGTGGTCGGCGCTTCCCGCGCTGTTGTGGACGCGGGCTGGCTCGACGCAAGCCACCAGGTTGGCCAGACCGGCAAGACCGTCCGCCCGAAGATCTACATCGCGCTGGGCATCTCGGGCGCCATTCAGCACAAGTCCGGCATGCAGGACTCCGAGTGCATCATCGCCGTCAACCAGAACGGCGACGCGCCCATCTTTGAGATTGCAAACTACGGCATCGTCGGCGACCTGTTCAAGATCGTGCCCGAGATGATCGAGCAGCTCAAGAAGTAAGATCACAAAAGCATAACAAAAAGACCGTGACGGCCGTCACGGTCTTTTTTTGTTTTTAGTCGCCGCGGGCTTGCCGCGGATATGGATTCTTGTTTGCCATCCGGTGCAAGGGTCGCCCTGTTTGACATCCGCCGCGGATACGGGTTCTTGTTTGGCGTCCGGTGCAAGGGTCACCTTGCCTGACACCCGCCACGGATACGGATTTATACAAATACAGCGGAAACAGGCATCTGTTTCCGCTGCAAAAGCGCGTTCTTTTTTGTGTCCGCTGCAGGTGCAGCCGAAACTCAGTGAATCGTCACGTTGAGGCCGTATTCCTCCATGATGCCCTTGAGCTGCTGCATCTTTTCGTCGCTGGGGGGCGTTGCCTCCAGCACCGTGCCGTCGCTGATGCGCGCATACTTGGAAACGCCCATGTTGTGATACGGCAAAAGCTGCACAACCGTCACCGCGTCGCCAAGCTCCTTGCAGAAGGCAGCCGTGGCGCGGATGTTCTCCTCGGAATCGTTGAACATGGGGATGACAGGGATGCGCACCTGGAGCTTTCCGCCCGCGGCGGCGATCCGGCGCGCATTGTCCAGAATCCGCTCGTTGGGCACGGCCACGGTGGCCTGATGCCGCTCGCTGTCCATATGCTTGAGGTCATACAGGAACAGGTCAACATAGGGCATTACCGCCTCCACCGCTTCCCAGGGCGCGAAGCCCGTGGTGTCCAGCGCCGTGTGGATGCCCTCTTCCTTGAGGCGGCGGAGCAGCTCCTTCGTGAACTCCAGCTGGCTGAGCGCTTCACCGCCCGAGACGGTGGCGCCGCCGCCGGAATGCTCATAAAAGCTCTTGTCCGCGAGCACGCGCTTGACCACGTCTTCCACGGTGTAGTCCTCACCGCAGATGTACAGCGCATGCGGGTGGCAGGCCTTTGCGCATTCGCCGCAGTTGTCGCAGAGCGTGCGGTCCACATGGATGAGCTGCAGCTCCTCCCCGGTCAGAGAGTCGATGCGCGTGCCCTCCGCCTTGATCGCCTGCTTCGGGCAGGCCTTGATGCAGCGCTCCTGGCAATACTTCGTGCCGACGCAGCGCATGGAAATCCAGCTCAGCTGGGGATAAAAAGCCTGAGATTCCGGGCTGTGGCACCAGGGGCAGCGCAGCGGGCAGCCCTTGAGAAACACCGTTGTGCGGATGCCCGGGCCGTCCTGCACGGAAAAGCCCTGAATGTCATAAATCTTGCCGGTCAGCGGCATAGTGTTCGTTCTCCCTTCACTTGGGGGCTTACAGCCCCATCTCGGTTCTGCGGATCAGGTCGTCCTGGCAGTCCTTAAAGACCTCAACGAAGTAGGCCGAGAAGCCCGCCACGCGCACAACCAGATCACGGAAATCCTCCGGATGCTCCTGCGCCTCACGCAGAGTGTCGGAATCGATGATATTCAGCTGCATCTCCATGCCGCCGCGGGCAAAATAGGTCTGCATGAGCGCCTTGAGCTTGAGCAGGCCCTCTTCACCCTTGAGGGCGGTGGGATGGATTTTCATGTTCAGAAGCGTACCGTTGCCGAAATCGCTCTGGTCAAAGTTCAGAACGGAGTTGAGCGAGGCGAGCGGGCCGCTCTTGTCCATACCCTGCACCGGGGAGATGCCGTCAGACAGCGGCATGCCGGTTTTGCGTCCGTCGGGCGTTGCCCAGGTGTTCAGGCCGAAGACCGTGTTGAGCGTGACGGGATAGGAACCGGCGCTCCAGCGGCCGCGCGGACCGTAAGAGGAGTTGATGGAATCGGCATAGATCTTGGCGATCCAGCCAATATAAGCGTCCGCCTCGGGAATGTTGTTGCCGAAGTGCGGCGCTTCGTTGACGACGATCTGATGCAGCTCCTCATAGCCCTCCCAGTTGGCCATGATGGCATCATAAAACTCACGCGTGGTGCAGAGCTTCTTGTCGTAGCACATGTAGCGGATGATGTTGAGGGAGTCGGCCACGTTGCCAAGGCCGATGCAGGAGTTGCCGGTGCTGTTGTAGCGCGCGCCGCCGGACATAACGTCCTTACCGCTTTCCATGCAGCCGCCGAAGGTTGCGGAAACGAGGGGCAGCGGCATGAACTGCTCGGCCAGACTCTCCCACATGCACTCGTTGGCAACGTGCCAGCGGGTGAAGAACTCCACCTGCTTCTTCACGGCCTCGAGCACCTCGTCAAAGGTCTCCATCTCGTAGAGGAAGCCGGTGCGCAGACCGCTGTGCTGCTTGACCGTGCCGTCCTTGCCGGGCATGGGGTTCGTGCCGTCATTGATCGCGAGCAGCACGGCGTTTGTGAGGTTGATATAGGACTCGCAGCCGTCGCCGCCGGGCTGTGCCCATTCCACGGCCATGCCTGCGGGCTCAACGCAGCCGATCAGGCAGTAGTTACGGGCAACTTCAAGCGGCAGACCGCGCTTCATCAGCGCCTTGATGATCACATCGTCGCTCTCGAAGGTGGGCACGCCGCCGGCGCGCTTGGTCACCTCGATCGCCAGCTCCCACAGCGGATCCGGCGTTCCCTTATGTACGCGCAGCGCAAACGGAGGAGAATGCAGAAGCATACGGCCCGCCGTCTGCAGCATCATGTAGGTCACGGGGTTGGAGGCATCCACGCCATCGCGGTCCACGCCGCCCATCGTTACCAGGAAGCCGCTGGTGTAGCCGGGGTTGGCGATCGTGACGGGATTATACTGCACCATCTTGTTGGGCTCGGCCAGCTTGAGAATAAAGAGATCCATCAGCTCCTGCGCCTTCTCCGGCGTCAGGCGGCCGGCGGCGATGTCCGCCTCATAGAACTTGCCGAGGTACTGGTCCACGCGGCCGAGGCTGATGCCGTGCTGCTGACCGTCCAGGCACATGCCGAGATGGTAGATGTAAATGCACTGCATGGCTTCCCAATAGGTGCGGCAGGGATTCTCCACAATCCAGTTCAGGCTGTCCGCCATCGTGAGCAGCTCTTCCTTGCGCACAGGGTCGGTGCACTCGGCGGCCTGCCGCGCGCACTCCTGACCGTAACGCTTCGTCCAGGTGATGATGCCGTCGCAGACGATGGAGACCGCGCGGTAGAAGTTATACTGCTTGGCCGTGTCGCCCATGATGCCCATGGCCTCGATCTCGGCCATCTTCTCCTCGGCCTCGCGCTTGATCGCGCCGAAGCCGACGTTGATCGCCTTCTCATGGTCGGCGCAGAAGTGGCCGACAGGTGTGCGGGCGTTGTTGAACGCGTTATACATCAAAACGCCGTTGCCGACGTGCGGCTTATAGCCCTCCGGCAGGTTGGCGTCCGTCATCGTGCTGAGGTTGACCTGCAGCCAGAAATCCTTTTCCTGCAGGATATAGGCCTTGTCCTCCTCCGAGACGATGTAAGCGTCCGTCTCGCGGGTGGCGGGGTCGCCGTTGATCAGCTCGTCCACCAGCCAGCCGAAGTTGAACTCCGGATAGATCGCGCTGGCTCTGTACGAAGTGCCCTGTTCGCCGACGATGAGCTCGTCCTCATTGACGAGCACCGGGATGTTTTCAAACAGGTTTTTCAGGTTCAGCGCGCGGCGCATGATGCCGGTGATGTGCAGGTTGTTCTTGTAGAAATCCGTCACAAGACGGAAGCGCGCCGTGCAGAGTTTCGGCGTCGTGCTGCGATAGCGCTCACGCATTTTCGCTACGCGCGGGGTGATCTCTTTCCATTCGACCATGAGTATTCCTCCTATATACAAGCTGTTTTTATGTATTTCATTCAAATATAAATAATTATACTCTCTTTTTCGCCGTCATTCAAGTACCTGCTGCGCGAAAAAAGCGAGGCATCTACGAAAAAATTGCGTGCGCTCGGCACATATCCGAAAATCCGGAAACGGCGCTGCCGGGGCATGCCGCGCCCTCGCCCTCCGCTGCGCGGGCTATTCCGAAAAGCGCTCGGGAAACACGGCCGGGAGGAACTGGCGGAACGCCGTCGGCAGCGCGTATCGGCTTTCAAGCTCCCCGGCATCTGCCCAGGTCAGCCCCTCGCACTCGGCATCGCAGAGGATGTGATAGCCCGTCATCTCCCAGCGGATATGGGTGAAAACGTGGCTTCTTTCAATCCGGCGGCAAAGCGTCTGCGGCTGCACGCCCAGCGAGCGCGCATACAGCAGCGCCTCGCGGTCGGAAAGCTCTTTTTCCTCGTTCGGGAACTGCCAGAGCCCCGCCAAAAGTCCCCGCGCCGCGCGGCGGCAGATGGCAAGGCGCTCCCCGCACTGCAGCAGATAAACCGTCACGCGCGCGACCTTCTTCTCCCGCTTCGGTGATCGGACGGGATACTGCGCCGCCGTGCCGCTTTGTCCGGCAAGGCAGAAGGCCGCGCAGGGGCATTCTGCGCAGCGGGGCGCACGCGGCGTGCAGACCGTTGCGCCGAGCTCCATCAGCGCCTGTGTGAAATCGGCAGTCTCGTCGGGATAGACCGCCTCTAAGTTTTCCTGCATCTCCCGCTTCACGCGCGGCAAATCCACGCTCTCCGGGCAGGCCGTCAGGCGCGAGAGCACGCGCAGGACATTGCCGTCCACCGCCGCGCGCTTCTCCCCGAAGCAGATCGAAGCGATCGCGCCGGCCGTATAGGGGCCGACGCCGGGCAGCGCGCGGATCTCCTCCCAGCTTTGGGGAAACTTTCCGCCGTGCTGCGAAATAATCTGCCGCGCGGCCTTTTGCAGATTGCGCGCGCGGGTATAATAGCCCAGTCCCTCCCAGAGCTTGAGCAGCCTGTCCTCCTCCGCCTCGGCCAGATCCGAGAGCGTCGGCAAGGCCTCGAGAAAACGCAGGTAATAGCCGCGCACGGCCTCCACGCGCGTCTGCTGCAGCATGATCTCCGAAATCCAGACATGATACGGCTCGCGGTCGCGCCGCCACGGCAGATCGCGGGCGTTCTCCCGAAACCACGGCAGCAGCGCCGCGGGCAAAAGGGCATATTGATTTTCCTTGTCCATACGGCGCACTCCGTTTCCATCCAAAATTCCGGCGGGATTTCGCTTTGGAATAAATTAAGCAACAGGTGGGGAATTCCCGCCCTCCGAAACAGCGCTTTTGTCCGTTCCGGAAACGACATTTGCACCTTTATTGTATATCACGCACGGGAGCAGCGTCAACTTTTTCATATGGTTTCCGGTGCAGGAAAAAAGGTCCGGATCGCTAACCGATCCGGACCCTTTCTTTTTCAGGCCTCGCTCTCTTCTTCGGGGACAAGCCATTCCTCCGGCGTTACCTCACCCTTGACCTCGATGACCCGCATGTCGGAGGCGCTCAGCCCGGTCTCCGCTAAAACGGTGTCCGTGATGCGCGCGACATCTGCCTCCGAAAGCCCCTCCAGCGGCGCGGGCACGGCGACCGTCACCGAATCGTCGCTGAGAAACACAACGCAGTCGGCAAAGCCCTTGGCGATGAGCAGGTTTTCAACCTGCGCCTCCTGCATGGAATAGTTCGCCATGTCCGCGAGCCCCGCCATTGCCGCGTCAATCACCTCCTGCGAGGCGTTTTCCGCCGCCGCGGCCTGGGAGAGCAGCTCCAGGGCGCTGTCCCGCGTCTGTTGGCGGGTCAGCCGCGCCGAGGCAAAGTAACCACCCGTTTCGACGGCCGCATCGCCGGCAGTCTGCGCCTCATCCCCGCCGCCGCTGAGCTCATTGAGCACGGCGGAGGCATCCTCCCCACTCAGCGACGCGCCGTAGACCTTTTCCGCCTCCGCGCGCGCAGCGTCCTCGGCCATGACCATATCCGCATCCACCGGAGCCGGCTGCTCCTTGCTGTTGTAGGACCAGTTGAGCCAGACCGCCGCGCACACGAACAGCACGACCGCCACGACAATCAGACTCCGTTTGCCTTTTTTCATTGTTTCCAAACCTCCCCGCGTCTCTGACGCTGAATTTTTAACTTATTTTCCTCTCCGGGCCGCGAAAGCTGCGCCCGGGCCGGTTTTCTCCGGATGACAGCTGCGCCCGCGCAGAGCTGGGATACCTCTGTCATCCGCCGCTTTCACGCAAGCCGCGCCACCGTGATTCTGTCCGCGCCGAGCCCGGTCACCGCGCGCAGCGCTTCCGTCACCGCCAAACGCACCTGCGCCTGATGTGCGCCCTCGCACAGCACAAGCGCGCCCTGATACTCCGGATAGGTGTAGCGCAGCTCCACGGGCGCCTGCGCGCCGCCTCCGGTGGAGACGATGAGCGTCCCGTCCGCCTCGGCGGCAAGCTCGCGCTGCACGCCGCCGCGAACGGAGAGCACGACTTTTGCCTTGCCCGCGCCGTCGATCAGGCTGACCGCCTCGGACAGGCGCGCCTCCTGCTCGGCAAGGTCAAATTCCAGCGCCGAAAGCTGCGCGGGCACTTCCGCCGCCTCCGGCTCCGTTTCGCTGCCGGAGCAGCGCGGCAGCAGCAGAAGCAGCAGGCCGAACAGCAGCACGAGCAGCACATATTTCCCCTCTTTGAGTTTTGCCGTGAGTTTTTCCAAACTGCGCATTCATCCGCCTCCTGTCTCCGCCGCGGGCGCGGCGGGTGTCTTCCAGTGCTGCCTCTCTTCGGGGATCCCGAGCTCCGCTTCGATGGCCCCGGCGAGAAGCTGCTTTTCCCCGGCATCCGCCGAGACGGTGATCTCCATCTCATACGGATACCAGCACAGCGCATCTCCCCATTTCGCCGTCACGCTCACCTCCTCCGGCACAAGGCCGACGAAGCGTGCTTTGTCCAATACATATGCAGCGCACTCCTCCTCTATGATTGTCCGGGCGAGCCGGTCGTTGGTTTCCTCCAGCCGCGCCACGGCCTGCGCCGCCATGTCCCGATAGGACGCCATGGACATGGAATAGGTTTCAAAATCAAACTGTCCGAGCGGGCCGAGCAGCGCAATGATGAGCACCACGCCGCACAACAGCCGCACCACGCGGCGTGTTCTTCCCTCCGGCGTGAGTGTGAGCGCGAAAGCGCACAGGATCGCAGCGCCGCAAAGCGGCAGCAGCCAGCTTCGCAGAAATTCCGTCACAGCCCCGTCACCGTCCTTACGCTGGAGACGATGGAGAAAAAGAGCATCAGTCCGCCCGCGCCGACGAGCCCCATCACCATGCCGTATGCCGTTCCGACGCCGCTGACAAGGCCCTGCAGCCGCTTCGAGGACACCACGCCCGCCAGCCCCGCAACCGCCTTATAGGTCAGATACTGCACGCCGAGGCGCAAAAAGGGCGACAGGCACACGCAGAACACCGCCAGAAGGCCGAACACGCCCACGCTGTTTCGCAAGATCCCCGCGCCCGCAACCAAGGTTCCCGCCGCGTCGGAGATGATGCCGCCGACCACGGGCAGTGCGGTTGAAATCGCGGTTTTCGTCAGGCGGGAGGTCGCAGCATCCACCTTGCCGCTGATGACGCCCGTCAGACTCAGGTAACAGGTGAAGCCCAGCATCAGCAGCGTGATGAGCGTGCCGGCAAGCCATTTGAGAAAGCTTGCAACGCCGGAGAGCGCGTCGTTTCCCAGCGCCGCTTTGGCCACAACGGTGGCGAGATAGGCATACACCGCCGGCATGACAACGACGTTTGCCGCCGTGAGCAGCAGATCGAAAAACAGCGCGGTTGCGGCATATTTCGCAGCGCCGGAAGTAACCGCGCCGCTCGCCGTTGCCGCAGCCGCCATCGTCGGCAGCAGCGCCTTTGAAAAATCGGAAAGGCTGTGCAGCGTCTGCGTGCCGAGACCGATGAAGCTGCGCACATCCTCCACCGCCGCGGCGGCGATGCCGAGCGCGCCGCCAAACTCCACGTAATGCAGTGCACTTTCCGGGGCAAAGACCTCCGCCGCCGCGCACAGCAGCAAAATGCCCAGAATGACCGCCGCACTCTTCACGCCGCTGCGCAGGAATTCACTTGCCTGCTCCTTCGCCCAAGCCAGAATCCGCCCCAGCACGCCATCCGCATCGAGCGTCTCTGTGAGAGAAACATCGCCAAGAAGCTCCTCCGCCTCCTCCGGAAGCGCCGCGCGCAGCTCCTCCGTTCCGATGGCCGCGGCCTGCTCTTCCGACACGTTCACGGCAAACGCGCTTCCGCCGAGCAGCAGGCACAGCAGCAAAAACAGCGCCGCCGTCTTCACAGGAGACCTCCGAGCGTCTGCAGCAGCGTGTTGACCAGCGGCAGCGAGATGCACAGCGCGGCGGCTGCGCCGCAGAGCTCCACGGCGGAGGCGAGGCCCGACTGCCCCGCGTCCTTGCACAGATCCGCGCTCAGCCGCGCCACGATGCCCACGGCAACGCACTTGAGCACCGGCAGCACCAGCGTTTGCTGCAGAGAGGTGAAGTCCATGACCATGCGCAGCGTCTCGCGCAGCTCGGAGAGCATGGTTAACGCGAGCGTCAGCACCGCGGCAGAGGCCGCCATCACCAGCAAAAGGCTGATTTCCGGGTTGGATTTTTTGATCGCAAGGCCGACCAGCGCGGACACCGCGCCGATCGCCGCGGCTTTGATGAGCAGTTCCATTTTTCACAGTCCGAAAAGGCTTTTGATCAGCGTGAAGAGATCGCTGATCTCGCGCACGATGATGACCAGCACAACCACAAGCCCCGCGATCGTCGTCATGAGTGCCTGCTCGTCCCGCCCGGAGCGCGACAAAAGCAGATTGAGCACCGCCACAAGGATTCCGACCGCCGCGATCTTAAAAATCAGGTCTACGTCCATGTTTTCCCCTCCGTATAAAAACATCGCCGATACCGCCCGGGCGGCTTCGGACCCGTCCCCCGCGTGGGGGGCTTCGGCCCCGGGCTTCCCTTGCCGATACAGGCTGTCCCACAACACTATATGGCCCGGCACAGCAAAAAAGACCAGCCCCACCGGCGGCGGGTGGATTCGGTCGCCGCGCAAAAAAGGCCCGCCCCCTCTGCTTTGCGCCCAGCGAAAAGGCGGCCCGGGTACCCCCGCGGCGAAAAAAGCCAAAAGTCCGTTTCCGGCAGCGAAAGCCCCCGAAACAGTGAGAAACAAAGCATCGAAGTCCGGGGCGGATTCAGAAAAGTCCGGCGCTGCGCAAGGACTTGCTTTTATTAGAAAGACATTGTATAATAGCAAGTTGAAATAAGAATTGCCTGATTTTGCCGGCTGCATTTTGTCCGGCCGGCAAGGACATCACGGAGGTTCAACATGAACAATAATTCGACGAACAAAAAACGGCGCAGCGTCACCGGAAAAGGTGTCGGCGCGCTTGTTTTGGTCTGTCTGATCGTGGTTTTGGGTGTTCTGATCGGAAAGAACATCAACGCCGTCGCGCCGGACATTGGCCCGGGCAAAACACCGGACGGCAAGCCGGGTTCGGACATTTCCGTTTCCGTTACGCCCGATGTGCAGGGCGGCGAGACGGATAACGGCGAACAGTCCGGAGGCATCACGCTGCCGGAGATCATCCTCCCCACCAGGCAGCCGCTGCCGGAATTCACGCCGTATGCGGTGGAATCCACCCAGCCGGGAAAATACATCGGCGCGACCGCGATTTATAAAAACGGCGAAACCCTCGCGAGCATTGCCGACTATGTTTCCGACCAGACGATCGATTTCGGCCTCGGCGAGGATTACAGCGATTTCCCCGGCGTGCTCACCTTCCGCGGGAACAACTTCCGCGACGGCGGATCCTATGGCTACGCCGAGCTGCGGGACGAGGAATTCGGAACCTACTGGAATGCGCCCACCGGCGCGCTGACCAGCTCGGACGGCTACACCTGGACCGGCAACGGCTGGACGGGTCAGCCGCTGATCGCCCAGTGGCCGAAGGAAGTGCGCCAGCATATGAACATGTACGACTGGGCCAAGGAAAAAGACACACTCACCGAAGTGATCTACGCCTCCATGGACGGCTATGTATACTTCTACGAGCTGACCTCCGGCAGCAAAACGCGTGACGCGCTCAACCTCGGCTACACCTTCAAGGGCGCCGGCGCGCTCGATCCGCGCGGCTATCCGGTTCTCTACGTCGGCAGCGGCTACAACAGCGCGCGCGGCGGTTCCCACGCTTTCATCATCAGTCTGCTTGACTGCAGCATCCTTTATGAGTTCGGCCAGTATGACAACTTTGCTCTGCGCGCCTGGCATATGTTTGACTCTTCCGCCCTTGTGGACGCGGAAACGGACACGCTCATCTATCCGGGCGAGAGCGGCATTCTCTATCTGCTGCGTCTGAACACGAATTACGACGAGAGCGCCGGCACGCTGAGCATGGAGCCGGAAGTCGTCAAATGGCGTTACAGCGCCGCGCGCAGCTACGGCTGGCTCGGTTTTGAGGCCAGCGCCGCCGTGTGGCGCGGGCATCTGTTCCTGCCGGACAACGGCGGCAACCTGATCTGTCTGGATCTGAACACGCTGGAGGTTGTTTGGGCGCAGGACATTCTGGATGACTCCAACGCAACACCCATGATCGAGCTGGAAAACGGACATCCCTACCTCTACGTCAGCACCAGTTTCCATTACGGCTGGCGCGGCACCAACACGGCGGAAATCCCCATCTGGAAAATCGACGCCGAGACCGGCGAGATCGTCTGGAAGCATTCCTATAGCTGCTACACCGTGAAGGATGTATCCGGCGGCGTGCAGGGCAGCCCCGCCATGGGCAAACATGACCTGGAAGATCTGGTCTTCTTCCCGGTCAGCCGCTATCCGACGCCTGCGGCCGGCTGGCTCGTTGCACTCAACAAGGAAACCGGCGAACAGGTTTGGAACGTAGAAACACAGGTTTACAGCTGGAGCAGTCCGACCGCGTTTTACACGAAAGACGGCAAGGGCTATCTGATCTACTGCACCTCCGGCGGCTATATGTATCTGCTCGACGGTCTGACCGGTGAGATGCTTGATTTCATGAATCTCGGCAGCAACGTCGAAGCAAGCCCCGCGATCTTTGAAAACACGGTCGTGGTCGGCACACGCAACAACGGCATATGGGGCGTAAATATGAAATAAAGCGCCATTTTGCGGCGCAAAGGAGGGGCAGTCCGTGCTGAAAGATCTGCATATCGAAAATATCGCCGTGATCGAGCGCACGGATGTGGAATTCTCTCCGGGCCTCAACATTCTCACCGGTGAAACCGGCGCGGGCAAATCCATCGTGATTGACGCGCTGGACGCTGTGCTCGGCGGGCGCGTCAGCCGCACGCTTGTGCGAAGCGGCGCGGAAAAGGCCGTTGTCACGGCGGTGTTCACCTCGGACAATGCGCTGGACTGGTGCATGGAAAACGACATCGAGCCCGAGGGTGACGAGCTGATTTTGCAGCGGCGCATCAGCGCCGACGGCAAGAGCAGCTGCCGCGTTTGCGGTGTGCCTGTTACGGCAGCGCAGCTGCGCGAGCTCGGCTCGTTCCTGCTGGACATCCACGGTCAGAACGACGGGCGGCAGCTTATGGACGAGGCGCGGCACAGGGAATATCTCGATCGCTTTGCCGGCCTTTTGCCGGAGCTGGAGGCTTATGCCGAGCAATACCGTGCCTGGCAGTCCATCGCAGCGGAGATGGAACGGCTGACGATGGACGAGGCGGAAAAGGAATACCGCACGGAGCGCCTGCGCGCAGCGCTTTCCGAGCTGGAGAGCGCAGAGCTCGCCGAGGGCGAGGAAGCCGCGCTTGAGGCGCGGCGTGAGCTGTTGAAAAACGCGGGCAGGCTCACGGAGGCGCTCGATGAGAGCTATACGCTGCTCTACGCGGCGGAGGACTCCGCGATCTCCCTGTCCTCCGAGGCAGGCGACCTGCTGGACCGGGCACAAGCCTGGGCGCCCTCGCTGGGCGAGGCGGCAAGACTCGTCACAGACGCGCGCTATCTTTTGGAGGACGCGGCTGAGCGCGTGCGCGAAACACGCGCGGAGCTGGACTTCTCTCCCGAGGAATACGACCGGCTGGAAAGCCGGCTTTCAACCTTGCGCAAGCTGCGCAAGAAATACGGCCGCGATGAGGCGGAGTTGCTCGCTTACATGGAGGAATGCCGCGCGCAGCTGGACGATCTGGAATATGCCGATGATCGTTTGCTCCGGCTGGAAAAGGATCTTGCCGCAGCAGAAGCGCGCGTGCGAAAAGAAGCAAAAGTGCTGCGCGAAAAGCGCGCAGCGGCAGCGGCCGAACTGCAAAAGCGCATTGAAGCCGAGCTTGCGGCGCTGCGCATGCCCTCCGTTCGCTTTGAGGCGGAGATTCTTCCCCTTTCCGGCAAGCCGGGCTTTGACCGGCACGGGGACTGCGAGGTGCGCTTTCTCATGTCCGCCAACGCGGGCGAGAAGCCCGGCCGCATCGCGCAGATCGCATCCGGCGGTGAGCTCAGCCGCATCATGCTGGCGATGAAAAGCGTCTTTGCGCAGAAGGATCCCGTGCCCGCCATGGTTTTTGACGAGATCGACACGGGCGTTTCCGGCATCGCCGCGCAGCGCGTGGGCGAAAAACTGGGCGATCTTGCCGCACACAGGCAGGTTCTGTGCGTGACGCATCTGCCGCAGATCGCGGCGATGGCGGATGCGCATTATGCCATTGAAAAAAGCGAAACGGGCGGCCGCACTTTCACAAAGGTCTTCCCGCTTGACCGCGAGGGGCGCGTGCGCGAGATCGCGCGGCTGCAAAGCGGCGAAAACCCCACCGCCGCCATGCTCGAGAGCGCAAAGGAACTGCTGCGCGCATCCGAAACGCGCAAATCGGGCGGCACACCCGAAGAATAAGGAGCGAATACGAATGGATATGAAAGAACGGACGGCTGTTTGCCGCAAGGCCGGCATGAACTGCTGCCAGAGCGTTTTGTGCGCACTGGGAGAATACACCGGTCTGCCGGAAATCACCGGCGTGAAGCTCGGCTACGGCTTCGGCGGCGGCGTGCTGTGCGGCAGCGTCTGCGGCGCTGTCACCGGCGGCCTGATGGCCATTAGCTACTGCTGCAGCGAAGGAACGAATCCCGCCGAGGAAAAGCCCGCCATGGTGGATCTGGGACGGGAATTTGAACAGGCATTTATCGCGGAGTTCGGCACAATGATGTGTGACGAGCTCACGGCCGAATGCGGACGTGACAACTGTGAGAAATATATTGAGTTCGGCGCGGAATGCGCGGAAAAATTTATTCAAAAGCAAAACAGCTGCGCAAAGCCGCGCAGCGGGGAGTGAGAGAAAAATGGGAATTTATGAAGAACTGATCGCACGCGGCCTGATCGCGCAGGTCACAAACGAGGAAGAAATCCGCGAGATGGTCAACGCGGGTAAGGCCACCTTTTACATCGGCTTTGACTGCACGGCCGATTCGCTGACCGCAGGTCACTTTATGGCGCTGACGCTCATGAAGCGTCTGCAGCAGGCCGGCAACCGCCCCATCGCCCTGATCGGCGGCGGCACCACCATGATCGGCGACCCCTCCGGCCGCACCGACATGCGCAAGATGCTCACGAAAGAGGACATTGACCACAACGCCGAGTGCTTCAAGCGCCAGATGGAGCGCTTCATCGACTTCGGTGAGGGCAAGGCCATGATGATCAACAACGCCGACTGGCTTCTCGGCCTGAACTATGTCGAGATGCTGCGCGAGGTCGGCGCCTGCTTCTCCGTGAACAACATGCTGCGCGCGGAGTGCTACAAGCAGCGCATGGAAAAGGGTCTGAGCTTTTTGGAGTTCAACTACATGATCATGCAGTCCTACGACTTCTATCACCTGTTCAAGACCTATGGCTGCAACATGCAGTTCGGCGGCGACGATCAGTGGAGCAACATGCTCGGCGGCACGGAGCTGATCCGCAAAAAGCTCGGCAAGGATGCGCACGCCATGACCATCACCCTTTTGACCGATTCTCAGGGCAAGAAGATGGGCAAGACCGCCGGCAACGCCGTTTGGCTTGACGCGAACAAGACCTCGCCCTTTGAGTTCTATCAGTACTGGCGCAACGTCGGCGATGCGGACGTGATGAAGTGCATCCGCATGCTGACCTTCCTGCCGCTGGAGCAGATCGACGCGATGGACGGCTGGGAGGGCAGCGAGCTCAACCGCGCCAAGGAAATTCTCGCTTTCGAGCTGACCAAGATGGTGCACGGCGAGGAAGAGGCCGTCAAGGCCGAGGCGAGCGCGAAGGCGCTCTTCGGTGGCGGCGGCGCCGCTTCCGATATGCCTGTCACCGAGCTGACGGAAGCCGAGCTGACGGATGGCAAGGCCGATGTGCTTTCCCTGCTCGTCAAGGCCGGACTCTGCCCCAGCCGCGGCGACGCCCGCCGCAATGTCCAGCAGGGCGGCGTGACGGCGAACGACGCGAAAATCACGGACACGAACCACGCGTTCTCTGCCGATGAGCTGCGCGAGGGTGTGCTGCTCCGCCGCGGAAAGAAGAACTACGCCCGTATCGTGCTGAAATAAGCCGGCTGCGGAAAACCAATATAGACAGAGGGAGACGCCGCGAAACGCAGCGTCTCCCTCTGTCTTCGCGTCCGGCGAAAACAGGGGTTTGGATGCAAAATGGACTTTGCACAAAAGGCTTGGTGCAACATGGGCTTGATGAAAAAAGGATTTGGGCGGGCGCGGAGGACAAAAAGAGACGCAGCGAAACGCTGCGTCTCCCCTTTTTTATTCATTTTGAGACGTTTGGGTTGCCGCGCAGGAAGAAGCGCCAGGGATAATCCGCCGCTTCGCCCGCATAGGCAATGCCGATGCGCGCGGAAACGCCGATCTGTTCCTCGGCAACCGGCTCACCGGGCGTGATGCTCAGCGTGTCACCCAGCAGATCCAGCCCGTAGCAGCTTCGGTCAATCCCCATCGCGGCACAGAGCTTGCCCGGGCCGGAGCAGAGCTCCGTTATCTTCTCCCGCTTCCGGCGCGCACGCATCAGTTCGATTCCCTCAAGGGGCTCCAGCGCGCGGATGAGCACGGCCTGCGGGTTCCCCTCGCCCGCACAGACGACATTCATGCAGCTATGGATGCCGTAAATCAAATACACATAGGCAAAGCCGCCCGGGCCGTACATGACCGAGGTTCTGCCGTCCGGCGCGCGGCGTTTATAGGAATGGGCCGCGGCGTCCGTCTCGCCGCAATAGGCCTCCGTCTCCACGATGCGCCCCGCCGTCACGCCCTCCGGCGTCACATGGCGCAGCGTGCAGCCGAGCAGACGGCGGCTGAGCTCCAGCGCGTCCAATGCGAAAAAGTCCCGCGTGAGCATCAGTCCTGCTCCACCGCCAGACTGTAAAGCTCGTTTTTGGCAAAGCCCGTTTCCGCGGCCGCCATGCGGCAGGCCTCCTTGAGCGGACGCCCCTCCGCACGATACTGCGCGACGAGCCGCAGCGCCTCCTCCTGTGTGACGGCAGGGCCGCTTTCCTCCGGCGTGCCCGCGACGATCAGCACAAACTCCCCGCGCGGCGTTTCCTCCGCATAGCGCGCGGCAGCCACGGCAAGCGTCGTGCGGATACACTCCTCGTGCAGCTTTGTCATCTCGCGGCAGAGCGCAAGCTGGCGGTCACCAAAGGCCTCGTACATATCCTGCAGCGTGCGCAGCAGCTTGTGCGGCGCTTCATAGAAAATCATCGTGCGCTTCTCGTCGCGCAGAGACTCCAGATGCGCAAGGCGCTTGCCCTTCGTTACGGAGAGGAAGCCCTCGAAGCAAAATCGCCCCGTCGGCAGGCCGCTCATGGCCAGCGCTGTGACGGCGGCACAGGGGCCGGGCACGGACGCAACCGTCACACCCGCCTCGGCGCACTGGCGCACCAGATCCTCCCCGGGGTCGGACACGGCGGGCATCCCGGCGTCCGTGACGAGTGCGCAGCTCTCCCCCGCGAGCAGGCGCTCGAGAATGCGCGCGCCCGCCGAGGCGCGGTTATGCTCGTGATAGCTCACCAGCGGTTTCTTGATTTCAAAATAATTGAGCAGCTTCCCGCTCACGCGCGTATCCTCCGCGGCGACGAAGTCCACCGTCTGCAAGGTTTCAAGCGCGCGCGGCGATATATCACCCAAATTCCCGATCGGCGTTCCGACCAGATACAGCGTTCCGGACATAGGCTACCTCCTGTGATAAATGCGATCGATCTCCTCAGAATCCCGCCCCGCCTCGTCCGCGAGCAGCAGCGGCGGCAAAATCTCCAATCCCGGTTTCCCGCCGCGCCGTCCCTCCGCAAGGAACAGGCTCGGCGCTTTGTGCGCCTGATGCTGCACCATGCGCAGGCGCTTCGGCTCAAGCCCCGCAGCGGACATCGCGCAGAGCACTTCGCTCATGCGCTCGGGCCGGTGCACCAGCGCGAACAGGCCGCCCCAACGCGTTAAGCGGCGCGCGGCGGCGCAAAGCTCCGAAAGCGAGCAGCTATCCTCACTGCGCGCGGCGGCGCGGCGATCGTCGGGCGACTGCCGTCCGCTTCCGGAAGCGAAGTAGGGCGGGTTGGACACGACCAGGTCATAGCCGCCGGCAGACGGCAGCGCACTTGCATCGCGCAGGTCGCCCTCGATGACGCGGCAGCGCGCTTCCAATCCGTTTTCCGCAATATTCCTCCGGCAGAGTGAAGCCGCTTCGGGATTGATCTCCACCCCGTCCAGCTTTGCGCTGGGCGCTCTCTCCGCCAGCAGGATCATCAGCGTGCCGCCCCCGCAGCCGAGGTCGAGAATGCGCAATGCATTCCCCGCAGAGGCAAAGTCTGCAAGCAAAACGCTGTCCGTGCTCACGCGGAACACGCCCGGGGCATCGAAAAACCGCGGCCCGCCCGGATACAGGGCATCCGCTCCACGATTCGGGGTTTGCCTTTCTCCGCTCAAAGCCGCGCTCCCCTTTCCAAACAAATCCGCGCGAATCCATCACCCGCGCCCGCAAGGGACAGTTCCCCTCTCCCGCAAGGCGCGCGGAAAACGCAGCGGCAAACATCAAAATGATAAAGGATAGTAGAAAAGCCCCCGGCAAAGGCCGGAGGCTTTTCTGGTTCGGAGATTTACTCCTCCTCGATCGCACCGGTGGGGCAAGCGCCAGCGCAGGCGCCGCAGCCAAGGCAGGTGTCCTGATCGATGACATAGATGCCGTCGCCCTCGGAGATCGCGCCGGCCGGGCAGGTGCCCGCGCAGGAACCGCAGCAAACGCAGCCGCCCTTGATAACAAATGCCATTTTTCTTTCCTCCATATTGATCTTGATGAAAGCTAAACCCTTTCGGGCAAATGTACAGCATGTATTGTAACATAAACTGCTGAAAAAGCAAATGGAATTTTTCAGATATCTAAAAAACTATAAAATTTCGCGAAATTCGGCGCATACGTTTGAAAAACAGAGTTTTCAAGGCGCTATTTGCACGAGATCGCCTGTAATCAGGATTAGCACTCTCTAACGTCGATTGCTAATTTGACCTTTATTGACTATTATATAGGCGTAAGGTCAAAGTTAGTCAAAGTCAGTCAACCAAGAAAGGGAGCGTTTGGGATGGGCACGAGTGATCTGATCGCGCGATTCATTATGGAGGCGCTGGACAACGAGGAGGGCATCGCAGAGCTGCAGCGGAGCATGATTGCCAGCCGCTTTGGCTGCGTGCCGAGTCAGATCAACTATGTGATCTCCACCCGCTTCTCGCCGGAGCACGGCTACGTTGTGGAATCGCGGCGCGGCGGCGGCGGTTACATCCGCATCAAGCGGGTGCGCAGCAGCCCGACGGAGCTGATCATGCACGCTGTCAACGCCGTGGGTGACACGCTTGACGCGGCGGCGGCCAGGGTCTTCGTCACCAATCTGCACGAGGCCACGGCGCTTGACCGCCACAGCGCGCGACTGATCCTTGCCGCCGTGAGCGACAGCGCGCTGCGTCCGCTGCGCCAGCCGGAACGCGACCGCGCGAGGGCATCCGTGCTCAAACACATGCTGGTGACCGCAATCTCGGACTGAGGGAACAAAATCTGTGTAATTTCATCACAAGGAGGATATTACAATATGAAATGCGAAAAGTGCAACGAAAGAGACGCCAACTTCTTCTATACCGCAACGATCAACGGGGAAACCACGCAGAGACATCTCTGCAGCGAATGTGCAGCCGAGGAGGGGCTGGACAAAGTGTTCCGCCAGCAGCGCGAGGATCTGTTTTCGGACTTCTTCGGCCGCCGCAGCCTGTTTGACAGCTTCTTCGCCGATCCTTTCTCGCTGATGGAGGGCTTCTTCCCCCGCCGCAGCCTCTTTGGAAGTCTGCTGCCGACCATGACGCTGCCGCGTCTGCGCGTTGCTCCCCCGGAGCAGGCGAAGGCGGAATCCGCCGCTGCAACAGAGGCTTCCGCGCCGGCGGAGCAGGCCGCGCAGGAGGAGGCCGAGAAGGCCATCCCGCAGGACGCAGGCGAGGAGATCCGCATGCTGCGCGAGCTGAACGCCCTGAAGCATCAGCTGCACGAGGCAGTCTACACGGAGGATTTTGAAAAGGCCATCGAGCTGCGGGATAAAATCCGCGAATTGGAGAAATAATCTTTCCAAGCCAAGCTCTGCACATCGGGCCTCTGCGTGACGGATTCCGCCGCGCAAGGCCCGGGAAAAGGCGGACGTCGGATCGTGGGTTGATCCGACGTCCGCGCTGCGAAAAGGGGAAAAGCGCGAAGCGACACCGGCGCGGCTTTCCCCGCGGAAAGACAAAGGAGTGAACTGAACTATGCGAAACGATAATTTTACCGAGCGCGCGAAGGCCGCCTTTGCCCGTGCGCAGGAGGCCGCCGAGCAGATGGGCCACAGCTACATCGGCACGGAGCATCTGCTGCTCGGTTTGGCACGCGAAAACGAAGGTCTGGGCGCAAAGGTGCTGCGCGAAAACGGCCTGGATGCGCAGCTGCTCAGCTCCCTTGTGGAGCGCTTCGTCGGACGCGGCGCGCCCGGCGCGCCCGCACAGGGCTTCACGCCGCGCGCCAAGCGCGTGATCGAGCTGGCATTCGCGGACGCCTCCCGTCTGGGGCACCGCAGCGTCGGCACGGAGCATCTGCTCATGGGCATTCTGCGCGAGCCGGAAAGCGCCGCAGCGCGCATCATCGCCAGCACGGGCGCTGATCTCAACAAGCTCTACACGGACATCGTGGGCGTTTTCGGCGGCGCGGATTACAAATCCCGCCCGCAGCCGCAGCCGCAGGGCGCGCCGCGCAGCGCAGCCCGCAGCCGCAGCGAGACCAAGACGCTTGATCAATACAGCCGCGACCTCACGGACGCAGCCGGAAAGGGCGCGCTTGACCCCGTCATCGGCAGGGAGAAAGAAATCCAGCGCGTGATTCAGATTCTCTCCCGCCGCACGAAAAACAACCCCGTGCTCATCGGCGAGCCGGGCGTCGGCAAAACAGCCATCGCCGAAGGTCTGGCGCAGAGCGTCTCGCTCGGGGATGTGCCGGAGGATCTGCGCGGCAAGCGCATCGTCTCGCTCGACATCACCGGCATGCTGGCCGGCACGAAATACCGCGGCGATTTTGAAGAGCGCATCAAGGCCGTGCTCGAAGAGGTGCGCAAGTCTCCCGACGTGATTCTCTTCATCGACGAGCTGCACACGATCATCGGCGCGGGCGCGGCGGAGGGCGCCATTGATGCGGCCAACATCCTCAAGCCCGCCCTCTCCCGCGGAGAAATTCAGGTCATCGGCGCAACGACGCTGGAGGAATACCGCCGCCACATCGAGAAGGACGCCGCGCTCGAGCGCCGCTTCCAGCCCGTGCAGGTCGCGGAGCCCTCGGAGGAGGAATCCGTCTCTATCCTCTACGGTCTGCGGGACAAATACGAGGCGCATCACAAGCTGCGCATCACGGACGAGGCCATTGAGGCCGCCGTGAAGCTCTCCGTGCGCTATATCAACGACCGCTATCTGCCGGACAAGGCCATCGACCTTGTGGACGAGGCCGCCTCCCGCGTGCGCATGGACAGCCTCACCGCGCCGAACGATCTGAAAACCATCGAAAGCCGCATCAAGGCGCTGGTGAGCGAAAAGGAAGCCGCCGTGCGCGCGCAGGATTTTGAGGCGGCAGCCCGCATCCGCGATCAGGAGCGCGAGCAGCGCGAGGAGCTGGAAAAGCAGCGCAAGGCCTGGGAATCCGGCCGCAGCGGCACGAACCGCTGCGTCACGCCGGAGGACATCGCCCACGTCATCTCCGGCTGGACGGGCATCCCCGTCACGAGTCTGACAGAGGACGAGAGCGAGCGTCTGCTGCGCATGGAGGAGACGCTGCACAAGCGCGTGATCGGCCAGGATGAGGCGGTCAGCGCGATCAGCCGCGCCATCCGCCGCGGCAGAGTCGGCCTTAAGGATCCCAAGCGCCCCATCGGCAGCTTCCTCTTCCTCGGCCCCACGGGCGTCGGCAAGACGGAGCTGTGCAAGGCGCTGGCGGAGGCCGTTTTCGGCGACGAGAACGCCATGCTGCGCGTGGATATGTCCGAATTCATGGAAAAGCACACGGTTTCCAAGCTCATCGGCTCGCCTCCGGGCTATGTCGGCTATGACGACGGTGGCCAGCTCACCGAGAAGGTGCGCCGCAAGCCCTACAGCGTCATTCTGTTCGACGAGATTGAAAAGGCGCACGAGGATGTGTTCAACATCATGCTGCAGATTCTGGACGACGGCCGCCTGACCGACAGTCAGGGGCGGCACGTGGACTTCAAGAACACCATCATTGTCATGACCAGCAACGTCGGCGCGCGCAACATCACGGAGACGAAAATGCGCCTCGGCTTCGACGCGGAGAGCAAGCGAGACAACGTCCGCAGCGACGAGGAAATTCGCGCTGCCGTCCTCTCTGACCTCAAGCGCGTGTTCCGTCCGGAATTTCTCAACCGCATCGATGACACCATCGTGTTCCACCAGCTCACGCGGGAGAACATCCGCGCCATCTGCGGCAATCTGCTGCGCACGGTGGCTGGGCGCGTGGAGGCGCTGGGCGTGGCGCTGCACTACACGGACGAGGCGCTCGACAAGCTCGCCGAGCAGGGCTTCGACCCCGTTTACGGCGCAAGGCCGCTGCGGCGCACGATCCAGTCCGTCGTGGAGGATCAGGTCGCGGAAAAGCTGCTTGACGGCTCGCTGAAAGCCGGCGACTGTGCGCTGCTGCGCCTTGAGGACGACAAGCTCGTCGTGGAGCGCGAGCAGACCGAAAGCAGCGAAGCGCAGGTCTGATGCGCGCAGTCTGAAAAAAGAAGCGTCCCGGCATTCTCCGGGGCGGCACAAAAGAAATTCACTCCCGGCAGATTGAACCGCCGGGAGTGTTCTTGTATATCGGGAGTGTTCTTGTATATCTCGCAGCCGGATGATATAATGGCAAAAATCGGGTAAATCCGGATTTTGACACAGGGAGTGTGATCACATGATCAAACAGCCGGTTTTTATAGATACTGCGAGTTTCCCAAACGAAATACGGCCCTTTTTGCAAAACGCGAGGGTCTATGACAGCAGCTGCCGCTCCAATGCGACGGTGTATTATCTCGACTCCGGCTTTTATCTGAAAGTGGATGCAGTCGGTGCGCTGAAGCGGGAGGCGGCGCTTGCGCGCACCTTTTTTGAGAGCGGTCTCGGTCCCGAAATGCTCCTATATCTGCCGGAGGGGCACGACTATATGCTCAGCCGCAGCGCCGAGGGAGACGACTTAACGCAGCATCTGGACAAACCCGAAATGCTTTGTGATGTGCTCGCGAAGGCGCTGCGAATGCTGCACAGGCAGCCAATCGAAGCGCTGCCGATTTCCTCCCACATGCAGATCTTCGCGGATTTTGCCGCGAATCCGCGGGAAGAGGGTTTCAATGCGGAGCTTATCCCGGAATCCTTTGGCATCCGCTCTGCGCAGGAGGCTTTGCGCATCGCGCTGGAAAACAGCAGCCGGCTGCAAGCGGACACGCTCATCCATGGGGACGCCTGCCTGCCCAACGTTATTGTGAAGGATTCGGCCTTTTCTGCCTTCATCGACCTCGGCATGGCCGGGCGCGGTGACAAGCACATTGATCTGTTTTGGGCTTGCTGGTCACTGCAATATAATCTGCAAAACGAGAAATACATGGAGCGCTTTCTGGACGCCTACGGGCGTGAGGCTTTTGATTACGAACTGCTGCGCACGGTCGCCGCGCTCGACGCGCTGACCTGAAGCGGCGCGCTTCACGGTGCGGAAAGCCCGCGCGAAATCAAAAAAGAAACCGGCGGTGAAATGATGGAAAACAGGAAAATCACAGAGGTTGTCGCAGCGCTGATTCGGGAGGGCAACAGGTTCATGATCTGCCAGCGCCCCGCGCACAAGGCAAGGGGGCTTTTGTGGGAATTCGTCGGCGGAAAGCTTGAGCCGGGCGAGACGAAGGAGCAGGCGCTGATCCGCGAATGCCGGGAGGAGCTGGGCGTCACGCTTTCTGTGGGCACGGTTTTTATGGATGTTCTGCACGAGTATCCGGATCTGACCGTGCATCTGACGCTGTTTAACGCCACGATCGCCGAGGGCGTGCCGCAGAAGCTGGAACATGAGGACATCCGCTGGATCAGCACGGACGAGATCCCGAACTATGCCTTCTGCCCGGCGGATGAAAGCATCCTGGAAAGGCTGTTGACAGAACGCGGATAAGACCTCCGCGGCGGCAAAACGGAAGAAAAAGCAAAAGTCCCGCGGAAACAAAAGTTTCCGCGGGACTTGGCACGCCGTAAGAGATTCGAACTCCTGACCTTCTGGTCCGTAGCCAGACGCTCTATCCAGCTGAGCTAACGGCGCACATCTTGAGCGCCCGATTATAATAGCACACGCCGGAACAAAAAGCAAGGGGTTTTTTCAAATTTTTTAATTTTTCTTAAAGGCCCATCAAACTGGTCATATCTTCCACGACGGCGCCCACTTTTCTAAGCGCACGGCCAATACCGCTCCTCTTGCCACAAGACTTCTTTGCGCAGCACATATACACCATTCCGCCGACGATCATGCCGGCGCCCAGGCCTTTGATAAACGCGGATACTTTCATCCTGTTCCCTCCCGAAAATGATTACGGAAATAGTATGTCCGCTGCAAGCGATTTTACGCGCGCGGACAAAGCGCTTTTTGTCACAAAACAATCGCAAAAAACGAAAACATGCCTGCTGCGCCCCGGCACACGGCGACTCGCCGCGCAGATATGGAATTCCGGAGGGCTTCTTTTTCGGTTTTACGGGCTGCAAAAGCAAAAATTCTTGCATATTTCCGCCTTTTCCGCTATACTGTGGAGCAGATATGCGGCCTTGTCCTTTTATGGAAAAAGCGCCGACTCAATCTGTTTCAGGAAAGGAAAAGATGCACTATGGGCTCCAAGTACAAACACGTTTTCAATCCCATCCGCATTCGCGGCATCGACTTCAAAAACCGCATTACTCTGGCTCCTCCCTCCCCGAACCTCGCCAGCCGGGACGGTCTGGTCACCCGCGAATTCGTGGAATGGTTCCGCATGTTCGCCCGCGGCGGCGTGAGCACGATTTACGTCGGCAACTGCTCCATTGACATCACCGAATGCAAGGACGAGGCTTTCCAGCTTGACCTGAGCGACGATCGCTGCATCCGCTCGCTGGCCAAGTTCGCGGACATGGGCAAGCAGTACGGCTGCCACGCCTCCTTCGAGATCAACCACAACGGCGAAAACACCGCTTTTGAGACGGTGGGTCATGCGCCGTTCAGCTCCTCCCCCAACATCTCCTCCACCGAGCGCAGCCGTGCCGCGCGCCTCGGCCGCGAGCCGATCGCCGCCATCGAGATGACGCACGAGAAGATCGCCGAGACCGTGGAGAAGTTTGGCGACGCCGCGGCACGCATGAAGCGCGCCGGCATGGACATCTGCCTTGTCCACGGCGGCCACGGCAACCTCATCAGCCAGTTCACCAGCCCCCTGTACAACCACCGCACGGACGAATACGGCGGCAGCACGAAGAACCGCGCGCGCTTCGCCATTGAGGTCTGCGACGCCATCCGCCGCAAGTGCGGTGAGGACTTCGTGATTGAGTTCCGCATCTCTGCCGACGAGATCGCCGAAGAGGGCATGCATTTTGACGAGACGCTCGAGCTGATCGGCTACCTGAAGGATCATATCGACATCCTGCACGTTTCCGCCGGTCTGCACAGCGACTTCAACATGAAGTATTACCGCAACTGGTGCCAGAACTTCATGATGGACCGCTGCTTCAACGTCCACTATGCGCGCGACGTGAAGAAGGCCTATCCCGATCTGCTGGTGACCACCGTCGGCTCCATCACGAGCCTGGACTACGCGGAAGAGATCATCGCCAACGGCTGGGCCGATTTCGTGGCCATGTGCCGTCCGCTGATGGCCGACCCCGACATGCCGCTCAAGTACGCCGAGGACCGCCCGGAGGATCGCCGCCCCTGCCTGCGCTGCGACTCCTGCACGAGACATCTGATGATCCCCAAGCCGATCTTCTGCGCCGTCAACCCCATGTCCGGCATGACCACCGACCTGCCCGACGGCATCATCCCGAAGGCGGACAAGAAAAAGCGCGTTGCCGTAATCGGCGGCGGCCCCGCCGGCGTGCAGGCGCTGCAGACGCTGCTTGACCGCGGGCACGACGTTACGCTCTATGAGAAATCCGGCGCGATCGGCGGCAACGTCATCGGCGCGGCTGTGCCCGATTTCAAGATCGACATGAAGGATTACCTGACCTGGATGCGCCACACCACCGCACAGTGCATTCAGCGCGGGGCAAAGGTTCTGCTCAACACCGAGGCGACCAAGGATCTGCTCGACCTCGAGAAATACGACGCCATCGTCATCTGCGTGGGCGCCGATCCCGTTGTTCCCGCCGTTCCCGGCATCGACAAGGCCCACGTCTGCTGGGCGCCGGATGCCGAGATGGGCAAGCACCCCGTCGGCGAGAAGCTCGTTGTCATCGGCGCGGGCAGCGTCGGTCTGGAAGCGGCTTACGACTTCTGCAAGCAGGGCAAGCAGGTTGAGGTCGTGGAGATGCTGGAGAAGGAAGCTTCCTTCACGCGTCTGCGCCTGACCTCCAGCGGCAGCGCCGCCAGAGAGTTCCGCACCATTCTGGAGGAGCAGGACATCAAGATGCACTACAGCTCCACCCTCGCGGAAGTGCGCGACGACTGCATCGTCTGCCGCAATGTGGACACCGGCGAAACGACCGAGATCCCCTGCGACACGGTGCTGCTGGCTGTCGGTATGCGCGCGAAATGGGACCTCGTCGAGGAGCTGCGCCACTGCGCGCCCGAGACCAGCGTCTACCATGTTGGCGACTGCCGCAAGGCCGCGACCATCTGCGAGGCGGTCAACGAGGCTTTCCAGGCCTGCCTGCACATCTAAGCAGACGGCTCGCAATACATAGCATGACAATGAGAGAGACCCTGTCCGTTTGAAACGGACAGGGTCTCTTTTTACATCTTTGATTTCATCCGCGCGGGGCGGCATACATCCGGATCTGCCGCTGCGCGACTTGTCTGCAGCTGCGTCTGCCGCCACAGCAACAGCAACAGCAACAGCAACAGCTATATATCTGCGTGCAGTTACAGCTTGGACGCGAGCTTGGCCAGCGCCGTGCGGCCGACCGTGATGGCGCCCTTGGGGCAGAACTCCTGACAGCAGAAGCAGCGGATGCATCTCCCGCGGGAGATGACCGCGCGCTTATTCTTCAAGCGGACGGTGTCCATCGGGCAGCTCTCCACGCACTTCCCGCAGCCGACGCATTTCTGCGCGTCCACCTTCGGATACGCGCCAAAGCAGCGGTTGAGAAAGCCCAGCAACAGCTTGCTCTGCCCGAAAAACTCCACGCCACCGCGCGAGGGCACCTTGTCAAAATCCGGCTGCAAAAAGGGCGTCACATCGCCGCTGACGGCAAGTTCCCGCCAATCCGCCGGACACAGGCCGCGCTGCGCCGCCGCGGCAACGGTCGGGCAGCTCTTTTCATCCAGCCCAATGAGGTGCGCGCAGAGCAGGTCGGCTTTATATGTACTCTCCGAGGCGATGAGCGCGCCCATATGGCGCGGCGTGCCCTGCGTCGGGCCGTTACCCTCCATGCACATCACCGCGTCCACGATCGTCAGGCGCGGGCGGACATATTCGTTGATGTCCACGAGCATATCGCAAAACTGCCCCACCTGCGGATAGAGATAGTGAAACTCCGGCTTGTGCGTGCCCGGCACGACGCCGAAAAGGTTTTTCACAGCGCAGCTCATCGCGGCAAGGCCGTGGGTTTTGAGCTTGCAGAAGTCGATAACCGCGTCCGCTTCGTCCAGCCAGCTCGTATAGGGAAAGCGCTTGCAGGCCACGCCCTCCGGGAACTCCGCCTCGCGCTGGCCGAAATCATGGTTGAGCTTCGCGCCCGTCTCCTCCACGCAGCGCACACCGGTTGCGTTGTAGACAGGATTGAGCGTTACCGCGCCCCAGGTGCCGCCGGGGCTGTCGCCCACCGTCACCTCCGCGCCCCGCGCCGTCAGCATGGCGCAGAGCGTTTGCAAAAGCTGCGGATGCGTTACGGCGGCAGTCTCCGGCTTCATGAAGCTCACGAGATTCGCTTTCACGGCGATGCGCATGCCCGGCGTCACCCAGTCCAGCCCGCCGATCGGACGCAGCACGTCCTCAAGCGCGCGCTCCGTGGTTTCTTTCTCATAGTCCGCGCAGGGGACGATGGAAACATCCCATTTCTTTTCCGTCACGGCTTTTTCCTCCTTTTCCCCCGCGCAGGCAGTTCCGGCCCGGCAACGGAGGCATTACAGAATATTATAGTGCCTTTCCCGCTCCGTGGCAAGACCGGACTTTTTTTCGGCGGCACGGACTCCCCGCTCCGGCGGCGCAACATATCCCGGCTGCACGACATTCTCTACCCGATCCGACTTCCCCCCGCCGGCGCAACACGCCCGGCGCACAGATCCCCGCTCCACCGGCGAATCCGGGAAACATCTTGAAAACCGCTGACAAATATAGTAAAATGCTTTTGCGTACCGTAAACTCCGCACATTTCAAGGCTTTATGCCGTTAAATGAAAGAAGGGTTTTCGAATTGAAGATCATCATTGTCGGCGGCGGCGTAGTCGGACAGACGCTGGCGGCGCAGCTCACCCGCGAGGGACACGACATTGTGCTCATCGACAACGACCGTGAAGTCGTTTCCCAGCTCTCCGCCGAGCTGGACATCATGGTCAGCTACGGCAACGGTGCGAGCATGCGCACGCTCAAGGCCGCGGACGTCGGCAGCAGCGATCTGCTGATCGCCGTTACCCCGCTCGATGAGCTGAACTTCATGAGCTGCGTGATTGCCCGAAAACTCGGCTGCACCACCACCATCGCGCGCATCCGCAACCCGGAATACAGCGAACAGCTCTACTTCCTGCGCAATGAGATGGGCCTGTCCATGACAGTCAACCCGGAGCAGGCGGCTGCAAACGAAATTTTCCGCCTGATGCAGATTCCGGGCTTTCTCAAGCGCGACTCCTTTGCCAAGGGGCGCGTGGAGATTGTCGAGCTGGAGCTGCGGGAGGATTCGCCGCTGTGTGGCCTCCGCCTGATGGAACTGAGCCCCCGTTTGAAGGCCAAGGTGCTGGTCTGCGCCGTGGAGCGCGGCGATCGCGTCGTGATTCCGGATGGCCGCTATCAGCTCCAGGCGAACGACAAGCTGTACGTCACGGCGCCGGCTGACGAGCTACTCCATCTTCTGCGCAATCTGGGCATCCGCTCGAAAAAGGCCAAGGACGCCATGATTATCGGCGGCAGCCGCATCACGCAGATGCTCGCGCCCATGCTTCTGCGCTCCGGCACGCGCGTGAAAATCATCGAATCGAACCCCGAGCTGGCAGAAACGCTGGCAGAGATGCTGCCGGGCGCGACGATCATCCGGGGCGACAGCTTCGATCAGAACATCCTCAACGAAGAAAACATCTCCCAGATGGACACCGTCGTGGCCCTCACGGAGCAGGACGGCGAAAACCTCACCCTGTCCATGTATGCCAGCTTCCTGGGCATCCCGCAGGTGATCACCAAGCTCAACCGCACGGAATACAACGACGTGTTCCGCAACCGGGGCGTGGACTGCGTAATCAGCCCGAAGCTCCTCTGCGCGCAGAACATCGTGCGCTACGTGCGCGCGATGCAAAACAGCAGCGGCAGCAGCGTGCTGGCCATGCACCATCTTGTGAACAACCGGGTTGAGGCGCTGGAATTCCTCACAACGGAGCAGACAAAGCATCTGGGCGAGACGCTCAGCAAAATCCGCCTCAAGCCGAACATCCTCATCGCCTGCATCAACCGCATGGGCAAGATCATCATCCCCGGCGGCAGCGACACCATCGAAAAGGGCGACACCGTCATTGTGGTCACAGCCGCCGACCGCGTCATCCTTGACCTGAACGATATTTTTGCCGCGGAGGATTAAGGAGAGGCTATGAACTACCGAATTATTTTTCGTGTCGTCGGCCGGATTCTGATGGCGGTTGCCGCGTTTATGCTGCCGGCCATGATCATCTCCTTCTGCTATGGGGAAATGCTGCCGGGCTACGCCTTTCTCGGCACAATTGTCGCCAGCGGCCTCTGCGGTTTTCTGCTTTCCAAAATCAAGCAAAAAAGCCGGAACTTCTATGCACGCGAGGGTTTTGTGACCGTCGGCCTGGCATGGATCGTCGTTTCGCTTTTCGGCGCGCTCCCCTTCTTCTTCAGCGGGGAGATCCCGAATTTTGTGGACGCTTTGTTTGAGACCGTATCCGGCTTCACAACGACCGGCGCGAGCATTCTGCCAAACGTGGAAGCCATGTCTCACGGGCTGCTCTACTGGCGCAGCTTCACGCACTGGCTCGGCGGCATGGGCGTTCTTGTGTTTGTGCTGGCCCTCGGCCCCGTCGCTGGCGGAGAGCTTGGCGATTCTCTGCACCTTCTGCGCGCGGAGAGCCCCGGCCCGCAGGTTTCCAAGCTGGTGCCGCGCATGCAGCGCACCGCGAAAATTCTCTACGGCATCTACATCGTCCTCACGCTGATACAAGTTGTGCTGCTCCTGATCGGGCGGATGCCGGTGCTTGACGCCGTGACCACCACCTTCGGCACAGCCGGAACCGGCGGATTTTCCATCCGCGCAAACAGTCTGGGCGCCTATTCCCCCTATTGCCAGACCGTCACGACCGTTTTCATGATTCTCTTCGGCGTAAACTTCAGCCTGTACTATCTGCTGCTGATGCGCGAAGTCCGCGCCGTGCTGCGCAGTGAGGAGCTGCGCCTTTATCTGATCACGATCTTTGCCGCCACGCTGATTATCACGCTGAACATTTTAAGCGCCTACGGAAGCTTCGGCGAAGCCTTCCACCACGCGATCTTCCAGGTTGCCTCCATCATCACGACGACGGGCTTTGCCACGGCCGACTTCAACGCCTGGCCGGAGCTGAGCCGCGCCATCCTGCTGCTGCTGATGTTCATGGGCGCCTGCGCCGGAAGCACGGGCGGCGGCCTCAAGGTATCCCGCGTGCTGCTCGCGTTCAAGAGCGCGCGGCGCTCCGTCCATCGCACGCTGCGGCCGAATTCCGTCAAGCTTGTGCACATGGACGGCGAGCTCGTTGAGGATTCGACGGTCTCCGAAGTGCAGAGCTACTTCCTGATCTACTTTTTCATCATGGCGTTTTCCGTGCTGATCGTCTCGCTGGACAATTTCAGCTTTGAGACCTCTTTTTCCGCGGTGGCGGCCTGCCTGAACAACGTCGGCCCGGGTCTTGACGTTGTGGGGCCGACGGGCAATTTCGCTTCTCTCTCCCTGCTGAGCAAGCTTGTGCTGATTTTTGACATGCTTCTCGGCCGACTGGAGCTGTATCCGATTCTGATTCTCTTCGCACCCGCAGTTTGGAAAAAGTAAAGCCGCATAAAATACATTACTTGCAGAGCAAGACATAAGAAAAGCGTGGCATTTTGCCACGCTTTTCTTTTCCTCCCGGAAAATCAGACCTCCGGCTTCGTCAGGCGGATGATGACGGTGGCCTCCTGAGAGAGATTGCCCCGCGCATCGACCGCCTTGTAGCCGAAATAATCCCGGCCTCGCCGCCCCACAAGGGGCGTGTAGACGAAGCTGCCGTCCGGCTGCAGCGCAACCGTGCCCTTGATCGGCGGTGTCGTGATCTCAAAACCGCTGAGATCGCCATCCGCATCCTCCGCCTCGAGCTTGCCTGTGTAGGCGCTGCCGCGCGGCGTTTCGATCTCCAGATTCCGCGCCTCGGGCGCGCTGCCCGTTTCCGCTGCGCCGTCCGGCGCCGCCACGGCAACCAGCGCCGGGGTGGAAAGCAGCGTCAGCGCCAAAAGCGCAGCATAAATCCTTTTTTTCATCGCAAAAAGCCCTCCGTGCAAAAAAGCTTATCGAGCCTATTTTGACACGGAGGGCAGAAATTTATGCTGCGAAACCGGCAAAGAACATCCGCTGCGCGCGGTAAAAACTGTAATTTTTTTGAAACGGCGCGCGAGCGGTGTGTGGCTGTGCGCGAGTGTTTTGAAAGCCCGCCGGCGCAATGAACCGCTTTCCCCTTTACAGATCCAGCTTTTCAAAAAGGCGCAGGCTCTTTCTCCAGGCAAGGAAGCTTAAAAGCAGATACAGCAGAGCGCCGAGCAGCAGCACAAGCAGCTTTTCCGGCAGGAACGCGCCGTGCATCGTGTCGAGCTTATCCCGGAAAAAGGGCAGCGCATGGACGCAGGCCTCGGCCACGAGCACATACACGAAAACCGCAATGCTGCCTTTCACGAAGGGCAGGCCGACCTTTTGCGGATTTTTGTAATAGGCCGGGAAGAACACCAGATGGAACAGCCCCAGCATCGGCAGCGAAAGCGCGAAAAACGCGAGATTTGCGTCCATGCCGACCGCGTTGCCGCCGAGGACGTCAAAACTCTGCCGCAGCACGGCAAAGGGCACGGCCAGAAGCATCTGCGCCGCTTCCAGCAGCACGGCGAGCAGAAAGCGCGCCGAGACCACATCACGCTTGCGCACAGGCAGGCAGAGTGTGAAGAAAATGTCGTGATTCTCCCGCCCGAGCTGGCAGCAGAAAAAGATGCCGAGCGCCGTATAGAAAAATGTGACGTAATAGGGATAATTTGGAATCAGCAGCATGGCTGAGAGCGCCAGAAACAGCACCGCCGGCGCCTGCAGCGCGAGCTTCAGCTCCTTATACAGCAGATTTTTCATGCCCGCTCCTCCTTTTCGAGATGCACAAGAATCTCGTCAAGCGTCGCCAGGCGATGCGCATAGACGCTCTTTTCCGCATCCCCCGTGCGCAGCAGCGCCGTATAGCCCTCCCGGCTGCGCCGCGCGCCGAGGAGCATTGGGTCATCGACCCGCTCCGGCAGCGTCACAAGCCGATAGGCCGCCTTGAAATCGCGCAGCGGGCTGCTCGCTTCAATCCGCCCGCTGCGGATATAGGTGATCGTATCCGCGCACTTTTCAAGATCCGAGGTAATATGCGTAGAAAACAGGATGCTCACGCCCTCATCCGCAAGCGAAAGGAAAATCTCCAATATCTCCTCGCGCGAGACGGGGTCGAGCCCGCTGGTCGGCTCGTCGAGCAGCAACAGCTCCGCCCCGTGCGAGAGGGCGAGCACCAGCGCGAATTTGACCTTCATGCCCGCGGAAAGCTGCCGCGTCTGCTTGTTTGCATCGAGCTGAAACTGCGCCATATAGCGCGCACAGAGCGCATCATCCCAGCCCGGATAGAAGCGCCGCACCACCTGCAGAATCGTGCCGAGGCGCTTTTGCGCATAGTAATCCGCGCCGCCCGACACAAAGCCGATGCGCTTTTTGATCTCCAGCTCCTGCACCGCAGCATCCATGCCGAAAAAGCGCACCTCACCCGCGTCCGGATGCACAAAATTGAGCAGGGCTTTGAGCGTTGTGGTCTTACCCGCGCCGTTGCGCCCGACGAAGCCCATAATTTCCCCCGCATGCAGGGAAAACGACGCGTCTTCCAGCGCAAAACCCGGATAGCGCTTCGTCAGCCCCGCGACCTCCAAAATCGGTTCACGCATCTTCCCCGCGCTCCTTTTCCTCCGCGGCGGCAAAGCCGATGTCCATCACAAGTCTGGAGAGCTTGTCAAACTCCTCCTTGGCCGGGATGGCAATACCGCGGTTTATGTCCGCAACAATCAGCAGCGTATCCCCCGGCTCGATGCCGAACATCTCGCGCATCTCCTTCGGGATCACGATCTGCCCCTTCTCCCCCACGCGCGCCATACCTGCGCAGTATCCGCGCGGCGCCGGTTTCTTCATAAAGCCTTCCTCCTTTTGACATTCGTATGAAAAGTATGATTTGTTATACTTTTCATATACTATACCACCCAGCAAAGGCGCTGTCAATTCCACTTTATGCAAGTTCACGCAAGATCGCAAAAGAAATGGATTGACAAGGCGCAATGTTTATGGTAATATACTCGGGCGCAGGCGCTTGCGCACTGGCTCGGATGAGGAGAGATGGCCGAGCGGTCGAAGGCACCGGTCTTGAAAACCGGCGATGTGAGAGCATCCGTGGGTTCGAATCCCACTCTCTCCGCCAGTTTCCATCGGTGCAAAAGCGCAAAAACATTCGGCTTGGAGAAGTACCCAAGTGGCCGAAGGGGCTCCCCTGCTAAGGGAGTAGTCGGTGTTGAGCCGAGCATGGGTTCAAATCCCATCTTCTCCGCCATGTTAGGATTGCTATTTTAACAAAATGGCAATCCTACTTTTTTGTTCAAAAGTGCCTTGAATGACTTGAAATCTAGCTATTCTCGGCACTATTTCACTATATTATTAAAAAGGAATCCTGAACCGGGTCTGTCCCAGCTCAGGATTCTTGCTTTTATGGCTCTGATTTCCAGAATTTTGAGTAAAATTTAATGATTTCATGACAGGTCTGCGCTCCGTTGACCAATTGAAGCCTGTGCTATCATACGGTTTCAGTTGGGAAACTGTGGTACAAAAAAATCCCTTGACAATCAAGACTACAAGTTGTAGTATGTAGGAAGACTACTATTTGTAGTCCGAAAGGGGCGACGCTTATGGCCGAAATACAATTAGGCATCATCGAGAGCCGTTTCGCGGATATGATCTGGGCGAACGAGCCGGTCACCTCCACGGAGCTGGTCAATCTGGCGGAAAAAGCTTTCAGTTGGAAGCGCACGACAACCCATACCGTCATCAAGCGCCTGTGTGAAAAGGGTCTGTTCATGAACAATAAGGGGACGGTCACTTCTCTTCTTTCAAGGGAACAGTTTTACGCGCAGCAGTCGAGGCAGTTCGTGGAGGACTCCTTTGACGGGTCGCTGCCCGCGTTCATCGCCGCGTTTACCAAAAGCAGCAGGCTGACCGCGGAGGAGGCGGCCGCGATCCGCGCCATGATCGACGAAGCGGAGGATAAATGATGGAAGCCGTTTTCATAAAAGTACTGAATATGAGCATCTCCGCGGGTTGGCTGATCCTCGCGGTCATACTGCTGCGACTACTGTTGAAGAAAGCGCCGAAATGGATCTCCGTCGTGCTCTGGGGTCTCGTGGGCTTGCGGCTTGTACTCCCGTTTTCATTGCAGTCGATTTTCAGCTTGATCCCGAGCGCGGAGGTGATCAGCCCGTCGATCGGCTACGCCCAGCATCCCGAGATTAGCAGCGGCGTTTCCGTCATCGACAACGCGGTCAACCCGCCGCTTGGCACCTCTCTGGCCGCGACCCCCATGAACAGCGTGAATCCCATGCAGATCGTTCTGTATCTGGGCGGCCTTGTATGGGTATGCGGCATAGCTATCCTTCTTTTATACGGACTGATCAGCTATCTCCGCCTGCGTCATAAGGTTGCGGAAGCGATCCCGTATGAGAAAAACGCTTGGCTATGCGATCAAGTGAAAACGCCGTTCATTTTGGGCGTGTTCCGTCCGCGGATCTATCTGCCCTCCGGTTTGAATGTAGAAGAAACTGCCTTCGTTCTCGCCCACGAACATGCCCATTTGAAGCGAAAAGACCACCTGTGGAAGCCGCTCGGTTTTCTTCTTCTCATCGTTTATTGGTTCAATCCGTTAGTTTGGGTAGCTTTTATCCTGCTGTGCCGGGATATCGAAGCGGCCTGCGACGAGAAAGTCATTTCCGACATGGAAATGACGGAGAAGAAAGCCTACGCCAACGCACTCGTCTCGTGCAGTATGCAGCGGCGGCTGATTCTGGCGTGTCCGCTTGCTTTTGGGGAAGTCGGCGTGAAGGGGCGGGTAAAGGGTGTGCTGAATTACAGAAAGCCCGCGTTCTGGATCATCGTCGCGGCGCTGATCGCCTGCGCGGTCATCGCGGTCTGTTTCCTGACGAACCCGAAAGAGGACGAGCCGGATCTGTCCTTCCTCAACTACAAAAACGCGATCACGCTGATCGGGCAGCATGACACCGCGCCTTACGCCAATCTATACCCGGCAGATTCCGACGGCGTTCAGCCCGGCGTTGCGGACACCGAGGCGCTGGCGCAGTTCTTAGCAGGTGCGGAATGGACAGAGCGTCGCGCGCCGTCGTCCTCTTCCGAGCCACGCGGTTTTATCGAATTCTTGATTGAGGACGATTACCGGATCATCATTTATCAGTCCGAGCGTCTTGCCGCCGTTCATTTCGGAAATGACATCCGCTACTACCGCATCAGTGCCGGGGACTACGAGACGGCGCTGGCTGCCTTTATCCCTGCCCCCTCCACAGTGCCGGATATTGCTCCTACACTCTCCCCGGACGCAAGCACGTCAGAACAAGCTCCGCCTTTCACGATTTCCAGCGGCGGCGTCACAGTCGATCCCTACTGTACCCTGTGGTATGAAAAAACATGGACGGAAAACGGTTGGCTTATAGAGGGCGACCCGGATAATCCCACGCCATCCATTTCACCAGAGGATTATGATAAGATCCCGACGGTAACGCTGGCAGATGATTTCAAAGTGCAGTACGATCATCCTCAAAGCTATCTCTGCAACATCTATGATCACCAGTTCCGCCCGCTGCGGAGCTCCTGGTACGGCAATACCGGCGTCTGCTGGCTTGAACCGGGCACCTATTATTGTGTGATTCCGGCCTGGGGACCGCAGGGACGTTATATCGAATCGGAAGTCGCTTATGAAGAGATCCTTTATCATTGCGTTATCCGGCTGATCGTTCCCGAGGGAGGGGCCAAACCCTACGCTCCGGAAAAGGTCATTCCCCTGAAGGAAGCCCGGCTACACTGGCAGGACGCGGACTACGTTCTGTCCGATGCCGCAGCCCTGGCGAAGCTTGAGAACTGGCTGAAAAACGCGACCGTTTTGCCTGGTGGCGCAGGCTGCCCCTTCGGGAGTGTCCTGACACTGACGCTTGCCGACGGCAGCACGATCTCCTGCTGTCCAGCAGAGGATAGTTGCGGTACCATCTTTGCCGATGGCGTTTATTACCGTTATGACCACAGCAATGAGGAATTCTGGGCACTGTTCGGTATTAAGCTTTTTGAGATGCCCTGATATTCATGTTGTCGTTTAATACGACAGCGCCTCTTCAGAGGAAAAGTAAATAGAAATAAGCGGCGTCGGATAAATCAGTTCCGGCGCCGCTCTGCACTTTTTCCCATGATGGGCTTTGCTTATTTGTCTATGATCTCGATCTCATCCTCATCAAGGACAACATTCAGACCGCAACCGTTGTCCCATGCAACCATGACAGATCCAATGTCGTCGACCCCTCGCACTGTCCCCTCTGTTCCGACAGGAGGCGCCTGCGTGTCGTTCATCCGCAAAAGCCTGACCCGCATTCCGGGTTTGTATCTTTCTTTTATCATCCATGCCATCCTGTAGAAGTGTTTTCAACTCCAATACTTTTTTTAGTTGAGTAAAAATCAACGATTGCCCCTTTTTTGTTAAAATAGCAATCTTTAGCCATGAAACGACAGGTTTTAACCTGTCGTTTTTTTATTCAAGCCGCTTATTTTGGCATAGCCATCATCGCACGCGGCATGGTGCCGCTATGTAAAAGTCCGGCAGATTTTGAAAGAAATCTGCCGGGCTTTGTTTTCCCCTGTTGCCGATGCTTTTTTGTTGACGAATGCTGTCTGCTGCGGGTATAATGAGGAATACGATCAATCCGCCCCGAAAACGGGCAATACATAGAATGGTGAGTCAAGCCCATGAACATGTTTCTCTACATCACTTTGGTAACTGCAATCGCCGGCGTGATCGGAACCGGCCTCGGCGGCGGCATCGGCGCCGTGCTCAACCGCAACTCCGGCAAAACCGTCAGCCTGCTGCTCAGCTTCGCGGGAGGCGTCATGCTCAGCATTGTGTGCTTCGATCTGATCTCGGAAGCCATCGACAGCGCAAACAGCGTTTATTTCGCGTTTCTGTGGGTGCTGGTCGGGTATCTGGCCATCTATGGCCTCAACACCTGGATTGATAAGGCCACGAACCACGAGGTCAAGCACATCGACCCGGAGCACCCGAAAACTGCGGATGATCTGGACGAGCTGATCCACAGTGACCATTTCGTCGAGCACAAAAACAGCCGGCAGTCTCTGTTTCTGGCCGGCATCGTGATGGCCTGCGCCATTGCGCTGCACAACCTGCCCGAGGGCATGGTCATCGGCGCGGCCTACGTTGGATCTGAGCCGGGAGATCTGCTCTCCGGCGGCTTTCTGATGGCCGTTGTGATCGGTCTGCACAACATTCCGGAGGGCATGGCGGTTTCCGTGCCGCTCATCAGCGGCGGCATGCACAAGGGCAAGGCCGTGCTGCTCTCCGCGCTGTCCGGTGCGCCGACGATTTTGGGTGCGCTGCTCGGCTATCTGCTGGGCGCGCTCAACCCGATGATGCTCTCCGTCGCGCTGGGCTTTGCCAGCGGCGCGATGCTGTACGTCGTGTTCGGCGAGCTGCTGCCCGAATCCATCCTGATGTGGCGCTCCAAGCTGCCCGCGCTGGCCACTCTCATCGGAATTCTGGTGGGCGTGATGATCATTTATCTGTGATTCTGTCCGGCAAAAAGAACAAATAGCACTTTTCCTGCGCGGCTTCTCTCCGAAACGGAGCGGAAGACTTTACCCCGCGCAAATGCGCCGAAAACGAAGTCCCCGTCCGCATTCAAGCGGACGGGGACTTTTTTATCTTTTTTGTTCTGTTTGCAAGGCGGATGGCGAAACCGATACAAGCGTTTCGCGCCCGGAAGCGCGCGTGTCCTGTCGCGGCCGGTTCTCGCCCGCGGGGGGGTGACGCCGCGCAGGCAGCGGGCAGGCCTCAGCCTTTCCCCTGCCGCGCCCGATACTGCTGCAGCGCCCATTCAAAGGGCTCGACATCCTCGCGGAAATACAAAAGCTCCTTCACGCACTGCGCATCCTGCCACTCCGCGGCGCGCACCTCGCCCGGCTGGGGGCTGAGCGCTCCGCTGCGCACGAGGGCCGGGAAATAGTGGATCTTGCGCGACTCGCGCAAAAGCGCCGCTTCGGCGGCGAAGCCGCGGTCGGACAGCAGCTCGATCCGGATGCCGGTCTCCTCAAAAACCTCACGCCGCGCGGCGGCGGCGGGGTCCTCCCCGCGCTCGAGATGGCCTTTCGGGAAGCCCCAGCTTTTATGGTTGGAGTAAATCATCAGCGCCTGCGTTTTCCCCTCGTGCTCACGGAACACAACAGCGCCCGCGGAATCAACAAAGCGCTTCATCTGCCAGCGCATTTTGCGCAGAAGCTGCAAGAAAACTTCCTCGCGGTTTTCCGGCGTCACCTCCGCGAGCAGCACTTTTTCGTGCTTACGGATGGCCTCGGCAAGCGGAGAATCCGCGCGCCCCTGCAAAACGCCGAGGATGGGCGTTTCCCCGTCCAGCCGACGCAGCACAGCCTCCGCAAAGCGCGGGGCTTCGCGCTCCATGCAGCCGATCTCGTCCATGAGAATCAGCCTGCCGGGAGCCTCCACGCAAGCCGTTCCGAACTCGTCAAAAACCTCAGGAAAGGCGTCCATCCCGCGCGCATAGCCCCAGCGCACGCCCACCTTGCGCTCCGGCCGGAACAGGATTTCCCCATCCGCGGGCACGAGATACACAGCGCCGATGGCGCCCTCGGGTCCCGGACCGGTGACGGTTCGAAAGCCCGAAAAGGGCACGGCAGGAAACTCCGCCAGCAGGCGGCGCAGCATGGTGGACTTGCCCACCTGAATGCCGCCCGTGAGAAAAATATGGATTTTGGGATCGCGTCGCTTAAAAGAAGTCTGCATTATCCTCTCTCCGAATGACAAAAATGCCAAAATCGCGCGTTTTCGGCGTATAAAGCGGGAAATCCGCGCGCCCCGTCTGCGTGATTTTGCTGCGCACATGTGCCTCGAGCAGTTCCTCCGGCGCCTTACGGCTGAACGCGCGGGTGTACTCCAGCGCGTCGGCAAAGCTGCGGTGCGGCTGCCCGAATTCCAGCGAGCCGCGCTCCAGCTCGTAGCGCAGACCCTTGGACTCCAGCCACGCGGCGGTGCTTTTCACATCGTCACACTTGCGCACACGGTAGCCCTCCGGCCCGGTCTGCCCCTCGGACTCGGCGTGGGTGACGAGGATGAACTGCTTTTTCGCGCGACGCAGATAGCCCTCACAAATCAGCTCCACCGTGCCGTGGAACAGCGCCATAACGGTGTCCCACTCTCCAGATGCCTGCATCCCGTCGCAGCACAGCGCGCGCAGCGAATCCAGCCCGCGGCGGCGCGCCTGGGCCTCCACAAAGGAGATGGCGAAGGGGCTGATGTCCACGCAGGTAAGCTCGCGCACCAGGGGCGCAAGTTCAAAATCCACCAGCGCCATGCCGCAGCCCATGTCACAGAGCGTGCCGCCCGGGGTGATATACCTGCGCAGCATGGCTGCCAGCTTTTTGTTATAGCCCGTATAGTCCGAAGCATCCAAAAGCCATTGCAGGATCTGTTCGTTCCATTCAAAAAACATACGATACCGTTTCTCCCGTCTCGCCTGTCCGGGCGGGGATTTTTCGATATATATAATACTTCCTTCCGACCCACTTGTCAAAGGCCGGAAGGAAGTTGCTTACATATTTTACTGTTTCAGGCTGGAATTCTCCAGCAGCGAGCTCAGCTGCGCCTCCGTGAGCGTACAGTTCCAGAACAGCTCAAAAATCTCCTGCGCGATCTCCGCCATGTCATAGTCGTACACCTCGGGATAGAGCAGGTTGCCCAGCCACCAGATTCCGAGCACCATGTTCATGGACGGCGGGTTGCTCATCCAGTTATAGGGCAGGCTCGGCACCTCGTAATAGCGCCCGGCCTGAACGGCCTCCAGCTCCTGCCACTGCACGTCGCTGCCGACCTCGCCATAGATGCTGTTGGGCATGAACAATATCACATCCGGGTCAAACAGATACAGCTGCTCCATGTTGATCTCGTTGCCGCCGCTTTTGTTGACGGTGTCGCCCAGCACGATGGCGTTTTCCGCGCCGACGATGTCCAGCACCTGCGCCTGCACACTTCCGGCGGCGTCCGTGCCGAGGCCCGCGCTGCCGGCGGTGAGCATCACGCTGATGCGCTCACTCTCGGGGATTTTGGCGGAATTTTCCTCCGCCATGGCGAGCGTCCGGTCCAGGAAAGCGGCAAGCTCTTCCGCGCGCGCTTCCTTTTCGTCCAGCAGTTCACCGAGCATGCGGAAGGCCTGCGCCATATGCGTCAGATCCGCTTCGATGAACACGCAAGGGATGCCCGTCTGCTCCTGCAGCGCGTCCATATCGCCCTTCACATCGCCCTTGACATCACCGAGGTCGATGATCACCTGCGGGTCGCAACTGAGCAGCTCTTCCAGATTGAGCGTGCTCTTGCCGCCGTAGAGCTGCCCTGTCACCGGCAGGTCAAACAGGCGCTCATCCATATAACCGCGCTGCGCTTCCTCCTGCGTGCTGCCGACGCAGACCAGATATTCCGGCGCGATGGCCGCCAAAAACATCGTGGCCACGGAGCCGGAGGGCGCGATGCGCGTGATGTTTGCGGGAAGCTCCACCTCGCGCCCGACGGAGTCGGTGAAAATGACGGTTTCCGCTTCCCCGGACTGCTGCGCGCCGGAGCCGTTCTCTTCCCCGGTCTGCCCGGCGTCAGAGCCGGCATTGGGCTTGGAGTCTTCCCCGTTTTTTCCGCTTTCCGGACTGTTCCCCGCGCAGCCGGACAGAAGCCCGAACACAAGCAGCAGTGCCAACAACAGACTGATGATTTTTTTCATTTTATTTTTCTCCTTTCGGAATGGAAATACTGTAATTCATGCCGTCCACCTCCGCGCATCGCACGGCAACACCGATGCCATAGAGCGCGGAGAGGGTGTCCTCATGGAGCACCTCTGCCGGGCGGCCGTCGGCCAGAAGGCGGCCGTCTCGCAGCGCCAAAACGCGGCTTGCGTAGCGGAAGGCCTGATTGGGCTCGTGCGTGGAGAAGATGACGGTGTAGCCCGCCTCGCCCAGCGTTTCAATCCGCCGCATCACGCGGAAGCTGTTGCCGTAATCGAGGCTTGCGGTGGGCTCGTCCATGATGAGAATTTTCGCGTCCTGCACAAGCGCACGCGCCAAAAGCATCATCTGCTTCTCGCCGCCGCTGATCCTGCCGCAGCCGCGATTTGCCAGATGCGCAATGCCGAGGCTTTCCAGCGCCTCCATCGCCTTTTCCCGATGCGCCGCCGTCGGGGAGGAAAACACGCCGATCTGACTCGTCATGCCCATGAGCACGCTGTCGAGCACCGTGTAGTTGAACGCGGGCGCGGCGCTTTGGGGGATATAGGCGATCTGCCGCGCAAGCTCCTGATGGTCCATGCTGCGAATGTTTTTTCCTTCCAGCAGGATCTCGCCGCTGCGGGGGCGGAGAAAGCCCAGCAGGCAGCGAAACAGCGTGCTTTTTCCCACGCCGTTGGGACCCAGCACCGCCACAACATCACCTGCACCGGCGGCAAAGCTTATCCCGTGCAGCACCTCGGCGCCGCCGTAAGAAAAGCGCAGATCCTTTACTTCAATCCTCACTGGCCAAACCTCCCCGCAAAATCAAATAGATAAACACCGGCGCGCCAACGAAAGAGGTCAGAATGCCGAGGGGAATTTCGCTTGCTGCGATGTTTCGGGCGATATCGTCCACGATCATCAGGAAAGTGCCGCCCATAAGCAGGGACGCCGGGATGAGGCGGCGATAGTCATAGCCGAAGATCATGCGGCAAAAATGCGGAATCACAAGCCCGACCCAGCCGATCATGCCGCTGACAGCCACGCTTGCCGAGGTCATCAGCGTCGCGCAGAGGATGACAACAAGGCGAAGCCTTCCGGTGTGGATGCCCATGCTGCGGGCCTCGGCCTCGCTGAGCGTGAGCAGATTCATGCGCCAGCGCAGCAGCACGAGGGGCACGGCACCGACCAGAATCGGCCAGAAGGCGAACTTCAGGTCGACCATCTTCACGGAACTGAGCGAGCCCATGAGCCAATAGGTGATGGCGGGCAGCTGCTCCGTTGTGTCCGCAACCAGCTTGACAAAGGAAGTGCAGGCGGAAAACAGCGAGGAGATCATCACGCCCGCAAGGATGAGCGCCATCGAGGCCTTGAACCGGCTGAAGCGGCTGACGCAATAGGCAAGCAAAACGGCAACGAGGCCGAACGCGAAGGCGCTGACCGTGATGCCCAGATAGCCCAGCGAGAGCAGGATCGCAAGCGCTGCGCCGAAGCCCGCGCCGGTCGAAGCGCCCATCAGGTCGGGCGACACCATCGGGTTTTTGAACATGCCCTGATAGGACACGCCCGCTGCGGAGAGCGCCGCGCCCACCAGCGCAGCGCATACGATCCGCGGGAAGCGGATGGACAGCACAACCAGCTCCTCGCGCTGCGTCCAGGTCTGCACCAATGACCATTTTCCGAAGCTGACAAGCTCCATGAGCCGCGAGATCAGAATCTTCAGCAGGCTGCCGGGCGACACCGCATAGCGCCCGACGACAAACGAGCCCAAAAACACCAGCACAAAGGCCGCCGCCAGAATGGCGAAGCGATAGCTGTAATGCACGGCCCTTTTCTCTTTTTTCCGTTTCGTCATAGACACCTCAACACACATCAAATACACAAAAAAAGTCTGCCCCGCGAAACGCGAAGCAGACCGTGAACAGGCAAAAATTGCAGATACGCAATACAACCGCGGCAGAGACTGCCGCAGCGAAGCCTTTGTCCTTCTCAATCACGGAAAGCCGGTGCGTTTCCACATCCAACTCAGGAAGCGGACAAATCCGTCCGCTTCGGCCCGGGCGCCATGAAGCCGGCAAACGGCTCTTTAGGCTGGGCGGGCTCGAACAAAGTGTTGCTCATAATGGAGTTTGGCTTATTATATCCGCCGCGCGCGGACTTGTCAAGAGCGAGGCGATTTTCGTTGACGGGGAAAGTCTCCCGGAATATAATGGACGCAGCAAAGAAAAATTAACGGAAATACAGGAGGAACATACGATGGTCAAAGTCAGCACAGACGCTGTTCAGCCCTTTGAACAAGCGCATTACGCCGCGCTGCGCGCGCTCGCCCCGGAATGCGCGGTGCTGCTGAAAAAGAACGGAGACTTCCCGCTGAACGCCCCCTGCGCGGTCGCGCTCTACGGCGCGGGCGCTCGCGAGACGATCAAGGGCGGCACCGGCTCCGGCAACGTAAACGTCCGGCACTACACCACGGTCGAGGAGGGGCTGGAAAACGCCGGCTTCACCGTCACGACAAAGGAATGGCTGCGCGGCTGCGCAGCGCTCCGCGCGGAGATTGCCGCGAAATTCGAGGCAGAACTGGTCGCGGAGGCGAAGGCCACCGGACGGTCCTATTTCATGGTCAGCATGGGGCGCGTTCCGCCTGCGCCGCACTATGCCGCGCCGATCGACGGCGCGGGCGATGTGGGCATTTACATCCTCTCGCGCGACTCCGGCGAGGGCGCGGACCGCCACGCCGCCGCGGGCGACCTGCTGCTCACCGAGGATGAAAAGCGCGACATTCTCGCCTGCGCGGAGAAATACAAAAAATTCATGCTCGTGCTCAACGTCGGCGGCCCTGTGGACATCAGCGCGGTGCTGCCTCATGTGGAAAACGTGCTGCTGCTCAGCCAGCTCGGCTCCGTCACCGGCGATGTGTTTGCCGACCTTCTGCTCGGCAAGGCCTATCCCTCCGGAAAGCTCGCAACGACCTGGGCGAAGGCGGAGGATTATCCCAGCCTCGGCGACTTCGGTCTGCACGGCGACGCGCGCTACCGCGAGGGCGTGTTCGTCGGCTACCGCTATTACGACGCGGCGGGCGTAGAGCCGATTTTCCCCTTCGGCTTCGGCCTTGGCTACACGGATTTTGAAACAAGCGTCACGGGCTTTGCCGTGGAGGACAAGACTGCCGCCGTGACCGTCACGGTGCGCAACACCGGCGCATACGCCGGGCGCGAGACGCTGCAGCTCTATTACAGCGCGCCCGCCGGAAAGCTTCCTAAGCCGCTGCGCGAGCTGGGCGCCTATCAGAAGACCGCCGAGCTGCTTCCGGGCGAGCAGGCGAGCTATACGCTCACGCTGCCGCTGGAGGACATGGCGAGCTGGGACGGCGCCGAGGATGCATGGCTGCTGGAGGCCGGCGACTATGTTTTGAGCGTCAACGGCATCCCCGCCGGAATCGCAAGCCTCACGCAGAGCGTTTACACCTCCCGTCTCAGCCACGCCTGCGGTGATGCCGATTTTGCGGACTGGCAGGGCGAAAAACAGCGCAGCGTTCCCGAAAATCTGCCGCGCCTCGCGGTGGACGCCGCGATGCTGGAGGGCGCGGGACATTTTGACCGCGCGCGCATCGCGGGCGAGAAGCTGAATCTTCCCGAGCTTTCCGACTTCACGGTGCGGGAGCTTGCAACGGTCTGCGCCGGAAAATACCGCGCCGGCGGCGAGCTTTCCGTCATCGGCAACGCCTCCGCCCGCGTCTCGGGCGCGGCGGGCGAAACGGCCGACATCGCGGAGGAAAAGGGTTTCGGCAAGCTGGTCATGGCGGACGGCCCGGCCGGTGTGCGCGTGAACAAGCGCTATTTCGAGGTTGAAAGCGGCGCGATCAATCTCGACCTGAATTCCAGCATCTGGTTTAAGGATCTCATGTCCCCGGAGGAGTGGGAGGCGCTGCAGGCTCAGCAGCTCGAGAACGAGCGCCGCGCGCAGGAGCGCGGAGAGATTCTCTATCACTACGCCGCGGCAATCCCGATCGGCACGGCGCTGGCGCAGAGCTGGAACGCCGCGCTGCAGGAAGAATGCGGCGACATCGTCGCGGAGGAAATGCAGCGTTTCGGCGTCAACCTCTGGCTTGCGCCCGCGATGAACATCCACCGCAGCCCGCTCTGCGGCCGGAACTTTGAGTATTATTCGGAAGATCCGCTGATCTCCGGCAAGACCGCCGCGGCCATTGTGCGCGGCATACAAAAGCGCGAAAAGTGCGCCGCGACGATCAAGCACTTCGCCTGCAACAATCAGGAAACCGACCGTTTCGGCTCGAACACCATTCTGTCGCAGCGCGCGCTGCGCGAGATCTATCTCAAGGGCTTTGAGATCTGCGTGAAGGAGTCCGCGCCCATGTCGGTGATGACCTCGTATAACCTCATCAACGGCGTGCACAGCGCGAACAATCAGGCACTGCTTGAAACGATTCTCCGCGGTGAGTGGGGCTTTGAGGGCGTTGTGATGACCGACTGGGGCACCACCGGCAGCGCCTTCAACCGCAGCATGGGCATGGCCGGCTGCAGCGACCCGATGCTCTGCGTGCGCGCGGGCAACGACCTCATCATGCCCGGCCAGCAGGATGACGTGGACCGCATCGTGGAGTGCGTGGAAAGCGGCGAGCTGTCCATCGAGGAGCTGCGTATCTGCGCGGGGCGCATCCTTGCGCTGTGCAAGCGTCTGCGTCTGGTCTGAGTTTCCATCCCCCCGCTCCGTCGGGATTTCCAAAAGGCTTTCCGGGGGTTCCCGAAAAGCTTTCCCTGTCCTGCCGGGCTTCCAAAAACATCCCCCGCCCTGTCGGGCTTTCCGGCGGTGCCACCGCGCAGCTGGGATGAGCTTCTCCATCGCGCTCCGCTCGGGGAATAAAACACAAAAGCATATTTACGCAAAAAGGCGGCGAAGGAAAATTCCTTCGCCGCCCTTTTTATGTTCGTTTTGCAAAAAATCAGTTGTTCTCTTCGTAATACTCGCGGCTGTACGCGAAGAGCTCCATGACCGTGTCCCAAACCGCCTTGGGCGTGCCGCCCATGACGCCGGAGTACAAGCCGCCGCCCTTGCCGTAGGTATCCACGACCTTGCGGACGTTCGCCTGCACATCCTCGATGTTCTCGCTGTCCGCCTGAACCATGACGTTGAAGCCGATCTTGTCGCCGTACTTCTCCTTGAGCATCTTGATGTTGTTGGCGCGGGCCTGAATCTGCAGGAAGTCGGCACCCTGCTCCACCATGTAGGGCAGGAAGCGCTCGATGCGGCCGCAGCAGTGATGCTCGAGGCACAGATCCTTGCTCTTGAAGTGGTCAAACAGACGCTTGGTGGGATCGTAGACGATCTCCTCCATCATGCGCTCGGAGAAGAAGGTGTCACGCTCCGTGCCCCAGTCGTCATGATAGGTGATCATGTCGATGGGCAGGTACTCATACAGCTTGTCGAAGAACTTGATCGTGAAGTCCACAAAGGCCTCGAGGAAGTCCTTCACCGCTTCGGGCTCCACAGCCAGCGCGACCATAGCGTCCGTATAACCGCCGAGCAGGGCGACCAGACGCTCGGTGCAGCCCTGTCCGATGTTGACGTGCAGGATCTTGCCGGGCTCGTACTTTTCCTTCAGCCAGGTTTCGCAGCAGCCCTTGATGTCATAAGCGTTCAGATCCGGGAACTTGACGCGGCTTTCCCACTTGGTAATATCATCGAGGAACTGCGTGCCGGGCTTGAGCATCGGGCCGCCGGCATCCGGAACGAAGGTCCACTCTACGCCAAACCAGTCCGTCCAGTCATACCGGTCCTTGCGGGACCAGTCCGCCTCCGGCGCGCCGGTGAGAACGGAGTTCATGACGTTGCACATATCCGTCATGGTGTTGGGAACCCAGACGGGGTTATTGCGGGTGTAGGCGCGCTTGAAGTTTTCGCGAACATCAATCGGATACTCCAGCTGCGGGATCATGATCTTGCTCTTGGCAAACACAGAACCGTATTCCTTAACCGGAATGCCCTCTGCCAGATAAGGGGGTCTGGGATACTTCATGAAAATTTCTCCTTTCTGATTGCGACAGGTTTTTAATCAGGTCTGCGTCCATTGTAATCCATTTCTCCCCGCTGCGTCAACTGATTTTTCGCCCGTGGGGGGCGGAATATCGCCATTCCTCCGCGTGGGAAGGCGCCTTGAAAAAGAAACGGGGGCGCACGCTCACAGCGCACGCCCCCGTTTCTTATCTTTTGGGGAATGCTTACTTATCGAAGACGGTGGTGCAGTCGGCCCAATGTCCGATTGCGCCGACGCAGTTGCTGGAGATATGATCGGCGCTGCAGCCGTAGAACACGCCCATGTCGTGCATCAGATCCGTGTCGATGACGAAGAAGCCCTGCAATCCGGCCTGCCGCTCCTCCACGAAGGAGAAGATGAAGGTATTGTCGCGCACCTTCACATAGTCCGCGGGGTTCGTGGCCATCCACGCGCCGTTCGGCGCGGCGGCGGAATAGGTGTAATACAAATCGGAGGTGTACATGTGCTTGATGAGCATGATCTTATCGCTGTACTTCCACTCGATCGCCCTGCCGACGAGCTCGGAAGTGAAGTGGTGCATCTCACCGGGCTGGAAGTCGCCGTCCAGACGGCCGAAGATGAAGCTGCGCTCGACGTCGATGCTGGAATAGGGCGTGCCGAAGTGCGCGTCGCAGACCGTGGCGTAGCCGCTGACCATGTCCACCACGAGGGAGATCTGGCGCGACATGGTGTAGCCGGGGATGAGCTGGTTAATGAGATAAATCTCATGGTTGAGCGTTTTGACCTTGGTAAAGCAGGTCTTCTTCTCGCCGCCATTCTCGGAGAAGATCAGCTCGTTGATGCCCGTGATCTCAAAGGTCATCTCCACGCCCTCGCTGCGGAAAACAAGGGTTTTGCCGATGAGGTCCTCGGAATCGGGAGGCGTGTAGGGGCCGTTCAAAATGCCGCCGCCCCTGGCGTATTTATCCGGCGTGCTGCACTCGGCAACGACTTTCTCCACGGTCTCACGGCTGACGTCGAGATCCCATTTTCTGTACCATCTTGTTCTCTTATCCATTTCTATATCCTCCTGACTGAAAATTTACAATCTTATTCTTTCGGGATATTGATTCTATCGCAGCAACGCGCATTTCTCGCTGCCGCGGGAAAAACCGGGGAAACTCCCCGCGCGGGGTGCTTCATTTTGCAATCTGCGCAAGGATCTGGAACACCGCTGCGTCCGCACTGCCGCCGAAGAAGCTCGCCGGCGCGCCGGAGCGCACAGCGCCGTCACAGTAGCGCTTGGCGACGGTTTCGGCCAGTTCGGTTTTGCCCGCTGCGAGCAGGCCCGTTACCACGAGCAGATTCTCCGCCGGGGCGATACCCGCAATGTCCACGGGCAGCTCGCTGCCCTCGATGTGCGCGGTGGGACGGCTGCTCACGCCGCCGGGGACAAGGTAGCCGCCCTCGGTGATGTCCGCCGCCATGGCCGCAACGATCTCTTCCGGCAGACGCTTGCCAAGGATCAGCGGGCGATAGAACACCAGAGATTCGGCCTCCAACGTCTCCCCGCTTTCCGCCGCGCGGCCGACAAAGCGCTTGCCGTTCCAGAACGCGGAAATCATGCGCTCGATGCGCGCCTTGCTGCGCGCGTACCAATCCGCACACTCCGCGCGGCCGAGCATCCCGGCCAGATCGCCGAGCTTCTCCTCCAGCAGCGCGAGGAAGGCGCACAGGTCGGGCAACTCCACGGCGTTCTGCTTTTCAAAGACCGGGCAGCCGTCAAAGCCGCACTCCTCCGCGGATTCGTACTGCGGCACGCCGTCGCCGTCATGATCGCGGCAGGCATCGTACCAGCCGACCCACTTGGCAAGGCCCTCGTAGAGCGCAGTAAGCTTCTCGGCGGGCACTTCCTTCTCCAGATCGTGCGTTTGCATCAGCTGCTCGAGCGCCCAGCCCTGGGCAGGCACGGAAACCGTCTGCGCGAGCACGCGCGTATCGTCATGGAACAGGGGGAGCTGCCCGTCCGGACTCTGATGCTGCAGCTGCGCGAGCAGCAGCTCGATCGCCAGCGGCAGATTGCAGGAAAGCGCCGCGGCCGCCTGACAGAGCTGGAAGCCGTTTGAAGCCTGTCCGAAAGCGGAGAAGAGCATCACATTTTCAATCTGATGCGCGCTTCCGCCGAGCAGAGACCAGGTGAGATAGGCCGCCGGGATGCGCGCGGCTTCGTAGCCCGGCATTTCGGGCATCTGCGCAAGGTAGGCCTCCCAATCCGCGGTGACAGACGCAAGACCCGTTTCGTAATCCGGATAGCTGTCCCGCGTATAGCCGAGGTGAGAGAATTCCTCGATCGCCAGCAGGAACGAGCCGTCCTCCGCGGGAATCACCTCGCCGCGCACCTGCGGGTGCGACAGGCGCTGGAAGTCATATTTACCGTCCATGCGGAAGCTGCCTTTGGTCTCCGTGACGACCAGCGAGCAGGTCGGGCTGTTGGGAATCTCCCAGGAATTTTCTTTCCTGCGGCGCAGGAACTGGTGGGCACGGTTGTCGTTTTCCACCAGCAGGCCAAGGCCGTTTTCGCCCTTAATGAGCAGCAGCGATTTCTCCGCAAAGCAAAGGCAGATGTCACCGTAAGCGGTGCGCAGCTTCAGCTCCGTGGGCGAGGTCTCCATGGCATAAGGCACCATGACGCCGTGGTGGACGGGAACAAGCAGCAGGCAGTTGCGCGAGCCGCGCGCGGAGGCGCCGCCGCGGCCGGTGGTGACGTACAGATCCGAGCTGCCCCACTTGCCGAGATCCTGCGCCCGCGTGTGGCGCTGCAGCTTTGCCTCAAGGCCGAAATAGGCCCCGGCGCGGGTGAACACATGTTTCGCGGGGCTGCACACATTGCCCTGCACTTTATCAAAAACACTGAACATGTCTGTCCCTCCTTATGTCACATATTGCTGAGCATGTCTGCCAGAATCAGGAACGAGCAGCAGCTCCAGCTGCAATAGAAATTGCAGCTGCCGCCCTCAATGGGGTTCATGAGCAGCGGGCTGTCCCACTTCGCGCAGGCGGAGCAGAAGCGCTGCGCGATCATCTTCGCCTCTTCCACCTTTCCGGCGCTGTACAGGCCCGTGATGACCAGCAGGTTGCCGGGGGCGAGGACCCAGCCTCTTGAGAAGCCGGAAACGCGGAACACGTCGCTCGTGAGCGTCTCCGTGGCAAGGCCGTAGGGCGTGAGATATTTCGTCTCATCCAGCAGGTCGGCCGTCATCTTGTCAATGATCTCCTGCGGCAGCTTTTTGCCGAGGATGATCGGCGCATAGAAGAACAGGGAGTCCGTTTCGATAACCTCATGCGTGTGGGCGGACAGCGCGATGAAGCGCTCGCCGTTCCAGAACACCTCGATCATCTTTTCCACCGTCTCGTCGCAGCGCTTGTGCCACGCGGCGGCCTCGTCCGGCTTATCGAGCATCTCCGCCAGATCGCCCAGCGCGTCATACTGCAAGGCGAGATAGGCCATCAGATCCGGCGACTCGACCTGGTCGTGCACCATGAAGGCGCTGCTGTCGTCAAAGCCGCACTCATCGCCGTTGTCGTACTGCGGCAGCCCGTCGCCATCGTCGTCGCGCGCAAGCATGAACCACTCCGCATAGCGGCCATAGTAGGTATACATCCGCTCAAGCGTCTCGCGCGGATAGTCCTTTTTCAAATCGCGCGTGCGCATCATCCACTTGAGCATCCAGCCCTGCGTGGGCGGATGGAGGGACTGCGCGTGGGCCGAGCCGTCGTCCACGAAGTCGGCAAACTGTCCGTCCGCATTGGCCGCGTCCGTCACGGCCAGCAACAAATCGCTTGCAAGCGGCAGATTGTTGCGCAGCGCAACGGCATTATGGCCCAGCTGCCAGGAGGAGGCCGCGCTGTTGATGGCCATCAAAATCACCGTTCTTCTTGTGCAGCCGGAGGTGTGGATGAGCAGGGACCAGAGGATGTAGCTCGAGACGATGCGCTGATGCGCCAGATCTTCGTTCACCTCCGGCACGCAGGCGAGAAACTGCTCCCAGTCCGCCGTGACGGAAGCAAGCGCCTCGTCATAAGCGGGATAGGCCGCGCGAATCTTGCCGGCGTAGGCGCTCTCGTCAATCGCCAGGAGGAATTCGCCGTTTTCGTCCGGCTCGACAAAGACGGAGGCTTCGGGCGTGGACTTCTTCCCGGCAACCCAGGCCGCGTCCATCGTCAGGCCGCCTTTGAGCGCATTGAACACCAGCGAGCAGCGGCTGCGGAACATGGCTTCGCAGGCGTTTTCTGCGCGCTTTTTCATGATCTCCTGCCCGTACATCGGCACATCAACCTGCAGCGACAGGCCGTTTTCGCCGCGGAAATAGAGCATGCTGTCGTCCGCAAAGCAGGCGCGGATGCGTCCGTAGGCGGTGCACACCGTCAGCTCCGTGGGCGTCAGATGTACCTCACAGGCCACCTTAACGCCCTTGTACATGGGCGTGAAATAAGCCAGATAGATGCCGCGCGGGCTGGCGCTCGGCGTGCTGCGGCGGGAGTTGAGATAAAGTCTGCCCTCCCGGAAGCTCTGGCCGGGCGCGGGCGCGCCGAGCATATCCGCGCCGATGCCCATATAGGCGCCACGCCGGGCAAAGATGCCGCGTCTTGAAAGATCCACCAGGTTTTCTTTCGGGGGGAACGAAAGTGCATTGCTCATAGATTTTCCTACCTTTCCGATATATCTGCTGCTGTCCGCTCTGCCCGCAGCCGCGCCGCAAAAACCGGCGCTGCGCCCGGGCAGGGCGGGAATATACAAAATTCCATCTTCGCTGCGGTGCTTTCCAACACAAAGAACCGTCGTTTAGTCTGCTTAATTTTAACAATTTGCACAGCGCGTGTCAACAAAAGAAACTTCCCCCGGCGGCACAGAGGGGGGGGAGGGTCGGCGCGCGGGGCGTGGCGGCGCGCCGGGAATGTGGTGGCGCAGCGGCAGGGTCGGTGCGGGGGAGGGTCGGCGCAGCGGTAGGGTCGGTGCGGGGCAGGGTTGGCACGGTTTTTTCCCGCTCCTGTGCGCGGCTGCGCGCAGACTTCCCGGCTTGCATACGATGCTGTGCGCATCTGCGCAGGGCTCTCCCCGATTGCGCTGCTTTTTCTGCCTGTCTGTGCATGGCTGCGCGGCCGCTATCGCCCGTCTGCACACGGTTTTCTCCCGACTGCGCGTGACTTTTTGCAGCATTTGCGCAGGTTCGGCTTGTGTTTCTGCAAACGGGGTGGTATAATCTTAGAAAACATTTCCCTGCGCTGCCGAAATCGGCATTTGAACCTACGTATGAGGAGGCTTTCCCAATGGCAAGAATCGAACTCAACTACTTCTCGCAGGCGCTGGGTCGCGGCACGGATGTGACCATCCTGCTGCCCGGCGACGGCCCGGCCATGGCTTTTGCGCAGAACCCCTTTTACGAGCGCCCCTGCAAGACGCTGTTTCTGCTGCACGGCTTCTACGGCTGCCATCTGGACTGGCCGCTGAACACCTGCGCCAACCAGCTTGCAACGGACTACAACCTCGCCATCGTCTGCCCGAGCGGGGAGAACAGCTTTTACCTCAACCAGAAGGGCAGCTACAACGCTTACGACACCTTTGTCGGCGTGGAGCTTGTGGACTATGTGCGCAAGAACTTTAACATCGCCCTCACGCCGGAGGACACCTTCATCGGCGGTCTTTCCATGGGCGGTTACGGCGCCATCCACCTCGGCCTTGCGCATCCCGAGTCCTTCGGCAAGATCATCGCCCTGTCCTCCGCGCTGATCTACCGCGAGGTTGCCGGCATGAAGCCCGGCACCGGCAACGCCGTTGCGGACTATGACTACTACTTCCAGACCTTCGGCGCGCCGGAGACGCTGATGGAGCGAGAGGCCAATCCGGAAAAGCAGCTGCTCGACCTGAAGGCCGCCGGCGGAAAAATCCCCGACATTTTCATGGCCGTCGGCACCGACGACATGCTCCGCGATCTCAACCGCGTGCTGCGTGATTTCTTCGTGAGCGAGGATGTCCCCGTGGTCTATTACGAATCCCCCGGCATCCACGACTGGAAGTTCTGGAACGAATATCTGGAACCCAGCATCCGCTGGGCGCTGGAGCTGTAAAAACAAGCGCATAATTCAAAATATTCACATAAAAGAAAGGATGCAACACAATGGAAAAGAACGAATTCCTGTTTGACCTCAAGCACCCGGAAACTGCCTACACCGGCCCCATGTCCTACAGCTACTTCCCCTCCAACGGCGCTGTCTCCTCCACGGTCGGCACCGTCACCTCGCCCGAGGGTGAGCACGGTCTCTACTGGTTCCTGGACACCATGATGCACAAGAACCCCGATGACATCGACACCTCCAAGACCCAGATGCCCCACTTCCACTACAAGGGCTATGAGACCTTCTTTGTGGACAGCGGCAGCCTGTATCTGTACATCAACGGCATGCGCGTCAAGTGCGAAAAGGGCGACATTCTGCACTTCCAGCCCGGCCAGTCCCAGGGCATGCTCTTCCTCGACGAAGTGAAGTGGCGCGGCACCTATCACGACCTGTTCAAGCATGACGAGTTCACCGATGTCACCCGCGTGAAGAAGTACATGCCCGAGCTCAACGACGACGCCACCCTGACCGCCCTTGCCCCCTACGGCCGCATGGACTCCAACGGCATGGAACCCTTCCTGTGGAAAGAGGCCGAGAAGGAGCAGTGCAGCGCTGTCAAGCACGTTGACCGTCCGCACGCTGCCTACGAGTTCCCCGGCGTGAGCATGCGCGTCGTGGTCGAGCGCTGGGAAAACGGCGGCACCAAGGAGCTTGACTGCGCCGTTATGGAGCCCGGCTTCACGGCCAAGTGGGTGCAGTATCCCACCATCAAGGAGCTCTTCTACATCCGCAGCGGTAAGGTGAAGTTCAACATCATGGGTCAGGAATTCATCGCGGACGACGAGTGCGTTGTCGTTGCCCCGCGCTACGCCCCGCGCAGCATTGAGGTTCTGGAGAAGACCCAGATGTTCGAGCTCGGCGGCCAGAGCTACTGGTCCCTGTTCCTGCAGAGCTACGCCTCCATCCAGCACTATGATCCCGCGCGTCTGACGCCCGAGACCCTCGACGCGCTCAAGAAGCGCTTCGACATCCAGATCGAAAGCATCGGCATGAAATAAGCCATCGGCATAAACTTTGCCGCTTCGCGTGTCTGTCCCCTTTCCGCAAGGAGGGCAGCCGCCGCGAAGCGGCATTTTTTACAGCCGAACAACAGAAAGTCACAATCCGCAGCGGGAGATTTTCGGTCAACCTGCTGCTTGCACGGTGGGGGCAATATCTGTTAAAATAGATTCGGGCGTCGGACGCTGCGCGAAGCATCGGCTAAGGTGCTGTGCAGAGCGCCGCGCGGGGCATCTTTTGTGGCGCCGCGTAAAGCATTGGAAACTGCGCTGTGCGAAGCATCCTGCCAGACGCTGCACAAAGCATCGGGCAGGACGTCACGCAGCAGAATCGGAGGCGAAGCGATGGACGATCTGAAACTTGTGTGCGCCGGCAACATCATCCGGCTGCGCACCGCGGCAAAGCTCACGCAGGCGGAGCTTGCGCAGAAACTGAATTATTCGGACAAGTCCGTTTCCAAATGGGAGCGCGGCGAGGCGGTTCCGGACGCTTACATCCTCAAGGCCATGAGCGAAATTTTCGGCGTGTCGGTGGACTTCCTGCTCACCTCACACGACCGCTGGGAGCGCAGACCGAACGACAAAACGCCCCAGGGGCTGAGCAAGAGTGCCATCATCGGCATTGCGATGGCGGGCATTCTGTTCCTTGCGATGCTGGCCTTTGTCATCCTCTGGATTCAGGGCGAGGTACTTTGGATCCTCCTCGTCTACGCGCTGGGCGTTGCGCTGATCACGCTGCTCGTGCTGCACTCGATCTGGAGGCGCGGGCGGGCAAATTACTACATCATCGCGGCGCTGACGCTGTGTGTGTTCGTGGGCATCTTTCTCTCCGGCTACGCATTTGGTCATCACAACTGGTGGCAGTGTCTGCTGCTGATCGTGCCGGCAGAGCTGATCGTGTTTTGCTGCTCCCGCCTGAAACAGCGAAAAAAGCCTGAAAAATAAGGATTCTACGAATCGTAGAGCCCGCTTTTGCGGGCTCTATTGCTTTTTTCCCGCATCGTAGAAGCGCAGCGCTTCGGAGTAGCTTGTGTTTTTCCGCACAGTTGGGATAGACTCTTCCCAGCAAAACAAGGAGGTCACAACCCATGTCCGATTATATTTTGAGCTGCTGCTCCACTGCCGACGTGCGCAAAGAGGATTTTGAACGCCGGAACATCCGCTACATCTGCTTCCACTACTATCTCAACGGCAAGCATTACCGCGACGATCTCGGCGAGAGCATGCCGTTTGCGGAGTTCTATCAGGCGATGGCCGACGGCGCGGAGACCAAGACCAGCCAGATCAACGTCTCCGAATATCTGGATTATTTTGAGGGCTTCCTCCGCGAGGGGAAGGACATTCTGCACATCTCCCTCTCCAGCGGCCTTTCCGGAAGCTTCAGCGCCGCGACCGCCGCTTCGCTCATCGCGATGGAGCGTTTTCCGGGACGGAAGGTGCGGGTTGTGGACTCGCTGGGCGCCTCCTCCGGCTACGGGCTGCTGATGGACAGCGTGGCCGAAAAATATGCCGCCGGCATGCCGCTGGATGCGCTTGCCGACTGGGCGGAGGCCAACCGCCTGAACGTGCACCACTGGTTCTTCTCCACAGACCTGAGCAGCTATGTCCGCGGCGGGCGCATCTCCCGCGCGGCGGGCTTCTTCGGCGGCATCGTGGGCATCTGCCCGCTGCTGAACATGGATGAGCCCGGACATCTGATTCCCCGCGCGCGCATCCGTGGAAAGAAGCGCGTGATCGAAGCGCTGGTGCAGCGCATGGAGCAATACGCGCAGGATGGCGCGGATTACAGCGGAAAGTGCTACATCTCGCACTCGGCCTGCCTCGAGGACGCGCAGACCGTGGCAGAGATGGTCACCGCGCGCTTCCCGAAGCTCTGCGGACAGGTTGAGATTTACGACATCGGCACCACGATCGGCAGCCACACCGGCCCCGGCACCGTCGCGCTGTTCTTCTGGGGCGAGACGCGCAAGGGAAAATAAATTACCCGCGAAAAACCGAACAAAATGCAAAAAGAGCATTCTCCGATTCCCCGGAGAATGCTCTTTCTTTTCTTTTTTACCTGCAGGCACAGGGTCTGCAAGGCTTGAAAGCCGCGAGGGGTTTAATACTGGCGGTAAGCGCTCAGATCGTCCGGATTCTCGCGGACGCGGCGGGCGAGGTCGTTGTTGAGGCCATATTCGTTCTCCTTGACGAGCTCCATGTAGCACTTGTCGACCTTGGCATTACGCGGCAGCGGGACGTTCTGATCGACCAGAACATCCTGCACGGCACGGATATCCACATCGTGCGTGCCGGTGCCCTTCTCCACGGCGATGGCCGCGGCGACGCCGGCGGCCTGGCCGGTGCCGATGCACTGCGGGATGAGGTTGAGCCAGTCGATGGCCACGGAGTCAGCGGAGAAGTGACGGCCCGGGCAGAGCAGATTGTCGATGCCCTTGGGCACGATGGAGCGATAGGGAATCTCCACGGGCGCGCAGTCGTTGATGCGGCAGATGGTGGAGTGCCACGCGATGACGTCGTCATGCTCGGTGGCAAAGGCAAAGTCACGCGGCGTCATGACGTACTCGCCGAGCAGGCGGTTGCCGCAGCGCACGCCGGTCTGCGGCGCGATGCTCATCAGGTACATGTCCTTGTACGCGCCGGGGATGGCCTGCTTGCAGTAGTCGATGATATCGCGGATGTGCTTGCGGGTGTCCATCTCCGTCTTGGTCAGGTCATGGATGCTGGTGCAGTCCATGTTATAGTGGCTGTTGAAGACGAGGCAGTTGCCGTTCGGCTCATCCCATGCGGGCAGGGAGCTGCGGTAGCCGGTCATCTTGGCGACTTCGGCGCAGGCGGCTCTCCACTCCTGCGGGTGGTTGTAGCGCCACTCGATGAGGTAATCGTTGTCCACGCCGCCGACGCGCCATGCGAGGGTGGTGGTGTGGGAACGGGTGTTCAGATCGGAGAGGTGCTCGTAGGGCACGCCGGCCTGACGGTAAAGGTCACCGTCACCGGTGGCGTCAATAACGACCTTGGCGAAGACGGCCTGACGGCCCTCTTTGCTCTCAAAGATCACGCCCTTGATCTGATTGTCCTCGATGATCGGACGGGTGCCCCAGCTGTGATAGAGCACCTGAATCTGATCGGCCAGCTCCAGCAGCATCATGTCCATCTCGATCTCAAGCTGCGGTCCATCGTAATAGACGCTGCGCACGAGCATCTTCGGGTCGCTGGGGCTGACAGTGTCCATCTTATGCTGCCAGCGGAGAATGAGCGCCTTGTCCTGCTTGCCGATGTCCTGCATACGCGGGCCCCAGGTGGAGCCGGGCGCGTTCTTCTCCATGCGCTCGAACCACTCCTCCTGAATGCCGCGCACGAAGGGCAGCGTCTTGTAAGAGAGCTTCGGCACCATCAGAACATAGTCACCGGTCACGTCGCCGCCGGAATACCCGTAGCGCTCCATCAGGATGACGCGCTTGGCGCCGGCACGCGCCGCCGCGACTGCCGCACTGTGTCCGGCGCAGCCGGCGCCGACAACCAGAACGTCACATTCCGCATACACGTTAATTTCATTTGCGGGCTCAAGGTAAGTTGCCATATTTTCTTCCTCCCTGCATGATAGTAAAAGGCTTTATATTTCGGGTTAAAAATCCTGTAAATCATATCAAATCCGTCGCGTATTGTCAACTTGCAGCAAGGCGCGCTTTGCGCAATCCATGCCGTGCCGGCAAAACGAGAATCCGTTTCCCCTTGCATCGCGCGGCTGCAATCAGGAGAACAGCCGTTTGAGGACGATGACGCCCTTTTTGTAGAGATAACGCAGCTTCATGAGCTTCTGCGCGCGGGCATACATGGCGTCAATCTCCGCCTCATGGCGCAGGGGGTCTTCCTCAAAGGCAGAGAGCTTCGCGCGGAACTGCCGGAACTGCCAGCAATGGATCATCTGATACCAAAGCTGACTCTCCTTCCCCGCTTCCCGCTTCCAATACTGGTTAAACTGCGTTTCCATCGGCGCGAACATGATCTCATCCATCTCTTCCGGCGTGAAATAGCCCTGCTCGATCGCCATATCCACAATATCCGTGCCGGGCAGGAAGTTCAGCCCGTGCAGCTGCAGCTCGTAACGCCCCGGCAGCCGCTTGACCAGCTCATAGGATTCCTTCAGCTCGTCAATGGACTCGAAGGGATGCTGGAGCATCAGGTCAAAGGTGCACCAGAACACGCCGGCCTTCTGAATCGCGCTGACCGCGCCGATGATGTCCTCCTGCGTTTCGTAACGGTGGAACACCTCACGCCGGATGCGCTCGCTGCCGGTTTGAATGCCCATAATGACCTCGGCCAGACCCACGGATTTCAGCTTTTTCAGCACATCCAGATCCGCCATCTTCGGATGCGACCAGATCGTGAAGGGCATATGGATATGCTTTTTATATTCGGCAACGAACTCGTCCACCCAGCCCGGGAGGTTGGGGAACACCTCGTCGTAAAAATGCATAAAGGCGATTTTTTTGCAATGCTTCTTCGCCTCGATCAGCTCGCCGATCACATTCTTCACCGAGCGCGTGCGCACACCGGGGATGCCCTTCGGCAGCAGGCGGCGAAGATTCGGGCAGCAGCAATAGGTGCAGGAAAAGGGGCAGCCGCGGGAGGCCACCACCTCATAACTGCGGGTGTCCAGCTGCGGGTCACCCTCCACAAGCGTATCGCGGTCGATGAAGCAGGCGCCGCGGCTGTTGATCACCGGCAGGCCGTAAGCGTCCAGATCCTTTTCCAGATCGCCGATCGGATTGATCTTCGTTTCGCCGTTTTCCCGATAGCAGAGGCAGGGAATGTCCTGAAAGGGCGTGCCCTTTTCCAGCGCCTCGGCCAGGCGGCAGATAGCGGTTTCGCCGTCCGTGCGGATGACGAAGTCCGCACCGCGCTCGAGCAGCATTTCGGGATACATGGAGGCGAAGGCGCCGCCGCAGACCACCGGCACGCCGCAGCTTTTTGCCGCGTCGAGCACCTGCCACACCGTGTCCAAATACATGGAGCTCATCACCGACAGGCCGACGAACAGCGGCTGCGCCTGTCGGATGACGCCGCGCAGCAGTTCCAGCTCCCGCTCGGTTGTGGGCAGCGGGCGGACGTTGTTGAAGTTTTTATAAAACACGCTGCGCACGGCATAACCGCGCTGCGCGAGCGCGCTTTCCAGATATCGCACGCCCAGCGCCTTTTTGTTATAGAACGCGACCAGCACGACGGTCTTTTTCGTATCCACGAGAGTTTCCTCCTTTTCCTGCACGCGCCGCGGCGCGGCCTTGGCTTCGGGGCAGACGCTTCCCCCCTACTCCACGAACACGGCGCTGTACCAGTTCTGCTCCGGCGCGTCGCGGCTCTCCAGCGTATAGAGCGGCAGGTCAAACTGATGCACGGTTTTGAACACGTCGATGCCGACGCTGTGGAAGGCCGGTCTCGCCTGCCGGACATTGCGGCAATCCTCACAGTTCACGGCCGCGCACTCCTTGCACAGGCCGCAATCCGAAAGCGACATGGCGAAATAATAGCCGTCATGAAAAGCCATGCTCTCCATGCGCATGGAAATCCGCTGCGAGTCGTGCTTATTGCCTGCGTGGATGATGATGCCCCACTTGTAGTTGGAGAACATCTCGCGCATTTCCGCCATCGTGGGATTTCCCGCTCGCGAGGGGCAGGTGTGGTTCTTCCCCCAGTCCGAGCAGCCGTACATGCATTTGAGCAGCGTCCGGCTGTCCCAGCAGATCTGCGGCGCTTCAAACAGCACGGCGTGGCTTGCGCCGAGCGCGAGCGCCTCGCGGATATATTTTTCCGCCTTTTTGACGTTTTCGGGATCGTATTGATAAGCGTTCATATTTTCCCCCAGCTTTCACTTTCTGCGCCCAAGCTCTGCCGGCGCGCGCTGCTTCTTCATAATTGATTTATTTTATCACCAAGGAAAATGCTTTTCAAGCCCCCGCAGCGGCGCTACGGGGGCTTGGTGGGTGATGTGGGACGGGCGCCGCCGGGCAGAATACGCCCCCGGCAAAACAAAGCGACAGATTCCACAAAGAAATCTGTCGCTTTGCTGTTATGCTGTTTAATTAATGCTGCGCTTATAAAGGCCGATCACGTCGTTCGACTGCGAAAGCGTGAGGCCGTTGAGGAAAATGACATCATCAATGCCATATGCGTTCACCAGCTGGCTCAGGCAGAAGCCGAAGCGGCAATCGATCACGATGACGCGATTGTAATGCTGTGTGAGATAGAGGGAGAAGGGGTTGCCGTAGGAATCCTTAATGAGCAGGCAGGCGCTGTCATCCTCAATGTCATTGTTGACAAGCTCCGTGAGATAGCGGTCACCGTAAAGGAAGGCGGCGACATATTTGCTATCGATGCCATACCACGAAGCATCCGTGATGATGGGGAATTCATAGCCGGAATCCTTCCCGTTCAGATACATATGCAAATCGCCGGGCGGGATGTAGGCATGAACCCGGTCGGGGTTCTGTTCCATCGCCTTAACCTGATAATTGCGGGAATACGAGCCGAGGAAATCGCCCATGTCATAGGTCGTGCATTCGCTCAGCGACACCGGCTCAAATCCGGCGGCAAGGGCCCACTGCTCATAGGCATACCATGCGCCAAGCGCGCTCCAGTGATGGTCGGTGCGGAAGTAGATATACTCGCTGTTGTGGCGGCGCAGGGCCGTGTAGCTGTCAACACCCGTTGCCTTGTCCATAAAGCTATAGGTATAGGCGATGCCATCCTGCTGACTGGAGCAGCCGAGCTGATTATAGTCCTCCGCAGAGAGGGTCGCGCCGGTGGCGTTGGGCGCAACGAGCGAAAACACGCGGCAGCGGTCTTCCAGAAGGGTGGCGGCTTTTTCAATCAGCTTGCCGTATGCCGCGGCGTTGGCTTCAACAAAACCGTAGAGCTCATAGGCGGCATCCCCCACCAGCGCGACAGCGTCAAACCGGCTGAACTTCTCCCAGTCCACATCCGCACCGGCGTCCAGATCGGGCGGCGGCGTGGGCAGCGGTTCGCTCTCCGGCAAGGGCGCGGGCGTCGGCACGGGCGCGGGGGTTGCCGCGGGCAATTCCTCCACAGGGGCTGCGGTTTTCGCGGGCAGATCCGGAATCTCGTCGGCAACGATCGGCGCGCCCTGCACGGTGACGCTGCTCACGCCGTGCAGATCGTCAATGCGCGCCCCGAGGCTGACCCAATCCTCGCGCGCGGGAAAGGTGTCCGTAAACCAATTCTCAAAATCCCGCATCCACTGGCCGCTGCGCAGCGCCTCAAGCGTCAGCGGCGGGAAAGTGGCCAGCTCACGCTTTTCAGACTCCGAATAGTTCGGGCGCAGCGGAATGATAAAGGCCGTGATGCTCAGCGCGGCAAGCACAAGCAGGAACGGCAGATACGGGCGCTTTTTCCGCTGCAGCTTGCGGCGCCGCGGACGGCTTCGCCGCGACTCGGCGTTTTCTTCAGTTGTAAGGGGCGTTTTATCGTCCATTTGCAAATTTCACCTCAGAACTGAAAATAGATAAACGGATTATAGCTGCCCGCAACGAGCGCGGCGGTGGACAAAAGCAGCAGCGCGATGGGGAGCACGGCATACTGCACAGCGTCACAGACGCCATGACCCAAGGGTCTGTTTTTCAGCCGCGCGGAAATGCGCTTTCCAAGCATGGCCGGCAGCGGCGTACAGGCAAGGATGCACACCAGCAGCAGCCAGACATTGTTTTTCAGCGTGGTTAGCGTATAGAAATCGGAAAGCGGGTTACCGCCCAGGCCGAAAAGTCCGGAAAGGACAGTTCCGCCCAGCTCCATATTTGTAAAGCGGAAGATGACCCAGCCAAGGCAGGAAACAAACAGCAGATAGAGGTTGGAAAGCACCGGCAGCTTCTTAAGGAGCTTGCCGAGGAAAGCCTTTTCGAGCATCATAAACACGAAGCACCAAAGGCCCCAGAGCACAAAATTCCAGCTCGCCCCGTGCCACAAACCGGTGAGCGCCCACACAACGAGGGTATTGAAGACCCAGCGGAGCTTGCCGCAGCGGTTGCCGCCGAGCGGGATATAGACGTAATCGCGGAAGAAGGTGCCAAGCGAGATGTGCCAGCGCCGCCAGAACTCTGTGACCGAGCGGGAAATATACGGATACTTAAAGTTCTCCGGATAGTGAAGCCCCAGCATGCGGCCCATGCCGATGGCCATATCGGAATAGGCGGAAAAGTCCAGATAGATCTGCAGCGTATAGGCGATCACGCCAAGCCACAGCCCCAAAACGGGCATCGTGCCGAGCTTATCCATGTTCTGCGCGAAAAGCAGCCCGTCGGCCAGCGTCTTATCCGACAAAAGCAGAGAATCCGCCAGCGCGCCGCAGGGGTTGGCCAGCAGAACTTTTTTGCCGAGGCCGATTGCGAAGCGGGAGATGCCGCCCGCCCAGTCATGCTGCCTGCGCGTATCGCCGAAGAGCTCGTTGCCAATGGTTTTGTAACGGACGATGGGGCCGGCGATGCACTGGTGGAACAGCGAAGCATAGAGCAAAACGTTCCAATAGCTCTTCTGCGCCGCTGCGTCACCGCGGTATACATCCACCACATAGGTGAGCAGCTGAAACGTATAAAAAGATATACCGATCGGAAGCGCGATGCGCGTAATAAAATCCGGCACAGCGCCCAGAATGCCGCAGAACATGCCCGCATACTTGAAAAAGCCGATGAGCGCAATGTCGATCACGGCGGCGACCGCCACCCATAGCTTCGCGCGCGTGCGGTTTTCCGCACGGGATATGCCCAGCGCGCAAAGCCATGAGCAGAGCGCCATGAACATCAGCAGGAAAACGTAAACCGGCTCTCCCCAGGCATAAAAAATCAGCGAAAAGATCAGCAGCGCCGCGTTCTTGGCGCGCTGACTGCGAAAAAGCGCATATGCCAGCAGGGAGAGCGGAAAAAAAGCATATAAAAATACAAGGCTGGAAAATACCATATCGACACACCGTTTTTTAGAATTACCGTATAATTCTATCATTGCGTTCGACGTTTTGCAACAAATAGCGACAGGATTTGCGCGGCAAAATCCCGACATATGGTTTACATAATTCAAAATCGGATGTGGCGGCCTTTAACCGACAAAAAGCCCCGATTGGCAACACACACGGGGACATTGGCCGGAAAGCTGCTTACCCGGCCGGTGTGAAACGCCCGGGTGAAAATCCACTTGCCGGCCTTTCACGGCAGGAAGCCCGCAGACCCTAAGCCTGCGGGCTTCCTGTATTTTTATGCGGTCATATGCTTTCGGCGAAAAGATCTCCCCCTTTCGCGGCGCGGGCAGCCGTCAAATATACTTCTTGAACCTCAGAATGGCCTTGAACATATCGCCGTCCACGACGATCTCGAAGCTGCCGCCGCAGATTTCCGTATAGCTCTTGGCGATGGCCAGCCCGAGGCCGTGGCCCTCCGCCGTTCTGGATTCGTCGCCGCGGACAAATCTGCCGGTGATTTCCTCTGCGTTAAAGTTCAGCGGATAGGAGGAGATGTTCTTAAACTCCATTTCGACCATGCCGTCCTTTTCGGAGGCGGTAATAAACACGCGCGTGTTCTTCATCGTATATTTGAGAATGTTGTCGATGAGGTTCGACACAACGCGCGAGAGCTTCCGCCCGTCCGCCGAGATGTAAAGCTCCTTGGGCGTATCCACGCAAAACGGCAGACCCGAGTTTTGAATCTCGTTATCGTGCTCCCCGAGCGCCTGAGAGATGAGCAGCGCGGCATCGAGCTTTTCCAAAATCACATGATCGTTGCCGCTCTGCACCTTAGAAATGTCAAACAGATCCTGCGTGAGCCGCTTGAGCCGCTCGCTCTTTTTGGCGATGACGGCAACGTAGTCCTTTGCCTCCTCCGGCAGCTCCTCCATCTTCGAGAGCAGCTCCGTATAGCTGACGATGGAGGTGATGGGCGTTTTCAGATCGTGCGACACATTCGTGATCAGCTCGGTTTTCAGCCTTTCCGCCTTGACCTTCGCCGCAACGGACTCGTCCAGCCCGGCGGCGATGCCGTTGATGTCCTCCGCCAGCGCTTTCATATCGTCACACTTGAGCTCCGGAATCTGATAGGCCACGTTTCCGCTTCGCACAGCGCTGACGCCCTTTTTGATCTCCTCAAGATCTCCGGCGCGGCAGGCGGCAACGAAGCACGCAAGGCCGAACAAAAGGATGCCCAGAATCAGCCCGACCGGAGAACGCCACGTGATGATGCCGAAGAAGCCGATGATCGCCGTATACAGGAAAAGCAGAATGCAGAGATACAGCCCCGTCTTTTTCGAAAGCAGGCTTCTGACCGCTTTTGCGATTTTCACGATCAGACGCAGGATCCATCTTATAATGCGCAGGATGATGCTCGTGCTGACCAGTCTGCGCGTTTTGATGTTTCGCACGGCGGAGAGCAGCGAGGTGATGACAATCAGACTGCCGAGCGCCGTCCCTGCGCACAAAACCCAATAGAGCAGATTCTGCGGGAAGTTTCCGTGCAGATGCTCATCCAGCACAAAATACCACAGCGCGACCGTTCCGACGGCGGCACCCACAATCGCGGCGAGGTGCACCTCCAGCCAGATGTTATCCAGCCACATGTTCTTATGCTCGCCGTCTTTGTTCCGCCCGCAGACGCACAGCAGATAGACAAGCAGCGCCAGCGCGGCGAGGAAGAGCGCCAGAACCCGGAAGACGCAGCCCATCACAAGGCTTTCCTGCCGATTCCAGATCGCCTCATATTTTGCGGCGACGTCATCCCGGATGCTGCAGCCGATGACGATGGTGCTGTCATCATCGAAGTGGGAGATCTCTTCAAGATAGTAAGCTCTGCCGTCCACGCCCGCGCTTTCGCGCGTAATGTTCCCGTCGCTGCTTCGGCTGACATAGGAATAATACTTGCCCCGCAGCGCATCCTCCACGCTTGCCGCGCCGCAGTTGGTGCGGATCATGTCATTCCACTGCACGAAATACCGGATCTCGTCGTCGGAATGGGAGAAGGCGTCAAAGGCCTCGCGGATGTTGCTTTCCAGATCATCGCCGTAGTCTTTGCCATTCTCCCCGCGGTCAATGGGATTGCCGTAATTGTCATAGGGGCGATAGGTGTTGAGATAGGCGTTATACAGGACGTTTTCGGGTCTGGCAAGCAGCCAGGAGATATACCACGAATCCTCGAAATCGCGGCCAAAGTCATAGATGTCCACTTCCTCGGCGTCATAGCGGATAACGGTGTTGGACACCGTCAGCATCGCGGCGACGATGCAGACAACGAGCAAAAACACGGCGGCCAGCTTCAGCCATACGGAATAAATGAGTTTTTTCATGAACGCAGCCCTCCTCAGTCAATTTTGTAGCCGACGCCCCAAACCACCTTGAGATACCGCGGCTCTTTGGGGTTGATTTCGATTTTTTCCCGGATATGCCGGACGTGCACCGCGATGGTGTTATCGCCCACCGCGTTTTGCTCGTTCCACACATTGGAATAAATATCCTCGGCCGAGAACACCTTGCCTCTGTTGCGGGCGAGCAGCTCGAGGATTTTGTACTCCACGGGCGTGAGGCGCACGTTTTCCCCGTCCACCTTAACGGTTTTGCTCTCGGTGTTGACGCACAGGCCGTCGATCACAATTTCGCCCTTTTGCTTGCCGATGGAGCCGAGCGTGGTATAGCGCCGGAGCTGCGATTTGACCCTTGCCATCAGCTCGCTCGGGTTAAAGGGCTTTGTGACGTAATCGTCCGCGCCCGCGGTCAGGCCGAAGATTTTGTCCGCATCCTCGCTCTTGGCGGAAAGGAGGATGACGGGAATGTTTCTTGACTCGCGCAGCTTCATCAGCGTTTTGATTCCGTCCAGCTTTGGCATCATGATGTCCAGAATCATCAGATGCACCTCGTTTTCGGAGAGAATCTCCAGCGCTTCGATTCCGTCGTAGGCCTTCAGCGCTTTGTATCCCTCTCCCGAAAGGAAAATACTTATGCTCTCGACGATCTCTCTGTCGTCATCCACAACCAGCACATGCATTTCTTCTTCACCTCGCACACAGCATACACCACAATTCTTAACATTTCCTCATCATATTTCTTAACTTTGCTTAAGAAATCAAGATTTTTTCGCCGGAAAGGGCGCGAAATAAAAAAATCCAACTCGCAAGAGTTGGATTTTTCTGTTTATGCACTTGGAAAAGCGCTTCGCCCACGCGCTGCGGGGGAATTGCTGCGCCGGAGCAAAATTCCGCGCAGTGCAGTCACCCCGGGCAGCAGGCCGTTTTCATCGCGCCGTGGGCTTTCCGCTTCTTATTCCGGCAAATACAGGCCGGTGGGAATCACCGTTTCGCCAAACGCGCCGGCTGCGACATCGTACTGCTCAAATTCGATAAAGATTTCTCCTTCACGGACAAAATACTTAAACTCCTCAAGCTGCATATTGGCGACCCTTTCTTCGACACCCGGAAACAGCGCACCGCCGAGCTGCTCCTGCAGGCCCTCCCACGCGATCTGACGGAGAAGCGGCAGCAGTTCTTCCTCCTCCATGCCGACAAGGACAGGAAGCGTCGCTTCTTCGCCGGTGTTCACGTCATAAAAGTAATGGGAAAAATATCCGTGGCTGGTATTCCCGCCCGCGTATTCATCCGCCGTTACCGTGATGCCCAGAATGCCGTTTTTGTTATAGGTCACCCTTGTCCATGCATGACGGTAACAGTCCCCAATCGGATCAAGTGCCGCCAGCCGTTCGCCGGAGGATGCGCTCATATATTTCTCCGCTCTGGAATAGAGCACATCGTTGATTTTCTGATATGCCGGGGAATCGCCCAAAATCCTGAGATATTCATAATAACAGTTTTCGGTCGAGGCGCCCGATGCATCGTGCGCGGACGCATCCCAGCGCACGATTTCATACTGCACGCCGTCCGTATCCGCTTCCACCGTTTCCCCGGTCTCGATTCTTTCTTCCCCGTTCACCAGCCGAACCGCTTCTTCGACAGCCGCGCGGGCATTCAAAAGGCCGTAGCTTCCGTTGTATTGATCCCCGTTAATCGCGCCGACTGTGTTGCTGCAGACGATGTCGGCCACCTGAGATCCCGTAAAGCGGTCGCTGACCGACCACACCAGCGCCGCCACGCCGGCGACCATGGGCGCGGCCATGGAGGTTCCCGCAGAGGGCTTATACTGATTTTTGGATACAGTGCTGTACACACCTTTATCTATATCCATGCTACCATCGGATTTTTTCACGCCGCCCGGCGCCGCAATATCCACCTGTGTGCCGTAATTGGAACCGGGAGCAAGAAAATAGGATTGCGATTTGTTCAGCTGACTTGAAATGTTTGCCACAACCACAATGCGGCTGCAAATGCCCTCGGCGGAACTCCGCCCGGAACCGTATTTTACACAGTTTTCGGGCGTAACGGAGGCAAAGAAATTGTTATTCAAGGCATCCCGACCATCATTTCCCGCAGACTGCACAACAATAAAATCGTGCTCGTGCAACAGCTCCCCCATATAACCCGAGGCTTTTCGCGCCCTTTGGGCAACAATCCAGTCAGCGCATGAACCGTCACCTTTGTCGCCCATGGACATGTTCACGACCTTGGCGCCTGCTTCCACAACCGCTGCGAGGCCAACATATACATTGGAATCCGTCTGCCAATTGATTGCTGACAAACAATCCACGCAGACAATATCGCTCTTCTTCACGATGCCGCTGATGCCCTTTTTGTTATGCTTCGCGCCGATGATGCCCGCGACATGGGTGCCATGATCCTTTCCCTGCCCCTTTGAACCGCCCAGCAGTTTCAGATCCAGATCCTCATGCTTCGTATCAAAGCCCGTATCCAGAACGCCGATTTTGATTTTGGAGAAATATTCGCTGTATTCCCACGCGCCGGGAACGTCGATCAGCTCCATCCACCAGTTGCTGCCGTCGATGTCCTCATCGGTCCAGTCTTCCGCATCGACATCCCCATCCCATGGGTCAGCGGGCATGTCCGCGTTTTCAGGAGATTCGTGGACCTCGTCATAGTGGGCAAACAGCACGCAGTCATTTTGCTCCACGCGCGCAACCAGCTCCGCAAGCCCCTGCAGATCCCGCTCCGGAATCTGAATCTGATACTGACGGATGGAGGGAACGGTTTCGATCACCTTGCCCTCCACGGATTCCACGAGCGATGCAACATCGTCCTCGGAAGCGTCCTCATCAAACACAACCATGAGCATATTGTTCACGTAGGTGATCTGCTCCTGCTCATCCACAACGATGTTTTCCTCATCGGGCGTATAGACCCGGTATGTATTTTCCGAGGCTTCTTCCGCTTCTTTTTCTACGTCCTCCGCCTGCGTTTTGCAGCCGGCCAGCCCCGCGAGCAGACACGCACACATCAATAACGCCAAAAACCGTTTCATCATAACACTTCCCGCCATAAAAAATATTCCCGATGAATGCTATGGACAGCACGACGGCGCGCAGCAGCGCCTTTTTCCATCCGGACGCCGCGCACGCTTCGCCGCTCATTATAACCCATTCCTTTCCAAAAATCGATATGAAAATGAAATGGGCAAATTTCATAAAAAAAGGACTTCACAAAAGTGAAGTCCTTTTTCTGGAGGCGCCACCCGGAATCGGACCGGGGAATCGCGGATTTGCAGTCCGCTGCCTTACCGCTTGGCTATGGCGCCATATAGGCGATCTGCTCCGAATCGGAGCAGATCGTTTTTTGTGGAGCGGCCTACGAGGCTCGAACTCGCTACCTCCACCTTGGCAAGGTGGCGCTCTACCGGATGAGCTAAGGCCGCATATTTTTCACGCTGCCCAATGAACGCCCGATGGGCGTTCATTGGGAGATGGTGCCTCCGGTCGGAGTCGAACCAACGACACGCGGATTTTCAGTCCGCTGCTCTACCAACTGAGCTACAGAGGCATATGGCGACTCAGAACGGGCTCGAACCGTCGACCTCCAGCGTGACAGGCTGGCGTTCTAACCAACTGAACTACTGAGCCAAATGAAAACTGCGAAAGCGCGATTACGAGAGCTGGTGGGAACAACTGGACTCGAACCAGTGACCCCCTGCTTGTAAGGCAGGTGCTCTAACCAGCTGAGCTATGCTCCCGTGACCGTTCCATCAACAGCTTCGCCATTATACTAAAGACAGTCCCGCTTGTCAAGCAGGATTTTTCATTTTATTGAGAAAATCAATCTGCAAGCTTTTCGCGCATGAATTCGCGCAGCCAGGGGCCAACCTCCGCATTGCGCAGCGCGAAGTCAATCGTCGCCTCCAGATAGCCGCAGAGGTTGCCCGTGTCATAGCGTTTCCCCTCGAAATCCACGGCGACCATACTCTGCTGATGGCAGAGCTCACGCATGCCATCCGTGAGCTGAATCTCATTATTGCGGCCGGGCGGTGTCGATTCCAGAATGGAAAAAATCTCCGGCGTGAGCACGTAGCGGCCGAGAATGGCATAATTGGAGAGCTTCTCGGAGAGTGTCGGCTTCTCGTTCATGTCGTGGATGCGATAGATGCGATCTTCCAGCGGGCTGATCTGCAGGGAGGAATACTTCACGATGTGCGCATCGTCCACCTCACGCGCGGCGATAGCCGAGCAGCCGTATTTCTCCGCCGCGTCCACAAGCTGCCGCAGCACGGGCGTTTCCGAGAGCATGATGTCGTCCCCGAGCAGGACGGCAAAGGGCTCGTTGCCGACAAAGCTTTTCGCGCGCCACACCGCGTGGCCGAGGCCCTTGGTCTCCTTCTGGCGCAGATAGAACACATCCGCCATGTCCGCCGCGGCGCGAATCGTTTCGCACTCGCGGGTCTTCCCGTCGCGCAAAAGCGCCTTTTCCAGATCGGGCGCATAGTCGAAATAATCCTCCATCGAGCTTTTGCCGCGGTTGGTGATGATGAGGATTTCCTCGATACCGGCGGAAACCGCTTCCTCCACAATGTACTGGATCACCGGTTTATCCACGAGCGGGAGCATCTCCTTGGGGATGCTTTTGGTGTTCGGGAGCATACGCGTGCCGAGTCCGGCGGCGGGAATGATCGCTTTTCTGACTTTCATGACGGATCCCCCTTTATCATGCCTCGCAGCGAAGGCAGCTTTGGAACGAGTTTGAGCAGAAATGCGCCGAGAAGGCAGCAGCTGAGCGCCTCGCCCAGCCCGACCCAAAGGGCGTTGAAACCGAAGAGCCGCCAGAAACCGGCGGAAAAGCCCGTCTCATACCAGGCGAGCATGGCGCCGATCACAAGGGCGTTGCACAGCACCGGCGACAGCCACGCAAGCGCGGGCTTTTTGATTTTTGCGGTGGCCAGCGCCGCCACAAGCGTTGCCAGACTGCCGCAGATGAGATCGACAGGCCCGTAAGGGCTGAGCAGATTGAAGATCACGCAGCCGATCGTGAGCCCCAGCGCGCTGCCGGGCAGGATGCAGGGCAGCACGCACAGCGCTTCGCTCAGGCGAAGCTGCACCGGCCCCCATGCCAGACCCAGCGCGCTGCTGAGCAGGCCAAGCAGTACATAGAGCGCCGCGACCACCGCGGAAACCACAAGCTTCTTTGTCGAAAAGTTCACGTTGTTTTCATTCCTTTTTGATCAGGGTGAGGGAACCTGTTATTTTTCGGAAAGCGCTTTGGGCTTTCCTTTGCCCACGCGGGGCATGATGCGGAAAAAGCCTCCGCGCATCGGTCACGCGCATGCGGCTTTCCCGCTTCGTTTCTGTTTCCGGCTTCGCGCCGGAAATCGTTTTTCGGTTCTGTTTCCGGATGCCGCGCGCGGGTGGCTATTCCGCCTCCGTGGGGCTTGCCGGCCGCCTTTATTCCATCTCCGCGCCGGAAAGTTCCTCCGGCGGCAGGCAGCCGCACCAGGCCTGCCGGTAGATGCCCATTTCCGCGCAAAGCTGCGTGCTGCGCAAAAAGCCGCCGCGCTTTTTGAAGTCCGACGGCAGCCAGCGCACACCGTAGCGCGCCTGAAGCTCCCGCCCGAGGCGGTTGATCATTTCCGCGTTCTTATGTGGCGAGATGGACAGCGTCGTGCAGAAAAAGTCAAAGCCTTCGTCCCTTGCCCGGCGCGCGGTTTCCTCCATGCGCAGGCCGATGCATTCCACGCAGCGCTTGCCGCCCTCCGGCTCATTTTCCAGCCCAAGCGACGCGCGGAGAAAATCCCCACCCCGCCACGGCTCGGCGAGCAGCGGCACGCTTTCGGCAAGGCCCAAGCCTTCGATCACGCGGCGGAGCCAGTAAAGCCGCTTGTCATACTCCGCCTGCGGGCGGATGTTCGGGTTATAGTACAGCACCGTGATGTCAAAGACCGGCGCCAGATATTCCAGCACATAGCTCGCGCAGGGGCCGCAGCAGGCGTGCAGCAGCAGGCGCGGCCGGGAGTCCAGACCCGCAATGCACTTATCCGTCAAAAGCTGGTAGTTCTCTTTCATAGCCGCAGTATACCACGCCCGGCAGGCTTTGGCAAGGCTTGGCTTTCCCGCCCGAAAGGGCGCGGTTTTCTCCGTTTCGCGCTGCAAAGTGCCCGCTTCGCGCTTCTTTTCCCCGTTCCGGCAAGGATTTTGTTGACGGAGGCGGCTTTTTTCTATATCATAAAAGCAAAATACGGCATGGCCGGCGTTTCCGGTTTTTGCGGGATTCTGCGCGCGGATGCAGGGCGCAAAGGACAAGCCGTTTCTGCATCACGACATGCCGGAAATCACCACGGCCGTGGTGTTCTGATAAACCGACGGAAAAAATACAAATATAAATACATACGGGAGGCATTTCCATGGAACAACGGACGAGCAAGATCAATTACTATCTGGACATCGCAGACGCGGTGCTCCAGCGCAGCACCTGCCTGCGCAGAAAGTACGGCGCGATCATCGTGCGCAGCGACGAAATTCTCTCCACCGGCTACAACGGCGCGCCCCGCGGCCGCTGCAACTGCTCCGATCTGGGCTACTGCTCCCGTGAGGAACTGAACATCCCCTCCGGCCAGCGCTACGAGCTCTGCCGCAGCGTCCATGCCGAGGCCAACGCCATCATCTCCGCCGCGCGGCGCGACACCATTGGCGGCACGCTCTATCTCGTCGGGCGCGACGCGAAGACCAACGAGCTGCTGCTGGACACGACCTCCTGCTCCATGTGCCGCAGAATGATCATCAACGCCGGCATTGTGGAGGTCATCGCCCGCATCGGTGAGCATGACTACTCCGTTACGCAGGTGCAGGAATGGATCGATCAGGACGACTCTCTGCCGGAGAAATATCGCTAAAAAAAGCATAAGAAACGGAGACGCTTCGCGAAAGAAGCTGTCTCCGTTTTTCTATGCAAAGCAAAAGGGCGCTTTCGCCTTGAAGCCGTCGTTTTTTGGGATGCTTTTGCTTATGCGACGGGGGACGCGGATTCTGTTGATTTTTTGCATAAAATGCAACGAGATACCATTGATATTTTGCGCAAAATACGATAAGATAGAAACGGAAACAAAAAATTCTTTGCTCTGCCGCGTATGGGAGAAAATCCCGGCGGCAAGCAGGGGCAGAAAGGAGCAGGCTATGCCCAACACCATCATGCTGATCGTCTGGGGCGTGCTGTTCGTGGCGTTTCTGGTGATCGAAGGCGTCACGGCGGGACTGACCTCCATCTGGTTCGCGCTCGGCGCACTCGTGGCTTTTATAGCGGCGCTGTGTCACGGGCCGATTTGGCTGCAAATCGCGCTGTTTGCCGTTGTGTCCGTCGTCGTGCTGTATCTGACGCGGCCGCTGGTGAAAAAATACATCAACAGCCGGGCCAAGCCCACGAATGCCGACCGCGTGATCGGGCAGATCGGTCTTGTCGAGGAGGACATCGACAACATCGAGGCCGCGGGCGCCGTGCGCATCGGCGGTAAGGTTTGGACGGCGCGCAGCGCAGACGGCAGCCCCATCGCAAAGGGAACGCTCGTGCGTGCGGAGAAAATCGAGGGCGTCAAGCTCATCGTCAGCCCAGCCGAGGCAAAGGTCCCGGCCGGAGCTGAAGTGTAAAAAAACCAAACAGAATTTCAAAAAGGAGGAAACATCATGCCGTATTTAGGCCCTGTTATCATCTGTGTTGTTGCACTCATTATTCTGATCATTCTCATCAAAAACATCCGCGTTGTGCAGCAGGCGCGCGCCTTTGTCATTGAGCGTCTCGGCGCGTATTCCACGACCTGGAACGTCGGACTGCACTTCAAGGTGCCGTTCATTGAGCGCGTGGCCAAGATCGTCTCGCTGAAGGAGCAGGTTGTGGATTTCCCGCCGCAGCCCGTCATCACCAAGGACAACGTCACCATGCAGATCGACACGGTGATTTATTTTGAGATCACCGACCCGAAGCTCTATGCCTACGGCGTGGAGAACCCCATGACCGCCATCGAAAACCTGACGGCGACCACCCTGCGCAACATCATCGGCGAGCTGGAGCTGGACCAGTGCCTGACCAGCCGTGACATCATCAACGGCAAAATGCGCGTGATTCTCGACGAGGCCACCGATCCCTGGGGCATCAAGGTCAACCGCGTGGAGCTGAAAAACATCATGCCGCCCAAGGAAATTCAAAACGCCATGGAGCGTCAGATGAAGGCCGAGCGCGAGCGCCGCGAGGCGATTCTGCAGGCGGAGGGCGAAAAGAAGTCCGCCATCCTCATCGCCGAGGGCGAGCGCGAGAGCGCCATCCTGCGCGCCGACGCCAAGAAGCAGCAGCAGATTCTGGAAGCGCAGGGCGAGGCGGAGGCCATCCTCACCGTCCAGCGCGCCACGGCAGAGGGCATCAAGCTCATCAACGAAAGCTCCCCGACCGATGCGGTCATCCGCATCCGCGCGCTGGAGGCTTTCGCTGCCGCCGCCAACGGCCGCGCAACGAAGATCATCATCCCCTCGGAGATTCAGGGGCTTGCCGGTCTCGCCGCCGGACTCAAGGGCGTGCTCGACGCGGACGGGGCGGAAGCCGACAAGAAATAAAAGCGTTTTGCGCTTCGATGCGAAAAACGCACGCTCCGGCTCTGTGCTGGGGAGGCGCGATGCGCTTTGTGAAAAAGAAAAAAAGCCGGCCTGTTCAAAAACAGGTCGGCTTTTTCTATGCAAAGCGAAAGGGCTGTCCGTCCCCGCGTGCTGCCTCAGTTCTGCGGCTGAGCGAGCATTCCGTAGGCTTCCGGACGGCGGAACTTATCTCCCATCACCTCGTCGGCGCGGTAGCTGCGCAGCTGATCCATGTCGATCTCCGCGAGATAGACGCCCTCTTCCCCGGGCGCCTCGAAAACGCACATATCCCGCACGTCGGGCTCGTCCCAAAGCCAGGCGACGCCGTCGAACACCGTGGAGCGGCCGTTGCAGTCCGGCTGCCCCGCCGGGTAATTGCAGGTGGCGATGGCGAGCATATTCTCATAGGCCCTTGTCCGCAGCGCGGAGAGACGGTTGATCTCCATCGGGCAGGCGTTCGGCGCGAGGATCACCTCCGCGCCCTTGAGCATGAGGATTCTGGCGCTTTCGGGAAACTCCCGGTCAAAGCAGATCATGCAGCCCACTTTCACTTTTCCGCCGCCCGTGTCCAGCTCCGCGACGTAAAAATCCTCCCCCGGCGAGAGAATCTTTTCCAGATCAAAGGCGCAGGTGTGCACCTTTGCATAGTGCAGCACTTCTCTTCCGAAGCGGTCAAAAAGCGTGACGCTGTTGCGCGGCTGCGGCGCGTACTTTTCCAGATATGTGATGGCGATGGCCATCTCCAGCTCTTTGGCGAGCTTCTGAAAGCCCGTGACGAATTCCCCGTCTTTGGAAACGGCCAGCGCCTCTGCCTCACCCGGCGTCTGCGGCAGGGCATAGCCATCGCTCCACATCTCGGGAAACAGCGCGACATCCGCGCCGAGCGCCTTGGCCTTTCGGCAGGCCGCTTCGCCCTTTTGCGCCTGTTCTTCAATGTTCTTCCCCGGCAGGAGCTGCAGCAAGGCGATTTTGAATTTCATAAGTTTTCCCCCATCCCATTCCGGATTGTCGGTTGGTTCATTCCCGGAGTTCGCTTGTTGTCCGTTGGTTCATTCCCGGAGTTCACTTGTTGTCCGTTCGCTCGTTCCCGGAGTTCTCTTATTGTCCGTTCGTTTGTTCTCCCGGTGCGCTTACTCTCATACTACCACACAAGGCCCCCGGACACAAGAGCCGGCGGCGCCAAGGGCGTCTGTCCGCCGCGCGCGCGGGCGCTGAACTTTGCCGCGCGGCGGTTTTGTCCCCTGTTTTGCCGATTCGGCAAAAATATGCAAATGCGGTTTGACTTTCCCGGCGAGAATTGCTATACTGTCTGCAGTATAACGCAGAAAGGAAGTAACACGATGTTCAGAAAGATTCCCTTTGTTGAGAGCGAGCTGGAAGTCGTTGAAATTTACCAGCCCTATGCAAGCTTCCCCGAGCTCAAGATGTACAACACGCCCGTCTCCGCGCGCGAGAACTTCGGCGCGCTGTATTACGAGAAGAAGCCCTTCTGGATCCCCATGCCGGGCGAAAACCGCAACTTTAACTCCAAGCTTTACAGCCTGCGTCTCGGCCGCGGCCTGCGCGAGGACTCTGTGGACATTTTCGGCCTGAAGTGGGAATTCGTGCCCTCCGCCGGCGGCTCCATCGTCCACCCCGGCAACCCGCTGCTCGACGACGTCAACAACTGGAGAAACGTCATCAAGATTCCCGATGTCAAATCCTGGGAATGGGCTGAGGAGGCCAAGGAGAACAAGATCGACAAGCGCTACTCCGCTGAGATCTCTCTGGTCAACGGCTTCTGGTTTGAGCGTCTGATCTCCTTCATGGACTTCATGCCCGCCGCCCTCGCGCTGATCGACGAGGATCAGACCGACGCGATCAAGGACCTCTTCCAGAGCACGACCGACATGGCCTGCGAGGTCATCGACATGCTCTGCGAGCACTATCCGGCGCTCGACTTCATCAACGTCCATGACGACTGGGGCGCTCAGAAGGCTCCCTTCTTCTCCCAGCAGGTTGCCTACGAGCTCTTCGTGCCCTACATGAAGCAGATCACCGACCACATCCACTCCAAGGGCCGCATCGCCACGCTGCACTCCTGCGGTCACACCGAGGATCGCATCCAGTGCTACATCGACGGCGGCTTCGACCAGTGGGGTCCCCAGCTGATGAACAACATCCACGAGCTCTACGAGAAGTATGGCGACAAGATCGTCTTCGCCGTCTGGCCGGATAAGTTCGACTATGCCAACGCCACCGAGGAAGAGCAGCGCGCCTTCGCCCGCAAGTTCGTTGAGGAATACACCCAGCCCGGCAAGCCCGTCGTCCTCGGCCTCGCCGCGCACCGTGACACCAGCCCCATCTTCCTCGAGGAAGTTTACAAGCACTCCCGCAAGATTTACGCCGAGCGCGGCTAAGTTCTTCGGAACATACAGGGAAAGCGCTTCGCCGCTTCTCCATCAAGAAAAACCCGACCTGTGCAGAAAAGCACAGGCCGGGTTTTTTGTATTCGGCGGCGGGGATGCCGCCGGGGTTCGGTTATGGAGTGGGTGTTTGGTGTCCGCTTGCGGGAACGGGTGGTGTGGTGTCCGCTTGCGGGAACGGGTGGTGTGGCTTATGTATGGGCGCACTTGCTTTGGGGGATGCCGCCTGCGCTTACAGCGCATCCGCAGAGCGCGGGAGGATGCCTTTTGCGGCAAAGAAGGCTTCCACCTCGGCGCGGGAGGCAGAGGCCGAGCCCTGGGCAAAGCCGTTTTTCCCGCCGCCGCGGCCGGAAAGTGCGGCATTCATCTCGCCCACAAACTTCCGCAAATCCCCATCGGGCATGCCGATGGCATATTTATAATCCCCGCTCTCGCCGGAGAACAGCGCGCAGATGCCGCCGCAGCGCTCCGAAACGGCGGCGGCAAGCCTTCTCACGGCGTCGGCGTTCAACTCGCCGCAAAACAGCAGCACATCACCCGCGCCGGAAAGCGCCTGCGCCGTGCGCGCAAACTGCGCCTGCTCCAATCCGTAGAGCCGGTAGCGCAGCGCCTCCGCCTCCTCCGCAAGGCGCTTCACGGCGCTGCACGTCTCCAAAGGCTTGGCCGAGAGCAGGACGGAAACGCCCCGATTCTGCGCCTCGACCTCGTCAAAATAGCGCTTTGCGCGGCCGCCGCAGAGCATCTCGATGCGCACGCCCTCGCGAAAACGCTTGTGGTCGAGCAGCTTGACCAGCCCCACCTCGCCGCTGCGCGCAACGTGCGTGCCGCAGCAGGCGCAGGTGTCCGCGCCGGGAAAGCGCACGATGCGCACCTCGCCCTCAAGCTCCTTTTTGCTGCGGTAAGGAAGCGCCGCGAGCGCCTCCGGCGTGGGGTAGAAAATCTCCGTTTCGTGGTTTTCCCAGATGTATTCATTGGCGCGGCGCTCGATTTCCGCAAGCGAGCGCGCGTCTATCTCCACGTTGAAGTCAATGGTCACGCGCTCCGCGCCGATGTGAAAACCCACATTGTCGCAGCCGAACTGCGCGCAGATCAGCCCCGAGACGATGTGCTCGCCGGAGTGCTGCTGCATCAGGTCAAAGCGGCGGGCAAAGTCAATCTCGCCCGTGACCGTGTCGCCCGGCGTGAGCGGACCCGGCACGAGATGCTCCACCTCGCCGCCGCGCTCGTGCACATCCGTCACCGGCAGGCCGCCGAGCGTGCCGAAATCGCAGGGCTGTCCCCCGCCCTCCGGATAAAAGGCCGTGCGGTCGAGCACGACAACATAGCCGCCCTTCGCGCTCGTGCACCGCAGCACCGTGGCCGTGAAGCTGCGCAGATAGGCGTCCTGATAATAGAGCTTTTCGGTTGACATAATTCTTCCAGCTTTCGTATGGATTGCCCTCTCGGGCGTTTTTAGCCAGTATACCACAGCTTCGCGCGTCTGGGAAGTCATTTCGGCGCGGGCGTGGATCAGTCGGTGCAAAAGCAACTGCGCAGCACGGCGTAGAGCGTGCGCGCGTGCGCTTCGTCCTCTTTGGCAAGGCGCAGCAGCGTTTCCCGCAGCGTCGCCTCCGCAGAGAGCGCTGCGCGCTCCAACGCAGCCGCGCTCTCTTTTTCCTGCAGCCATGCCATGCGCAGGCCGCTTTTGACATCGGTGAAATGCGCGCAGCCCGCGCCCGCGCTGTGGCAGGCGCCCGTGATGAGGAAATATTCCAGCTGCAAGGCGCGAAACTGCCTTCTTTCCTCCCGCGCGAGGCGCTCCAGCTCGCTGCGCAGCGGGCCGCAGCAGCGCGCGAGCGCCGCATACAGGCGGCTTTGCGCGCATTTTTCATCCATCAGCGCGCAGAGCGTGTGCGACTGCGGCGTCGGCACCGTCCTCGCCGGCACAGCGGGCGGCGCTTCCCCGCGCACGCGTCGCCACACGGCCTCAAAATTTTCCAGTCCGCACAAGAGTTCCTCGTCCATGTGCTCTCCCCCCTGCCCCAGTATATGTATGGGGGAGGTGTGGGGTGAGATGGCTTGGCGGAAGGGGCACGGAGTGGGACGAATCGCGACGGCGGAATTGGGCAAGGAGAGGGACGAAGCGCGACGGGAAGTGGACGCGAGGGCTGAGAGGTGGTGGGGAAACCGGCGGCGGGATTGGCGCGGCGGCGAAGCGATCCGTGGGGATGAAGCGGGCAGCGTTGGCGTTATTTCGTTTCCGCGCGCGGATAGGGATGAAATGGGCGCCGGCGGTGAATCGGCCTCTTGCAAAGAAAGTCGATTTGTGCGATAATACGCGCAGAAATCGCCTTTTCTTTTTTTATGCAAACTGTAAATCCGGAGGGATCTGTCTATGCCCAGATTTTTTGTTGCCGGCACCAATCAGGTCGGCGGAATCGCCGTGCTCAGCGGCGCGGACGCGGCGCACATCAAGGTGCTGCGCATGAAGCTCGGAGAAAAGCTCGTCCTCTGCGACGGGACGGGGAAAGAATTCACCTGCCGCCTGACTGCGCTTTCCGACGGCACGGCGGAGGCGGAGATTCTGAGCGAACAGCTCTCGCCCGCGGAGCCCTCGCTGCGCTGCGTGGTGCTTGCGGCCTTCCCCAAGGGCGACAAGGCGGAATTTATCGTGCAGAAATGCACGGAAAACGGCGCATCCGAAATCGTGTTTTTCCCCTCCAAACGCTGCGTGGCGCGGCCCGATGCGCGCAGCATTGAGCGCAAGACCGAGCGCTGGCAGCGCATCGCGCTGGAGGCGGCCAAGCAGTCCGGCCGCGGCGTGATTCCCGAGGTGCGCACGGTGGAGGACTATGCCGCCGCGCTGGACATTGTGATGAAGCAGGATTTGAAGCTTTTCCTCTACGAAGAGGGCGAGCGCATCCCCATCCGCGATGCGGTGCGGCTGCAGTCCGAGGCGAAAAGCTGCGCGGTTGTCACCGGGCCGGAGGGCGGATTTGAACCCTTCGAGGTGGACATGGCGCGCAAGCTCGGTTTTTCCATCTGCTCCATGGGGCCGCGCATTCTGCGCTGTGAGACAGCGCCGCTCGTTGCGCTCACCGCCGTTTTGTGCGAAACAGGCAATCTGTAAAAACAAGCGCGCTTTTCCGCCGGGCGCGGAGAAAAGGGTCTGCATCTGTTAAGGGAGGCGCTTTGAATGGGTTTAGGCAAGTGGGTTTTGATTATTTGGGCTGCGTATTTCGTGATCTGGATACCCCTGAAGCTTATCATTAAGATTTTTCGCGGAGGAAAATAAGCAATACCCACCCGGAAGTCGGGTGGGCATAAGAAAAACCCCGGCCCGTGCGATGCGCACGGGCCGGGGTTTTTGTTTATGTATCAGCAAAGACAATCCCTCCGTCACGGCTTGCGCCGTGCCACCTCCCTTTACACAAGGGAGGCTTTGGGATCTCTTTATTCCGCTGCGGAAAACGCTTTATTCCGCGGGGATGTTCGCTTCGCCGACGACGGACATATCCTCGTCAAACGCAAAGCGCACGCGCGCGGGCGAGACTTTCTTCGTGAACGCGCTGACCACGGGCATGACGATCATCGGAACGATCGTTGCAATGGCGCAGGCGTTGACCGTTGTGCAATAGGGCGCAAGGCCGGGGAAGACAGACTTCACAAGCGTCGGGATCAGCACGGCGATGGCGATGCCGGACACGGAGCCCGCGATGGCGCCCGCCTTGGTGGGCCACTTGCCGAGCGTGCCGTAGATATACGGCGCGAGGAAGAAGCCGGACATCGCGCCCCAGGCAAGGCTCTGGATGCTGGAGATGACGCCGAGATTGAGCAGCGCGAGCACGAGCGCCGCCACGACGAAGAACACCGTGCAGCCCTGCAGCAGCCGCGTGGTCTGCTTCTCACTCAGGTCCTTTTTGACATAGCCCTTGATGAAGTCACTGCCCAGGGCCGCGGAGGAGGCCAGAACAAGACCGGCCAGCGTGGACATGGACGCCGAGAGCACCAGCAGCAGAATGAAGGACAGGCAAAGCTGGCCGACAACGCCCTGGCCGAAGATCATGTTGAGCATATCGGGCACGAGCACGTTGGTGCCGCCCGCGGGCAGCTCCTCATAGAACAGGTGCACGAACATGCCGGGAAGATGCACGCCCGTGAGGATGACGATGCCGATCACGGAGCAGCAGATTGCGCCGATCTTGATCTGCTTGGGGCTGCTGATGGCGAAGAATTTGGTGGCCATCTGCGGCAGGCCGTTGGGCGCCCAGGAGGTCATCAGCACAAAGGGGATGATGCCCATGAGCATGCCCCAGTTGCCCTTGAAGAAGAAGTTGGCAAGCTCCGCGCCGTTGGTCTCCACGCCGGAGCTGTTGACGAAGGTGCCAACCTCGGAAAGGCGCTGCAGGCCCGTGGACAGGCCGCCGACCTGCGGGGCAATCAGCGTTGCAACCGCGAGGATCACACCGCCGCCGACCATGACCACGCCCTGCGCAACGTCGATCTTCGCGGCAGCTTTATAGCCGCCGATGACCAGATAGAACGCCGCGAGCACCGCCATGCAGATGACGGCGTACTCATAGGGCAGGCCGAACACGGACTTGAACATATACGACAGGCTGGAGAAGACCGCCGCCGTATAGGGAATCATGAAAACGAAGATGACAAGGCTGCCGATCAGCTTGAAATACTGCGTGTTGAAGCGCACGCGCAGGTAATCCGGCAGGGTCTGCACATCGAGCTTTTCGCTCATCACGCGGCTGCGCACGCCCAGCAGGCCCCAGGTGAAGGCCATGCCGAGGATGACGTTGATCCACGCGTTCCACATGCCGCCGATGCCCCAGTCCCAGCCGATCTTACCGGCGTTGACCATGCACACGCCGGAGATATAGGTCGCAGCGAAGGAGAAGGACGTGACCACCGGGCCGATGCTCCGTCCGCCAAGCAGATAGGAATCGCCGCCGTCCGTGACCTCTTTCTTCGAGCGCAGGCCGATGACCAGAACGAAAATGACATAAGCGGCAACAAAAAGATATTTAATAACGCTCATTTTTCAAAGCACTCCCCTCTCAGGACTCCCGCATCACTTGGTGCCGAAGATACGGTCGCCGGCGTCGCCCAGACCGGGGACGATGTAGCAATGCTCGTTGAGATGGCTGTCCAGCGCGGCGGTGTAGATGTCCACATCCGGGTGCGCCTCCTGCACAGCCTTGACGCCCTCGGGCGCGGAGATGATGCACATGAGCTTGATGTGCTTGCAGCCGTATTTCTTCATGAAGCCGATCGCGGCGATGGCGCTGCCGCCCGTTGCGAGCATGGGGTCGACCACGATCACGTCCCGCTCCGAGATATCCGGCGGCATCTTGCAGTAATACTCCACCGGTTCCAGCGTTGTGGGGTCACGGTACAGGCCGATATGCCCGACCTTCGCCGCGGGGATCATCTTGAGCATACCGTCCACCATACCGAGTCCGGCGCGCAGGATGGGCACGACGGCCAGCTTCTTGCCGGCGAGGCGCTTGACCTTTGCCATGGCCACGGGCGTTTTCACCTCGACCTCCTCCAAAGGCAGGTCGCGCGTCGCCTCGAAGCACATGAGCATGGCGATTTCGCCCACGAGCTCACGGAACTCCTTGACGCTGGTTTCCTCATCGCGGAGGATGGACAGCTTGTGCTGAATCAGCGGGTGATCAAAGACATGCAGTTTTCCCATTTTTCTCTTCTCCTTTGTCTGTTGCATGTTGGATTCTGTTGGATTATATCTGCATTATATCTGGGATTCCTTATTTTCTTCCCGGGCAAGGCGCGCCTGACGCTCCCGCTCCGCCTGGGACAGCCGCAGATAGCTCGGCAGCAAATCATGGACGGATTCCGGTGTCTTCCCCTGCGCGGCAAGGCAGGCGCCCCATGCGCACTGGTGCCGCACCACCTCCGGCGCAAGAATGGCGGGGATGCCCGCTTCCTGCAGCGCGGCAAAGGTGAGGCTTGCCCCGTCCCCCGTTACGAAAACGGCGGAAAAATCTTCTCTCGCGCGGATGTCCGCCACCAGCTCGGCAAGCGAGATGGCGCGGTCCGGGCACAGGCGCTGTGCCTGCCCGTTTTCTGCGCAAAACAGCGCATTATAAACCTGATTGCGCCGCGCGTCCATCGCGCAGCAGATGAGGCTGCCCTCCGGCGCGCACAGGCCGTTCCAGGCCATGGCCTCCAGCGTTGAGACGCCGATGCAGGGCTTATCCTGCGCCCAGGCGAGACCCTTGACCGTCGCCACGCCGATGCGCACGCCCGTGAAAGAACCCGGACCCTTCGTCACGGCAAAAATGTCCACATCCGAAACGGACAGGCCGCAGTTTTTCAGCAGCGCCTCCGCCATGGGCAGAAGCGTTGCGCTGTGCGTCAGGCCGCAGTTTTGAAAATACTGCCCGAGCAGCACCCCGTCGCGCGCAAGCGCCGCGGACGCCGCCTTCGCCGAGGCGTCCAATGCCAGCATCAGCATTCCCCGCTGTCCTCCTCCGAATCAAATGCAATCTCAATCTCGCGCAGCGTATCCGAGAGCTTGCGCAGCGTCACGCGGACTTCGCTGCCGTCAAAGGCATCCTCCACATTCTCGCTCCACTCCACGGCGCACACCGCGCCGCGCGCAAGATAATCGTCCCAGCCGATGTCGAAGAGCTCCTCCGCCCCGCCGAGACGGTACATATCAAAATGCAGCAGCTCGCGGCCGCCGCCGGCATATTCGTTGACGATCGTAAAGGTCGGGCTGCTGACACGCGCTTCAATGCCCAGGCCGCGCGCCATGCCGCGCACAAAGGCGGTTTTCCCCGCGCCGAGGTCCCCGTAAAGCGCCACCACGCTGCCCTCCGGCAGCGCACGGGCCAGATTCTCGCCGATACGCTCGGTTTCCGCTTCGCTGCTGCTGCGCACGATCATACCCGGCTGCCCTCCCTTTTCCATGCAGAAAACATTTTCCGCGCCTGCGCGCTGCGCTGCGCATCACTGCGCCCGCCTTCCGGCGGCTTTGTCCGCTCTGCGCCGCGGCGACAACGCGCGCGAAAATCTGCACTCGGAGTATTATACAACAAAAATAGGATTGCGTAAAGGATTTCTTTATGATAATATAAATTCGCTTTCCGGAATTGCTGCAAATCGGATGCTTTCCGGCCTTATCCTGTTTTTCAGAAAGGGGGACGCGCATATGCTGAAAAAAGTCGGAGCCTACGCCCTGGATTTCCTGCGCAGGGCGGATCTTATTCTGCTGCTGCTGTGCTGTGCGGCCTCCATCTTCGGGCTGATCGTCATCTCCAGCGCGACAAAGACCTATGACTCGGGCTCCTTCGTCGCGGTGCAGACGGGCGCGTTCCTGCTGGGCATTGCGGTGTTCGTGCTCTTCACGGTGCTGGACGTGGACGTTCTGGCCGACAAATGGGCCATCCTTTATATCTTCTCCGCCGTGCTGATCCTCCTGCTGCGCACCCCGCTCGGCTACGAGGACGACACCGGTAACCGCGCATGGCTGCGCTTTTTCGGCATCGGCATCCAGCCGGCCGAGATCGTCAAGGTTCTGTTCATCCTCGTCATGGCCAAGCACATGAGCTATCTCAAGGAATTCAAGCGGCTGGACTCCGTGATCTCCGTGGGGCAGCTTTTTGTGCATTTCCTGCTGCCGACGGGACTGCTGATCTGGGCTTCGCGCGACCTCGGCTCTGCGCTGGTGTATCTGTTCATCTTCATCACGATGCTCTTTGTTTCGGGGCTGAAGGTCTATTGGTTCCTCATCGGCGCGGCAGGCATCGCGGCCGTGATGCCTATCGTGTGGTCGAAGGTGCTCAAGCAGTATCAGAAAGACCGCATCCTCGCGCCCTACATCCCCGACGTGGTGGATCCCACCGGCTACGGCATCACCTGGCAGCCTAACCAGTCCAAACTGGCGCTGGCTTCCGGCCAGCTGACAGGCACGGGGCTTGGCCAGGGTCCACAGACGCAAAGCTCTTCCCTGCCCGCCAAGCATACGGACTTTATCTTCGCCGTCATCGGTGAGGAGCTGGGCATGATCGGCTGCCTGATCTGCATTCTGCTGCTGATGCTCATCCTCGTGCGCTGCATTTACATCGGCATCAAGAGCAAAAACACCATGAGTCTGCTCGTTTGCACCGGCGTTGCCGCGAGTATCTTTTTCCAGACCTTTTTGAACACCGGCATGTGCATGGGCATTGCGCCCGTCATCGGCATCACGCTGCCCTTCTTCAGCTACGGCGGCAGCTCCACCCTCGCGCTGTTTGCCGCGATGGGCATGGTGTCGAGCGTGAAATACCGAGCCAAGCCGGAACGGTTCCGACGTTATAGCGGAGGTATATAATCATGTCTGCGGCCGGCTGAAAAAGCCGGCCGTTTCCCTTTTGGTGCAAATGCCGAATTTCCCAAATTAAGTCCGCATAAATTTTACCCTTTGGGGCTTGAAAATTGTCGAGACTTCATATAAACTGTAGCTGTTAGACGGGTTCTGTCATTTCCAAAAGCGATCATTGTTTTTGTGAATAAGGATGACGGAGATCCGTTTTTTTCTTTAGAGAGAACCGTGCGCCGCGCCGCTGTGCGCGGGGGGCGGGTTTTTGTGCGGACTTCGTTTCTTTTTTGCGCCCCGCGCGCGGAGGAAACGCGTGCATCTGATCATGCAGCGCAGCACCGGGAAAACGCGTGCGTTTCCCGCATTTGGAGGGATAGTGGCCATGAAGCTGTTGGAAGATCGCATATTGCAGGACGCCCGGGTGCTGCCCGGCGGCGTATTGATGGTGGGCAGCTTTCTCAACCAACAGATCGATCCCGCGCTTCTGCGCGAGATGGGGCGTGAGGTTGCAAGACTTTTTGCCGACTGCGGCGTGAACAAGATCCTCACGGTCGAGGCCAGCGGCATCGCGCTTGCCTGCGCCGCGGCGATGGAGCTTGGTGTGCCGATGGTCTTCGCCAAGAAGCACAAAACCAGCAACGTGGACGGCTCGGTGTATTCAACGCCCGTGCATTCCTTCACCCACGGCAACGATTACGACATGGTCGTGAGCCGGGAATATCTGCGCGCGGAGGATCGGGTTCTGCTGGTGGACGATTTCCTCGCCAGCGGCAACGCCCTGTTCGGGCTGATCCGTCTGGTGGAGCAGGCAGGCGCCACGCTTTGCGGCGCGAGCTGCGCGATTGAAAAGCGCTTTCAGGGCGGCGGCGACCAGCTGCGCGAGATGGGCGTGCGCGTGGAGTCGCTGGCCATTGTGGAGCGCATGACCGATACGGAGCTGTTTTTCGGTGAGGCCTAAGGTCCGGGGGAGATGGATCTCCGGCGGCGCTTGAGCCCGGCAGCGTGTTTGACGCCGGCAGCGCTTTAATTCCGGACACATTTGAGCCCGGCAGCGTTTGACTTCGGGCGCGGGAGTCCGGGCAAAGCATTCCTTTTGTATAACACCGCATAAACGGTGCTTATAAAATTATCAAAATATTTTTTTGGGAGGACACAAGAGAAATGAAGAGAATCATCGCACTTGCTCTGGTCCTGCTGCTGTGCGTCGGCCTGTTCGCGGGCTGCGGCGGCAGTGAGGGCAAAGACAACGAGGCCGCTGACATCAAGGTTGGCTTCATCTTCCTGCACGACGAAAACTCCACCTATGACCTTAACTTCATGAACGGCGCCAAGGCTGCCTGCGACGGACTCGACATCCCCGAGGAGAACCGCTTCTTCCGCACCAACGTTCCCGAGGGCCAGGAGTGCTACGACGCCGCCTGCGAGCTCGCAGACGCCGGCTGCAGCATCATCTTTGCCGACTCCTTCGGCCATGAGGACTTCATGATCCAGGCCGCCAAGGAATTCCCCGATGTGCAGTTCTGCCACTCCACCGGCACCAAGGCGCACACCGAGAATCTTGACAACTACCACAACGCTTTCGCCGCCATCTATCAGGGCCGCTACCTCGCCGGCGTCGCCGCGGGCATGAAGCTCAACGAGATGATCGACGCCGGTGAGTTCACCGCGGACGAGGCCAAGATGGGCTACGTCGGCGCTTACACCTACGCCGAGGTTATTTCCGGTCTGACCAGCTTCTATCTGGGCGCCAAGTCTGCCTGCCCCAGCGTGACGATGGATGTTACCTTCACCGGCTCCTGGTACGATGAGACCGCCGAGAAGGAAGCTGCCAACAAGCTCATCGAAGGCGGCTGCAAGCTCATCAGCCAGCACGCTGACTCCATGGGTGCTCCCACTGCCTGCGAGCTCGCCGGCGTTCCCAACGTCTCCTACAACGGCTCCACGCAGACTGCCTGCCCCAACACCTTCATCGTGTCCTCCCGCATCGACTGGGCACCCTACTACATTTATGCCATCAACGCCGTGAAGAACGGCGAGAAGATCGACGCTGACTGGACCGGCACCATGGCCACCAAGTCCGTCGTTCTGACCGACATCAACGAGCAGGTTGCCGCCGAAGGCACTGCCGAGGCCATCGAGACCGCCAAGGAAGAGCTGATCGCCGGCACCCGCCACGTCTTCGACACCTCCACCTTCACCGTTGGCGGCGAAGCGCTCACCAGCTACATGGCTGACGTCGACACCGACGCCAACTATGAGAAGGACACCGAGGTCATCGGTGACGGCCACTTCCAGGAGAGCAAGTTCCGCTCCGCGCCGTACTTCGATCTGCAGATCGACGGCATCAACTTCCTGGATACCGCGTTCTAAGCTGTAAAAAAATAAGCGGGAAGCTCCTTACGCAAGGGGCTTCCCGCGCCTGTTCTTTTTTCCGGTTTATCCGGACTGGGGAACGGCTTGCGCGATAGTTTGGAAAACGCGCCGTCCGCCCCAGCCCAAAGGGCAGCGCAGCGACGAAAAGCCGCTGCGCTGCCCTTTGGGAAAACAAAAAGAAAACGCGAAGCGGGGCGTGAACACGCGCCCTGCAGCCGGGTTTTGCCCCAAGCTTCCCGCTTTTGGGAAACGGGGCGCGGCCCGCACAGAAGATAAAGGGGGGGCTCTTTTGGACAACAAGACCGCCGCAGTCAAAATGCGCAACATCACCAAGCGCTTCGGTCCGGTCACGGCCAATGACAAGGTGTGGCTGGATATTTACAAGGGCGAGATTCTGGCGCTGCTGGGAGAAAACGGCAGCGGCAAAACCACGCTGATGAACATGCTCTCCGGCATCTATTATCCCGACGAGGGCGAGATCCTCATCGGGGACAGGCCGGCATCCATCCGCTCTCCCAAGGACGCCTTTGCCCTGGGCATCGGCATGATCCATCAGCATTTCAAGCTTGTGGACGTGCTCACGGCAACGGAAAACATCGTGCTCGGGCTGAAGGAAGCGGGACGGCTGAATCTGGAGGCTGCGGCCGAGAAGATCCGCGCCATCTGCGATGCCTACGGCTTCGAGCTTGACCCGAAGCAGAAGATCTATAACATGACCGTTTCGCAGAAGCAGACGGTGGAGATCGTCAAGGTGCTCTACCGCGGGGCGGACATTCTGATTCTGGACGAGCCGACGGCGGTGCTCACCCCGCAGGAGACGGACAAGCTCTTCACCGTGCTGCGCAACATGCGTGACGACGGCAAGGCCATCGTCATCATCACGCACAAGATGCATGAGGTGGAGGCGCTTTCCGACCGCGTGGCCGTTTTGCGGCACGGGCACTTCGTTGGGGATATGCTCACGAAGGACACCAATGCCCAGGAGATGACCAACATGATGGTCGGCCATCCCGTTGAGCTCAACATCGAGCGCCCCGAGCCGGTGGACCCCAAGCCGCGCATCGAGGTGAAAAACCTCACGGTGCGCAGCATTGACGGTGTGCTCAAGTTGGAGGATGTGTCCTTCACCGCCTGTTCGGGCGAGATCATGGGCATTGCGGGCATCTCCGGCAGCGGACAGAAAGAGCTGCTGGAGGCCATCGCGGGGCTGCAGGTTGTGGAATCCGGCAGCATCAGCTACATTGAAGACGACGGCACACGCGAGGAGCTGCTCGGCAAGGATCCGCTGGCGATTGCGGACATGGGCGTTGCGCTCTCCTTCGTGCCGGAGGATCGGCTGGGCATGGGTCTCGTCGGCAGCATGGACCTTTCCGACAACATGATGCTGCGCTCCTTCCGGCGCGGCAAGGGCCTGTTCACCGACCGCAAGAGTCCCCGCGCGCTGGCGGAAAAAATCGTCAGCGATCTCTCCGTGAGCACGCCGAGCGTCAGCACACCGGTGCGCCGGCTCTCCGGCGGCAACGTGCAGAAGGTGCTCGTCGGACGCGAGATCTCCTCCGCGCCGAGCGTACTGCTGACCGCCTACGCCGTGCGCGGGCTGGACATCAACAGCTCCTACACCATTTATGAACTCATCAACCAGCAGAAGGCGGCCGGCGTTGCCGTCATCTACGTCGGCGAAGATCTGGACGTTCTGCTGGAGCTGTGCGACAAAATTCTTGTCCTCTGCGGCGGCAAGGTCAGCGGCGTCATTCCGGGACGCGGCGCGACCAAGCGCAAGGTGGGCATGATGATGACCCGACTGGGAGGTGGCGAAGAAGATGAATAAACAGAAAACTCCGCTTATGCACATCTCCAAGCGCGCGGCGCTGCCGTGGTATATCTCCTGGGGCATCCGCGCGGCGGCGATCATCCTCGCGCTGATCGTGTGCGCCATCATCACAACGGCGCTCACGGGGCTCAACCCCCTGGCCGTTTACGGCACCATGCTCGAAGGCGCTTTCGGCACGCCCCGCAAGCTCTGGATTCTGGGACAGAACATTGCGATTTTGCTGTGCATCTCGCTGGCGCTCACGCCCGCGTTCCGGATGCGCTTTTGGAACATCGGCGGCGAGGGTCAGGTGCTTGCCGGCGCGCTGGCAACGGCGGCCTGCATGATTCTGCTCGGCGAAAAAATCCCCAACTGGCTGCTGATCATCATCATGGTCGGCGCATCCATCGCCGCCGGCGCGATCTGGGGCGTGATTCCCGCCATCTTCAAGGCAAAGTGGAACACGAACGAGACGCTCTTCACCCTGATGATGAACTACGTTGCCACGCAGCTCGTGGCCTTCTTCGTCATCGTGTGGGAAGTGCCCAAGGGCTCGGGCAAGATCGGCATCATCCATCAAAACAGCATGGCCGGCTGGCTGCCACAGATCGGCAGCTACAAATATCTGCTCAACATCCTCATCGTGGCTGTGATCTGCGTTTTGATGTATTTCTACCTCAACTACACCAAGCACGGCTATGAGATCTCCGTCGTCGGCGAGAGCGAGCGCACCGCGCGCTACGTCGGCATCAAGACAGAGCGGGTCATCATCCGCACGATGCTGCTCTCCGGCGCGCTGTGCGGCGTTGCGGGACTGCTGCTCGTCGGCGGCACGGACCACACCGTGACCACCACCATCGCGGGCGGACGCGGCTTCACCGGCGTTATGGTGGCCTGGCTGGCCAAATTCAACCCCATCTTCATGATCTTTGCAAGCTTCCTGCTCGTGTTCCTTGACCGCGGCGCGCAGGAGATCACCACGATTTTCGGACTCAACCAGTCCTTCGGTGACATCCTCACGGGCGTGATCCTCTTCTTCATCATCGGCAGCGAGTTCTTCATCAGCTACAAGCTCAACTTCCGCAAGCGTGAAAAGGAGGTGCAGGAGAATGTTTGATATCGTATCCTTCATCCCCCGTGCCGTAATGCAGAGCATTCCGCTGCTGTTCGGCAGCATCGGCGAAACGCTCACGGAAAAATCCGGCAACCTGAACCTCGGAATCCCCGGCGTGATGTACGTCGGCGGCATCTGCGGCGTCATCGGCGCGTTCTTCTATGAACAGTCCTGCGGCGGCGCGGCGAACATGAACGGCTTTCTCGCCCTTGCCATCCCGCTGCTGTGCTGCCTGCTCGGTTCGCTGGTGATGGGCCTGCTCTACTGCTTCCTGACCGTAACCCTCCGCGCCAACCAGAACGTCACCGGTCTTGCGATGACCACCTTCGGCGTGGGCTTCGGCAACTTCTTCGGCGGCTCGCTGATCAAGATCAGCGGTCTGGACGTGCCGTCCATCGCCCTCTCCGCCACGAGCGGATTTTTCAGCCGCCACCTCGCCATCGCGGACAAGCTCGGCTGGTTCGGCAAGATTTTTCTGAGCTACGGCTTTCTCGCCTATCTTGCGATTCTCATCGCCTTCGTCAGCGCCTACATCCTGCGCCGCACGCGCACGGGGCTGCAGCTGCGCGCCGTGGGCGAGAACCCCGCAACGGCGGACGCTGCCGGCATCAACATCACGCGCTATAAGTACCTCGCCACCTGCCTCGGCTGCATGATCGCCGGCCTCGGCGGCCTTTACTACGTGATGGACTATGCCTGCGGCATCTGGTCCAACGACGCGTTTGGTGACCGCGGCTGGCTGGCCATCGCGCTGGTCATCTTCACCATCTGGCGCCCCAACGTCAGCGTGTTGGCCTCCATCCTCTTCGGCGGGCTTTACATCCTTTATCTTTACATCCCCACCGGCACGGCGGGTCTTGCCATGAAGGAGCTTTACAAAATGCTCCCCTATCTCGTGACCATCATCGTGCTGATTATCTCCAGCATGCGCAACAAGCGCGAAAATCAGCCGCCCGCGGGTCTGGGGCTTGCCTATTTCCGCGAGGACCGATAGGGCAAACAAAACGTAAAACATAACAAAGCGGCGGGAGCAAAACGCTCCCGCCGCTTTTCTGTTGTCTTTCCGCGAAATTACAAAGAGTAATCATTCAGGAATTGCTGCAAAACCGGCTTTCGCAGGCTTCGACGGCTTTGGAATTTTTTCTCTGTTCTGTATAGGAAGGCGGCAGTTTTTTCGTGATAAATTCCAGCTTGACAGCGAAACAGAGCGGAATTTCGGGCATCCTGCCGCGGATTTTCCCCGTTTTGCAGCGCAAAATACAGTGACATAAAAAACGCCGTCAATCGACATTTCAAAGAGTTATCAACACTTCCAACAGGTTTTTCAACAACGATTTTTCCCTTTATTTTCAATGCTTTGCGGCGTTTTTGGTAATTTTTGGCAAACGCTGTAACGCAATTTTTGCATTTTTCGCATAAGCAAAATGGTTTACATAAAAGGGGCCCCTCCTGCCCAAAACAGGAGGGGCTTGCATAATTTGCAGGAAATGCTGCGGGCAATTTCATTTCGATCCCGCGCGCGTCAGATCAGCATGGAATCGCGCATGGAAACATAGTCGTTTCCCGAAACGACCAGATGGTCAAACAGGCAGATATTCACCATCTCCAGCGCGTGCGCGATCAGACGCGTGCTTGTGATGTCCTCCTGCGAGGGGATGGCGTAGCCGCTGGGATGGTTGTGGGCAAGGACGACGTTTGCGCTGTTTTGCGCCAGCGCAAGCTCCACCACACGGCGGATGCTCAGCTCGGCGGCATTGGGCGCCCCGCGGCTCACCTCCCGGCAGCAGAGCAGGCGGTGGGCTGCGTCCAGGCACAGCATGAACACAACCTCTTCCCGCTCATGGAGAAAGTGCGGCAGAAGAATTTCGCCCGCGTCGCCGGAATCGAGCACCAAGCGCGGCTTTTCCTGGCTGGAAAGCTGATAGCGCCGGCTGATCTGCGGAATCAGTTTGAGCAAAAGCGCGGCCTTCTCCCCCACGCCGCTGACCTTTGCAAGGTCCTCCGTTTTCGCGTCGAACACGCCGTGCAGACTGCCGAAGGTTTTCAGCAGTTCGTGGGCAACGGGGTTTACATCCCGCCGCGGAATGACATAGCACAGCAGCAGCTCAAGCACATTGATGTCGCTGAAATTGTCCAGCCCATAATCGCGAAAGCGCTTGCGCAGCCTTTCGCGATGGCCGTCGTGCATATCGGGCATTTCTCTTCTCCCTCCGCGTCCGTCAGCACAGATCCATCGTGGCGCTGGCGTTGAGGTCGCTTCCGGCAACATTTCCGGCGAGATATTCGTAATAGGCCTGGCAGCCGATCATGGCCGCATTGTCGCCGCAGAGCTTCAGCGGCGGCATATAGAGCTTTGCGCCCGCCTCCTGCGCCGCGCGCTCAAAATCGCGGCGGATGCGGGAGTTGGCGGCCACGCCGCCCGCGATGGCAAGCTGATCGTAGCCAAGCTCGCGCAGCGCGCCCATCGTGCGGGGCAAGAGCGTGTCGCTCACCGCGGCGCAGAACGAGGCCGCAAGCGAGGCCTTGTCCAGTTCTTCGCCCTTCTGCTCGGCGTTATGCGCCAGATTCACCACCGCCGTTTTCAGGCCGGAAAAGCTCATATCATAGGGATGCCCCGCAACGGCAGCGCGCGGCAGCTTATATTTTTTGTCATCCCCCGTTTGGCTCAGCTCGTCCAGCGGCTTGCCGCCCGGATAGGGCAGCCCCAGCACGCGGGCGGCCTTGTCAAAGCACTCGCCGGCGGCATCGTCCCGCGTTGCGCCGAGCACGCGCATATCCGTATAGTCCCTTACATCCACCAAAAGCGTATTGCCGCCGGAGATGGCCAGCGACAGGAAGGGCGGCTCCAGCTCCGGAAAGGCGATGTAATTGGCGGCGATGTGCCCGCGGATGTGATGCACCGGGATCAGCGGCACGCCCAGCGCGAGCGCGGCGGCCTTGGCAAAGCTCACGCCGACCAGCAGCGCCCCGATCAGGCCGGGGGCATAGCTCACCGCAACGGCGTCAATGTCCTTTTTCTCAATGCCGGCCTCGCGGACGGCCTCCTCCGCCAGACGGCTGATGACCTCCACATGGCTGCGGCTGGCGATCTCCGGCACGACGCCGCCATAGACGGCGTGCATGTCCGCCTGGGAAAAGACCAGATCGGAGAGGACTTTTCGACCGTTTTCGGTGACGGCGACGGCTGTTTCGTCACAACTGCTCTCCACAGAAAGAATAATCATAGCATTTCCTCACAAATCAGAAGAATGGTTTACATAATAAATATAGTTGGGGGTAAGCGCGAGGTGGCGGTGCGGTGCGGGGGTTGGGGCGCAAATGGTGCGCCGGGTGTCAGTCCGCGCTCGCGGGGGGTATGTTGGTGCGGTGGGGGTATGTAAACGGTTTACATAATGCGGATGGTTGGGGTATGGCGCGCCGTGGTGCGCATGGGGTGCGGTGCATAGGGATGAGGTGTGCCGCGCACGCGAGGGTGTTGGTGCGGGCAGCGGGTATGTTGGCCGGGTGCGCGGGATGTTGGTCGGGTACGCCGGATGTCAGCCCGCGCTCGCGGGGTATGTTGGTGCGGTGGGGGCATGTAAACGGTTTACATAATGCGAATGGTTGGGGTATGGCGCGGCGTGGCGCATGGGGTGCGGTGCATAGGGATGAGGTGCGCCGCGCACGGGGTGTGGTGGTGCGGGCGCGCGGAAAGTGACCTGCGGGTGCGGGGGTTGGGGCTGGGGCGCAAAGAGTGCGCCGGGTGTCAGCCCGCGCTCGCGGGCGGGAGGTCGAGCGTCATCAAAATGGCGTCCTCGCGCGGCTTTTCATAATAGCCGCGGCGCAGACCCACATCCCGATAGCCGCAGCGGGCGTAGAGCGCGCGCGCGGCGTGATTGCTCTCGCGCACCTCCAGCGTCAGAAACGCGAGGCCGAGCGCCTTTGCGCGCGAAGTCATCTCCTCCACCAGCGCAAGGCCGACGCCGCGGCGGCGGGCAGTCGGGCTGACGGCGACATTGCCGATGTAGCCCTCGTCCAGCACATAGGTCAGGCTGATGTAGCCCAGGGTCTCCTCCCCCTCCACCGCGGCGAGGAAAACATGGTTTTCGCCCGTGCGGTGCGCGCGGAGGATCTCCTCCGGCCAGGGGTCGGAAAAGCAGGCATTTTCAATCTGCGCGATCTGCGCAAACTGCGCCTCGCCTGCGTCCAAAATCGTCATAGTTCCTCCTCCGGCGAAGTCTCCGCACGGCGGCGCCGCCGCAAGGCAGCTTCCGGTCGCGTATAGCCCCCGCCCAAAAAGGCCGTTGTGGCCGTGTCATCATCATAAGTGCCGCGCAGAAGCATCGCGCGGTGCTGCTCGTCCCAGCGCTCAAGGCTGCGGTCACCGGCCAGACTCTCCAGATGGTGCGTCAGCTCGTGCCGCAGCGTCTCATCCAGCTTTTGCGCAAGCACGCGCGCGTCCGCATCCGGATACACGGCGCGAAACGAGCCGTAAAACAGCTCGATATAGCGCCCCATGCTGTTGTGATGATAGAGTCCCAGCGTAACAAGCCCGTCGGCGCTGCGCCGCTGCTCCGGCAGGAGGTTCACCCCGCCGTTGAGCTCGCGGAAAATTTCCTCCGGGAGCCGCTCGCAGGCCTGCGAAAGCAGCTCCGCCGCCGTGGCAATATCGGGAAAATCCTTATTTCGCGGCATGCCAGCTCCTTCCGCTGTGCGCCTCCGCCGTGAGCGGCACGGAGAGGGCGGCCGCGCCCTCCATCGCCTCGGTGAGCAGCTCTTTCACCTGCTCGGCCTCCGCTTCCGGGCACTCGGCGATCAGCTCGTCGTGCACCTGCAAAAGCAGCCGCGCCTGCAATCCGGATTCCTTCAGCGCCCGGTGCGCGCGCAGCATGGCCAGCTTCATCACGTCCGCGGCCGTGCCCTGAATGGGCATATTGAGCGCGACGCGCTCGCCAAAGGCGCGGAGATTATGGTTGCTGCTGGCAAGCTCCGGCAGCGCGCGGCGGCGGCCGTAAAGCGTGGAGACAAAGCCGTCCTCCCTCGCCTGCGCAACGACTTTTTCCATATACGCCCGCACGCCGTGATATTTTTGCAGATAGGCCTCGATATAGGCCTTCGCCTCGCTCTGGAACACGCCGATATCCTGCGCGAGGGAAAAGGCGCTGATGCCGTAGACAATGCCGAAGTTGACCGCCTTGGCGCGGGAGCGCTGCAGCGGCGTGACCTCCGCCAGCGGCACACCGAACACCTGCGAGGCGGTGACGGCGTGGATATCCTCCCCGTTCAAAAAGGCCGCGCGCATGGTCTCGTCGCCCGAGATGTGCGCGAGCAGGCGCAGCTCAATCTGGCTGTAATCCGCGTCGACCAGCACGCAGCCGGGCGAGGCGATGAACATTTTGCGGATCTCCGCGCCCAGCGGTGTGCGCACGGGGATATTCTGCAAATTCGGCTCCGTGGAGCTCAAACGCCCCGTCGCCGTGACGGTCATCTGAAAGCTGGTGCGGATGCGCCCGTCGCTGCCGATGACCTTCAAAAGCCCGTCGGCATAAGTGCTTTTGAGCTTGGTGAGCTGGCGGTATTCCAAAATGCAGTCCACAATCTCGTGCTTGCCGCGCAGCTTTTCCAAAACGTCGGCATTCGTGCTCCAGCCGCTTTTGGTTTTCTTCCCCGCGGGGAGCATGAGCTTTTCAAAGAGCACCGTGCCGAGCTGTTTGGGGGAATTGATGTTGAATTCCTCCCCGGCGAGCGCCCAAATTCTCTCCTGCAGGGCGGCGATGGTCTCCGTGAGACTCTCGCCGAAGGCATAGAGCGCAGCGCGGTCGACGGTGAAGCCCGTTCGCTCCATCTCGGCGAGCACCGCGCAAAGCGGCAATTCCATCTCGTCATGGAGCTGCGATAGCCCCAATTTTTCCAGTTCCGCGCGCAGCGCGGGGCGCAGCGCGAAGATCGCCTCGGCGCCCTCCGCTTCAAACTGCGCGTAACGCGCGCACAGACGCTTTAGCTCATAGCGGCTCTCCGTCGGCTCGAGCAGATAGGCCGCAATCTCCGTGTCGAACACAAAGCCCTCCGCCGGCAGGCCGTCCTCCAGCAGCAGCCCCATCAGATCCTTGACGCGGTGGCCAAGCTTGGGCACATTTGCCGAGAACAGGCGGCGGAGAAAGGCGTTATAGTCATCGCCAAGGTCTGCCCAGCGCAGCGTGCAGACCGTTTCGCCGTTGCAGATTTCGATTTCATCGAGGCCCTCCGGCGCGTAGACGGCAAGCGCCTCGCCCGCGAGCAGCGCCTCCGCCTCGGCGAGCGTATACACCTCCGTGCGGGGCAGCGCCTTGTGCCCGGCTTCCGGCGCGGGCGCGTCCGCATCCGGCTGCAGACCCCATTTTTCGCTGAGGGAATAAAAGCCCAGCCGCTGAAAGACAGCATAAAGCGCGCCGCCGAATACGCCGGAAAAGCGCGCATCCTCGGGCGAAAAGTCAATCGGTGCGTTCGTGCGGATGGTGGCAAGGTCATAGGACAGCTTCGCGCTCTCCTCCCCTGCGCGCAGCTTCGTTCTGACGCTTTCGCGGATGTCCAGCTCATCCAGCGCAGCATAAATCTTCTCCACGCTTTCAAAGCGGTGCAGCAGGTCGAGCGCGGTTTTTTCGCCCACGCCCGCAACGCCGGGGATATTGTCGCTGGCGTCGCCCATCAGGGCTTTGAGGTCAATCATGCGCGCGGGCGCAAAGCCGTATTCGGCCTCGAAGCGCGCAAGGTCATATTCAATCGTCTCCGTCTGTCCCATGCGGGTTTTGACATGGAGCACGTGGGTTTTCTCCCCAATGAGCTGAAACGCATCCTTATCGCCGGTGACGATGCGGCAATCCCAGCCGGCGGCGGCGCATTTTGCCGCGATGCTGCCGATGAGGTCATCCGCCTCCCAGCCCTCCAGCTCTAAGCGCCTCACGCCCATGGCGTCGAGCACCTCGCGCAGAAGCGGAAGCTGCTGGGCCAGCTCATCCGGCATGCCCTTGCGCTGCGCCTTATAGCCCTCATATTGCAGATGGCGGAAGGTCGGCGCGCGCAGGTCGAAGCAGACGCAAAGTCCCTCGGGCTTCTCGTCCTGCAGCAGTCTGTGCAGAATCGTCAGAAATCCGTAGACGCCGTTGGTGGGCGTGCCGTCCGGCGCAGTGAGCATACGGATGCCGTAATAGGCGCGGTTGATGATGGAGTTTCCGTCAATCACCAGGAGCTTCATGGGCGTTTCTCCTTTCGGAAGTATCCCCCTGCCGCGCCGAATTGGGGCGGCGGGTAAGGGCCAGCAGGCTGCGGCAAAGCGCAGCTTTTTTTACAGGTTCAGCGCGTGGCGCGCGGGCAGGGCGCAAGTCGCGCGGACAGACGCTGCGCGGTAGGGCGCAGCTTGTCCGGGTTTCCCCGTTTCGTGCGGAAAACGGACAGGCACTGCGGGGCGCTGCGTAAGGGGGCGCGAAAATGCGCGGTTTCGCCTTATCCGCCGCGCAGGCGGACGATCTGATCGCGCAGCTCGGCGGCATACTCGAACTCGAGCATTTTGGCCGCTTCTTTCATCTTCTTTTCCAGCTTTTCGATGGCGATGCGCTTTTCCCGCTCCGTCATGGGCACGCCCTCGCCGCGCGGGGCAGAGAGCGCCTGCGCGCCGCCGGAAATTTCAATCAGCTCGCGCACGCTCTTGACGATGGTTTTGGGCGTGATGCCGTGCGCGGCGTTATAGGCCGCCTGCTTTTCGCGGCGGCGCTCCGTTTCGGTGATGGCCGCGTGCATGCTGCGCGTGACCGTGTCCGCATACAAAATGACAAGCCCCTCCGCGTTTCGCGCGGCGCGCCCGATGGTCTGAATCAGGCTTGTTTCGCTGCGCAGGAAGCCCTCCTTATCCGCGTCCAGAATCGCAACAAGGCTCACTTCCGGCAGGTCGAGTCCTTCGCGCAGAAGGTTGATGCCGACCAGCACGTCAAAGGAGCCGAGGCGCAGGTCGCGGATGATCTCCATGCGCTCAATCGCGCCGACGTCGTGGTGCATATAGCGGCAGCGCACGCCGGCGGCGGAGAGGTAAGCCGTTAAGTCCTCCGCCATTTTTTTCGTCAGCGTCGTGACGAGCGTGCGCTCGTGCTTTTGCACGCGGCTGTTGATCTCGGCCAGCAGATCATCCACCTGTCCTTCAATCGGGCGCACCTCCACGCGCGGGTCAAGCAGGCCGGTCGGCCGGATGATCTGCTCGGCGATCTGTCCCGAGCGCTGCTGCTCATATTCGCCCGGCGTGGCGGAGACATAGATCACCTGTCCGATGCGCGAGCGGAATTCATCAAACTTCAGCGGGCGGTTATCAAAGGCCGAGGGCAGGCGAAAGCCGTATTCCACCAGCGTCTCCTTCCGCGCGCGGTCGCCGTTATACATGGCGCGCACCTGCGGGAGCGTAACGTGGCTCTCGTCGATAAACATCAAAAAGTCCTCGGGGAAATAGTCCAACAGCGTCATCGGCGGCGAGCCGGGCGCGCGGCCGGAGATGATGCGGCTGTAATTTTCAATGCCGGAGCAATAGCCCAGCTCCTGCATCATTTCAATGTCATAATTCGTGCGCTGCGTGATGCGCTGCGCTTCGAGCAGTTTGCCGTTTTCCTCCAGAAACTTCACGCGCGCATCGCACTCGGCGCGGATTTCCGAGATGGCGCGCTCCATCTTCTCCTTGGTGGTGACGTAATGGCTCGCGGGATAGATGGCCGCGTGCTGGAGAATGCGGCTGGGCGTGCCGGTGACGACGCTGATTTCGGAGATGCGGTCGATCTCATCGCCGAAAAACTCCACGCGGATGGCATGGTCGGAGGCATAGACCGGATAGATCTCCACCGTGTCGCCCCGCACGCGGAAGCTGTTGCGCTCAAAGGCAACGTCGTTGCGCTCGTAGCGGATTTCAATCAGCTTGCGCAGCAGCTCGTCCCGATCCCGCTGCTGCCCCGGGCGCAGGGAGATGACCATGTTTTTATAGTCGATGGGGTCGCCGAGGCCGTAGATGCAGCTCACGGAGGCCACGACGATCACATCCCGCCGCTCAAAAAGCGAGCTGGTGGCGCTGTGGCGCAGGCGCTCGATTTCGTCGTTGATGCTCGCGTCCTTCTCGATGAAGGTGTCCGTGTGCGGAATGTAGGCCTCCGGCTGGTAATAATCATAATAGGAGACGAAGTATTCCACCGCGTTTTCCGGAAAGAACTCGCGGAACTCCGCGCAGAGCTGCGCGGCGAGGGTTTTGTTGTGCGCGAGCACAAGCGTCGGGCGGTTCACCCGCTCGATGACCTTGGCCATTGTGAAGGTCTTGCCCGAGCCGGTCACGCCGAGCAGCGTCTGCTCCTCGATGCCCGCTTCCAGCCCCGTGACCAGCGCATCGACGGCCTCCGGCTGGTCGCCGGAGAGGGTGTATTCGCTTACAACTTTGAAATCCGGCATAGCGCTCTCCCAAATTCGTTCAGAATCACAATATTATAACATAGGCTGCCGGAAAATAAAAGGGGTTCGCCCCGGAATCTGCGCGGGAGAGGGAGAGATTTGCGCGGCGGGGGTGCGGCAAAAACTCCCTCTACGCGCGCAGTCACGGCGGTGCACAGAGCCTCGCAGAGTTCGCACCCGCAGCAGAGCCGTCCAACTCGGCGGAGGAGGCACCGTGCCTCCGGCGGCCCCATTTCTCTTTTTGAAAAAGAGAAACAGGGGAAAGAGAAAACGCGCCTGCGGGCGCAGGATTAAAAAATTATCGCTTCGCTCTGTGGTTGCGCGCGCATTCGCGCGATAGGTTCGCGGCGGACTTCGTAGCCGCCGCTACTGCGAAGCAGTGGGCAAGATGAGCCGCATCGCCGCGGGCGTGGATGGGCGGGCGAGAGGCTTTTTGTGCTTCGGCAGGGCTTTGGTGGGCGGGAAATTTGTCCGCTGGTCGCGAACATACGTCCGCGCAAGAAAACAAGCCCGCGCGCTTTGTGCAGTCTTTCCCAAACGGCGGCATTTCTTCGGAAAAATTCTCTCTTTTTTTCGCTTTTCTATTTGCTTTTTTCCAGCTTATAGTATAGTATTAGTTATTGGACTGTGCCTTGCGCAAACACGCAGGCGCGGCTCGGTTATTCCATATCATCGAAAAAAATTGAGGAGTGAATCGCAAGTGGAAAAACTGATCTGGCTCGCCCCGATTCTGGCAGTCATTGCGCTGATCTTCGCCGCCGTCAAGGCTCTGAAGATCTCGAAAGCGCCTGCCGGCACTGCGCACATGCAGGAGATCGCCGCAAGCATCAATGAGGGTGCGCGCGCGTTCCTGTTCGCGGAGTACAAAATTCTGATCATCTTTGTCGCAGTTCTGTTCGTGCTGATCGGCGCTTTCATCAGCTGGCTGACCGGCATCTGCTTCCTGATCGGCGCTGTCTTTTCCGTTGGCGCCGGCTACGTCGGTATGAACGTTGCCACCAAGGCCAACGTCCGCACCGCGGCGGCTGCGCAGAACGGTGGCATGAACCGTGCCCTCGGCATCGCCTTCTCCGGCGGCTCCGTCATGGGTATGTGCGTTGTCGGCCTCGGCCTGCTGGGCTGCGCCGGCATCTATCTCGTCACCAAGAATGTGGACATCCTCACCGGCTTCTCCCTGGGTGCTTCCTCCATCGCGCTGTTCGCGCGCGTCGGCGGCGGTATCTACACCAAGGCCGCTGACGTCGGCGCTGACCTCGTCGGTAAGGTCGAGGCCGGCATCCCCGAGGATGACCCCCGTAACCCCGCCGTTATCGCGGACAACGTCGGCGACAACGTCGGTGACGTGGCCGGCATGGGCGCCGACCTGTTCGAGAGCTATGTCGGCGCGATCGTTTCCGCGCTGGCGCTGGGTCTCTCCGTTGTCGGTCAGTTCGACGGCGCAGGCGTCATCTTCCCGCTGCTCCTTTCCGCCATCGGCATCTTCGCTTCCATCATCGGCTCTTTCTGCGTGCGCGGCAGCGACAAGTCCAACCCGCACACTGCGCTGAAGCTCGGCTCTTACATCTCTTCCGCCGTCGTGGTCGTCGGCTCCATCATCTTCAGCAAGATCTTCTTCAACAGCTTCCGCCAGGCCATCGCCATCATCGCCGGCCTGATCGTGGGCGTCATCATCGGCATCGTCACCGAGATCTACACCTCCGGCGACTACAAGTCCGTTAAGAAGATTGCCCAGCAGTCCGAAACCGGCTCTGCCACCACCATCATCCAGGGTCTTGCCGTTGGCATGCACTCCACCGTCGTGCCGATTCTGCTCATCTGCGTGGGCATCTTCGTGGCCTTCAACGTTGCGAAGGTTGACGGCAACGCCGCTTCCGGCCTCTACGGCATCGCGCTGGCCGCCGTCGGCATGCTCTCCACCACCGGCATCACCGTCGCGGTTGACGCTTACGGCCCCATCGCCGACAACGCCGGCGGTATCGCCGAGATGAGCGGCCTGGACGAGAGCGTCCGCGAGATCACCGACAAGCTCGACGCCGTCGGCAACACCACCGCCGCCATGGGCAAGGGCTTCGCCATCGGCTCCGCCGCGCTCACCGCGCTGGCTCTGTTCGTTTCCTACGCGCAGGCTGTCGGCATGAATGCCATCGACATCCTCACCCCGAACGTCACCATCGGTCTCCTGATCGGCGGTATGCTGCCCTTCGTGTTCTCCGCCATGACGATGGAGAGCGTTTCCAAGGCCGCTTACAGCATGATCGAGGAAGTTCGCCGTCAGTTCCGCAGCATCCCCGGCATCATGGAAGGCACTGCCAAGCCCGACTATAAGAGCTGCGTTGCCATCTCCACCACCGCCGCGCTGAAGGAAATGCTCGTGCCCGGCATCATCGCCGTGCTCGCGCCCATCGTTGTGGGCATCGTGCTCGGACCTGCCGCCCTCGGCGGCATGCTGGCCGGCGCGCTCGTCACCGGTGTTCTGATGGCCATCTTCATGTCCAACGCCGGCGGCGCCTGGGACAACGCCAAGAAGTACATCGAGGGCGGCGTCCACGGCGGCAAGGGCTCCGATGCGCACAAGGCTGCTGTTGTTGGCGACACCGTCGGCGATCCCTTCAAGGACACCAGCGGCCCCTCCATCAACATCCTCATCAAGCTGATGACGATTGTTTCCCTCGTCTTCGCGCCCATCTTCACCCAGATCGGCGGCCTGCTGTAAGCTGCGGCTGATCCAAAAGTGATTTAAGCAAATCCCCGTCCGTTCGGAAGATCGGACGGGGATTTTTTTGCGTGTCTGACGTTGCTATCGCGTCCCTTGGCTTTCCCTTTTGCAGATTCGCATCAAGCTCCATCTTGGCTCCCCCTCTGGGGGCGCGACGCGTTAAGCAAACATGCCGGTGGCATGTTTGTAGCCAAAGCGGGGAGCAATCTATGATTGCGACCCGGCCCGGAGGGTGGCGCCGCCAGGCGACTGAGAGGGCTGTGGGATTTGCGGCGGGGGGGCACTTACCGACTTCCCTCCTCGCGGCACAGCCGCTACGGTCGGCTGCTAAAAATGTGCCACCGGCACATTTTCTTAACGCACCGACTCTCCGTCAGCTTCGCTGACAGCTCTCCCATAGGGAGAGCCAAGGGGAGCAAAGTCGCGGCGAGCGGTACATACGTGCGTTTGCATCGGCTGTGTGGATTTCGATGCAAATTTATGGTATACTAAGCGCAGACGAAAAACAGGGAGGAAAATCCCGATGAAAATAAGACGACTTTTGGCAGCAGTCGCGCTGCTGCTGACTGCTGCGCTGCTGTGCGCCTGCGCGGGAGGCAATCCCGGCGGCGCGACCCCGGCGCCGGGTGGCGACACGCCGGCACCGGAGCTTGTCTCCCCCACGCCGACGCCCATGCCGACGCCCGAGCCGACGCCGACGCCCTCCCCTGCCGAGCAGCTGCTCGCCGGGATGACGGCGGAGGAAAAGGTATGGCAGCTGTTCATCCTGCACCCCAGCCAGCTGACCGAAACGGGAACGCTCCTCACGGACGCTCAGGGCGTTGCGGAGATTCTGCCCGCGGGCGGCATCATTCTCGATTCCACGAATCTGGAGAGCGAGGCGCAGACGCTCGCGCTGATCGCGGATCTGCAGGCACTTTCCGAGATTCCGCTGCTGGTTTCCGTGGACGAGGAGGGCGGCACGGTCGCGCGCGTCGGCCCCGCGCTGGGCATGACGACGCTAAACTCCATGTTCCATTACCGCGCCGAGGGCACGGACAGGGCGCGCGAAAACGCGCGCGCGCTCGCCGAGGGGCTCGCTTCGCTGGGCTTCAACGTTGATTTCGCGCCCGTGGCGGACGTATGGACGAATCCGGCCAACACCGTCATCGGTGCGCGCGCTTACAGCGACGATCCGCAGCAGGCGGCCGAGCTTGTCGCCGCGGCGGTGGAGGGTTTCCATCTTGGCGGCGTGAGCGCAACGCTCAAGCACTTCCCCGGCCACGGCGACACGCAGGAGGATTCGCACAACGGCGCGGCCTACGCCTACAAGACGCTCCCCGAGCTGATGGAATGCGAAATGCTCCCCTTTATCGCGGGCATCGAGGCGGGCGCGGAACTGGTGATGGTGGCGCACATCACGCTGCCCGCGCTGGACGCGGAGAGGCCCGCGACGCTCTCCGAAGCAGTCGTGACGGACTTGCTGCGCGAGGAACTCGGCTTTTCGGGGCTGATCGTGACGGATGCGCTCTCCATGGGCGCGATCACGCAGACCTACGGCGACGAGGCGGCGCTGCTGGCGCTGGAGGCGGGCTGCGACCTGCTGCTTCTGCCGGAGAATGCTTCTGCCGCGGCCGCGCTGATTTTAGAGCGCGCCGACCCCGCACGCATCGACGAGAGCGTAAAGCGCATTTTGGAATGGAAGCTCGCGCGCGGACTGATCGAGGCGGAATAAACCGCCGAAAGCAGAAATTCCGCACATGCGGGAAAGCGAGGCGCCCGGCTGCCTCTCTCTGCGGATGGGAATCCGGCTGCGGAGTTGCCCTCTCAGTCGGCTAACGCCGACAGCTCTCCCAGAGGGAGAGCCAAGGGAGATGGTGCGAGGCTCCGGTGCAGCGCAAGACCTCTCCCCCATTGCAGCGCGCAGCAAAAAGGGCGGACGCAAAATGCGTCCGCCCTTTTGCTCTTTCGCGCAGGGACTCACGCCCCCGCGCGGAGGTATACCCCGCAAGGCGGGGATTTTTTGTTTTTTACGGGACTTAGCCCAGCGCCACCATGCTGAAAACGAGCGCGAACAGCGCGACGGTTTCGCAAAGGCCGACAACCGTGATGTACTGCGAGAAGCCCTTTCCGCTCTCGGCCAGCGCGTCCGCGCCGGCGGCGCCGGCCTTGCCCTGGAAGACTGCGGAGAAGGCCATGGCCAGGCTGGAGGCGAGGCCGAGGCCGAGCAGGAAGCCGGGGTCGGCGGTGGAGGAGCGCATCTGCTGCATGAGCAGGAAGCCGTAAATGGTCTGCGTCAGGGGCGCGCCGGCGAAAACGCTGAGGATGAAGGGGGCGGCTTTATTGCTCAGGTAGCACTTCTTCCAGGCGCCGATGGCGGCCTGACCTGCAATACCGATGCCGATTGCCGAGCCGATTGCGGCGATACCCATCGCCAACGCGGTTGCTAACATACCCAAATTCATAATGATTCTCCTTTTATAATCAAAATGTTTATTCTTTGAAAGGCTTAAACTTATGGCCGCTCCACGACATATCCAGATGCGAGGAGAACTCCAGCGTGTTCAGGCGGATGCCGTGCACGATCACCGAAAGGATATTCAGGATCATGTTCAGGCCGTGGCCAAACACCAAAAGCACGATGGCAAGAATCATAAACAGGAACTTGCCAAACAAGGGGCCTGCCAGCTCGTTGACGGTGGCTGCAATCGCAGCGCCCGCAAGGCCCACCGCCCAAAGCCGGATGTACGAAACGATGTCGGAAAAGACATTGACCACGCCAAGCAGGACGGACACGATGTTTTTCACGCTTGCGAGGATGGATTTGAAAATGCTTCCCGCATAGTTTGAAAACACGAAGCTGAGTACGAAGCCCACGGCGATCAGCGCGATTGCCACCTTCCCAACGGGCACGGCGCCGATCACAAGGCCAAAGCTGAACACCTCGGCATTGACGACAAGACTCAGCACCAGATAGTAGATGCCCACAAGCTGCAGCAGCGAACCGACATCGCCCAGCAGCTTCACCGAGCGCCTGTTGCGCACCGCGCCCATAATATGCGCCACGCCAAGCTGCACCAGCGCAAGCGTGAAGCAGAAAATCTGCAAATTCTGCGCCGTGGTGAGTCCGACTGCACCCTTCGTCCAGAACGGATACCAGATTTTGTCCGCATAGACGTTGGAGATCACGGGGATCGACAGGCTCTGCAGCCACTTCGGCAGCTGCGCGGCCGGGATGCCGAACCATGTGCAGGTGAGCGTGCCCCACAAAATTGTGGACAGGCCGAACAGTCCGGCGAGCAGGAACGCGGGCGAAATGGCTTTCTTTTCCATCCGCGCTTTGCCCATCAGCGCCAAAGCAATGGCGCAGATCAGCAGGCCGTAGCCTCCGTCGCCGAAAATGATGCCGAAGAAGATGAGGATGAAGCCCAGAAACCAGCCGGAGATGTCATACTCAAAATAGCCGGGAACGGTGCCCAAAAAGTCGGTGAGCGGATAAATGAGGCTGACGAACTTGTTGTTGCGCAGCTCGGTGGGCACGTTATCCTCTTCATCCGGCTCTTCCACGAGCAGACCCCAGGCGTGCGCGGAGGCCGTTTTCTTGAGTCTGTCCACATTTTCCGCGGCGATATAGCCTGTGAAGCAGGCGACGGAAACGGGCTTCCCACCCTCGGACGCCAGATCTTCATCCGCCATACCCGTGGCGTAGGTTTCAAACTCGATTTCCTTTTCGATGGCGCCGGCGGCGGCCTTGAGGCTGTCAATATGGCAGACGTGGGAGGCGATCTCCTCCTCCGCCGAAACAAGCTGCGCTTCCAGCTCCTCGATGCGCCGGCGCATCTCCGCCGTGGATTCCTGCGGCAGCTTCAGGCGGTAGCCGCGCAGCGCGGCGCGCACTTCGTCCCCCTCCGCGGAGGCGGGCAGCAGCAGCATGAACTTAACGGTGGATTTGTTCCCCTCGAGCCGGAGGGTTTTCACATCCTCGCCAAGCTGATCGTATTCGGACTTGGGCATCTCGTAAAGCGACAGGTCCAGCCCCTTTGCCTGCAGATTGAGGATGCCGCGGGGATCCAAGTCGCCCCAGCTTTTCACGCGCTCAAGCTCGGCGTTCAACGCGGCTTTTTCCGCGATATGCCGCTTTCTCTCCGCGTCCAGCGCATGCACCCGCTCTGCAAGAGCCTGCGCTTCAGAAACAGACAGCGCCTCCTGCTTTGCCTTTTTCTTCTTTCCGATGAGGAAAACCGCGCTTTCCAGCAGCGCAACTTCCTCCCGGAGCGCGGCAAGCTTTTCTCCCGAACCCTCGCTGATCTCAACATGGACGATTCCCAGCTTGCGCAGCGTTTTGAGGGTTTCGGTCTTTTTCTCCCCCCGGATGATGAGGGAAACTTTTTTCATCGGCACAATCATAATGCATAAACCTCCTTTTCGGAAGCCGCAGCATTGCGAAGGTCCAGCTTGCGTTTCGAGATTTTGGAGCGAACCACGGCGCTGACCTGCTGGTCCGCCATATAAATGGAGATTTTCCGGATATTTTCTTCCGTTTCGGGGATTTTTACCTTCTCAAACAGATTGACTCTTTGCGAGGTGGAGAGAAGCTCCTTCTGCAAAAGCCGAACCTGCTCGTCCAACACTTCCGCCTGCAGATCGAGCGACATCGCCTGTTCCATATGGTTCGCGGCGAGATCCACCCACAGCGGGGTTTCATACAGATCATAGTCGCTCCGGGCAAAATCCGCGCCCTCGAACACGGGAATATCCACGCCGGCGATATTGCCTCTTCCTTTGCGGATATTGCTTACCGTGATGATGCCCGCGGGGAAGGCGCCCTCCTCGCTGAACACGGCAATCCAGTCCCGAAAACCGAGTTCCAGCGCTTCCCGCTCTTTCCGAACGGCTTTGGCCTTGGCTTCAATCGTGCGGATTTCCGTTTGGAGCTGCTGCTTTTTCAGTGTCAGAGTAGGCAAATATCTTTGGTACATTTTCAGCGCATCTTTCTGTACCTTTAACTCATTTTTGGTTAGCTTGATTTTTGCCAAAACTGCAGACCCCCCTTAGTTCTTCGGCCAGAATTCGTCCGTGAGGTCTGACTTGATGCCGGTTTCGTCCTTCTCGAAGCAATCCGCCAAAATCTCCCAGCCCAGGTCAAGCGCCGCCTCCAGCGGAAGGTTGACGGACAGGCTCATGAGCTTATCTTCGAAAAGCGCGCCGTATTTGAGCAGTTTTTCGTCCCAACGGCTCATGGAAAAGCCCATGTTTTTCTTTTCCAACGTTTCGTTATAGGAGGAATACAGCCGGATCATGGCGTCCATGAGCGTGCGGTGGTCTTTTCTCGTTTTGTTGTTGACGTTCTGCTTGAGACGGGAGAGCGAGCCGAAGGGCTCGATGCGCCCGCCCTTGAGGTAATACTGCCCCTCGGTGATGTAGCCGGTGTTGTCGGGCACCGGGTGGGTAACGTCGTCACCCGGCATGGTGGTGACCGCCAGAACAGTGACAGAGCCGGAATCGGCAAAGTCAACCGCCTTTTCGTAACGGGAGGCAAGCTGGGAATACAGATCGCCCGGATAGCCGCGGTTGGAGGGCACCTGTTCCTGCGTGATGGCGATTTCCTTCATGGCGTCGGCAAAGTTGGTCATGTCGGTGAGCAGCACCAAAACGTCCTTATTCTGCAGGGCGAACTGCTCCGCCACCGCCAGCACCATATCGGGAATCATCATGCACTCCACGGTGGGGTCGGCTGCCGTGTGGATGAACATCACGGTTTTGCTCAGCGCGCCGCCCTTGGAGAGCGCATCCTTAAAGTACAGAAAATCGTCATATTTCAGGCCCATGCCGCCGAGGACGATCACGTCCGCCTCCGCCTGCATGGCGATGCGGGCAAGAAGCTGGTTATACGGCTCGCCCGAGATGGAGAAAATGGGCAGCTTCTGCGAAACAACCAGGGTGTTGAACACATCAATCATGGGGATATTCGTGCGCATCATGCGGTTTGCAAGAATGCGCCGCGTCGGGTTGACGGAGGGGCCGCCGATCGCTTTCATGTTCTCCGTCAGCGCCGGGCCCTTATCTCTCGGCTCGCCGGAGCCGTTGAAGATGCGCCCGAGAAGATCCTCGCTGAAGGACACGCGCATCTCGTGGCCGAGAAAGCGCACTTCGTCGCCCGTGGAAATGCCCTGTCCGCCGGCAAAAACCTGCAGCGACACGATGTCGCCGTCAATCTTATTGACCTGCGCCAGCGATTTGCCGAAGCGCGTGCTGATCTGCGCCAGCTCCTTATACGCAACGCCGCTCGCCCGGACGGTGATGACGTTGCCGATGATGGATTCGATGCGGTTATACACTTTATTCACGCGCATTCACCCTCCTTCAACAGTTTTTCCGCGATGCTGGAAAGCTTGCCCTCGCCCTTTTCATAGATCTCGTCGATCTCGCGCTCGAGCTTCCGGAAGGCCTCGCTCTCAAACTCGACATAGTTCCAGTCGATAAACTTTTGCCGCAGGCGGTTAAAGAAGCCGCGCGCGTCATCCTTGCTGTCCAGCGCATAATTGCTGCCGAGAATATTGACCAGCTTATCCGTCACATAACGCTGCCGCGCGGTGGCGCAGTTGGCGTCCACGAGGTCAAAGGAGTTCTGCTGCAGATAGACGGCATCGAGCATTTCGGCCTTCAGATAGGTGATATAGTCCGTAAGGGCGGTGCCCTCTTCGCCGACGACCTTCATCATCGAGCCGATCTCATCGCCGTACTGCAGAATGCTCTTGCAGAAGCTCTGCTTGTCGGCGTCGATGACGCTGCCATATTTCGACCAGGAGATCAGCGGGTCGATGGCGGGATATTTTCTCGCGTCGGAACGGTCACGGGAAAGGCCGTGGAACGCGCCGACGACCTTCAGCGTCGCCTGCGTGACCGGCTCTTCAAAGTTGCCGCCCGCGGGAGACACCGTGCCGCCGATGGTGACGGAGCCGGTGCTGCCGTCCGGCAGGCGGACGTAGCCCGCGCGCTCATAAAACGCCGCGATATAGGATTCCAGATAGGCCGGGAAGGCCTCTTCGCCGGGGATTTCCTCCAGTCTGCCCGACATCTCGCGCATCGCCTGCGCCCAGCGGGAGGTGGAGTCCGCCAGCAGGAGCACGTGAAGGCCCATCTGCCGGTAATACTCCGCCAGCGTCACCGCCGTGTAAACCGAGGCTTCACGGGAGGCAACCGGCATGGAGGAGGTGTTGCAGATGATCACCGTCTGCTCCATGAGGGAGCGGCCGGTTTTTGGGTCGGTCAGCTCGGGGAACTCCGTGAGCGTTTCGACAACTTCGCCGGCACGCTCGCCGCAGGCGGCGATGATGACGATGTCCACATCCGCATACTTACTCGTTGTGTGCTGCAAAACCGTTTTGCCCGCGCCGAAGGGGCCGGGGATGCAATAGGTTCCGCCCTTGGCCACGGGGAAGAACGAGTCGATCACGCGGACCTTGGTTTCCATCGTCTCCACGGGCGCGAGGCGCTCGCTGTAACAGTTAATCGCGCGCTTGACGGGCCACTTGAAGGACATGGAAACCGGCACTTCCCTGCCGCGCTCGTCGCTCAAAACCGCGACCGTTTCCTTCACGGTATATTCGCCCGCCTCGACGATGGATTTGACCGTATAGTTTCCAAGCAGATAAAAGGGCACAAAAATCTTATGCGTGAACGGCCCTTCGGGCACCGTGCCGATATATTCGCCCGCGCGGACAGCATCGCCCACGCGCGCGGTCGGCGTGAAGGCCCATTTCTTTTCGCCGTCAAGCGCCTCGGCATAAACGCCTCTCTCCAAAAACCAGCCCGCCTGCTCCGCCAGAACAGGCAGCGGGTTCTGCAATCCGTCATAGATCTGCCCGAGCAGACCGGGGCCGAGATCTGCCGAGAGCATATCGCCCGTGAATTCCACTTCGTCGCCGCATTTGATGCCGTCCGTCATTTCATAGACCTGCACCTGCGCAACATTGCCCCGGATGCGGATCACTTCGCTTTTGAGCGTGGTGTTTCCAACCTTGACAAAGCAGATTTCGTTCATGGAAACATTGCCGTCAAATTCCACCGACACCAGGTTTCCGTTTATGCTGACTACCTTTCCTTTATTTTCGGTCATTGTTTCGCCTCCTGCCTGTCTCCATCCAAAATGGAGCTGTAAATCGTTCTGTATGCTTTTTCGCCGGCCGCGCGGTCAAACTGCCGGATGCGGGCAAGCAGCTTGAGCTTCAGCCCGTAATAGAAAATATAATCCACGGAAAAAGCGTCCATCGGCCTGCCGGCTTCCAGAATCTCCATGCGGAAGCGGCTCAGATACTTCTCCGCCTCCATCGGGTTTTCCATCTCGAGCGCCGCGGCCGCCGCCTTGAGATATTCCGTGGGGAAATCGCGGTTTTCCGTGTCAAAGCTCTTTTTCAGCTTCTCCGCGCGCAGCTTGCCGAGGGCAAAGCGCAAATTCCGCTCGCTCTCGTTCCAGGCGTCGATGAGCGCAAAGCCCGTCGGCTCCGGATTCTTCGGCGGCGAGAGCGTGAGCTTTTCCAGCGCAGACCGCGCCTTTTTACCCAGCAGACGCTCGCACAGCTCGGCAAAGCGTTCCTCGGTGATCGGCAGCGGCAGATTTTCGCTGATTCCGTCCAGCGACGGAAGCTGCGAAATCAGATAATACTCCGCCATCTCAGTTCGCCTCTTTCAAAAGCGCGGTGACTCTGGGGCTGAGGTAGTTGGAGAGCATCTCCACAACCGCCTCGGCGGAATAGTCATAATAGGCGCTGCCGCCGCTCACGGCGATGCGGAAGCCGCCGTCAAAACTGTCGTTCGCGCGCAGCGTGATGCCCTGACTGAGCTTCTCCTTCAGCGCGGCGAGCAGGCTCTGCTCCAGCTTGTCGCATTCCTCCGTGTTCAGAATCACGGTCAGCTCCTCGGCATCCGGCTTGTTCGCCCAGCGCACGACGATCTCTTCAATCATCCGCGCGAGCGCATCCGGCGCGTACACGGCGGAAACATTTTCGCCCACGACGGCGCCCAGCTCCCTGCTCACGCTCTCTCTGAAAGAGATCAGCAGGTTGCGCCCGGCCTGCCGGATGGCATCCTCGCTCGATTTTGTCAGGCGCTCCGTCTCCGCTTTTGCATCGCGCAGAATTCGCTCTGCCTCCGCCTTTGCCTCCGCAACAATCTTCTCCGCCTCGGCCTTTGCCGCGTCCACGATGGTTTCGGCCTCGGCCTCGGCGGCGGTCACACCGTCCTTCTTGATCTGCTCAATCAGCTCCTGGAGTTGAATTTCCATGACAATCGCTCCTTTTTCAGAATATATATACTTACTTTTTATGCATAAAAACAAAAAGGAACCAACAACCTCTGCAGACAGCTAGTTCCTTTCTTACATTTATTCACAATTCACCCTGTATATTTTAACACAGCTTCATTTCCGCGTCAATACTTCGCATTCGCAGAACATGCGTTTTTTCAATACATTGCACCAATATGCTTCATGCTATATGTCCGGAACATTTCATATCATAAACAATATAACAAATAAAAAAACACAGCATAGCCGAGGGGCTATGCTGTGTCGGTGCGGGCATATCTGTTTTTTCTGCGATGCGCTGCCTTATTCCGGCAGCTTGCAGACGTCGATCCACTCCACGGCCTTGGAATAGGTGAACAGCTCGTCCAGATTCAGCTCGATGGCGCTTGACGGGCTGCCCACCGCGGGAAACACCGTTTCAAAGCGCTTGAGGCTCTCGTCCAGATAGACGTCGACGCCCTCCTTGATGCCGAAGGGGCACACGCCGCCCACGGGATGACCGACCAGCTCCAGCACCTCATCCGGCGTGAGCATCTTGGCCTTCATGGCGAATTTCGCCTTGAACTTATGGTTATCAATGCGCGCGTCGCCCGCCGCGAGAATCAGAATGCAGCCCTCGCCGCGCTTGAAGCTGAGCGTTTTGGCGATGCGCGCGCCCTCCACGCCCAGCGCCTGCGCCGCCAAATCCACCGTCGCGCTCGAGACGGTGAACTCCATCACGCGGTCCTCTATGCCAAGCGCGCGGAAATAAGCGCGCCCTTCCTCGATTGACATGACTTTTCCTCCCGTTTTCTGTCTTTTTCTGCCTGTCATTTTAGCACAGTTGCCCCGCCCTGTCAACTCAATAAATATTCACTTATTCACACTGTATGTGCATATTGTCGGGAATTTTCTGAATATATACCGCCTTTTATTGTATTTTTTATTGCATTTCACTATTGCAATTTGCGCGCACGCATGGTATACTCTCTCCCGTAATGAATAAGAAACCTTTTCTTAGGAGGAAATACAAAATGTCTGAAATCAAAAAAGTCGTGCTCGCCTATTCCGGCGGACTGGATACATCCATCATCATTCCGTGGCTGAAGGAGAACTACAACAACCCCGAGATCATCGCCGTTTCCGGCAACGTCGGCCAGGTCGATGAGCTGGACGGTCTGGAGGAAAAGGCCATCAAGACCGGCGCGAGCAAGCTCTACGTCGTCGATCTGATGGACGAGATGGTTAACGACGTCATCATCCCCTCCGTGCAGGCGGGCGCCAAATATGAAGAATATCTGATGGGCACGGCCTTTGCCCGGCCGATCATCGCCAAGTCCCTCGTCGAGATTGCGAAGAAAGAGGGCGCGGACGCCATCGCCCACGGCTGCACCGGCAAGGGCAACGATCAGGTGCGTTTTGAGCTGGCGATCAAGCATTTTGCACCCACGATGAAGATCATCGCCCCCTGGCGTGAGTGGGACATCAAGTCCCGCGAGGAGGAGATCGACTACGCCGAGGCGCACAATGTGCCGCTGAAGATCAACCGCGAGACGAACTATTCCAAGGACAAGAACATCTGGCATCTCAGCCATGAGGGTCTGGATCTGGAAGATCCGTGGAACGAGCCGAAGTATGACGAGCCCGGCTTCCTCGAGATGGGCGTTTCGCCCATGCAGGCGCCGGACGAGCCGACTTATCTGACGCTGGACTTTGAACAGGGCGTGCCCGTCGCGCTGGACGGCGAGAAGATGAGCGCGACCGACATCATCTGGAAGCTCAACGAGCTGGGCGGCAAGAACGGCATCGGTCTGCTGGACATCGTGGAAAACCGCCTCGTCGGCATCAAGTGCCGCGGCGTGTATGAGACGCCCGGCGGCGCGATCCTCTACAAGGCGCACGAGGTGCTCGAGACGATCTGCCTCGACAAGATGACCGCGCACAAAAAGCAGGAGCTTTCCGTCACCTTCGCGGAGCTGCTCTACAACGGCCTGTGGTTCTCCCCGCTGCGCAAGGCGCTCTCCGCCTTCGTCACCGAGACGCAGAAGAACGTCACCGGCACGGTGAAGCTCAAGCTCTACAAGGGCAACATCATCAACGCCGGCGTCAAGAGCCCCTACAGCCTGTATTCCGAGAAGATCGCCACCTTCGGCGAGTCGGACTACAATCAGAACGACGCCACCGGCTTCATCAACCTCTGGGGTCTGCCGACGCAGGTGCAGGCCATGCTCGATCAGGGTCTGCTGTAAGGCGCCCCCCCCGAAGCGGATATACGCACAAAAAGCAGCGGTACGCAAATGCGTACCGCTGCTTTTGCATTGCGGCGAGGAAAAGAAGAAAGCCTCCCTTGTGTCGGTGCGTTAAGAAAATGTGCCGGTGGCACATTTTTAGCTACCGACCGCAGCGGCTGTGCCGCGAGGAGGGAAGCCGGATTATAGGGCGGCGCGCGCTTCGCGCGAAAGCTCCGTGGCGGGACTCCGTAACCGCCACTACTGCGACAAAACGGGTGAGACGAGCCGCACCGCCGGAGGTCAAAGCGACGGGAGAGAAGTTTTTGCCGCAGCCTCTAAGGCTCCCTTGTGTAAGGGGGGGCTTTGCCGGAAAAGGAAAAACCCGGTCTGTGAAAACAGACCGGGTTTTTCCTTACGAAGCCCGGCGCAGAGGCGGGGTTTCGCTTTCGGTATGAAAGAGACTTACTTGAGCTCGACCTTGGCGCCGACGGCTTCCAGCTTGCTCTTGATCTCTTCGGCTTCTTCCTTGGAGACGCCTTCCTTGACCTTGGCGTTGGGGCAAGCCTCGACCATGGCCTTGGCCTCGACCAGGCCCAGACCGGTGATGCCGCGGACTTCCTTGATAACCTTGATCTTCTCAGCGCCGAAGTCGGTCATGATGACGTCAAACTCGGTCTTCTCCTCCGCAGCGGGAGCAGCAGCGCCGGCAGCGGGCGCGGCGACGGCGGCGGCGGAAACACCAAAGGTCTCCTCCAGAGCGTGCACCAGATCCGCAAGCTCCAGAACGGTCAGGTTCTTGATCTCTTCGATCATCGCAGTGACTTTCTCGCTAGCCATTTTCGTTTTTCCTCCTGAATTTCAAATCTTAGTTGCGACGCACGTTTGTGGCGTCGATGTGTTCCCGCGCCTTATTCGGCGGCGGGGGCTTCCTCAGCCGCGGGCGCCTCGACGGAGCCACCCTTCTGCTCGAGGATCTGGCCAAGAACGACGGCCAGGCTGGTGATGGGTGCGAGCATGGTGCCAAGTACCTTCGCGTACAGGGCTTCCTTGCTGGGCAGTTCAGCGATACCCGCGATCTCTTCCATCGTCAGGACACGGCCATCCATGAAGCCGGCCTTGATGTTGAAGTTCGCGCCCAACTTCTTGGAGTAGTCGTTCGCGATGCGGAAGGGAGCGATGGGATCGCCAGTGCTGGTGGCAAGAGAGGTCGTGCCATTGAGAATGGGATCGATCTCCTGCATACCGAGCTGGTTGATTGCGAAACGAGCCAGGGTGTTCTTCACGACGGTGTACTCCACCTCGTTCTGACGCATCTCTGCGCGCAGCACGGTATCCTGCTCGACGTTGATGCCCTTATAGTCGACAAAAACGCCCGCGGATGCGTTGCTCATACGCTCGACAAGCGCCGCCACGATGGCCTGCTTCTCGCTGAGAACCTTTGCGTTCGGCAATGTGTTCACCTCCGGGTTATTGTTCGCGCCCAAAAAGAAAAGCCTCTGCCCCAGGGCAGAGACGGAAATAGCAGCATAAGCATGGCTTTTGTGCTGTTCCTCGGCAGGACTTAACACCTTTCGGCTGCCTGCTGTCTCCGGAGCGCCATAAAATAGTACCAGCTTTTTCATTGGATGTCAAGGCTTTTTTCCTTTATTTTCGGGAATTTTTTGGGGAATTTGGGCGCGAAACGCGGGATGCGGGAGTCAGGGGCGTGTGCGGACGTCGGGGATGCGGGCATCGGCGCAGATGTGGGGGTGCGTGGAAACAGGGCTGCGGGCATCGGCGCAGATGTGGGGGTGCGCGGAAACGGGGCTGCGGGCATCGGCGCAGATGCGAGCGGGCGCGGACGTCGGGGTGCGGGTGTCGGGGACAGAAGGTGCGCGGGTGCGGTGGACTGCGGATGACGGGCGCGGGCGAAACGCGGACGGGATGGCATATCCACCCCGCGGCGGCGCATAGGCTGTTACAAAAGCTTTCGGGAGGGTGCTCGGCTATGGCTATGGAAGAAAAGGCGCGCGTGGGGAAAAACCACAACATCATTCTCACGGGACGGGAGAAGCTTTCCGTTTCCGGCGTTGCGGACGTGATGAACTTCGACGAGACGGAAATTACGCTGCAGACATCGCAGGGCGCGCTGCACATTTCGGGCAGCGATCTGCACGTGGAAAAACTCGACCTCGAACTCGGGGAGGTGAGCGTGACGGGACTGATCAGCGCGCTGGATTACAGCGAGGTTGCGCCCGGCGGCAGCCTCTGGTCGCGCATTTTCGGCTGAGAAAGGGCGCAAAATGGAGCTTTCCATGGGCGCGCAGCTCGCGCAGGCGGCGGTGAGCGTGCTTGCCGGGGCGCTGCTGGGGCTTTACTATGACCTGCTGCGGCTGCCGCGGGCGCTGCTGCGCGGCAGTTTATGCACCGTGCTTTGCGATTTTCTGTTTTGTCTCGGCGCGCTGCTCGGGCTTTTCACGCTGGGCCTCGGCCCGGGAGAGGGCGAGCTGCGCATCTTCATGCTCCTTGCCGCGGCGGCGGGATTTCTGCTTTGGGAGCGCAGCGTCGGGCATCTGATGCAGCGGGGCACCGGGATGCTTTCCGATCTGCTGCGAAAGGCGGCGAAAAAAGCCGCCTCCGCGCAAAAAATGCGCGCTTACGGGAAAAAAATTTGCAAAAAGCTCTTTCCAAGCGCGGCAAGATGGTTTACAATAAGACGGAATAGGCGCGCGCAGCGAAGGGCACTTCGCGCGCAGGGCAAGGTTTCGGCCGCGGGGCCGGGAGGACAACAATGAAATTTAAGCGGGCAAGCATCGTCGTGATCGCGATCGTGCTGATCCTCATCGTGTTCGCGAGCGTGACTCTGTCCTCGACGCGCGAGAAGATCGAGCAGGCGCGCGCGGACAAGGAAGCGCTGCAGCAGCAGGCAGACGCGCTGACGCAGGAGAACGCCGAGCTGGAATATCAGCTGGAGCACAGCGAAGATCCGGCGCTGATTGAGGACATCGCGCGCGAAAAGCTCGGGCTGGTCAAGCCGGGCGAAAAGGTCTTTGTGGACATCAACGACTGAGTCGGCCGGGGGGGCATCCGGCTGCGCCCTGTGAGGACGCTGCAATCGCGTCCGGCCGCGGGCGGCCACACAAAAAAAGTATTCTTTTCCGGCGCGTTGGCCGGATTAAAAACAGAGGGAGAATCTGCGCAGCTATGCAGCTTGAAGTGGGAACGATTTTAGAGGGCAAGGTCAGCGGCATCACAAAATTCGGTGCGTTTGTCACATTGCCCGAGGGGAAGAGCGGTCTTGTCCACATTTCGGAGATCGCCAATTCCTATGTCAACGAGGTGAGCGAGCACCTCTCGATGGGACAGACGGTGAAGGTGAAGGTCATCAGCGTGAGCGAGGAGGGCAAGATCAGCCTCTCCATCCGCAAGGCGCTGCCGCCTCCCCCCGCGCCGCCGAAGCGGGAATATGCCCCCCGCCAGCAGTCTTCGGGGCAGCAGAGCGCCCGTGCGCCTTTCCCGAGGGCACAGGCCACATCCGGCAACCAGAGCTTTGAGGACAAGCTCAAGCAGTTCATGGCGGACAGCGACAGCAAAAATTCCGGCAACCGCCTGTATAACACCGACAAGCGCAGCGGCAACAATCGCAGGCGCAAATAAATCCTTTATAAACGCATAAGCTTTTCTGTCGCCGCTCCCGAGATCCGGAAGCGGCGACAGGCGCAAACAGGAGGAAACATCAGGCATGACCAGGGTATATCTCGTCCGGCACGGCGAAGCCGAGGGCAACCTCTTCCGCCGCGCGCAGGGACAATATGACGGGCACATCACCTCTCTCGGCGAAAAGCAGATCGCGCTGCTGACCGGGCGCTTTCGCGATGTGCCGCTGCAGGCCGTCTATTCCAGCGACCTCTCCCGCTCCGTGCAGACGGCGCAGGGCATCCTGCGCGCGCATCCCGAGCTGGAAATGAAGCTGGACAAGCGTCTGCGCGAGGTGCATCTCGGCGTTTGGGAGGATGAGCCCTGGGGCAACATCGAGCACGAGGGGCCGGAAAAGCTTTATTACTTCAATAACGTCCCGGAGAAATGGTCCGTTCCCGGCTCGGAGAGCTTTGATGCCCTCGCGACCCGTCTGCGCGAGGTGATTTTGGAGCTTGCGGCAAAGCACGAGGGGGGCGAAATTGCCCTCTGCTCGCACGGCATGGCCATCCGCGCCATTCTTTTGGACACGCTGCGCCGTGAGGGGCGGGAGGTCAATCCCGGCCACGGGGACAACACCTCCGTTTCCGTTCTGGAGGTGGAGGGCGAAAACATCCACGCGGCCGTGCTCAACGACGCAAGCCATGTGCCCACGGAGCTGAGCACGCTCGCGCGGCAGGAATGGTGGAAGCACGAGGGCAGCGGTGAGCTCAACAACATGCGCATCGAGCCGCTGCTTCTGCCGGAGGAGAAGGAGATTTACACAGACGCCTATGCCGACGCATGGCGCTTTGCGCACGGAAATTTGGAAGGCTTCGAGCCGCAGCCCTATTACGCCCTCGCCTGCCGCCATGCGCAGGCGCATCCGCGCGCGCTGGTGAAGGTGCTGCGCGGCGAGGAGCTTGCCGGCGTTGTGGAGCTGGACACGCAGCGCATCTCCGGCGGGAACACGGGCTGGATCGTGCTGCTGTATCTGACGGAAAAAATGCGCTCGCGCGGGCTGGCCGTGCAGCTGCTCGGCCACGCCGTTTCCGTCTATCGCAGCATGGGGCGCAGCGCCATCCGGCTGCACGTCTCCACCGAGAACAAAAAAGGCATTGCATTCTATGAACGCAACGGCTTCCGTCAGGTTGGCATCGACGCGGGCGTCTCCGCGCCGCTGCTGCTGATGGAACGCCCGATTTAACCTATGACGCCCGCTATCATCGACCGGCGCTGCCTCCCGAAGGGACGGCGCATTCTGGTCATTTCGGACATACACGGCAATCTCTCCTATCTGCGCGCTCTGCTGGAAAAGGCGCAGTACCTGCCGGGAAAGGATGTAATCATCCTCTGCGGCGATATGCTGGAAAAAGGGCCGCAGAGTCTTCAGACGCTGCGCTACATCATGCGTCTTGCCGCCGAGGGCGAAGTCTATCCCCTGCTTGGCAACTGTGACGGCTGGCACACGCTGCTGCGAAGTCACGGCGAAGAGCTGGATTTCCACACGCGGGATTACATTCTTCACGGCAACCGCGTCGACCAGGGGCCGCCGCTGCTGCGGCAGATGTGTCAGGAGATGGGCTTTCCGCTCACGGACGACATGGACATGGAGGCGCTGCGCGTGGAGTTGGCTACGCACTTCGCCCCGGAGCTTGATTTCCTCGCCTCCCTCCCCCACGTGATTGAAACAGAGCATTACACCTTTGTGCACGGCGGGCTGCCGGAGGGGGAAAGCGAAAACTGGGACGCTTACCGCTGCATGAAAAACGACGCGTTTATGCAGCAAGGCCGCCGCTTTGACAAATGGGTGATCGTCGGGCACTGGCCCGTGATGCTCTACCGCGAGGACATCACCTGCGCAAACCCGATCATCGACCGCGAAAGCCGCATCATCAGCATCGACGGCGGCAACGTGCTCAAGGACGACGGGCAGCTCAACGCCCTCGTCATCCCCTATGACGGGAGCGAGGATTTCTCGCACATCGCCTACGACCCCTTCCCCGTTTTTCACGCGCGGGAGGCGCAGGAGGGCTCGAAAAAAAGCATTTACGTCCGCTGGGGCGACAATTTGGTGCGCGTGCTTGCGCGCGGGGCGGAATTTTCCCGCGTCCGGCACGAGCGCACGGGCTATACGCTCGACGTGCTGAGCAAATATCTTTACGGCACGGAGGAAGTGGTGCGCTGCAACGACTGCACGGACTATGTTCTGCCCGTGAAGAAAGGCGATGCACTCAGCATTGTGGAAAAGACAAGCCGCGGCTATCTGGCGAAGCTTGATGGCGTCAGCGGTTGGTATTTCGGAAAACTGCAAGAGGAAGAACAGGAATAATTATGGAACAGGCTTTTCTCCCCGTTTCAAAAGAGGATATGAACGCGCGCGGCTGGTGGTGGTACGATTTTCTGGTCGTCACCGGCGATGCCTACGTGGATCATCCGAGCTTCGGCGCGGCGGTCATCGCCCGCCTGCTGGAGAGTCTCGGCTTTCGCGTTGCCGTGCTCGCGCAGCCGGACTGGCATGACTGCGCCGCTTTCACGGCGATGGGCAAGCCGCGCCTTGGCGTGATGATCGGCGCGGGCAATCTGGACAGCATGGTGGCGCATTACACGGCGGCAAAGCGCCCGCGCAGCGAGGATTTCTATTCCCCCGGCAAGAAATGCGGCTTGCGGCCGGACCGCGCGGCGATCGTCTACTGCAACCGCGCGCGCGAGGCTTTCGGGCGCGAGATGCCGATCATCGTCGGCGGGCTGGAGGCCAGCCTGCGCCGCTTCGCGCATTACGATTACTGGGACGACAAGGTGCGCCGCAGCGTGCTGTTTGACTCGCAGGCGGATCTGCTCGTTTACGGCATGGGTGAGCGGCAGACCAAGGCCATCGCGCAGCGGCTGAAGAAAAAAGAGCCGGTTTCCGCCATGACGGACATCCCGGGCACGGCTTACATCGCGCGCGAGGCGCCCGAGGGCGCGCTGCTGCTGCCGTCCTTCGAGGCGGTGTGCGAGAATAAGCGCGCTTATGCCGAGGCAACGCAAATGGAATATGAACAGCACGACCCCGTGCGCGGCAAGGTTTTGGCGCAGCCCTGCGCGGGGCGCTGCCTTGTGGTCAATCCCCCGGCGATGCCGCTATCGACGTCTGAGCTGGACGCGGCGGCCGCGCTGCCCTACACGCGGGAATATCACCCCATGTATGAAGAGCTCGGCGGCGTGCCCGCGATTGAAGAGGTGCGCTTTTCCGTCATTCACAACCGCGGCTGCTTCGGCGGCTGCAACTTCTGCGCGCTGGCCTTCCATCAGGGGCGCATGGTCACCTCCCGCAGCCACGAGAGCGTGGTGCGCGAGGTGGAGCGCATGACGCAGCATCCGCTCTGGAAGGGCTATGTCTCCGACGTCGGCGGCCCGACGGCGAACTTCCGCCACACCTCCTGCGCGGCGCAGCGCGAGCGCGGCATGTGCGCGCATCGCGGCTGCCTCGCCCCCACCCCCTGCCCGAATCTGGACGCGGACGAGAGCGATTATCTTGCCCTGCTGCGCAAGCTGCGCGCCATTCCGGGCGTGAAAAAGGTGTTTGTGCGCTCCGGCATCCGCTTTGACTACATGCTCTGCGACAAGGACGGCGCGTTTTTCTCCGAACTGGTGAAATACCACATCTCCGGCCAGCTCAAGGTTGCGCCCGAGCACTGCATCAACAGCGTGCTGGGCTATATGGGCAAGCCGCACATCGACGTGTATGAGCGTTTTCTGGAGAAATACGCAAAGCTCAACGAAAAGCACGGCAAGGAGCAATACGTCGTGCCCTATCTGATGAGCTCGCACCCCGGCAGCACGCTGTCTGACGCCGTCGCGCTGGCGGAATATCTCAACGCCCACGGGCGGCAGCCCGAACAGGTGCAGGATTTCTATCCCACGCCGGGCACGATCTCGACCTGCATGTACTACACCGGGCTTGACCCGCGCACGATGCAGCCGGTTTACGTTGCGCGCACGCCGCGGGAAAAGGCGCTGCAGCGCGCGCTGCTGCAATGGAAGCGGCCGGACAAGCGCGGCCTTGTGCTTGAGGCGCTGCGCGAGGCGGGACGCACGGATCTGATCGGCTTTGGCAAGAACTGTCTCATCCGTCCGGAGCGAAACGCCGCCGGCAAAAAAGCCCCGGCGAAGGGCGCTGCCGCCAAAGCGGAGGCTGCCAAAGCTGCCGAAAAGAACAAAAAACCGGCCTACAAGGCCGGATGGGCCAAGCCCAAGGCGAAGAAGAACGCGCGCCCCGGCGCGAAACACGGCAAGGGCAGATGAAGGGTCTGCTGATCTACCTTGCGGCGGTGAACCTCGCTGCCTTTGCGGCGATGGGCGCGGACAAGGCGAAGGCAAAGCGCAGAAAATGGCGCATTCCGGAATCGACGCTTTTGCTGCTCTCGCTCATCGGCGGCAGCGCGGGCGGACTGCTCGGCATGCTGCTTTTTCGGCACAAGACGCGCCACGCGGCCTTTTTCCTCGGCATTCCGGTGATGCTGGTGCTGCACGCGGGGATTTTGTGGTTTTTGCTCAGCCGCGGAGCGTAAAAGAGAACAGATTTTGCACAGAAAAAGGTGCTGCCCGAAACGGGCAGCACCTTTTTTGGTTGTGGGGGATGGCTTTACGCCGTGTCCGTGGCGATGCGCTGCCTCCCTCTGACGGATGGGAATCCGGGTGCGGAGTTGCCCTCTCAGTCAGCTTCGCTGACAGCTCTCCCATAGGGAGAGCCAAGGGGCTTCGCCCAGCGGGGAGAGCCAAGTTGGGGCAAGGGCCTCAATACTCCACGACGCCGCTGTACACGGTTTCGGTTTCGCCGGTGAGGTAGATCTCCTCCCCGATGCAGGAGACGATCAGCTCGCCGCCGCGCACCTTGACGGTGATGTCCGCATCCCGGTCGCAAAGGCCGCGCTCAATCGCGGCGACCACCGCCGCGCAGGCGCCGGTGCCGCAGGCCATCGTCTCGCCGCTGCCGCGCTCCCAGACGCGCATTTTCAGCGTGTTGCGGTTGACGACGCGCACGAACTCCGTGTTCACCCGCTCGGGGAACAGGGGGTCGTTTTCAAACATGGGGCCGATGCGCTCGACATCCACATCGTCCACGCGGTCGACAAAGACCACGCAATGGGGGTTACCCATGTTCACGCAACTGATGTTATATTCCCCGTCCGCGATGCGCACGCGCCGGTCGATGACGCGCTCGCCGTCGAGCAGCACAGGAATCTCTTTCGGCGCGAGGCGCGCAGCGCCCATACTCACGCGCGCGCTGCGCACGACACCGCCGAAGGCATAGAGCAGCACCTGTTTCACGCCGCTGACCGTTTCGATGGAAATTTCCATCTTCGGCACGATGCCACGGTCATGCAGATACTTCGCCACGCTGCGCATGACGTTGCCCGCCATGCGTCCCTCCGAGCCGTCGGCGTTGAACATGCGCATTTTCGCGTCCGCCACCTCGCTGCGCTCGATGAGCACAAGGCCGTCCCCGCCGATGCCGCTGTGCCGGTGGCAGAAGCGGATGGCCAGCGCCTCGGGGCAAGTGAGGCTGCCGTCAAAGTCCTCAAAGATGATATAGTCGTTGCCCGTGCCCTGCATTTTGGTGAACTCCAGCCGCTTGCGGCTTGTGCGCAGGTCGCAGATGTTCACAAGCTCGGTGTTCCAATGGCTGTAACGGCTCTCCAAAATGTCCACAAGGGCGCGCGCGGTGTCCAGACTCGTGAGCGCCGGGATGCCGAGCTGCAAGGCGCGGCGGTTCAAGCGGATGAAATCGTCCAGATAATCCTGCTCGGTGCTGCCGGTGATGATGATATAGTCGATGCTGCCGCGCTCGAGCAGCTCAAACACGCGGTTATCGCGCCCGAGCTTGCCGACGATCTCGACGTCCACGCCAAAGCGCGCGATTTCCGCCGCCGTGCCGTCCGTTGCATAGAGCTTAAAGCCCAGCTCGTAGAAGCGGCGCGCGATGTCCATCACTTCCAGATGGTCGCGCTTATTGACCGAGATGAGCACGCCCGCCGGGTCGCGCGGGTCGGGCGGCATGAGCTTATAGCCCGCCGAGAGCAGACCCTTATACATCGCCTCCGCCAGCGTCGTGCCGACGCCGAGCACTTCGCCCGTGGATTTCATCTCCGGCGAGAGCGTGGCGTTCACGCCGCGCAGCTTCTCAAACGAGAACACCGGCACCTTGACCGCCACATAGGGCGGCTGCTTATACAGCCCCGTGCCCCAGCCGAGGTCAGAAAGCTTCGCGCCGACCATCACCCGCGTGGCCAGATCGACCATCGGCACGCCCGTCACCTTGCTGATATACGGAATCGTGCGGCTGGCGCGGGGGTTGACCTCGATGACATAGAGCTCGCCTTCATAGATCAGAAACTGGATGTTCACAAGCCCCTTTGTGCGCATGGCGAGGGTGAGCTTGCTGGCAGCGTCCAGAATCTCACCGAGCATCTTATCGCCGATGCTAAAGGGCGGATACACGGCAATCGAGTCGCCCGAATGCACGCCCGCGCGCTCGATATGCTGCATGATGCCGGGGATGAGCACGTCCTCCCCGTCCGAGATGACGTCCACCTCCAGCTCCGTGCCCATCAGATACTGATCGACCAGCACGGGGTTTTCGATGCCCTGCGCGAGAATCAGCTCCATATAGCGCGAGACCTGCGCATCGTTATGCGCGATGGTCATGTTCTGCCCGCCGATGACATAGCTCGGGCGCAGCAGGACGGGATAGCCCAGCTCCTGCGCTGCGCGCAGCGCGTCCTGCTCGGTAAGGGCAGTCAGTCCCCGCGGGCGGCGCATGGAAAACTGCTCAAGCAGCGCGTCAAAGCGCCCGCGGTCCTCGGCAAGGTCGATGCTCTCCGCGCTCGTGCCGAGGATGGCAACGCCCGCTGCGGTGAGCGTTTGCGTCAGATTGATGGCGGTCTGTCCGCCGAAGGCCACCACAACGCCCTCCGGCTGCTCCAGCGCGATGATGTGCAGCACGTCCTCCTTGGTGAGCGGCTCGAAATAGAGCCTGTCCGCCGTGTCAAAGTCCGTGGAGACGGTTTCGGGGTTATTGTTGATGATGATGACCTCATAGCCCAGCTTTTTGAGCGTCCACACGCAGTGGACGGAGGAATAGTCAAACTCAATGCCCTGTCCGATGCGGATGGGGCCGCTGCCGAGCACGATGATGCGCTTTTTCCCGCTCTTCGGCAGGGCAAGGGCTTCACAGTGCCGGTCATAGGTGGAGTAGAAATACGGCGTTTCGGCCGCGAACTCCGCAGCGCAGGTGTCCACCATCTTGTACGCGGGCGCGACGGAGCAAGGCAGCGCCTTGCCGGAGATGCGCGCGATGGCAGCGTCCGGATAGCCGCACTTTTTCGCGCGGAGGTAGAGTTCCTCGCTCAAAGTTTCGCTTTCGGCAAGCTCCGCCTCCAGCGCTGCAAGATTTTTCAGCTTATGGAGGAAGAAGCGGTCAATCTTCGTGATGGCGTGGATTTCCTCCACGTCCACGCCCATGCACAGCGCTTCAAACACCGTGAAGAGGCGCCGGTCGTCCGCCTCATGCAGCCGCGCGCGAATGTCGCCCGCCACGGGATTTTTCAGGTGCAGGGTGTCCATGCCGTTTTCCGCGCCGCGCACGGCTTTCATCAGCGCCATCTCAAAGCTCGGCGCGATGCTCATCACCTCGCCCGTGGCTTTCATCTGGGTGCCGAGCGTGCGCTCCGCGCCGACAAATTTGTCAAAGGGCCACTTCGGCAGCTTGCAGACAACATAGTCCACCGCCGGCTCGAAGCAGGCGCAGGTTTTGCCCGTGACGTCGTTTTTGATTTCATCGAGCGTGTAGCCGAGGGCGATTTTCGCCGTCACCTTCGCGATGGGATAGCCCGTTGCCTTGCTCGCGAGCGCGGAGGAGCGCGACACGCGGGGGTTGACCTCGATGACGGCATAGTCAAAGCTCTCCGGGTCGAGCGCGAACTGGCAGTTGCAGCCGCCCTGGATGCCCAGCTCCTCAATGATGTCCAGACTCGCCTGCCGCAGCATCTGATACTCCCGCTTGGAGAGCGTGAGCGCCGGGGCGACGACGATGCTGTCGCCCGTATGGATGCCGACGGGGTCCACATTCTCCATCGAGCAGATGGCGATGGCGTTGCCGGCGGCGTCGCGCATCACTTCAAACTCAATCTCTTTCCAGCCGGCGATGAACTTCTCCACCAGCACCTGCGTGATGGGCGAGAGCATCAGGCCGTTTTGCGCGATCTGCAGCAGCTCCTCTTCCGTGTAGGCCACGCCGCCGCCCGCGCCGCCGAGCGTGAAGGCCGGGCGGATGATGACGGGATAGCCGATCTCCCCGGCGATCTCCTTCGCGCGGGGCAGGTCGTTTGCGATGTCCGACGGCACGACCTTCTGCCCGATTTTGAGCATGGTGTCGCGAAACAGCTCACGGTCCTCCGCCTTGTCGATGGCTTCGGCGTTCGTGCCGAGCAGGCGCACGCCCATCGCGTCCAAAAAGCCGTCCTTACTCAGCTGCATGGCCAGCGTAAGCCCCGTCTGTCCGCCGAGGCCGGCGAGCAGACTGTCCGGCCGCTCCTTTTCGATGATGCGCTTGACGCTCTCGACCGTCAGCGGTTCGAGATACACCTCGTCCGCCATGGCGGCGTCCGTCATGATGGTGGCGGGGTTGGAGTTCACCAGCACGACCTCCAGCCCCGCGTCCTTCAGAACGCGGCAGGCCTGCGTGCCGGCATAGTCAAATTCAGCCGCCTGCCCGATCACGATGGGGCCGCTGCCGATGACCATGACTTTACGAATGGAAGTATCCAGTGGCATCAGTTTTCCCCTCCCATCATGCCGAGAAAGCGGTCATAGCTCCCGCTCGGGAGCGAATCCGGCGCAAACTGCAGGGAAAAGGCCCGCAAAGCCGGGTAATCCAGCCCCTCGCAGCTGCCGTCGTTTAGGTTTTGATAGCGCGGTCGCGCGCCGAAGGCCTCTGCGTTCTCCGCGCAGACGGCGTAGCCGTGGTTCTGCTCCGTGATGTACACGCGCCCGCTTTCCACATCGCGCACGGGCTGATTGGCGCCGCGGTGGCCGTAAGGCAGTTTCTCCGTGCGTCCGCCCGCGGCGAGGGCGAGCATCTGATGGCCGAGGCCGACGGCGAAAATCGGTTTTTTGCCGAGCATCGCGCGGATTTCCGCGATGCAGGCGCTGTTTTCCGCCGGGTCGCCGGGGCCGCCGGAGAGGGCGATGCCGTCCGGCGCGAGGGCGAGCACAGCTTCCGCCGGGGTGTTATGGGGCAGGCAGGTCACGCGGCAGCCGCGCGCGATGAGCGCCTGCGCAAGGGGCTTGCCCGCGCCGTAATCGAGCAGCGCCACATGATTTCGCGCCTCCCCCTCCGGCGCGAGGCACTCGATGGCCTTGACGCTCGTGGCCTCGACGGCCTTTTCCACGCGGTACGTGCGCAGTGCCGCGGGCACGCCCTCCGGCTTTTCGGTGGTGATCATGGCGTTCATAACGCCCGCGTCGCGGATGATCTGCGTGATGGCGCGGGTGTCCACGCTTTTGATGCCCACGATGCCCGCGCTTTTGAGATAATCCTCGAGCGTTTCGCCGCTGCGGAAGTTGGAGGGCGCATCGCAGCCCTCGCGCAGCACGACGCCGCGCAGCGCGCTGGCGCTATCGCACATATCCTCCTCAATCCAGCCGTAATTGCCGAGGCTGGGGAAGGTGTGCAGCACGATCTGCCCGCAATAACAGGGGTCCGTGAGCGTTTCCACGTAGCCGACGACGCTTGTGGTGAACACCAGCTCACCCACGGTTTCGCCGCGCGCGCCGAAGGCCTCGCCCTCGAACACCTGTCCGTCTTCCAAAACGATATAGGCTTTATCCAATGTAAATCCCCTCTTTGCGATCCATAGGTCTGTCTTTTTCTGCCGGTGGGAAGCTGCCGCCCAAATTCTGTCGGAACTGCGGTACAAGGCGCGACAGCCCTCTCAGTCAGCTTCGCTGACAGCTCTCCCAGAGGGAGAGCCAAGAGACTGGTGCGTTGTTTTAAGGCTGCACCAAAACTTGTTGCCCGTCCTTCCGCACCAGCGGCAGAGGGAGGCGCCCGGCCTCCGGCGGCCACATTTCTCTTTTTGAAAAAGAGAAATATGGAAAAGAGAAAACGCGCCTGCGGGCGCAGGGTTAAAAAAATTATCGCTTCGCTCTGTTTCCTGCGCGCTTCGCGCGAAAGCTCCGTGGCGGACTTCGTAGCCGCCACTACTGCGCAGAAACGGGCAAGATGAGCCGCATCGCCGTGGGTGCGGCGGGACGGGGAACAAGCGCAACCCCTCCGCCCCTGCGGGGCACCTCCCCTTACACAGGGGAGGCTTGGGGGGCGCTGCACGCACCGACACAGGGGAGGCTTTGGGTTTCCGCCGCACCGGAGGCTCCCTTGTGTAAAGGGAGCTGGCAGCCGTAAGGCTGACTGAGGGATTGATTCTTGTTGCCCGTAATGGCTCAGTCGGTGAACGGGTCAACCCCTCCGCCCAGTGTGCGCACTGGGCACCTCCCCTTACACAGGGGAGGCTTGGGGGGGCGCTGCACGCACCGACACAGGGGAGGCTTTGAAAAGTGCGGCACGTTGGTCTGACTGCACAATTCTTCACTCCGGATACAAAACAGCGCGCCGGGGCAAAAAAGCTGCCTCCGGCGCGCAAAAACATTCTCTCTGCGCTTCCCGGAGCTATGGTTTCCCTCAGGCCATCAGCCTGACCATAACGGCTTTCTGCGCGTGGAGGCGGTTTTCCGCCTCGTCAAAAATCTCGCCTGCGTGCGCTTCAAACACCTCGGCGGTGATCTCCTCCCCGCGGTGGGCGGGCAGGCAATGCAGCACCATGGCGTCCGATCTGGCAACGGACATGAGCTTATCGTTGATCTGATACACGCCCTCGAAAACCGCCTTGCGCGCTTCAAACTCACCCTCCTGCCCCATGGAGGCCCAAACGTCCGTATAGAGCACATCCGCGTCCTTCGCCGCGGCGAAAACATCGTCCGTGCAGGTGAAATCGCCGTTTTCAGCGGCCCACTGCATGAGCGCTGCGTCCGGCTGATAGTTCTTCGGGCAGCCGACGGAAACCGCCATGCCCATCTTGATGCAGCCGGCGATGATGGAGTTGGTCATGTTGTTGCCATCGCCAATGTAGCAGATCTTCAGGCCCGCGAGGGTCTTTTTATGCTCGCGGATGGTCTGCAAATCGGCAAGCACCTGGCAGGGGTGGGCATAATCCGTGAGGGCGTTGATGATCGGGATGGAGCCGTATTTGGCGAAATCCTCGACCTCAGACTGTTCAAAGGTGCGGATCATGATGCCGTCCAGATAGCGGCTGAGCACGCGCGCCGTGTCCTGCACCGGCTCGCCGCGGCCGATCTGCAGGTCGCGGTTGGACAGGAACAGCGCCTGTCCGCCGAGCTGATACATGCCCGTTTCAAAGCTCACGCGCGTGCGCGTGGAGCTCTTCTGAAAGATCATGCCGAGCGTCTTTCCCTTGAGGATGTGATGCTCGATGTTGTTGTTGCGCTCATACTTGAGCTGGTCGGCAAGGTTCAGAATGTCCAGAATTTCGTCCGCGGAGAGGTCCGCAAGCTTGAGAAGATGCTTCATTTGGCAAGAACTCCTTTCAGAATGGCAAGCGCCTCGTCAATTTCCGCCATGCCGATGTTCAGCGGCGGGAGCAGACGCACTTTTTCGTGGGCTTTGAGGACGATGACGCCCTGTTCAAGGCAGGCAGCGAGGATTTCGCCCGCGTCCTTTTCCGTTTCGATGCCGATCATGAGGCCGAGGCCGGACAGGCTCTTCACGCCGGGCGCGCCCGCGAGCGCGGCGCGGATATAATCGCCCTTCTCGCGCACCTGCGCCATGAGCGCATCATCCAGCCGCTCCACAACGGAGATTGCGCCCGCGCAGCAGACGGGGTTGCCGCCGAAGGTGGAGCCGTGGGTGCCGGGCTGCAGCGTATCGGCGCACTTTTCGCCCATCAGGCAAGCGCCGATGGGCAGGCCGCCGCCGAGGCCCTTGGCCGTGGAGAACAGATCGGGCGTGACGCCGTACTGCATCCAGGCGTAGAGGCTGCCGGTTCTGCCGTTGCCGGTTTGCACCTCGTCCACGGCGAAGAGAATGTCCTTCTCCGCGCAGAGCGCAGCCGTTTTCTGCACGAAATCTTTATCCAGCGAGATGACGCCGCCCTCGCCCTGCACGAGCTCCATCAGCACAGCGCAGACGCTCTCGTCGGACAGCGCTTTTTCCATCGCAGCAAAGTCATTGGCCGGGGTGTAAACAAAGCCCGGCAGGAAGGGACCGAAGTGCTCATGCAGCGAATCCTGCCCCGTGGCGCTGAGCGTGGCCATGGTGCGGCCGTGGAAGCTGTTGCGCAGCGTGACGATGGTGGCGCGGCCCTCGCCATACTTATCGTGGGAATATTTGCGCGCGCACTTGATGACGCACTCGTTGGCCTCCGCCCCGCTGTTGCCGAAAAAGACCTTTTTCATGCCGGTTTTTTCGCAGAGGAGCGCGGCGAGCTGCGCCTGCGGCGCGGTGTGGTAAAGGTTGCTCAGGTGCTGCAGCTTCGTAAGCTGCGCGGTAACCGCCTGTGTCCAGACGCTGTCGGCCACGCCGAAGGCGTTGACGCCGATGCCGCTGCCGAGGTCAATATATTTCTTGCCCGTCTCGTCATAGACCACGGCGCCCGAGCCCTGCTCGGCGAGCAGGCTTGCGCGGCCGTAGGTGTGCGCGACGTAGGTGCTGTCCATCTCCCGGATTTGCATTGTGTTTCCCTCCTGCCTGTCTCCCCGCTTCGGGAGGCAGCGTTTCCAAAAAATATCGCGTTCGCCCGCGGCGCTTTGGGCGCACGGGCAGGTTTGTTTTGTGCTTACAGCGCCGCACCGATACGGGTGGCGCGGGGCGCTGCCCTGTGCGCGCTTGAATGCGGCGGTGGGCGCTTTTTCGCCCATGTGCGCGGGGTTTGCCGCGGCGCGCGACGTTTGATGCGCGCGGGCGGTTTACGACACGAACATCGTGCCGAGGCCCTCGTCCGTGAGCATCTCAATCAAAATCGCGTGCGGGACGCGGCCGTCCAAAATAAACACCCGGTGCACGCCGCGGCGGATGGCCTCGATGCAGCACTCCACCTTCGGAATCATGCCGCCGGAGATGATGCCCTCGCGCATGAGCTGCGGCGCTTCGGACACGGACACCTTGCTGATGAGGGAGCTGGGATCGTCCTTATCCCGCAGAAGGCCCGCAATATCCGTCATGGAAATGAAGCTCTCCGCCCCCAGCGCGCCCGCGATGCGCGCAGCGGCGGTGTCCGCGTTGACGTTATAGCTGTTGCCCGCTTCGTCACAGGCGAGCGTGGAAATAACCGGGATGTAGCCCTTTTCGAGCACGTCGAGAATCGGCGCGGTGTTCACGCTTGTGATCTCGCCGACGAAGCCGTGCACTTCGTCCTTCTGCTCGGCGATGAGCATCTGCCCGTCCATACCGGAGAGGCCGATGGCCTTGCCGCCGAGGCTGCCGATGAGGCTGACGAGGCTTTTGTTGATCTTGCCCGCGAGCACCATCTGCACAACGTCCACCGTCTCCGCGTCCGTAACGCGCAGACCGTCGATAAATTCGCTCTTTTTGCCGAGCGCCTTGAGCGTGTCGCTGATCTCCGGCCCGCCGCCGTGCACCAGCACGACCTTGACGCCGATCAGACTCAGCAGCACCACGTCTTTCATCACCGCGTGCTTGAGCTCCTCGCTGATCATGGCGTTGCCGCCATATTTCACCACGAGGATGCGGTTATTGTAGCGCTGGATATAAGGCAGCGCCTCGACCAGAATTTTCGCCCGCTCGGCGTTGTTCATTTCACGCAGCATGCGCTTGTTCTCCTCCCTGTTCCCGCTTTTCCGGCTTTTGGGGCACAAATCGCCCCGCCGATTCATCAGGTGCGGTAGTCCCCGTTGATTTTCACATATTCATAGGTCAAATCGCAGCCCCAGGCCGTGGCGGAAGCGTCTCCGTCGCCAAGGCCGACGGCGATGGTGATGTCCTTCTCGCTGAGCACGGCCTTTGCCGTTTCCTCCGAAAAGTCCACCCCGCGTCCGTTCTCGCAGACATGGACGCTGCCGGCTTTCGACACGAAGCGCACCGAGACCTTATCCACATCCAGCGGCGCGCCGGCATAGCCCAGCGCGCAGAGCACGCGGCCCCAGTTGGCGTCCGCGCCGAACATGGCCGCCTTGACGAGGCTGGAGCAGATGACGCTCTTGGCGAGCGTGCGGGCAGCGCTGACGTCCGCAGCGCCCGTCACACAGCACTCGAGCAGCTTGGTGGCGCCCTCGCCGTCCGAGGCGATGCAGCGGCAGAGATAACGCGTCACCGCGCGCAGCGCGGCGCAGAAGACCTCGTAATCCGCGTTTTCCGAGTCAATGACGGGGTTACCCGCCATGCCGTTACACAAAACGCTCACCATATCGTTCGTGGAGGTGTCCCCATCCACGCTGATCATGTTAAAGCTATCCTTCACGTCGGCAGAAAGCGCCTTTTGCAGCAGCGCGGGCGCGATGGCCACGTCACTCGTGACGAAAACGAGCATGGTTGCCATGTTCGGATGGATCATGCCGCTGCCCTTGGCGATGCCGCCGATGCGGCACGCCTTGCCGCCAAGCGCAAAGGAGAAGGCGATCTCTTTTTTCACGGTATCCGTCGTCATGATGGCCTGGGCGGCGCCGTCGCTGTCATCGCCCAGAGAGGCGACGAGCGCGGGCAGGCCGCTCTCGATCGGGTCAAGGCTGAGCTTCTGCCCGATGACGCCCGTGGAGGCCACGACCACGTCGCAAGCCGGGATGCCCGTTTCTTTCTCGACGAGCGCGCACATGCCCTCGGCGATTTCGATGCCGTTGGAGTTGCAGGTGTTGGCGTTGCCGCTGTTGCAAATCACAGCCTGCGCGTAGCCGTCCGCGATATGCGCCTTCGTCACCGTGATCGGCGCGCCCTTGACGAGGTTTTGCGTATAGACGCAGGCGGCGGCGGCCTTCTTCTCGCTGACGATCAGCGCGAGGTCCTTTTTATTCTTCTTGCGGATGCCGCAGCACACGCCCGCGGCCTTATATCCAATCGGCGCACAAACGCCGCCGGAGATCATTTTCATACGCTTTCACTGTCCTTTCCGAGCACGAGCCCCGTCGTTTCGCCCGCGCCCACCATGAGATTGAAGCACTGCAGGGCAGCGCCGGACGCGCCCTTGCCGAGATTGTCAAACAGAGAATGCAGCAAGATGACATCCCCGCTGCCGGAGACGCAGATGCGCATATCGTCCCGCCCCGTCATCGTCAGGGCGGAGAGCATCCCATCCTGCACCGGTTCGGGCGCGACCTTGACGATGGCGCTGCCGGCATAGTGCGCCTTGAGCGCTTCGAGTACGCTCTCTGCCGTCTGCTTGCCGGGCAGCAGCCGCGTGTGCAGCGGGATGGTCACGTGCATGCCCGCATAGAAATCGTCCACGATGGGCATGAAGGCCGGGCTTCCGGCAAGGCCGCACACGGCGCGGATTTCCGGCAGATGCTTATGCTGCTGGCTGAGGCCGTATTGCCGCGGCGCAAAGTACAGTTCGGGCTTATCGTCCGCCTCGTATTCCGCGATCATGCTCTTGCCGCCGCCGGAATAGCCGGTGACGCTGGTGCAGCAGAGCGGATAATCCGGCGGGAGCAGCCCCAATCGCACGAGCGGATACACCAGCGAAATAACGCCGCTGGCGTGGCAGCCGGGGCCCGCGACGCGCGGCGCGGCGATGATTTTCTCCCGCTGCTCGCCGCTCAGCTCCGGGAAGCCGTAAGCCCAGTCCGGCGATGTGCGGTGCGCCGTCGAGCAGTCAATCACCCGGCAGCCCGCAGCCTCCGCCAATTCCGCCGCCTCGATGGCCGCGGCGTCCGGCAGGCAGAAAAAGCTCACGTCCGACTCCGCCATCTTCTCGCGAATGGCGCTCGGGTCCTTGCGGAAAGCCTCTTCAATTTCAATGAGTGTCACATCTTCCCGGCCCTCGAGACGGCTGCGCAGGCGCAGCCCCGTTGTTCCCGAGCCGCCGTGAATGAATACTTTATACATATATATTCACCGCTTATGAATAATTTTGGTAGAATACTGTATATTATACATCATATGCGCGATATGTCAAGGCGTAGGCGTATATATATATTGCAGAATCTCCCGCGCGGAGACGTCTTTTTCTTGTGCATTCGGCTAAAGGCGTGTATAATAGAGCCATCTGTTGCGCGAGTGGGCTTCCCCCGCGCGGCGGAAAGGAGATTCAAGCGATGTATGAGCTGATTGAGATTACCGATAATAATTATTATGTAAACTCGCCGACGAAGGTCGGCATCTACGTCTCCACCCCCGGGGAGGTCTGGCTGATCGACGCGGGCAGCGACAAGGACGCGGGCAAAAAGGTACTCCGTCACGCGGAGGCGATGGGCTGGAAAATTCAGGGCATTTTGGCCACGCACTCGCACGCCGACCACATCGGCGGCGCGGCGCTGATCGCGCAGCGGACGGGCTGCAAGGTCTATGCGTCCCACGCGGAGCTTGCCTTTGTGGAGCACACGGTGTATGAGCCGGCGCTGCTCTGGGGCGGCTGTCCGCCGCAGGCGCTGCGCGGCAAGGCGATGTGCGCGCAAAGCGTGGAGTGCGAGGATGTTTTATCCGCGCCGCTCCCGGCGGGGCTGGAAATCATCCCCCTCGCGGGGCACAGCCCGGCCATGTTCGGCCTGCGCACGCCGGAGGGCGTGTTTTACTGCGCGGACGCGGTGTTTTCTGCGGAGGTTGTGGAAAAATATCCGCTCAATTATCTGTTTGACCTGCGCGGCACGCTGGAGACGCTTGCGCGTCTGACGGCGGTGGAGGCGAAGTGGGTGCTGCCCGCGCACGCGGATTTAACGGAGGACATCGGCCCGCTGCGGGACCTCAACCGCGCGAAGATGCTGGAAATTCTTGCGCTGATTGAATCGCTCTGCGCGGAGCCGACGGGCTTTGAAGCGCTGCTCGGCGCGATTTTTGCGCACTACGGCCTGGCGCTGAACCTTGCGCAGTATGCGCTCGGCGGCAGCACGCTCAAGGCCTACATCAGCTATCTGCTCGACGAAAAGCGCATCGAGCCGGTGTTTGAAAACAACCGCCTGCTCTGGAAAGCGGTGTAAAGCGTCGGCACTTCCCCGCTCCGGTGCGGCTTTATCCTATGCACGAAAAACGCAAAATACATATTATGTAAACCTAACTATAACGGAGGACACATCCATGATTTCGATTGAACGCTCCACAGCGCCGCAGCTCAAGCCCGTGATGGAGGGCATCCGCTTCGGCAGCCATTTTTCCGACCATATGTTCACGATGCTCTATTACAAGAGCGTGGGCTGGTTCGCCCCGCGCATCGTGCCCTACGGCACGCTCACGCTTGAACCCGCCGCGGCGGTGTTTCACTACGGGCAGGCGAGCTTCGGCGGGCTGAAGGCCGTGCGCGGAGAGGACGGCAAAATCCGCCTCTTCCGGGCGGAGGCCTGCCTTGCGCAGATGAACGCGCGCTGCGCGGCACTCAGCATCCCGCAGATTCCGGAGGACATCTTCACCGAAGCGGTGATGACGCTGCTGGACCTCGACAAAGACTGGGTGCCCGCGCTGCCGGATGCCGCGCTCTATCTGCGCCCCTTCGTCATCGCAACCGACCCGCAGCTGCAGCTTCGCGCGAGCGAGAGCTACACCTTCGGCATCATCTGCTCCCCCACCGCCTGCTATTTCACGGCGCCGGAGCAGCCCATCGAGCTGGTTTTGGGCGCTGAAGCGAACAAGTTTGCTGCGCTGCCGGAGGGCGGCATCGCGCTGCCGACAGAGGGCGAAAGCATCCGCAATCCGGAGCTGATGAACCTGATGTTCAAGATGGACGGCAGAATCGTCACGCCGGAGACGGACGATGTGATGCACGCGAGCGCGCTCGCGCTGCTGGAAAAGCTGGGTTTTGCCGCCGAAAAGCGCGCGATTTCCGCGCAGGAGCTGCTGGAGGCCGCCCGCGCGGGAAAGATTGAGGAGGCGTGGAGCGTCGGCATGGAGACGGGCATTCTGCCCATCGCGGCGCTGCGCTTTGGCGAGGCGCTCCTCGCCATTGCCGCGGGCGCGACCGCAAAGGCCTTGCAGGCCGCGGTTTCCGGCATCCTGCGCGGCACGGCGGAGGACAGCTTCGGCTGGACAAAGGAAATCGGCTGAGGATAGAAAATCACAACGAAAGCCTCCCTTTCGCAAGGGAGGCTTTTGTGCGGCACAAGGCTTGGGTGCGGGCAAATCCTCTCACCCGTCGCTGCGCACGCACGGCGATGCGGCTCATCTTGCCCGTTCTGTTGCACCAGCGGCGGCCACGAAGTCCGACGCGACACTTTCGCGCGCAAGCGCGCCCGCCCTATCATCCAACTGCCCTCCTCGCGGCATAGCCGCTGCGGTCGGCTGCTAAAAATGTGCCACCGGCACATTTTCTTAACGCGCCGACTCTTTTTCAAAAAGAGAAATGGGGCCGCCGGAGGCATGGAATGCCTCTACCTGCCGCAGTTGCGGTGGAACGCGCCTACCGACTTCCCTCCTCGCGGCATAGCCGCTGCGGTCGGTGCTAAAAATGTGCCACCGGCACATTTTCTTAACGCACCGACAGAGGGAGCGCCAAATAAAGGCTTGGGTGCAAAGCATCAAAACAGAAAAAGGGGCGGACACGGGTTTCGTGTCCGCCCCTTTTGGGTTTATCTGTTTTTCAGCACGGGAGCGCGGCTAAACTCAGCCCTCGGACTTCGCTTCCGAAAGTTCCTGCTTTTTGAGGGAAACGGTTTTCCACTTTCCGGTTTTCGTGCGCAGGAAGAACAGGAAAAAGCGCACATAGCTGTCCGCCACCATGCACCACACCGCGGCGGGCAGGCCGAGGCCAAACACGCCGATGCACAGGATGGCGCCGATGCCGGCGCGGAACACCCACATGCAAGAGGCGGTGATGATCATGGGCCAGAGCGTATCGCCCGCGCCGCGCAGGCCGCCGGCGAAGACCATTGCGCCCGTCTGCGCAGGCTGCAGCAGCGCCGCGATCTGCAGGCAGACGGTGGCCAGCGCGATGACGTCCGGGTCGGGCGTGAAGACGCGCACAATATACTTGCCGAAGAAGAACAGCCCAGCGCCGGCCACGGCCATCACGATGACGGCGGTGATCACGCAGGAGCGCATATAGCGCGAGGCAAGATCCATCTTCTTCGCGCCGATGCTCTGGCCGACGAGCGTTGTGCTCGCGGAGGCAAAGGCGAAGCCGGGCATGAAGGCGATGCCCTCAGCCGTGACATAAACGGAGTTTGCGGCAATCGCCACGGTGCCGAGGCTGGCGATGCTGCGGGCGATGACAACGCCGGCAAGCGACATGCACACGCGCTCGACCATGGCGGGGATGCTGATCTTGAGGATGCGGCCCATGACCTTGAAGTCCATGCGGAAGCTGTCCTTAATCGAGATGCACATGGGCAGGCTCTTCTTGCGGAAGAGGATGAGCAGCGCCGCGCCGCCGCCGAGGAACCAGGAAAAGGCCGTTGCGGCAGCCGCACCGGCGACGCCCCAGCCCGCGCCGATGATCTTGATGTTCATGCCGAGAATCTCCACCGTGCGGGTCGGGTTGATGAGGAAGAAGTTGCCGACCACGTTGGCGATGTTGACGCCGATGTTGATGCGCAGCGGGGTTTTCGTGTCGCCGCAGCCGCGCATTGCCGAGAAGATCAGCATCGAGGCGATGGCAAAGGGCCGTCCGAACGCGACGATGGTGTTATACCGTGCGGCGTAGTCGATGATGTCCGGGCCCGCGCCCATCCACAGCGGGATGAGCCGGCTGCCGAGGCCGAGCAGAAGCGCGATCGGCAGGCCGAGGTAGAGCAAAATCAGCACCGCGTGCCGCGCTAATTTTTTCGTCAGGTCATAATCCTGCGCGCCGATACTCTGCGAGATCAGCGCCGTGACGCCGACGCCGAGCGCCAGAATCGTGCCGTTGAACAGGAACACAACCGAGTTGCTGATGGAAACGGATGCGGTGGCGTAAGCGCCCAGGGCGCCGACCATCGCGGTGTCCGCATAGGACACGAGGGTGGAGAGCACGTTCTCCAGGAAAATTGGCCATGCCAGCCAGATGATGTTGCGGACCGGCGAGCGCGACTCGTCCAGGAGTATTGCGCGCCGCTCCTCTTTCGTCTTTTGCATTGTCTTCGTTCACTCTTTTCTCGTTATCTTTTCTTAACCTGCTTATTATAGCACCGATAAACAGCAGATTCAATACGTTACGAAAAAAAGTTTTACGGAAACACAGAGGCGCGGGTGCGGCGTACAGCAACTTCTCCCCCGCTGCAGCGACGGGGGAGAAGTTTTTGCCGCAGCCGCGGCGAAGCGTAAAAAAAGCCTCCCCTGTGTAAGGGGAGGTGGCTGAGCCGACTGGCGAAGACGGAGGGGTTGACGGTTCGGTCTTATGGCGTGGCTGCGGCGGGCGACAAGCACAATCCCTCAGTCACCTTCGGTGACAGCTCCCTTTACACAAGGGAGCCTCTGGTGCGGCAAAAACCTCTTCCCCGTCCCACCGCACCAGCGGCGGCCACGAAGTCCGCCGCGACACTTTCGCGCGTCAGCGCGCGCACCACAGAGCGAAGCGATAATTTTTTAACCCCGCGCCCGCAGGCGCTTTTCTCTTTTCCATATTTCTCTTTTCAAAAAGAGAAATGTGGCCGCCGGAGGCATGGAATGCCTCGATGCGCTGCCGTGGCTGCGGCGTTGCCCTCTCAGTCGCCTGACGGCGCCAGCTCCCCCAAAGGGGGAGCCAAGGGGCGGTGAGAAAATATAAAAGCGGCAAAGGCCGAAGCCTTTGCCGCCTGGGGTGATTTAGTTTTGCCCGTTCAGGCAGAGTCAGAAAGGATTACTCCTCGATGATTCTGTAGACGTGGGCGTAATCCGGATAACCGTCAGCGAAGTAGATCATGCCGCCGACGCCTTTCCAGCGAGCCGAGAAGGCCATGCCGTTGTTGACGCCGATGAAGGGGATCTCTTCAGCGCAGATCTCCTGGACCTCGTAGTACAGAGCTTCACGCTCGGGGCCGTTCGGAGTGCCGGCAGCCTTCTGGAGCAGCTCCTGGACGCGCGGGTTCTCCCAGTTGGCCTTGTTCGCGAACATGCCCTTCATGAAGAAGAGCTCGCAGGAGGAGGCCAGGTTGTTCCACGGGCCGGAGTTGATCATCATGTGCCACTCGGTGGCGCCGGGCAGAGTGCGGGAAGTCAGAGAAGCGTTGTCGGGCTGGTCAACTTCAACGACCATGCCGATGGCCTCGAGCTGCTCCTGGAACACTTCGGCGACAGGAATGGTGAAGCCGGGGATGGAGGCCATGATCTGGACGGTCTCGCCGTTGTAAGCGGAGGCAGCCAGATACTCCTTGGCCTTGTCAAGATCCTGCTCCCAGAAGGGGAGGTTGGGGTTCTTGTAATCGGTACGGCCGCCCCAGTAAGCAGCACTGTCGTGGGTTTGAGCGTAGCCCTGGCTGCAGACCTGCGTGCAGACCTCAGGATCGATGGCGTGGGCAACAGCCAGACGGAAGTTGATGTCGCTCATCAGGGGGTTGCACAGGTTGAAAGCGAGGTACAGGGTGTTGGAGGTGACATAGTCGACCATCTCAATGCCCTCGACGCCCTCGAAGTTGGGCAGCTCGTCGACGGTGACGCCGCACCAGTCAAGCTCGCCGTTGAGGAACATCATGGTGATGACGCTCTGCTCAAGAACGACCTTCTGGGTCAGAGTCTTGGCCTTGACCTTCTCGCCCCAGTACTCTTCGTTGGCCTCAAGCTTGAGGTAGTTGCCGGGGATGGCTTCGACAAACTTCCAGGGGCCGGTGCCGATCATCATGCCGTTCTCGGGATCCGCCTCGACGGCAGCCTTGGAGTAGATGCCGGAGCAGAGGGGCTCGACCATGTAGGTGTCGAAGTCAACATTGGGATACTTCAGGACGATATCCATGGTGTAGTCGTCCTTGATATCGCAGTGATCGATGCAGCCCCACTTCTGCTGCGCAACGGCACCAGGAGTGGACATGATGTAATCGAAGGTGAACTCAACGTCAGCAGCGGTGAAGTCGCCGCCGTCGTGCCACTTGACGCCTTCACGCAGCTTGACATGCCAGGTGATGTAGTCCTCAGTGGTGACCTCGGTGGCCAGGCAGGGCTGGTTCACGAGATCGGCGTCACGGCGGAGCAGGCTATCCCAAACCATGGTGACGATGCCGTTGCAGCCAGCCAGGATGAACGCGGGGTTCAGGGGGTTGGCAGTCGCGAAGTCGCCGATGGCCATGGTCAGGTCATCCTTAAACTTGGTTTCCTCAGTGATCTCGCCGCCGGAGAGGTCCATGCCGCCGCCATCTTCGGTGTTCAAGGTGACCTTGGGCTCGTCATTGACGGGCTCATCGGGCGTGTCTTCGCCGCCGCAGGCAGCAAACAGGCCGACCACGAGAACGAGGGCAAGAACGATGCTAAGAATTTTGACAGTCTTCTTCATAATTCTTCTCCTTGTTTTCATTTTCGCGCAATTTTGATTGCATCCCATAAACTTGCGCAATACGCAAACTCAGGGAATCCTTACATCCGGTATTATGTAACCTGAAAGAAATCCGGCTACCCCAAACCGCTTTTTTCAGTTAAAAATACCAGTGAGGAGAGCATATCACATCTCTCCTCACTTTTCAAGTGTTCTGCAAAAAATATTATGAAATTATTACTAAATTAATTTCGCGCGGCATCAATCCTTGGCGATGGGCTCGCCGGTTACGGGGTCGAGGTAGGAATAGGTCTCCGCCATGAGGACGCTGTAATGGAAAATCGGGCGGTCGGCGCGGTTGATGACCAGCGGGCAATGCGGCAGTCCGGCGGGCAGGAAAACCATCGTGCTCTTGGTGAAAATGTGCTTCTCGCCGTCGATATGGAACTCGATTTCGCCGTTAAGCTCCTCGGGATGCTCGGGGTCAGAGCCGTAGAAGCCCAGAATCTCCGCGCAGTCGTGCGCGTGCGGCGCCATGACGCCCTTGCCGGGAACGGAGAACTCGCGGTTGGGCTTTTTGTACCAGCTTGTGTTCATCTGGAACGCGCCGGGGATGTTGTTGTTATCGACCCAATGGATGCGCTTGCCGAATTTTTCGTACTGCTCGACGACCTCGGGCTTGGCAAGACGCTCGGGCAGGATGCACTCCTGCATAATCAGGTGGCCGTATTTGCCTTCGTTGTTCATGGGCATAGGGGGTTCCTCCTTATATTTTCTTATATTTTATGGATATGCGAAAGTTGGGGGGGTGTTGTGGGGGTGCAGAGGCTCCCTTGTGTAAAGGGAGCTGTCGCGGCGTTAGCCGTGACTGAGGGATTGTCTTACTGCGGTATCAATATGTGCGCACACAGCTTCAAAATTCCGATTGACTTCGCTGTTGGGGATTCGGATCACCGTCAGTCCGTATTCCTCTAAAAATGCGCTGCGATGCGCATCTTCCCGCTGTGCGGACAGCTCGTAATGCTGTGAGCCGTCCAATTCAATGATGATTTTTGCCTCAGCGCTGTAAAAATCGACGATGTACTGCCCCAGCACCTTCTGCCTTGAGAAGCGCACCGGATAGCTTCGCAGAAAGTCATACCACAGATGGCGCTCTTCCTTTGTCATGTCCTTGCGCAGCTGCTTTGCGTACGGAGTCAGCTGTTTATTGTGTTTTGGCTGCATGGTGTTCCCTCCGTGGCATCAAGTCCGTGTGCATCGGATTTTTGTCAACCCCTCCGCCCAGTGTGCGCACTGGGCACCTCCCCTTACACAGGGGAGGCTTAGGATTGGTGCGCACCGACAGAGGAGAGGCTTTTTTGGGGGGGATGGCAAAAGGCTCTGCCTTTCATGCCAGCTTCTCCGCTTATAGAAATTGCCAAGTGCAACCGCTGTTGCGGCGGCACTTGGCAATTCGTTCTAATTGTTCAGCTTACACACCAACGGTGCGCTGCAGGGTGATGCCCTCGGGCTTCACGCAGTGGCAGGCCACGAAGTGGTTCGGCTCGATCTCGATGAGCGGAGGCGTGCCGGCCTTGCAGGCGTCGCAGATATAGTCGCAGCGACGGGTGAAGCGGCACTCGTCCGGCGGGTCGATGGGAGAGGTAACCTCGCCGCGCAGAGAGATGTGATCCGGGTTGCCATTGACCTTCGGCACCAGGATGGCGCTGAGCAGCGCCTTGGTGTAGGGGTGAATGGGGTTCTTGAACAGAACCTCGGCCGGAGCCTTCTCAACGACCATGCCCAGGTACATAACCAGAATGTCATCAGAGAAGTAGTTGACGACGGAGAGGTCATGCGTGATGAACATGTAGGTCAGACCCATTTCCTTCTGCAGATCCTTCAAGAGGTTCAATACCTGCGCCTGAATGGACACGTCCAGCGCGGAGACGGGCTCGTCGCACACGATGAACTTCGGATTCAGGGACAGGGCACGGGCGATGCCGATACGCTGACGGCGGCCACCGTCGAGCTCGTGCGGATAGGAGTTGATCAGGCGCTGCGCCAGACCGACGGTATCCATCAGCTCGCGGACGCGCTTTTCAACGTCCTGCTTGTTGGAGCCCTTCATCAGCTTGTTGAAGAGGATGGGCTCAGAGATGATCTCCATAACCGTCTTTCTCGGGTTGAGGGAGGAATACGGGTCCTGGAAGATGATCTGCAGGTCGTGACGCATTCTCTTCATCTGCTGGTTGTTCAGATCCGTGATGTCCTGGCCGTCATAGATGATCTGGCCGGCGGTCGGATCCTGCAGGCGGATGATGTTACGGCCCAGAGTGGACTTGCCGCAGCCGGACTCGCCGACGACGCCAAGGGTCTTGCCGCGCTCAATGTTGAAGCTGACATCGTCCACCGCGTGAACGATGCCGTGGGGGGTCTTAAAGTACTTCTTTAAGTTCTTTACTTCAATAATATTATCTGCCATTATATTTCTACCCCCTCAATGTGGAAATCAGGCTCGTCGTAACGCAGGCAGGCGACGGTGTGCGTGTCGTTGACATAGCGGCTGGCAGGACGCTCCTCGAAGCAGCGCTCGGTGGCGTACTTGCAGCGCTCCGCAAACGCGCAGCCCTTCGGCAGGCGGGTCGGGTCGGGCATCATGCCGGGGATCGGCTTGAGCTCGGCGCCCTTGTTGTTGATGCGGGGCAGAGAGTTGAACAGGCCTTCCGTGTAAGGATGCAGCGTGGTGTTGTAAACATCCTCCAGCGTGCCGGACTCGATGATGCGGCCGGCATACATAACGGCGACCTTGTCGCACATCTTCGCAACGACGCCCAGGTCGTGCGTGATCATGACGAGCGCGGTGTTGAACTTTTCCTTCAGGTCGTTCATCATGCTCAGAACCTGAGCCTGAATGGTAACGTCCAGAGCGGTGGTCGGCTCGTCCGCGATCAGGATCTTCGGGTTGCAGGCCAGCGCGATGGCGATAACCACGCGCTGCTTCATGCCGCCGGAGAACTGGTGCGGATAGTCGTGCGCACGGGCGCCGGGGATGCCGACGAGCTCGAGCATCTCGATGGCGCGGTCAAAGGCCTGAGAAGCGGTGACGTCCTCATGCAGACGCACGCTCTCTGCGATCTGCTCGCCGACGACGAGCACGGGGTTCAGGGAGGTCATGGGATCCTGGAAGATCATGGCGATGTCTTTACCGCGGATCTTCTGCAGTTCCTTGACATCCAGGTTCAGCATGTCATTGCCGCAGACGCTGATGCTGCCCTGCTGGATGACCCCGGGGGGGTCCGGAACCAGGTTCAGAATCGCAAGCGCTGTGGTGGTCTTGCCGGCGCCGGTCTCGCCCACGAGGCCGATCGCTTCGCCCTCTTTCAGAGAGAAGCTGATGTCGTTAACGGCTTCGACCGTGGCTTCTTTCAGGACATACTGCACGACGAGGTCCTTGACCTCAAGGACAGTCTCACGAGTGTCCACTTCCGCTGCTGCGGTATTGTTCTTCAAAGTTTCGTTCATAGTGTCTGACCTCACTTCTTGAGTCTCGGGTCAAGAGCATCACGCAGACCGTCACCCAGCAGAGCGCAGGCGAAGGTGATGACCATGATGAAGACGCCGGGGAAGGTCGTCATCCAGGGGGCCTTGAGCATGTAGGTACGGCCGCCGGAGACCAGCGCGCCCCACTCGGGCAGCGGCACCGGAACACCGAAGCCGAGGAAGCTCAGGCCGGCGGCGGACAGGATGCAGCTGGCGATGTTACCGGAAGTGGCAACGATCAGCGGAGACAAGCTGTTCGGCAGAACCTGGGTCAGTGCGATACGCACTTCAGACATACCGATTGCGCGCGCGGCTTCAACATATTCGTTACCGCGCGTTGCCAAAACTGAGGCACGGGCCAATCGTATATAACCCGCGATTGACGTGACACCGATGGACACGAGCAGGTTAATCAGGCCGGGGCCGAGCGCGGCGACAAGCACCATGCACAGCAGCGTGCCGGGGATGGCGGAGAGAACGTCACAAAAACGCATGATGAGAATGTCGACGCCGCCGCCGAAGTAGCCGGAGATGGCACCGATGATGACGCCGATGATCAGGCCGATGCCCACGGCGCCGAAGCCGACGGCCAGGGAGTAACGGGAACCGTACATAATACGGGTGAACACGTCACGGCCCTTTTCGTCAGTACCGAACCAGTGCTGCGCACTGGGACGGAGGAACATTTCCTTACCGTTGATGGCGACGACGTCTTCTCTCGTGTAGAGCACGAAGGAGAGGAGCATCATCAGGATGTACAGCGCGACCACGATCAGGCCGAAAACGGCGCCGGGGTTGGTCTTCAGGCTGTTCCAGGTCTCCATGAGACGGCTTCTCTTCTTATAGACGATGGGGCCGTCCGGAGTTGCAAAGGCAGCTTTCTTACTCATGCCGCAGCCGCTCCTTTCTTCTTGCGCTTCTTGTTTCTCACATACGCAGACTTGATGCGCGGGTCAACCAGAGCGTAGACGATGTCAACGATCAGCAGAACGATGGAGAACATGGTGGCGGTCAGGATAACGAGACCGCAGGTCATCATTTCGTCACGCTGGTTGATGGCGGTGACCAGAAGACGGCCGGTGCCGGGCCAGGTGAAGATCTGCTCGATAACCGCGTTACCGGCCAGAGAACCGGCGACCAGACCACCCAGCTGGGTGATGATCGGGATCCAGGCGTTGCGCAGCTTATGACGGATGGTAACCTGACGCTCCGGCACGCCCTTGGCGCGCGCGGTACGCAGGTAGTCCTGCTTGGAGACTTCCAGAATGGCGGATCTGGTCTGACGGCAGACGATGGAGCTGAGCGTCAGGCCCGCCGCGATGGTGGGGATAACGTAACACTTCCATGTGCCGTCATAGCCGGAAGGCAGGAGCTTGATCTTGAAGGTGAACCAGCGCAGCAGCATCAGGCTGAGCCAGAAGCCGGGCATGGACAGGCCGATCAGGGTGAAGGCGGTGATCAGGTTATCCCAGATCGTGCCCGCGACCTTCGCGGCCAGAATGCCAAGCGGAATTGCGATGATGACACCCAAGATGAGGCCCGAGAAGGAGAGGGACACCGAATACCACATACGGCTGAAGAACGCGAATGCGACGGGTTCCTTACTCATCTGGGATGTACCAAGGTCGCCCTTGGTGACAAGGTTATACATGTACTTACCGTAACGGTAAATCATGGGTTTATCCAGATCATATTCTGCTTTCAGCTCATCGATCTGCTCGGGGGTCATCGAAGGCGTGATCATCAGGTCAACGACGGTGCCGGGCGCGAAATCAACCAGCGTGAAGACGATAAACGTAACGCAGATGAGGATCGGGATAAGCCACAGGATACGGATAATTGCGTAGCGTAACATAGGATGCATTACCCTTTCTTAATAGAACTTATCACGTGATTGGATGTGGGCAGCGAGGCGGCATATAGAATATGTATCGCCCGCTGCCCAAGCTTTACACGATCCGAAGCCGGATCATGGGAAACAGTTGCTCGGGAACTGATGCTTTTGACTTACTCTTCGATGACGCGGTAAGCGTGAGCATAGTTATGGCAGTTATCCTCGAACATGAGGACGCCGCCGCAGGTGGCCTGGCGGCCATGGAAGTTGGCGCCGTTACCGATGCCGATGTAGGGGATCTCCTCAGCGATGATCTCCTGGATCTCCACGTAGATGGCCTCGCGCTCGGGGCCGTCGGGCGTGACGTCACCAAGGACGAGCAGCTCCTGCACGCGCTCATTGTTCCACTGGGCCTTGTTGCCGGTGGACATGTACTTCAGGCACAGGTTGGAGGAGGAAGCAAGACGCGTCCACACGGAGGCGTTGACCATCATGTCCCAATCGGTGGAGCCCCAGCCGGTGGTGGCCATGCTGGTGGCGAAGTCAGTCTGGAAGACCTTGACATTGATGCCGATGGCTTCCATCTGGGTCTGCAGAACTTCAGCCTGGGCAACCAGGTGGGCCATGGAGGCCATGATCTCTACCTCTTCGCCGTTGTAGGAGGAAGCAGCCAGGTACTCCTTGGCCTTCTCCAGATCCTGCTCGCGGGCGGGGATGTCCGCCTTATAAGCAGTGGGGCCGCCCCAGTAGGAGCCGGTATCCCAGGGGATCATGTAACCGTCAGAGGCAATCAGAGCAACAGACTCGACATCCAGGCAGTAAGCAACAGCCTTACGGAAGTTGAGGTCGCCGGTGATGGGGTTATTGAGGTTGAAGCCGAGGTAGCCGGTGTTGCTGGCGTAGAAGGTATCCACGACAACGTTCTCAGCGGCTTCGCAGTCGGCCAGCATGGTGGCATCAACGCCGGCGAAGTCAAGCTCGCCGTTGATGAGCATCATGACCTGAACGGTGGTCTCGAGGACGACCTTCATGGTGAACTTCTCAGCCTTGGCGGGCTCGCCCCAGTAGTTCTCGTTCTTCACGAGGGTGACATAGTTCTGCGGAATGGCCTCTTCAAAGACCCAGGGGCCGGTGCCGATCATCATGCCGTTCTCGGGATCCTCTTCCAGAGCCTTCTTGTTGAAGATGGCGCAGAGCGGATCGCCCAGGTTCGCCATGAAGTCGATCATGACATTGGTGAGCACGATGTCCATTTCATAGTCGTTGATGATGTCGATATGATCGACGACCATCCACTTGGAGGACGCAACCGCGTGGTTCTCCATCGTGATCGCGATGGTGTCCACGACGTCCTGCGCGGTGAACTTCTCACCGTTGTGGAAGTAAGCATCGTCGCGGAGGACAACATGCCAGGTCTTGTAATCCTCAGTGGTGATCTCCTTGGCGAGCTTATAGGTGTACTCGCCGCTGGGATGACGGGCAACGAGGCCATCATACACCATGGGCAGGATGTTGGAGATCTGGCTTGCAACGAATGCGGGGTTCAGGGGGTTCGCGGTGGAGAAATCGCCGACGGCGAGAACGAGCTCATCCGCATAAACGGTTTCCTCGTTCGTCTCGGGATCGTCGACCTCGACGCCACCTTGTTCATTGATGTCGGTGTTCACATCGAGGGTGGGGTTGGACTGATCAGGAGCCGGCTCTTCCGTGCCGCCGCAGGCAGCAAAGCCGAGCACCATGACAAGCGCCAACACCAGGGAAAGTGCTTTGATGATTTTCTTCATTTCGTCCTCCTTAGATTCTTCAAAGATTTTCACCAGTGAAGTATTTGGATTTCTAAAATTATTTCCGTTTGTATTCCAGAGCGGGAAGGTGAACCCCTTACACACTCCCGCTTTGGAATACTGGTGCAAAGAGAATAACACAACTGAAAACGAATTTCAAGTGTTCTTGCCAAATAAATTGTTTTTCTGCGTTCCTGTTTTTGGTGATGTTGTCAAAGATCTTTTCGTTTTTTGTGGAAAGTGACCAATGAAAAACGCAAGAAATAGCAGTTGCATCTTTTTGTCAAAAATCCGGCGATTTTTTTGTTTGGATTGCCGATGAAAATTCCCCCGTAGGGGGAATTCTCTTCCGGGCGGGTCGTTCCCCGCGCGCAGAGGGGGCTGATTCACTATATTGCCGGAGGCGGGCGGGTATGCTTCGCCGGGCCGCGCAAATGGTGAAGTTGCACAAACCCTCTTCCCCGACAATCCCTCCGTCAGCTTCGCTGACACCTCCCTTTACACAAGGGAGGCAAGGGGTGCGGAGCACTCCCGACACAAGGGAGGCAAAGCGCCGGGGTGCAAAGTCGGTCTGCGGCAAAAACTTGTTGCCCGTCCTTCCCAATGTAGCGGCGGCCACGAAGTCCGCCGCGGCACTTTCGCGCGTCAGCGCGCGCACCCTACAAACAGCGCGAAGCGCGCTTTTTAACCCCGCGCCCGCAGGCGCGTTTTCTCTTTTCCATATTTATCTTTTTCAAAAAGAGAAATATGGCCGCCGGAGGCAGGGTGCCTCCTTTTGCCGCTGGTGCGGTGCGACGGGCAAGAAGATTTGAGACGGTGCGTATCCGACACAGGGGAGGCCTGGTGTCGGGGGCGGGAAAATAAAAAAGCCGGGGTGGGGCTTGATGCAGCTCCACTCCGGCCGATGCAAAAGCTATGAAATTCAGGCGTTTAGTCCAGATCCGGAAGATCGGAGGTCAGGCCGATGATGTAAGCGCAGGTGCCCTTCCCCACGCCGGCGGCGTTGCCCTCGTCCGTGTCGATATGCGAGAGGACTTCCCCGTCGAACGGGCCTTCCGCGCGGATAATGGTATCGCCGAAAACAAGGGTGCGGCCATCGGTTTTGATGCACATCTGCACGCTGTCCCCATCCTTCAGGCCGAGGCGTTCCGCCGTGAGCGAGCCCATATGGATATGCCGCTTGGCGACGATGGCGCCCTTATCGAAGGTGATCTCCCCCACCGTGCCGACAACGGTGAAGCCGGGCGTGCCCTCGATGTCGCCCGACATACGCAGGGGCGCGGCGATGCCGCTGGTGAAGGTGTCGCTCTTACTCAGCTCGAACTGGTTGAATTTGCGGCAGGGACCCATGACGGCCACGCGCTCAAACTTGCCCTTCGGGCCGATCACCGTCGCGCGCGTGGTGGACAGGAACTGCCCCTCCGTCGGGACGGCGGGCTCGATTTTGTGCCCCTTGCCGAAGAGCACATCCACGGCCTCCTGCGTCAAATGCAGATGGCGCGCGGAGACGCCGATTTCCACTTTCTGATATGCCATTTTTATTTCCTCCTTATTCCGGACCGGCTGTTTTCTCTCCCGGTTCCGGGCTGCGCTGCCGGACGGTGCGGGGCGGGATTCGCCGCCGGGGTGTCCGGGAATTTTGTGTGTTGATGGGGGCTGCGGGGTGAGAGGGGCGGAAGCCCTCTCAGTCAGCTTCCTCGTCAGAGGGGGCTTGAACTGCGGAAGATGCTACCAACTTCCCTCCTCGCGGCGTAGCCGCTGCGGTCGGCTGCTAAAAATGTGCCACCGGCACATTTTCTTTACGCGCCGACACAAGGGAGCCTTTTGGGTTGCGGTGTGCATGCGGTGCGGGGCTGCGGCGGGTGATTTCGGCGTTTTGGGGCGCAAAATGCATCCGCGCTGTAAAGTTTGGAAATTATGCCGTTTTATGCGGCATGATGCGTTTTTATATGCCAAATTGTTCGGAAATCCGCGTTTCCGAAACGGGAAACCTTATTCTTCCTCCAGCTCCTCAAAGGGGCGCAGCGGGCGGACGAGGGAGTAATCGTTGACCTGCTCTTCCCCATTCAAAACGCGCGTGACGCCGCCGGCGAGCGCCTCAATTTCCATCGCGCCGGGCACGATGATGACGGGGGCGAGGAAGCCGACACGTTCCTGCAGCATCCCGGTATATTTCTTCGACTGGGCGATGCCGCCGGTGAGGATAATGGCGTCAATCTTGCCCGCGACGGGCGCGGCGAGGGCGCAGATGTCCTTACTGTTGAGGTAGGCCATGGCCTCGTAGACCGCCTTGGCTTTCTTATCGCCCGCGGCGATTCTCCGCTCGACCTCGCGGCAATCGCTGGTGCCGAGGTGGCCGTAGATGCCGACATCCCGGCGCAGGACGCGATCCAGCTCCTCCTTATCGGGATTGCGGCTATAGAGGTCGTTCATAAAGCCCATATTGATGCGGCCGATGCGCTCGGGCGTGAAGGTGCCTTCCTCGGCGGAGCAGGTGTCGATAATAAACCCGTCCTTATACAGCAGGGTCGTGAAGCCGCCGCCCATATGGGAGATGATGAAGGTGACATCCAGCGGGTCACGGCCGAGATCCTTGGCGACCTTATAGGCCACGGCGCGGCAGTTGAGCGTATGCGAAGCGCCCTTGCGGCGGTGATTGGCAGCGCCGGTGATCGTGGCGATGAGGGGCAGCTCGTCCACGGGCACGACGTCGTAAAGATAGGCGGGCACGCCGTATTCCTCGGACAGATCGCTGCCGATCACGGTGGAGGCGAAGAGGCCGCGGTGGCCGACGCCGTCGGCATTCACGTCGCGGTTAACCATATCGGGCGTGAGCAGGTAGGCACCGTGGCGGTAAGCCCCGTTTTTGCCGCTGCCGCGCACGGCGATGCCGTCCATATCCGCCATGCCGATATCGAGCGTGGCGAGGAATTCCTCAATCACCTGCCGGTAAAAGCCGATGATCTGCTCGGTGGTTTTCAGCTCGCGCAGCTCACGCATCTCGTGGTTTCTTTCGAGCTGGGCCACGATCTTGTCGTTGCGGCAATAGGCCACCTTCGAGGAGGTCGAGCCCAGGTTGATGACAAAAATGTTCCATTCTTTTTTCATATTTCAAGTCCCCTAAAATAGTAATCCCGATAAAATTACATTCCTTAACAGAGTAATTATAAACCAAGGGCGCGGCAAGCGCAATAGGGAAATTTGACTGGGATGAAAGGCAGAGCCTTTCATTCCCAAGGGGCTAAGCACCGCGCTGCAGCGCACTCGCTGCCAAAGGGCAGCTCGCACGTTTGCGCGGCGAGCAGAGTTTTCTCCGCCGTACACGCCACCGGAGAAAACGCCATGACTTTTTTCGCGTCTGCGGACGCGAACTCTGCGAGGCTGTCAACCCCTCCGCCCCTGCGGGGCACCTCCCCTTACACAGGGGAGGCTTTTTGGGGAGGGTGCGGCAAAAACTTCTTGCCCGTCGCAGCGCACCAGCGGCGGCTACGAAGTCCGCCGCGACACTTTCGCGCGTCAGCGCGCGCACCCTACATACAGCGCGAAGCGCGCTTTTTAATCCTGCGCCCGCAGGCGCGTTTTCTCTTTCCCCTGTTTCTCTTTTTCAAAAAGAGAAATGGGGCCGCCGGAGGCACGGTGCCTCCATCTGCCGCGGTTGCGGTGCAAAAATAAAAAAACGCACGGCGGGAAGCCGTGCGTTTTTGGTATGCGCTTTATGCGTTATGCACTTTGCTACAAGATAAGCTTTGCTTACTTCGCGGGTCCGAAGATATCCTCGCGGTAGGCGCCGATGTACTCCATGCACATGAAGTCCTCGCCCAGCATCGCCTCGGTGGCATAGATCGCGCCGCGCAGGTCGCGGTTGAGCGGATCCATGACCGCACTGTCCATACCGGCGTTCATCGCCAGCACCGCAAAGGCGATGTTGATGATCTTGCGGTAGGGCAGGTTGAAGCTGATGTTGGAGATCGCGCCGGAGATATGAGCCTTCGGGTAGTTCTCCTTGATGTAGTTCATGACCTCGACGACCATGGAGATGCCGTCCTCGGCGGTGCAGAGCATCTCGACCAGGGGGTCAATGTGGATGCGGCTCTCAGCAATGCCGTATTCCTTGGCCTTGGCCATGATGTTGTTCAGCACGCGGATACGGTCGGCAGCGCTCTTCGGGATGCCGGTATCGTCGCACAGCAGAGCCATAACGTCCCACTTGGTGTCCGCGATCACGGGGAACACGACGTCAATCTTGTCGCCCTCGCCGGAGACGGAGTTGATCAGGCCGGGCTTGTTGCAATACTTCATCGCCTCAACGCAGACGCGCGCATCGGGGCTGTCCACGGAGATGGGGGTATCGGTCACGCTCTGGATCAGGTCGATCATCCAATGCAGGGTTTCAACCTCGTCCACATCGACGCTCGCGCAGCAATCGATGAAATCAGCGCCGGCGTCAGCCTGCTGCTTGGCAACCTTCTTGATCCAATCTTCATCGCGCGCGGCAATGGCCTTGGCCATGGAAGGGATGGAGCCGTTGATCTTTTCGCCAATGATAATCATATCGGAATATCCTCCTGTTTATATTTTATAAAGGAATTGTGCTTACTGCAGGGTTCTCTCAGCCGCGGTGACGACATGGGAGATGAGGATGCAGGAAGTGACGGTGCCGACACCGCCGGGAACCGGCGTGATCATGTCCACGATCGGCTCGACATCCGCGTAAGCCACGTCACCGGACATGCCGTTCTTGGCGGGATCCCAGTTCATGCCCACGTCGATGACGATCTGGCCGGGGCTGACATGGCCGGCGCCAACAAGGCCCAGCTTGCCGGCGGCAGAGACGATGATCTCGGCGCGGGCGGCCTTCTCCTGCACGTCATGGGACAGGATGTGGCAGACGTTGACGGTGGCGTTGCGGTTCATCAGCAGCACAGCGGCGGGCATGCCCACGACGCGGCTCATGCCGATGATGCAGATGTCCTTACCCGTGACATCAATGCCGTAATGATCGAGGATCTCGACAACGGCGGAGGGGGTGCAGGGCGGGAAGCCGAGGGGCTTGTTCATGTACATACCGGCGCTGGACAGGTCGGTGATGCCATCCACGTCCTTGCGGGGATCGAGGCGGTTGCAGATCTCGACCTCGTCATCGCGCAGATGCACGGGCAGAGGACGGAACATCAGAACGCCGTGGATGCTGTCATCCGCGTTGACCTGCTCGATGGTGGCAATCAGCTCTTCCTTGCTGATGTCCTCGCTCAGAACGATCTTCTTCACGGCGACGCCGACGGCCTCGGCACGCTTGGTGGCGCCCTTTTCGTAGGTCAGATCGTCCGGACGCTCACCCAGACGGATGATGCACAGGGTGGGCTCGACACCCTTGGTCTTCAGCTCGGCAACCTTAGCGGTCATGCGCTCGTTCAGAGCGGCAGTGACTTCTTTGCCCAGTAACTGTTTCGCCATTTTGTAGTTTCCTCCTTAATTTATAATACGGTTTATTGACTGCTTTTTTCGCTCCCCGCAATACGGCGAGCATAAATTATTGTATATAACTACTGTGTAGTATACAACAGTTTTTTCAAAAAGGACAGTTGGCACTTCCACATATTCAAAAAAATTTTTTCGGCATCTTTTGTGGATTCTGCACAGCTTCCCGCGCTTTTCCCAAAAGCGGCGCGGAAAGCGGCGTTTTTCGCCGCCGGAGGGCGGATTTCTGCGCCACAGGCGCATTGTAGGATGCTACAAGGCAGGATTGGCGGAAATGACAAAGGTCGGTGCGTTAAGAAAATGTGCCGGTGGCACATTTTTAGCTACCGACCGCAGCGGCTATGCCGCGAGGAGGGAAGTTGGTTGACGTCTTCCACCGCAACTGCGGCAGGTAGAGGCAGCCTGCCTCCGGCGGGGTGTGTTTTGCAGAGCCGACGGCTCGGCGGTGGAGGCAGCCTGCCTCCGGCGGCCCTATTTCTCTTTTTGAAAAAGAGAAATAGGGAAAAGAGAAAACGCGCCTGCGGGCGCGGGATTAAAAAGCGCGCTTCGCGCTGTTTGTAGGGTGCGCGCGCTGACGCGCGAAAGTGCCGCGGCGGACTTCGTGGCCGCCGCTGGTGCGGAAGGACGGGCGAGAAGTTTTTGCCGCAGTCTTAAAGCCTCCCCTGTGTAAGGGGAGGTGGCTGAGCCGTAAGGCGAAGCCGGAGGGGTTGACGGTGCGCATTAACGGCGTGGCTGCGACGGGCAACAAGCACAACCCCTCCGCCCAGTGTGCGCACTGGGCACCTCCCCTTACACAGGGGAGGCTTTTGGGGGTGCGGTGGGAGGCGCGGGTGCGGTGCGGGCTTGGGGGACGAGCAAAGAAAAAGGGCGAGCCGCTGCTCGCCCTTTGCCTCTCCCCTGCTCGCGCATGCTGCGCGGGGGACAGATTCAATTCGCGGCGGACATCACGCAAAGAAAGCGTGCTCGCCGATGGTGGTGATGTAAACGCGCGTCTGGCTGAACCAATCGCTGATGCCGATCATGGGATTGACGAAATACAGGCTGTTGCCGACGGTGTTATACCCCTCCAGGCACAGCTTGGCCGCCACGATGCTCATCTCGTTCGGCTCGGCATAGATCGAGCCCGTTTCCGTCGGGGAGAACTGCACGCCGTAGCGGCAGTCAAAAATCACGTCATAGACCGTATTCGGACAGGTCGGGTCCTTCACGCGGTTGAGCACCACGTTGCCGACGCCGATCATACCCTCGAGCGGCTGGTTGCCGCTTTCGGCATGGATAATCTGCGTGAGCCAATGCAAATCCTCCGCATT
>SVLI01000004.1 GCA_015068035.1 Oscillospiraceae bacterium | reverse complement strand
TTCTGCGTGGTCTGAAACCCTGTGTTATCGGTATTGTGCTTGCAACTGGTATTTATATGGTCTTTGGAAACTGCTTTGGAGCGATTTCATCTGTAACAGTAAATGTGCAAGCTATCACCATTACTGCGCTTTTGGTAGCTTCAATGTTTGGATATAAGCATTTTGCAAAGAAAAAGCTGTCGCCTATTCTTTTAATTATAATATCCGCAGTAGCGGGCATGGCGGTATACGGAATATAGAATTAGGGTCACAAAATGAGAAAGCCCCATTTTGCTTTTTTGGTCGATTTTGCGTATAATAATATTGTTAGGGTGACAACCACCCGAAACAACAGTGTTGCCCCTCCCATGGTGGTTTATCACCACTAATAAGATTTTGATAAGCATCCATCGTACAGCTATTGTAATATGGGCAATCAAAACAATCAGAACGGCAGGTGCAACATCTTCTAAACAAAATTGTTTAAGGTGCAAGTCCCTGCAACGAGTGGGAATAAGAAAAATTGTTTCAGCAAATTTGATTTATCCTCTTCGGGGCAATTTCTTTTATCCTTTCGCAATTGGATGAATCAAGCAACATAGTAATTTTGAAGACCTTGTGTCATCGCTGGCGGTGACCAAGGTCTTCTTTTTTGTCGCAAGAGAGACCTTGGCTATGGCTGCAATCAGTAAAGAAGTATCGATTAAAACGATGGTTTTCATTGACAAACGCACAGGGATACTGTATTATTATCCCGTAGCAAAAACGCCTTACAGGCGGCCGCAAACATCTATTCTGTCAACTTCTGTGAAGTTTTTCGGAGAAGTTACGTAAGCAGTGGATGTTGTGGTAAAGTATCCATTCATCAACATTATGCCGGAAGGCATCAAAATTAAGGAGAGAAACAACTATGGCATTTAAGACTGACATCGAAATCGCACAGGAAACTCAGATGCAGCACATCACCGAAGTCGCCAAGACTGCCGGTATTGACCCCAAGTATCTGGAGCAGTACGGTAACTACAAGGCAAAGGTTGACTACAACATTTTGAAGGATCTGGCTGACAAGCCCAACGGCAAGCTGATTCTGGTTACCGCGATCAACCCCACGCCCGCTGGCGAAGGCAAGACCACTACCAACGTTGGTCTGGCTGACGGTATGCGCAAGATCGGCAAGAACGCTATCGTTGCTCTGCGTGAGCCCTCCCTGGGCCCCGTTTTCGGCGTTAAGGGCGGTGCTGCAGGCGGCGGTTACGCTCAGGTCGTTCCTATGGAAGATATCAACCTGCACTTCACCGGTGACTTCCACGCTATCGGCGCTGCAAACAACCTGCTGGCGGCTCTGCTGGATAACCACATTTATCAGGGCAACGCTCTGAATATCGACGTTCGTCAGATCGTATGGCGCCGTTGCGTCGATATGAACGATCGTCAGCTGCGTTTTGTCACCGATGGCCTGGGCGGCAAGACCAATGGTGTTCCCCGTGAAGACGGCTACGACATCACTGTTGCTTCCGAAGTTATGGCAGTTCTGTGCCTGGCGTCCGACATCAACGACCTGAAGGCTCGTCTGGCTCGTCTGGTTGTTGCTTACACCCGTGATGGCAAGCCCGTTACCGCTGGCGATCTGAAGGCTGAGGGCGCAATGGCTGCTCTGCTGAAGGACGCTCTGAAGCCCAACCTGGTTCAGACTCTGGAGCACACCCCCGCGTTCGTGCACGGTGGTCCTTTCGCCAATATTGCTCACGGCTGCAACTCTGTTACCGCTACCAAGATCGCTCTGAAGCTGGCTGACTACGCTGTTACCGAGGCAGGCTTCGGTGCTGACCTGGGTGCTGAAAAGTTCCTGGACATCAAGTGCCGTATGGCTGGCCTGCAGCCCAGCTGTGTTGTTGTGGTTGCAACTGCTCGTGCACTGAAGTACAACGGTGGCGTTCCCAAGGCCGAGACCGGCAATGAGAACCTGGAGGCTCTGGAGAAGGGTCTGCCCAACCTGCTGCGGCATGTTGAGAACATTACCAAGGTTTACAAGCTGCCCTGCGTGGTCGCCATCAACCGCTTCCCCACTGACACCGAGGCTGAACTGAAGCTGATCGAGACCAAGTGCAAGGAGCTGGGTGTTAACGTTGCTCTGTCCGAAGTTTGGGCAAAGGGCGGCGAAGGCGCTATCGAGCTGGCTAAGGAAGTTGTTCGTCTGTGCGAAGAGCCCAACGACTTCCACTACTCCTACGAGCTGGACGGCACCATCAAGGAGAAGATCGAAGCGATTGCTAAGAAGATCTACCGTGCTGACGGCGTGACCTTCACTGCTAACGCTGAGAAGCAGATCAAGACTCTGACCGAGCTGGGCTACGACAAGATGCCCATCTGCATGGCTAAGACTCAGTACTCCTTCACTGACGACCAGACCAAGCTGGGCGCTCCCACTGGCTTCACCATCACCGTTCGTAACGTCAAGGTTTCCGCTGGTGCCGGCTTCCTGGTTGCACTGACCGGTGAAATCATGACCATGCCTGGTCTGCCCAAGGTTCCCGCAGCTGAGCGTATCAGCGTTGACGAGAACGGCAAGATCTCTGGCCTGTTCTAATCGTTTTTGGTAAACTCCAAAAACATTTATGTCTGCGCTCAGCGGCTCTTTTGCCGCATAGCTTCATAAGTTAGCCGCGAAATACACAAAGTATTCCTTCGGCTTCCTTACTTGCTCTGCATCAAAATCCCTCGCTGATCATCAGACAACATATTTTCGGAGTTTGCCTCTGAAAATATGGAAATGGTTACTTATGAAGAGCGCAGGCGGTTTCCCGCCTGCGCTTTTTTCAATATACCCATTGCAAAAATATACAAAAAATGGTATAGTAATAGCCAAGGCGCACGGCACGCCTTGGCCGTGAATCATACCCCATTTTCTTAAAAAGGAGATATTCCCCATGGATATGACTATGGAAACCAGCCGCAAGTTTGTGGAAGTTCTGGCATCTGATGCACCCGCTCCCGGCGGCGGTGGTGCTGCGGCTCTGGTTGGTGCCATTGGTACCGCTCTGGGCAACATGGTAGGTTCGCTTACCGTTGGTAAGAAGAAGTATGCAGATGTGGAAGCTGAGATCATCGATCTGAAGGCAAAGTGCGATGCACTGCAGAAGGAACTTCTGGATCAGGTGGAAGCTGACGAAGTAAACTTCCTGCCTCTGGCAAAGGCCTATGGCATTCCCAAGGATGACCCCAACCGTGATCAGATCATGGAAGAGGCAATCATTATCGCTTGCTCTGTGCCTATGAAGATCATGGAGCTGTGCTGCCAGGCCATCGAGTACATTGCTGTGTTTGCCGAAAAGGGCAGCCGTCTGGCTGTTTCCGATGCCGGCTGCGGCGCTGTGTGCTGCAAGGCTGCGCTGCAGGCTGCATCCCTGAACGTTTTCATCAACACAAAGAGCCTGAAGAACCGGGAAGTCGCGGAGCAGATGAACGCAAAGGCAAACGCCATGATGGACAAGTACTGCGCTATGGCTGACGCGATCTTCAACGAGGTCAAGGCAGGTTTCGGCCAGTAAGGCACATTTATTTGTTATAACCGGTGTATGCACCGATTTTAATGAAAAAACAAATGTGTATCCTGCGCTTTTATATGTTCAGTGATACCTTCCTTGTCTAACAGCGCCTACAAGGTTTTATGGCTAAATGTCGCACAAAATATGCTGCCATATATCCAAGCCACCGGTATCATAGGCTCAAGAATGACCTTCGATATTTTGGTTTGATAGACTTTTGATACCGCTGTTTCAAAATGGGAGACAGGCAGAGGAATTTCCTCATTGATATATACGCTGCGATATTTTGAACTAAAGAAAAGCCGCCGTTGGTTTTTGACCAATCGGCGGCTTAAATTTATTCGTCCAATGATTTGTATTCAGGAACTGCTTTCCAATACGCTTCCGGATCGCCGCTCAGTATCAGATCGGCGTATGCTGCCGGTTATTGTAGATAAGATAATCCAATTCTGGCCGCTGATACATATTGTCGGCATCGTAAGGGATGAAGCGGGAGGCAGGAAAACCGCCCGCTTTTTCTGTTACAAAAAATTCATAAAAAAGAAAATACGACATCTTTCTGCTTTTTCTTTTTTGTGCTATACTGATGCAAGACTGATCTGCAATTGCAGCTTTGGAGGATCATTTATGCAGGAATTCCGTGCCGGTATTGACATTGGCTCCACAACCGTCAAGCTGGTTGTTTTGAATGAATACAATGAAATCATCTATGGAGAATATCGCCGCCACAATGCGCAGACGCAGCAGACCTTGGCAGAACTGCTGAAAAATGTCCGCGAGACGCTTGGCGACTGCAATCTGCGCTGCAGAATTACCGGGTCCGGATCGATCAATCTGGGTAAGGCAATGAACATCGGTTTCGTGCAGGAGGTGGTGGCGGTTGCCACGGCGTTGCAGATGCTCGCGCCGCAGACCGATGTGGCCATCGAGCTCGGCGGTGAGGATGCCAAGATCATTTACTTCCGGGGCGGTCTGGAAGAGCGGATGAACGGCGTTTGCGCCGGCGGCACCGGTTCGTTCATCGATCAGATGGCCAGCCTGCTGCAAACGGACGCCGCCGGACTCAACAGCGAAGCGGCGGCCTATCAGCAGATTTATCCCATCGCGGCCCGCTGCGGCGTCTTTGCCAAGACGGATATTCAGCCCCTGATCAACGAGGGCGCCAGCAAGGCAGATCTTGCGGCCTCCATTTTTCAGGCGGTTGTCAACCAGACAATTTCCGGGCTTGCCTGCGGCAAGCCTATTCGGGGTGCGGTTGCGTTCCTGGGCGGACCGCTCCACTTTTTGCCGGAGCTGAAAAAGGCCTTTATCCGCACTTTGAAGCTGACGCCGGAAAACACCATTGACCTTGAAAACTCCCATCTGTTTGCGGCCATGGGCGCTGCGCTGGAGGGGGATGAGGCGGATACCGTCCAAATTGACGATTTGATCTCCCGCCTGGAAAAAGGCGTGAAAATCACCTTTGAAATGCCGCGGCTTCCCGCGCTGTTTGAAAGCGGGGAGGAATACGAGGCGTTCTGCCAACGCCATCAGAAAGCAGTTGTGCCGAAGGGCAGCTTGGCGGAATATACCGGTGAGTGCTTCCTGGGAATTGATGCCGGATCGACCACTACGAAAATTGCGCTCATCGGACAGGATGGGCAGCTTCTCCATTCATTTTATTCGAGCAACCAGGGTAACCCCATCAAAACGGCTATGGCCGCGATGGCGGAATTGCAGAAGCTTTTGCCCTCCGGCGCGCGGATCGCCCGCTCCTGCTCCACCGGCTATGGAGAGGCACTTTTGAAATCCGCGTTCTCGCTGGATGAGGGAGAGGTGGAAACCGTTGCCCACTGCACGGCCGCGGCCTTTTTCGATCCGCAGGTGGACTGCGTGCTGGACATCGGCGGGCAGGATATGAAGTGCATTAAGCTGCGAAACGGCTGCGTGGATACGGTGCTTCTCAATGAGGCCTGCTCCTCCGGCTGCGGCAGCTTTCTTGAAAACTTTGCCAATTCTTTGGGGTATTCCGCCGAGAGCTTTGCGCGGGAGGCCCTCTTTGCGTCCAATCCTGTTGATCTTGGAACACGCTGCACCGTTTTTATGAACTCCAATGTCAAGCAGGCGCAGAAAGAAGGGGCGTCGGTTTCGGATATTTCTGCGGGCCTTGCCTATTCCGTCATCAAAAATGCCTTGTATAAGGTCATCAAGCTGACGGACGCCGCGGAGCTCGGCAAACACATCGTTGTGCAGGGCGGAACATTCTACAATCAGGCGGTACTGCGTGCCTTTGAAAAAATCACAGGCGTGGATGTGATTTGCCCCGACATTTCCGGCACAATGGGCGCCTTCGGCGCGGCGCTGATCGCAAAGGAACGGTATTGCGGACAAGCCACCCAGATGCTTCCGCTGGAGGAGATTTGCAGCCTTACATACACCACGCAGACGACCCATTGCGGTGGCTGCTCCAACAACTGTATGCTGACCATCAACCGATTCCCCAACGGGAAACGGCATATCACCGGGAATCGCTGCGAAAAGGCTGTCGGCGGCGAGGCTGCTGCAAGAAAGGGCGAAAATCTGGTTGAGTTTAAGCGGCGGAGACTGTTTGATTATGCGCCTTTGGAAAATGCGCCCAGAGGAACGATCGGCATTCCGCGGGTGCTGAACATCTATGAGAACTTCCCGTTCTGGGCAACATTCTTTGCAAAGCTCGGTTTCCGGGTGGAGCTTTCTCCGCTTTCCGACCGGAAAATTTATGAGCTGGGTATGGAATCCATCCCGTCTGAATCGGAATGCTATCCCGCGAAGCTTGCCCACGGACACGTGCAGTGGCTCATCAACAAGGGCATCCGGACGATATTCCATCCCTGCGTGTTTTATGAGCATCAGGAGATGGCCTGCGCGAAAAACAAGTTCAACTGCCCCATCGTCGTGTCCTATGCGGAGAACCTGAAAAACAACGTGGAAGCGGTGGCGGACGGCGCTGTGCACTACATTCGTCCGTTTATGGCCTTTTCCAGCGAAAAAGTAATTGCGGATCGACTGGTTGATGTCTGCCGCAAGGAGTGGAACATTGAGGAACAGGCGGTTCGAAGCGCGGCGCATGCGGCGTGGGAAGAGCAGCAAAAAGCCAAGGCGGATATTCGCCGGAAGGGCGAAGAAGTCCTTGCGGCCATGGCGCGCGAAAACCGAAAAGGCATTGTCCTGGCCGGAAGACCTTACCATATTGATCCCGAGATCAACCATGGCATTCCGGAAATGATCGCCTCCTATGGGCTTGATGTTTTCACGGAAGACAGCCTGCCTTTTGTGGAAAATCCTGCGCGTCCGCTGCGTGTGCTGGATCAGTGGGTGTATCACTCCCGGCTTTACAATGCAGCGGAGTACATCAGCAAGCGGGACGATCTGGAGCTGGTGCAGCTCAATTCTTTCGGTTGCGGACTGGATGCCGTGACAACGGATCAGGTCTGCGAGATTCTGGAGAAGTCCAACAAGCTCTATACGGTGCTGAAAATCGACGAGGTGAACAATCTGGGTGCGGTGCGCATCCGGATCCGCAGCCTACTGGCGGCGATGAAAATGCGTCAGGAGCAGGGGATTGTTTCTGTGCCCAACGATGCGGGCTATCGAAGAACGGAATTCACCAAAGAGATGTTCAAAAGCGGCTATACCATTTTGGCGCCGCAAATGAGCCCCATCCATTTTGATCTTCTGGCGCCGGTCTTCAAAAAACACGGATTCAATATTGAAATTCTGGATAACGACAACCGCACGGCCATCGACACCGGCTTGAAGTTCGTGAACAATGACGCCTGCTTCCCGTCCATTACGGCAGTGGGGCAGATTATGGAAGCGGTGCTTTCCGGCCGTTATGACACGAGCCGCCTTGCCGTTGTTATGACGCAGACCGGCGGCTGCTGCCGCGCGAGCAACTATGTGGGCTTTATCCGCAGGGCGCTGGAAAAAGCAAATCTGTCGCATATTCCTGTCATTTCCCTGAGCGTGCAGGGTCTTGAAAAGAACAGCGGCCTGAAGCTCCCGCCCAAGCTCCTGCTCAGAGCGGCGCAGTCGATTGTTTACGGCGATCTGTTTATGCGCTGCCTGTATCGTGTGCGGCCTTACGAGGTGACGCCGGGTTCGGCCAATGCGCTGCATCAAAAGTGGAAGGACATTTGCATCGATGCCCTGACCAATGACCACACAAAGTATACTTACAAAAAGGTCTGCCGCGGAATCGTGGAAGCCTTCGATCAGTTCCCCATTCGGGAGGACGTGGTCAAACCGCGCGTTGCGATTGTGGGTGAAATCCTGGTCAAATATATGCCGCTGGCGAACAACCATCTCGTGGAGTTGTTGGAGCGGGAGGGCGCGGAAGCCGTTGTGCCCGATCTGATGGACTTCATGAACTACAGCGTCTATAACGGGGATTATAAACACCGGTATCTCGGCGCCAAATGGACGGCTTCCGCAGCAGCCAAGCTGGGCGTGAAGGCCATCCGACTGCTGAGAAAGCCCGCCATTCAGGCGCTGGAAGCCAGCCGGCGCTTTGAAGCGCCCATGCCCATTGAAAAAGTGGGCGAGCTGGCAAAGCCGATCCTCTCGCTTGGAAATCAGTACGGGGAAGGTTGGTTCCTGACGGGTGAGATGGTGGAGCTTCTGGTTACCGGCACGCCGAACATCGTTTGCATTCAGCCCTTTGCATGCCTGCCCAACCATGTGGTCGGTAAAGGTGCGATCAAGCAGCTCAAAAAGCTGTATCCCTGGGCCAATATTGCGGCGGTGGATTATGACCCGGGTGCAAGCGAGGTCAATCAGCTCAACCGTATTAAACTCATGCTGTCGCAGGCCAGAAAAGCCTGCGAGACGGAGGAGACGATAAAGTCCGAAGAAAAAGAAATGGCAACGGTTTGAGCATAACAGCCTTTTGGTGCGGCGCTTGTCCGCGGACAAGCGCCGCACGATGCAATCCCGCTTTTTTGTTATCATATCTGATGAGATTTTGATGCACATTCGCCGTAAGGTGAATGCGCGGATGCTGCCGCTTGATCTGTGAACGAATCCGCAAGCGAAAGCGGTTCGACAGTTCAGAATCTGACAGATGAGGGTGATTGCATGAAAAAGAAAGCAGTGTTGCAAATTGCGTTTGTGATTAGCCTGCTGCCGATGCTGCTCAATCAATACGGTGGCTTAAAGGGTGTGCAGGAAATCACGGGCCTTATGAACCTGCTCAATCCGATTGGGATTATAGCGCTTGTGCTGTTTGAGATCGGCGTGTGGGTTCCGTTTAAGAAGGAAAACATTGGCAGGATTCTGGGCGCATTGGGCACGATCGGTATTGTGGTTTCGGAATTGTATGAATTCTTTACCTGGCATGTGCTGACCATCACAGGCGAAGTGAGTTTGCAGCATAGCATCAGACTTGCATTCCCGGAGTTTTACATTGGCCTGGCTGTTTCTTTAGCAATGGTGCTTGTCTATTTTGTCGTGGAAATGAAACTGCGCAGCACACCTGCGCGCAAGCCCGACGATGCACAGCTTTGAATTGAGAAAGGGATAGATCGTATGGAAACGATGGCGCTTGGGTTGCTGGCGATAGTGGTTTTGCTTGTATTCGGCTACTGCTTGCGCTGCAAGAAGACATTTTGGAGCATTGTCGGCAGTATAGTTGTTATGGTTCTGACTTGTCTCACGGGGCACAGCTGGAAGTTAATGCTCATCGGCAGCGGAAAGGATCCGACGCTGCTCGGCTTTAACCGTTATCCGGCAGCACCTGTTATTCTTGCAATTCTTTTGCTGACTGCGCTGGCGGTGATTATTGCAAGCGTTGTGGGCATCGCAAAGCAGAACAAAAGCAAAAACGGATGCGAATCTTAATCTGAAAAAGGAGCGCGATTGTATGAAAAAGTATCTGGCACTGATTCTGGCGCTGGTTTGTATGGGCCTTGTGTTTGCAGGCTGCGCAGAAGATGCAGATGCATCGAAAGAACCCGCATTTCAGGAAACGGAAGTTGAAAATGTAAGCATCAAGATTTCCGATATTTCTCCTGGCGGCGCAACCGTCGTCATTAAAGACACCAATGCGCAGCCGTATCTGTATGGCAGCTGGTATAAAATTGAAAAGAAAGACAATGGAAGCTGGGTCGAGGTCGATACAGTCATTGAGGATTTCGCGTTCGATCTCGTCGGATATATGTCGGATGAAAACGGAGAGGTCAAATTTACAATTGACTGGAAATGGTTGTACGGCGAGCTGCCTTCCGGAAATTACAGACTGGTAAAGCAGGCAAATTCGCAGGAAATTTTCATTGAGTTTTCGCTGTGAACTACGCAGCCGGAACAAAACCGCATATACACGGAAAAGGAGCAAGGTAAATTCTTCCTTGCTCTTTTTGTTTTTGGACATGTGCGCGGAGGAGATAAACTGCGCAGCAGTTTCCGTGAACAATGGCGATGTGCTGCGCTGAACCCTTGCGTTGCGGCGCGTGTCGATTCGGGATTGCATTAAATTTTATAAACCTCTTGAATTTGCAAAAAGATGTGTTTATAATATCTGTATTCATTTGAAAGCGCAGTAAAAAAGCTTGGCAGTTCCATGCTTTTGGGGGATCTGATCGCGGTCTGTTATGCGCGAGAAACGGCTGCATAAAAGGCTTTGGAACATGGGTTTTAGGGTTGCGCGGAATGAGCGCTTTGTTCAGCAGAAAATTGTCCGCTCACATAAAGAAAGGAGCCAAACAATGAAAACTCTTTACACAGGAAAGACAAAAAATGTAATGCTTGATGAGGAAACCAACATTGTTAGCCTGTTTTTTAAGGACAGCATGACCGGCGAGAACGGCGTGTTCGATCCCGGCTCCAACACCGTTGGCGGCAGCGTGGAAGGCAAGGGCAAGATCGGCCTTGCGATCTCCAAATATTTCTTCGAGCTCATGGAGAAAAATGGCATCCCGACGCATTACATTGACTCCGATATCGAAAAGGGACTTATGCAGGTTCGCAACCTGACGGTTCCGAAGCTTGAGTTTGTGCTCCGCTATTACACTGCCGGCAGCATGTGCCGCCGCTTCACGCTGGAAGAGGGCATCCCCTTTGATCCCGCTTACGCGGAGGTTACGCTGAAGGACGACATTCAGGGCGACCCGCTCATCAGCGAGCGTCTGTGCATTATGAAGGGTCTTCTCAAGGAAGGCCAGTATGACGAGGCGCTGGGCATCCTTGCGCGCGTTGGCGAAGTGCTCAAGAAAGAGCTTGCCTCCCTCGGCCTCACCCTCATTGACTTCAAGATCGAAGTCGGTTACGACGAGAGCGGCAAAATGTATGTTGCCGACGAGATCACGCCGGACATCTGGCGCGTTTGGGACGAAAACAAGAACATCCCCAACCAGCTGGATTGCTCCAAGCTTCTTCTGGAGAAGATGGCGCTGTAATTCGGTCTCTATCATAAGTAAAGCATAACAGAGCGGCGGCAAGGTTTACAAACCTTGCCGCCGCTCTGTTAGTTGTTGCTTGATTTCAAGTCGGATTGCCGCTGCCGCTGCCGCAGCTGCCGCTGCCGTTGCTGCAATGCTTTGAATGGGGGCAGCCGACGCATTTCACGCCTTTTTTCTTCTGTCGCACAAGATAGAAAATGACGGCGCCGACGATCAAAATCAAAATTCCGGCTACAATGTAATTTTCCATAATCGTTTACCTGTGGGCGAGCGCGGTTTTCATCTTTTTGCCTGTGTTGTGAATCAGCGCAAGGATAATCAGCACAAAGGCGATCACGGCAAGCAGACCGGCGATTGCAGCGGTAATATTCAGAGTCTCCGGCGCGGTGATGAGCGTGCCGACGGTATATACGAGATAGCCGGCCGTATAGCCGATGGCGAGCTGCAAACCGATGCCGCCCCAAAGCCACTTGCGGCTCTTCATTTCGGCATTCATGGCGCCGATGGCTGCAAAGCAGGGGGGAGAATAGAGGTTGAACATCAGGTATGCCAGCGCCGCAACTTTGGTGATGGCCATAATGCCCGCGACCTCTGCGCCCGCGCCCTCCAAAATGGCGAGCTCCTCGGCATCAATCAGGTTTTCAAGCCCGACGAAGCAAACAGCCAAAGTGCCGACGACGTTTTCCTTCGCGATGAGGCCGGTGACTGCGGCGGCTGCAAGCTGCCAGGAGAGAACGCCGACGATGGGCACGAGAAGGTATGCAAACGGCCCGGCGATGGATGCCAAAATGGAGGTGTCGGCGCTTTCGGCAACGGCAAACGACCAGTCAAAGGTCTGCATAAGCTGCACGACGGTGTTGCAAAGAAGAATAATGGTGCTTGCCTTGACGATATAAGCCCAGCCGCGGCTGCACATGGATTTGAATGCATTCCAGATGGAAGGTGCTTTATATTCGGGAAGCTCGATAATGAAGAAGGATTTTCTTGCCTTGTGGCCGGCGATCTTATTGACGAGGAGAGCGCCGAGGAAAATAAGTACGATACCGGAGAGGTACATCAATGTGCTCACCCAGCCTGCATCATCGAAGAATGCGCCCGCAAAGAGAGCAATAACGGGGATTTTTGCGCCGCAAGGCATAAAGGGAGCGAGCATGGCGGTGGCTCTCCTCTCGCGCTCGTTGCGGATGGTGCGGCTTGCCATGATGCCGGGAACCGCACAGCCGATGGTGATCACAAAGGGAATTACGGATTTGCCGGAGAGGCCGACTTTCTTGAAGATCGGGTCAAGCACAACGGCAACGCGGGACATATAGCCGCAATCCTCGAGCAGCGCGATGAGGAAGTACATAACCATAACCAGCGGGAGGAAACCGACAACGGCAACCACACCGCCGATCACGCCGTCAACAAGGATGGCGGAGAGAAGCGGACTTGCATTGCTGAGAAGCTCGCCGATCCAGCCCTGGAAAGACTCAAGCCAGCCAACGAGAAGGTCAGCAATCGGCGTGCCGACCCAAACTTGAGAAATCTGGAATACAAGGAACATCACGACGGCGAAAATCGGAATGCCAAGCCACTTGTTTGTGAGGACGGCATCAATCTTATCGCCGAAGTTCTTGTCCTTGGTGAGAACCTTGCGGGTCTCGACATCCTTAACGATCTTATTTACAAAATCAAAGCGCTTGCGGTCCGCGGCTTCAACAACAGCCTTGTCCGTCAGGTCGATGTCGCCCTGCACATAAGGCGCGATCTGCGTGCCGTTTGCGCGCGCAACCGCAGCTTCAACAACCGCCTTCAGGCCTTCTGCAGAGGTAGAAACGGTGTTCACGACGGGGCAGCCAAGCTTTGCCGACAGGGCATCCACATCAATCTTGGTGCCTTTCCGTTCGTTGAGGTCGCTCTTGTTGAGCGCAACAACAACGGGGATGCCAAGCTCCAAAAGCTGTGTGGTGAAGAAAAGGCTGCGGCTGAGATTGGTGGCGTCCACAATGTTGATGATGACATCGGGATCTTCCTTTTTCACATAGGAGCTGGTGATGCTCTCTTCACTGGTGAAGGGAGACATGGAATATGCACCGGGAAGGTCAACCGCGATCAGCTGTGCACTGCCTGCATACGTCCTTTTGATCGGGTGCTCTTTTTTGTCTACGGTAACACCTGCCCAGTTGCCGACTTTTTCATTGCGGCCGGTCAGAGCATTGTACATTGTGGTCTTGCCGGAGTTCGGGTTGCCTGTCAAAGCAATTCTCATGGGGATTTTCCTCCTGTACTTTCCTGACTGTATAAAAATTTCAGCAATTCAAGTTGTTGCACGCCTGTTAGCCGCCGCTAACAAAGGGGCGCAAAAAAGGCTGATTTTGTATCAGCGCGATTTGAATCAGACCTCGATGGCCTCGGCCAGAGGGTTATCAATATGGTATCTGCCGTCCTTGATGGAGACGACACAGCCGCCCTTCATGCGGGAAACAACGGTGATGGTTTCGCCGCTGTAACAGCCGAGAGAAAACAGAAAGGCGTTGAGCTCCTCGTCCTCGGTCGCAATATGTCTGATGGTGTATTCTTTTCCTTCAATAGCATCTCTCAGCGTCATATCCGTCACCGCTACCTTTACGTGAATTCTTGTTAGCGAACGCTAACAGATGAGCTAAAAAGTTGTTAGCAGCAGCTAACTGCATCAAAGTATACGGAATTTTGCGCGATTTGTCAATCGTTTTTTCATTTTTTCTTCTTAAAAAACAAAAACTGTTCATTTTATGCAAAAAGTGTGCTATACTGTTTGCGGCGAAACACGCACAATCACCAAACGAAACGGAGGCTTTATCATGTCCCTGAAAGAATCGGGTGAGATGTATCTTGAATCCATCTATGTGCTGTGCAAATCCAAAAACTCTGTTCGTTCCGTGGATGTAGCGGAGCATATGAATTATTCCCGGGCGAGCGTCAGCCGGGGCGTCGGCCTGCTCAGAAAGCAGGGCTATCTTGAGATGGATGCGGACGGCTTCATTACCCTCACCGCGGAGGGCGCCGAGATGGCGGAAAAGATTTTTGAGCGCCATACCGTTATTACCAATATATTGATCGCCATGGGCATTGATGCGCAAACCGCGGCGGAAGATGCCTGCCGAATTGAACATGTCATCAGCGAAGAGACCTTTAACGGCCTGAAGGCACACTATGAAAAATACAAATAAATAATGCGCCTGTAATAAAAAATAAAAAAAGAGCTGACGGATGAAATCCGTCAGCTCTTTTTTGCGTTTCGGCGATTCAGGCGATGCCGGTCAGGTCGAAAGCGTCAAGATGCGCGTCCGCCCGCGAGCAGACGCCGCGCAGACAGGCCTCGTCAAAGGGGCTCTGCAGTCCGGCGTTTTCAAGCAGTTCGGTAAAGGTGCGGCTGCCGCCCTGCTGCGTGTAGGCCATGTAATGCGCCCAGGCGTCCTGTTTGTCGTTTTGGATCATTGCCCAAAACTGCAGCGAAACGGTCTGCGCGAGGCAGTAGTCGATATAGTAGAAGGGGCAGGAATAGATGTGATGCTGACGCTGCCAGCCCTCGCCCTCGGCGTAGAAGGGGATCTCGCCGTCCAGCCGCAGCCACGGCATGTAGACGCCCAGCAGCGATTTCCAAACGGCGTGCCGCTCCGCGGGGCTCATGTCCGGCTTTTCATAGACCTCGTGCTGGAAATGATCCACCATTGTGCCGTAGGGGATGAAGGTGATTGCGCCGGACAGGTGACTGTAAAGGAACTTCTTTGCATCTGCGCCGAAGAAGTTCTCCGCCCAGGGCTCGGCGAAAAATTCCATGGACATGGAATGCACCTCGCAGGCCTCCAGACTGGGGAAGCAGTATTCGTGCGGGATCCGGTCGCGGTTGAGCCAGTCGGCAAAAGCGTGGCCGGCCTCGTGCGTGACGACCTCCACATCGCCCTGCGTGCCGTTGAAATTGGCGAAGATAAAAGGCACGCCGTAGTCGGCGATGCCCGCGCAGTAGCCGCCGCCCTCCTTGCCCTCGGTGGAGAGCACGTCCATCAGTCCGTTTTCCAGCATCATGTTGAAGAACTCCCCGGTCTCCGGGCTGAGCGCTTCATAGAAGCGCCTGCCGGCGTCCAGCACGTCGTCGGCGCTGCCCTGCGGCTTGGGGTTGCCGGAGCGGAATTCCAGCGCACAGTCGGCAAAGCTCATCGGATAGGTCTTGCCGAGGCGTTCCGCCTGCCGCCGATAGACCTTGTCGGCCAGCGGCACGAGGTATTCCCGCACGGCGGCGCGGAATTTCTCAACGTCTTCCTTGCTGTAGCAGTTGCGACCCATGCGATAGTAGCCGAGGGGCGTGTAGCCGCCAAGCCCCAGCTTTTTGCCCATGCTGTCGCGCAGATGCGTCAGCTCGTCATAGATCGCGTCGAGCTTTTCCTGATTGTCCTTGTACCACTGTCCCTCCGCCTTCCAGGCGGCCAGCCGGCGCGCGTCGTCCGCATCGTTCTTGAATGGCGTCATCTGCGAGATGGTGTAAACCCCGCCCTCAAAGGGAATCTGCGCCGAGGCGAGCAGCTTTTCGTATTCCGTTGTGAGCTCGTTTTCTTTTTGCAGCTCCGGGATGATCTCGGGGGAGAAGGTCTTGAGCTCAATCTCCGCGTTCATGAACATGAGACTGCCGAATTCCTCCGTGAAATCGGGGCGGAATTCGGAGCTGAGCATGGCCATGGTCCAGGCCTGCTGATATTCCTGCAGTTCCGGCGAAGCGGCGTTCCAGAAGTTGACCTCGTCATCGTAGAAACTGTCGCGCGTGTCGATGGAATGGCGAATGCTCGCCAGCGTTGACGCTGTGGACAGATGCTTCGATGCGGTTTCCATCCGCAGGAAAGCTTCCCGCGCCTCCGCATAAGTCTTTGCGTTTTTAAGCGCCTCCGTCAGCGCAGAGAGCTCCGCCTTCACGGCGTCCAGCGCCGGGCGTTCATACTTCATCTCCGAAAATTTCATAGCGAATCCTCCGTTATAAAGGGCTGTATAATTGCGGTTTAGACGATTATAAAGCATCGTGCGGGATTTATCAAGCGTGAGGGCGCCGCGCCGGAAAGCGCGAACATTCTATGGACATGTATTGGACTGTTGAGGGATGAATATAAGGGCGCGTGGGCGGATGCATCCGCTAAGATGGTATTTTCCCTTTGCGATTTCCTTCATGCGTGTTATAATGGAGGAAAATTCCCGTTTTTGAGGATTTTCCGCAACGCGCGGGGAAAAGGGAAGTGCGAAGCGGCGCCGGCTGAAGAAGCGGCGCGCAGCGCCCGGTGAAGGAGGAGCATCAAAATGTCGGATTTTGAAAATGCAAAAGTCAGGGTGAACGAAGGCTGGCTGCAGGGCTATACGCAGGGAAAGCTGAAAATTTTTAAGGGCATTCCCTATGCAGCTCCGCCTGTAGGTCAGCTGCGCTTCCGCCATCCCAAGGCTGCGGGGAAATGGCGCGGTGTCCGCAAGGCGACGCAGTACGCCGCGGCCGCCATCCAGCACGTGATGGATCCATCGGAGCTTCCCGACGATGAGAACGGCCTGGCGCAGATGCTGATGCCCTCCCAGTATGAGGAGGATTGCCTGTACTTAAATGTCTGGACGCCTGCGAAATCTCCCGATGAAAAGCTGCCCGTGTTCATTTGGGTTCATGGCGGCGGCATGATCGCCGGTTCCGGCTGCGAGGTTGTCTGCGACGGCGAAGGGTTTGCAAAGCGCAAGGATGTTGTCGTGGTCACCATCAATTACCGTTTGGGCTTCTTCGGCTTTTTTGCGCATCCGGAGCTGACGGCGGAGGCCGGCGGCACTTCCGGCAACTATGCCTTCTACGATATGCGCGCGGCCTGCCAGTGGGTGAAGGACAATATCGCCGCCTTCGGCGGCGACCCGGAGCGGATCACCGTGGCGGGACAGTCCGGCGGCGCAATCGGCACGAGCGTCCTTCACGTCTCGCCGCTGATGAAGGGCATCGTGCAGCGTGTATCTGTGGAAAGCGGCCCGATCTATTGGGGCTTCATGAAGCCGCGCGAGCGTGCTGCAATCGAAAAGCTGGGCGTGGAGTTTATGGAGCAAATCGGCTGCAAATCCATTGCTGAGCTGCGGGAAAGGGATGCCTGGGAGCTTTTTGATGCCTACGAAAAGTTCAAGGAGCCGCTGGGCATGGGCAACGGCTTCGGCTTTTGCGTGGACGGACAGTTCATTCCCAGACAGTGCACTGATATGCTCGACGATGGGGAGTATAACGATTTTGATGTGCTCATCGGATCCTGCGCGCAGGAATTCCCCTGTGTGGATCCCGAAACCTACACGGTGGAGCAGTATCATGCCTATCTGGAGGAAGTTTTCCCCGACAATGTGGAGAATATGAAAAAGTGGTATCCTGCGGAAAACGGGGTTCAGGCCGCGAAAATGACCAGCACCATCGCCTCGGATGCGCTGATTCTCGGCGCTGTGAAGCTGGGGCAGGTCCTCGCGCGCGACGGCCGGAACGCCTATGTGTGGCTCATGAGCAAGGAGAACGAAACGCAGCGCGGCCGCGATGCCGGCAGCCCCCATTGTGCCGAGATGCCCTATGTTTTCGGCAGAGTGGACAAGGGCGAGCGAAACCCCTTCTTTGACTACCACTGGGTCGGCGCCGACTATGACTTTATGGAATTGATTCAGGGATACTGGGCGGATTTTTGCGCAAACGGTGACCCGAATGGCGGAGATCGTCCCCTGTGGAAGAAATATGCAGAGGATTTTGACATCTGCGAGCTGTGTAACAACACGCATATGCTGGAAAGCGAGCGCTTTGACAAATACCGCTATTTCTACAGCCGACTGCAGGAAGAAGAATTCCCGATCAGTCCTTACCGCCTCTCCCGGTTTGTTCCGAAAAAGTGAAAAAAAGAACCGGCTGCCATGTGGCAGCCGGTTCTTTTTTTGTGTTTATTTCCGTTTATTGCCAAATCCGGTTTTAGAGAATCATTCGGCGGCGGGGGAGGGGATTTCAAGCAGCTCACCGGATTTGCTGAGAATGATTTTGGCAAAGCAGGCGCGGTCATCAAGCAGCTTCTGCTCAATTTCCAGCACCATGGTGGTGAATGCCGAGTCGGTCTTGCCGTCCCGCGCGCGGCTGCGCCGGTGTTCGCGGGTTTCCTCCGGCGTGGAGCGGAGCAGAATGGGGATGTCCACACCCTGCAGGTGCGCGCTCCCGCCGTGCGTCCATTCCAGAATCAGCACCTGCACATCCCGCAGATCAATGGAGGAATACCAGCGCTCGGCCTCCGTGCGGCCCATCCGCTTGAACCAGCCGGACGGAGCGCCGCTGCGGAAATTGGCGATTACGGAATTGATCTCGTCAAAGTCCTGCTCGTTTGCCGTGCCCAGATAGCCGGAGAGCGCTGCGCGGCCGGACTTTTGATATTCCGCCAGCCAGGGATAGTTTTCTGCCTGCGCCGGATCGGGATCCAGCTCCTGCTCCCACAGGGTATTCAGGCTTTCCTGCACCTCCGGGCTGTACAGTCCAGAGGAGAGCAGACCTTTCAGCCCCTCCGCGCGGAAAATGCGCGCGCGCTCAGCGTCATTATACAGGGGGATGCGGCGGGGATAATTGTCCCCGGACAGCACATAGCTGCCAATGCCCAGTTCGCGCAGATAGTAGCCCAGTAGGGATGCGGTTTCGGACTTGCCCACGCCGGATCCGCCGTGGACGCTGAGAACGATTTTTTCGGATTGAATTTTCGCCATCTCCTCCAACACCCTTGGGAAAAGAATGTTGGCCTTGCGGATGTGTTCTTCGCCAATCTGCACCTTATCCCCGGGCATGTCCCCGTGCGGGATGGTTTCCGGCACGGTGGGCGGCTGCCAGTTGGAAACAGCGGAAAGTTTTTCTTTGAGTGTCATACTTTTGCCCTCAGCAAATGCCCAGCTCACGCAGCCGGAAAGCCAGCTCGCGGCCCATGCGCTCCTGCGTCTTGGCCGAGGGGTGCGCCATGGCGCCGTAGCCCTCCGTCATCATGTTGATGCCGGCAAATTTGAAGGCATAGATCTTTTCATCGCCGGTTTCGGCCTTGTACTGCTCCACGGCCTGAAGAATCTGGTCGTAGAGATAGTAGTCCATAGAGCCCAGCGTGCAGACAATGGCGGTGTCCGGCCCGTTAAGCTCACGGAGCTGCGCGAGGAAAGCGCGGTAATGATCCCGGAACCAGTCCTCCATGGCGGCGTACTTGCCAAAATCCGGACAGAAGCGGATGGCGTTGGAGTCGTTGGTGCCAAGATTCAGCACGACGATGTCGGCGGGATTGGCCTTGAAGTCAAAGTCAACGGGCGCTTTGCCCCGCTTTTCATCGAAAAGCTGATCCGTGAAGCGATAAATCTCGTCCATGGAGGCCATGGGGAACATGGGGTGCTCCGGCCGGCAGACGCTGATGCCGGAAACGCAGATCTGCCGCCACTCGCAGCCGAGCTCGCGCGCGGCCAACGCGCCGTAGGATGTCCAGCCGTTTTCTTCGGAGCAGAGGAATTCGGGAGAATTGTCGGCAGATTCGCTGCCGAATGCGCAGGTGATGGAGTCACCAATAATCTCCATAACGGGCTTTTTCTCCGCGTCGCAGGGGAGAATTTCCCCATCGCACTCCAGCGCCAGAATGCCCAGCTTGCCGCGGGAATTCTCGCTGAGCTTTACCAGCCGGACCGTGTGCTCGCCCTGTTCTCCCTGCCAGAGGTCATACCAGCCGTCCGCTGTGATATCCTGACGGTTAATCAGATTTTCTCCGTCCGTCACCACGCCGATGTGCGGGAAAAAGTCAGGACTCGGGGGAGAGCCGGGGAGAACAGGCATCTTGTCGGCGAGAACAGAAAGCTTCGCCTTCAGGCGGCTGCCGGTGAAGCGGACGCTGATGCCGGAGCAGGTCCAGTTGCACCAGAGTGCCTGGGTTTCTTCTTCCCAAACGGTGCGGCCGTGCAGAATGAGCTTGCTTAAAAGTTCTTTCATGGTGAATTACTCCTTTATTTCAAAGCTGTACAGATCTTCTGAGGGAACATATGTAACCTTGGGGCCGTTTTCCAGAAGCGTGGGGAGCCAATCTGCGGCATAGCGCATGCCCAGCTCCTCCCAGTTGTAGTGACCGATGTTGATGGCGGCCTTGTTTTTGCCAAGCTGGACGGCGTCCCGTACATAGGAGAGCACGGTCCACTCGATGGTCTCACCGGGCATGATGACATCCACTTCCTGCTCGAGTGTTTCAATGATGCTCACGCTGTATTCCACAGGTGTGCCGTCGGCATGCGTTTTCTTGCAGGGCATGGGGTAGAGGTGTCCCACCATGGCGAGACTTTTGACCTTTGCGTCACCGTTTCCGATATAGCGAATGCCACTCAGACCGATGCGCTCGATCAGATGGCGGCAGAGGTCGCGCACGGTCATCTCGGGAAACTCCACGATGAAGTGGGCGAAGAGCCCCGTGTCCGTCACGGTTCGGGAGCAGTGTTCCCAGCCCAGATATTTGAGCACGCCGGTAAAGATGCCGTCGGGCTTGTGGGCGTGCATGTGGTCATGATCGCGCCATACGGTGATGCCGTGCTCGTCCAGCAGTCTGCGCTTTTCCTCGTACACGGAATTCGGGAAATCCTCAAACCAGCCGGGGCCGTCCTGCGAGGTGTAAAAGCTGGGCTCGTGCACAATGAGCAGATTGGCGCCGAGCGCAATCGTCTTTTCAATCACGTGGATGGTGGGGGACAGGGCGGTGACGATGCCGGTGCATTCAGCGTCCGGATTGCCGCATTTCCAGTCATCACAGCCGGCGTAATCAGCCGGAAACGCGGGATGATAAGCAAGAATTTTCTCGACCACTTCGCGATTTGTCATCATATACCTCCTTGCGTTTTTTACAGACCCAGACCGAGCAGCCAGGTGGTGCACAGCGGCGCCCACTGGGCTACATGCGGCACGGACATGCTCAGATCGTTATTTCCGTCCGCCAGCGCAAGGCCGTGGATGCCGCCGGGGAAGAGGTGCATTTCAAAGGGGATGCCCATTGCGGTAAGCGCCTGCCCCAAGGTGAAGGAATGGCGGGGATCGTCGCTGTTGGTTTGCCAGATGAAGAAAGGCGGCGAATCCGGGCGGATGTTCACCTCCGGCGCGAAGAAGATCAGCTCTTTCTTGTTGGCGACGAAGGGGTTTTGCGTTTTGTCTGCAAAGGGGTCCGTGAACATGCCGCCCGGCAGACCGCAGAAGGCGAAGGCCCCGTAACCAAGCACGGCGCCGTCGGGCCGGCAGGACTGCTGCTCGACAGGGTCGGCAGCGCCGGGATCGCCGGGGTCAAAATGCGTGGCGCAGTTGGAGGCGAGCATACCGCCGGCGGAAAAGCCCATCGCCACGACCTTGTCCGTGATGCCAAGCTCGTCCTTTCGCGCGCGGAGAAGCCGGATGGCGCGCTGCATGTCGTCCATGGCGTCATAGCGGCTGTAGGGCTGGAGGCGGTAGGTGAGGATGGCGGTGTTGAAGCCGGCGTCGGAGAAATATTTGGCCACGTGGATGCCCTCGCAGCCGGTTCGGGTTGTGAAGCCGCCGCCGTGCGCCACAATGACCGTGCCGCGTTTTTCGCTCACGCCCTGTGCGGGGACAAAGACGATGGAGGGTTGTATCTGGAGCGTTTCCTCCGGCCGGAAGTTGGGCGCGCCACCCTCCCAAAGGAGAATTTGATCAAAGCGGGCGATGGCGTCGTTCCAGATCTTCAGATTCCCGGCAACGTCAACGGAGCCGTCCGGATTGCGGTGCTTGGACACATGGCGAATCACACTCTTTTCCGCGCATATGTCGCAGAGGATCCGGTAGTTATGCGCATACATGGGCAGTCCTCCCAGTTGTTTCTGATGAATTCAGTATAGTACAAAACCATATGCGGTGCAATCCAAAATACAGATTCTTGCGCTTCGATTCGGCTTTTTCTGCCAAAAAAGTTCCCGGGTTCGCGAAGTAAAAAATTGAGGAAAGAAGATTGCATTGCGCTTGTCTGTCTGACGGTTTGGGTTTATAATAACATCGCGATTGTGTGTATAAAAAGGGGGAGCCTTATGAAAAACCTGAATCTGAAACCGATGCTCAATGCCTATCCGGACAGCCTGGGCGGCACGCTGGCTGACGTTGCCGCGTTTCTGGAGTATCCGGAAGTGAAGGGCGCTTTTGCATCCATTTACATACTGCCGAGCCTTTTTAATACGGATCTTGACCGGGGCTTTTCCGTGATCGACTACGGATTGGATCAGACGCTGGCAACGCGCGAGGATCTGGACCGGATTCAGGCGGAGGGGATTGATCTGAAGCTGGATTTTATCCTGAATCATGCTTCCGTCCTGTCCGCACCGTTTCAGGATATTCTCCAAAAGGGTGAGGACAGCGAATACCGCGATTTCTTTATTGACTGGAACAAGTTTTGGGAAGGCCGCGGGCAGATGACCGAAGAGGGCTATATTCAGCCGGATGAGCAGTATTTGAAGGATATGTTTACGCGCAAGCCCGGACTGCCGATTCTGATGGTGCGTCTGCCCGATGGGCGGGATGTGCCGTATTGGAACACGTTTTATCAGGAGATTCGCTACAGCAGCGTGGATGCGCTTGATCTGGTGGGTAAGGCGGGACTACAATACTCCGTTGCCAAAATTCTGGAAGCGCGGATCAATGCTGCGCTGGCGGAGGGGAAGAAGCCCGCGGAGATCGATCTGACGGAGGCCGGGGACGCCAAGGCCGCTGTGATTGACCTGCTGGAAAGCGGACGCAAATATCTCGGGCAGATGGATTTGAACATCAAGTCCCCCAAGGTGTGGGAGCATTACGACAACACCTTGAAGACGCTCGCGTCCTATGGTGCGAAGATCGTCCGGCTGGATGCCTTTGCCTATGCCCCCAAAGAGCCCGGTGAGCGGAATTTCCTCAACGAGCCCGGCACCTGGCAGCTGCTGGAGAAAGTCCGGGAGCTGGCGGACAAGTATGGCCTGACGCTGCTTCCGGAGATTCATGCCAGCTATGCGGAAAAGACCTATGAACTGGTCGCCTCCAAAGGCTATATGATTTATGACTTTTTACTGCCCGGTTTGATTATCGACGCGCTGGAGCGCGGCAGCGGGGAGAAGCTGGCTGCATGGGCGCAGGAGCTGCTGGATAAGAAAATGTGGGCTGTGAATATGCTGGGCTGTCATGACGGCATCCCCATGCTGGATTTGAAGGGTCTGGTGCCGGACGAACAGATTCAGTCTGTCATAGACACGATCGTGGCGCGGGGAGGGTACATCAAGAATCTCCATGGGAAAAAGGACATGTACTATCAGGTGAACGCCACCTATTTCAGCGCCCTTGGAGAGGATCCCCGCAAGTTCCTGCTGGCGCGGGCGATGCAGCTTTTCATGCCCGGCAAGCCGCAGGTGTGGTATCTGGATTTGTTCGCCGGCCGGAACGATCACGAAGCGGTTCGCCGCGCCGGTCCCGGCGGACACAAGGAGATCAACCGAACGAATCTGAGCCGGGAGCAGATGCGCGACGGCATGCGCAGCGAGCTGTTTAGAAAGCAGATCGAGCTTTTGCGTATGCGCAGCGGGTGTGCTGCCTTCCATCCGGAAGCGAAAATCGAAGTTTGCTGCAAAGCGGATTCTGTTATCAAGATGTCCTGGGACTATGCCGGTGTGAGAGCAGAACTCACGGCGGATTTGTCCGACCTTTCCATGCGTGTTCGCGTCACGGAAGGGGAGCACATTAGCTTCTCCATGGATAATTGAGGCAGAGACAGTGCCGGATTACACGTAAATTCACAAATTGTCAAGCAGTCGAAACCGATTTTCGGGAGAGAGGATAAGATGATCGAAACAAAGCGCCTGCTTTTGCGGCCCTTTCGGGAAGCGGATGCAGAGGATATGTTGGAATATTTGCGCGAGCCGATGGTGAACTGTTTTGCCTGCATGAAGCTGCGGTCCCTGGAGGAAGCGAAGAACGCGGCGCGGGAGCGGGCAGCGGATGGGGCCTACACGCTTGCAATCACTCTGAAGGCTTCGGGTAAGGTCATTGGCGAGATCAGCGCCCATCCGGAAAGCTCCCAGCCGGATATGGCGGAAAACTTCGTGAAGGATACCTTCAGCCCGTGCTGGATGCTGAATCGGGAGTATCACGGCAATGGCTATGCATACGAGGCGGCGAAAGCGTTTTTTGACTATCTGTTCCATCAGAAAGGCGCGCGGCGGATCTATGCGTATACGGAGGACTATAATTTGCCCTCGCAGAAGCTCTGCGAGAAGCTTGGCATGCGCCGGGAAGGCCTGTTTCGCGAGTTCGTCTCTTTCGTGAATGATGCTCAGGGCAATCCCGTTTATGAGAACACCCTGCAGTATGCCATCCTGAAAAGAGAATGGGATGCGGGATGAACAAGCGGCTGCCGGCATGTTGGATTAGCGCTTCGCCGGATCGTCCGGCGAAGCGGGAGAAGACAGAGTTTCCGGTTGATACGCGCTATGAACTGACGAAAAATGAGGAGACGGCAAAACCCCTATGAGCAGAACGGTTGACATGACGACGGGAAGTCCCGTAAAACATATTTTGACCTTTGCGCTGCCGCTGATTTTGACCAATATCGGCCAGCAGCTTTATATGATTGCCGATGCGGCCATCGTTGGCCGTGGCGTGGGCGTCAAGGCGCTGGCTGCCGTTGGCGCAACGGACTGGTGCTATTGGCTGATTTTGTGGACGGTCACGGGGCTGACGCAGGGCTTTTCCACTTTCGTTTCCCGCGCCTTTGGCGAGGGGAATTATAAGCGGATGAACCAGACCATCGCGACCTCCGCCGTCCTTTGCGGAGCGATCGGCCTGGGGCTGACGGTGCTTGGTATGCTGTTGGCAAAGCCTCTGCTGCTTTTGCTGAACACCCCGGCGGATATTTTTGACGGAGCGCATACCTATATTCTCACCATGATCGCCGGAACGTTGATCGTTTCGGCTTACAACATGGCGGGTTCCATCCTCCGTGCGCTCGGTGATGGGAAATCCCCGCTGATTGCGATGGTGATTGCAGCGCTACTCAATATCGGGCTTGACTGCCTGTTTGTGTTCGTGTTCCGCTGGGGAATTCTCGGCGCGGCATTGGCCTCGATCATTGCGCAGGGCGTATCTTTCCTTTATTGTCTGAACTGCCTGCGGAAGATCGATTGCATTGAGCTTGCCAAAGACGTATGGAAGCTGAACTGGAAGCTTGTGAAACAGCTGATCGGTTTTGGCATTCCCGTGGCGATGCGCTTTATCGTTGTGGCCGTGGGCGGCATCATTCTGCAGTCGAGCATCAATGTTCAGGGCAGCAGCTTTATTGCGGGATATACTGCAACCAACAAGGTCTACGGCCTGCTGGAGTGCAGCGCAACCTCGCTGGGGCTTGCCTGCTGCACTTTTCTGGCGCAGAATTACGGTGCGGGAAAATTTAGCCGCGTGAAGCAAGGTGTCCGTACCGCGGTGAAAATTGTCTGCGTGTTGGCCGTGATCGTGGGTGGAATTTCCATCTTGGCGCGGGAACAGCTTTTGCGGCTGTTTTTGAATGTGAACGAAGCGGGTGGCGCGGAGGCGCTGGCACACGGCGTGCGCTATCTGACGATTATGGTGTTCTGGCTGATTTTGCTGTATTTGCTGCATGTGTTTTCCAATGTGCTGCAGGCGCTGGGAATCTCCGTGTGGGCGATGTATTCGGGCATCGCGGAGCTTTTTGGGCGCGTGTTTATGGCAAAGGTTGTGATCCGTTGGGTCGGGACGGATGCGCTGTTTATTGCGGAGCCTGTGGCCTGGCTTTTGGGCATGGCGCTGCTGATGCTGCCGTATTTCCATTACCGCAAAACGCGGCTTGGAAATGAGAAACTGCCGTCAGGGAATGGGACGGCCGGTCTGTGAGAAAATGAAATGCAATAGAAAAGCCCGTCCGGGCGACTCATTTGAGTCGCCCGGACGGGCTTTTGCATCTCCGGCGGCAAAGGTCAGAAAACAAATCCTTCCAGAATTTCAATCAGCAGCGCTTTCGCGCCCGCATCATTTCCGCCGGGTTCGGCATCGACCTGAATTTTGTAGGATGCGCCGTTGGCAGCAAATGTTGCCTCATAGAGCGTGGATTGAGAGGCAGTTCTGTCAATCTCCATAATGGTGGCTGTCAAGCCACTTTCGGCGGTATATTGCGCCTGAGAAAACTGTTCCACATCTGCCTTGGGGTAAGTGACTTCAAGTGTGTGAAGTTTCGCCACATCCTCCTGCGAGAACGCGGGGTGTTCTGCGGTAAGCGTTGCGCTCAGGCTGATCCGCACTCCGTCACGTTTGTATGCTGCGCTTACGAGGGCGAGATAAAGCTGCCCGTCTTTGGCGAAATAATGCGCAGTGCAGGGGCGAAGATCGCTGCCCAGCACGGGCTCAGCCGGATTCGGGTTCATTTCCGGAACATACTGTTCGTATGGCACGGTTTCTGCATCCGACAGAATGGAATTGGTAATCAAATCCATGCCAAGCTCGGCCTCGAGCGCTTCCCAGGAATCATATCCCGTGCTCCGGTCCTCGGTGAGACTTTGCAATTCCGGCGAGAAATCGGAAAGCGGGAGACTGTACACATTGGTATACTGTGTGTTATAGCCCTCACCGGCGCTTTCCTGCGTCATGTTTCGCGCAACGAACTCGGCCAAACTGATGCCAAAAATGTTTTCTGCGGCAAGCGCAGAGATCGGAATCAACAGGCATATGCAAGCCGCGATTATTGCTGTTTTCAAAATGACTTTCTTTTTCCTTGGCGGCTTGGCAGCCTCCAGCTTCTCATAAAAATCCGAATTTGCCTGCTCAGATAGATTTTGCTGCTCCATTAATTTTCGGTATGCATTATTCATATTTGCTTAACTCCTTTTTTAACTGGTTGCGCGCCCGGCTCACTCTTGTTTGAACCGCGGTGCGGGATAACTTCAGGATCTGCGCAATCTCTTCCTGGGAATAGCCTTCGTAATAGTAAAGGTGAATCACCGCACGATACTTCGGGGCAAGGGACGTGATTGCCGACCACAGATCTTGATCCGTGTCATCGTGACAGGGCAGGCTTTCGTCCAGTTCTCCCACGTTTCGTTTCCAAAATGATTTCAGGTGGTTTTTGCATGCGTTTGCCGTGCAGGTTAAAAGCCACGCCTTCTCTTTTCCCGGAAACAATTGAAGATTCTTGTTTAACAGGCTCAAAAAAACAGCTTGGCAAACATCCTCGGCGTCCTGCTGATTGTGCAGATAGCTCAGTGCCAAGCGAAACACGTCCGGGGCATAGCTTTCGTATAGCTGTGCAATTTCCTGCTTTTCCACGCCGTCGCCACCTTTCGCCTTTTTGAGATCTCACTTATATAACAACGCAAGATCCAATGTTATCACACACATCTCAAAAATATTCACGGATCATATCGTGTGTGGATTGATCGGAAATCCACGTGTTCAATCGTTTGACCTGGTTGTAACGGAAAACAGCACGACCTTGCAGGGCGTGCTGTCTTGAGAAACGGAGCAAATTCTTTTTACGGGCAACGCCGAAAAGGAAGAAGCCCCTATGCAGCTTTAGCTGCATAGGGGCTTGCGTTTTTTGGATTTCTGCCCCTCGCGGGCGGTTTTCATTCGGCCCGACGCTGCAGCCCACGCGGCAAGTAATAGGAACCGTGAACTGGGGTGCGCTTCGGATTCATTCCGTAATGCCGAAAATCTCTTCTTTGAGTATAAGCTTTTCTGCGTAGAAATCCACGTAGAAGACGGACATGCCGTCGATCATCGTCAGATATGAGGAGCTCGCCTGCGGGATGCTCAGCGTCTGAATATCATAAGAGAAATACTCCAATGCATTCACAAGCATAGACATACATTCCGTCTGCGTGAGGTTTGTGGTTACCATGGGAAGAACCAGCTTTGCAAGATCATTGAGTTCTTGCAGAGACAGACCTTTGGCTTTGTTGATCAACGCCGTGATCACAGACCGCTGTCTTGCGGTGCGCATTGTGTCGCCATCCAGTTGTCGGATGCGCGCATAGGCCAGCGCTTGGTTGCCGTTGAGATGAACCATGCCGGAGGTGCCGTAACCGAGATGATCCGTCAGCTGACTTTTTCCAAGAAGCTCATTTTGCGTGTTGAGATTTTTGTTCAGGTATTCGATTTCTGCTTCACGCAGCTCAACATCCACGCCGCCGAGTGCATCCACCACGTCAATGAAAGAGAAGAAATTCACCATTATGTAACCGTCGATTTCGATGCCGAACACCTGCTTCATCGTGTCCAACAGCATCGTGGGGCCGCCGACGGCACAGGGAACGTTGAGTCGGTTCGAATAGCCCAAAGCCGGGATATAGGTATAGATGTCACGTGCGAAACTGGTCAGCGTGATTTCCTCGGTTTTCTTGTTGACGGATACCAACATCATGGTATCAGAACGGGATTTTACTTCGTTCGTTCTGGAATCCGTGCCGATGAGCAGGATGTTAATGATGTTATTGTCAGAAAGTGTTTCGCCACCGGATTTTTCGATCTCAAGCCGAAGTTGTTCTTCCAGGGACAAAACCGCATCCCCGGACAAGCCGGAATTGGCTGCGTTACCACCAAGATCGCCTTCTTCCCGATAATCCTCGGGATTATAGTTCTCAATCGCCTGCTGTATTTCGTCATCCGAAAGACCCGTGTGGATGTTCATTTGGTTATAGTAATGCGAAAAGAATGCTTTTGCCACAACAAAAAGCAGCACCACTACGACGACAACGATTCCAAGCGTTGGAAGAAGCTTGGATTTCTTTTTTGAAGCTTTGGCGCTTCCTTTCGCGCCCTTCTTTTTGACGTGTGAACCACGATATCGCATAATATTCCCTCCTTGAACTGCACTGCTGGACCTTACTTCCGTTAGTACAAGAACGTAGGCCGTACGAATTAAATCAAGCATGTCTGATCAAGACAATTTGTTGTTTATTGCGGGGTTTACCTTCAAAGCCGAACTGCCTTTTGCTGTGAATGTGAACAGCTCTGTGCCGTTATTTTGCCTGACATTTTGTCAAATCCGGCTTATATGTAGGTACGATCTCGGCAACAATTTCTTTCATATTTGTTGCCTCTGTTTTGTATGCCGCGTTCAGACGGGCAAGCTGCATTTTGAAAAGGTTGTCATCCATTTCGATGGGCTTGCCGATGTGGATCAGCTTGTTTTCCGTTGCCTGAAGGCCCTCTTCTTCCATGAGCAGCTCTTCATACAACTTCTCGCCGGGGCGCAGGCCGATGTATTTGATTTCAATGTCCACATCCGGTTCATAACCTGCCAGGCGAATAAGATTGCGGGCCATTGTGTCAATTTTGACTGGCTCGCCCATGTCGAGCACAAATATTTCGCCGCCCTTTGCGTAATAGCCGGCCTGAAGCACAAGCCCGACGGCTTCGGGGATGGTCATAAAGAAACGGGTAATTTCCGGATGCGTAACCGTGACTGGGCCGCCGGAAGCGATCTGCTTCTTAAACAGAGGGATTACGCTGCCGTTGCTGCCAAGTACATTGCCGAAACGAACTGCAACAAACTCGGTTTTGGATTCGCGGTCCATCATTTGCACGATCATTTCGCAAAGGCGCTTGGATGCACCCATAATGTTTGTGGGATTGACCGCCTTGTCGGTGGAGATAAGCACAAAACGCTTTGCCCCGTGCTTTGATGCGGCCTGTGCCATTTTATATGTGCCAAAAACGTTGTTTTTGATCGCCTCATTGGGGCTGTCTTCCATAAGAGGCACATGCTTGTGTGCCGCGGCATGGAAAATAAGCTCAGGCTTATATGTGCTGAGCACATAATCCAGTCTGGCTGTGTTGCGCACGGAACCGATCAGCACAACCAAATCAAGCTCCGGGAATTTTGTCTGCAGCTCCATTTGCACATCATAGGTGGTGTTTTCATATATGTCGAAAATGATCAGCTGTTTTGGCTGCATCCCGGCGATCTGGCGGCAAAGTTCGCTGCCGATCGAGCCGCCGCCACCTGTGACCATAACCACCTTGCCGGAAACATAGGTGCAGATCTCATCCAAATTTACCTGAATCTGCTCACGCCCCAGCAGATCTTTCGGCTCAATTTCCCGCAGATCGCTGATGCTGATGCTCTTGTTGACCAGCTGGTAGATGCTGGGTAATATCTGTACCTTGCAGCCGGTTGTGGCGCTTATGTGCAATATGGCCTTTTTATCTGCCGCAGAACAGGATGGGATCGCGAATACGATGGTTTCAATTTTATATTTTTCGGCCATCTTTGGAATGTCATACCGATTGCCCACGATCGGCACACCGAGAAGCCTGCGGTTGCGCTTGGCGGGGTTGTCATCAATGGCACAGATCACACGGCCATTGGAATAGCTGCGGGATTCAAGCTCGGTGATCAGAACGCGTCCGGCTTCGCCCGCTCCTATGAGCATGATGTTGTTTTTGTGCCCGCGGTCATGATCTCCCAGACGATTGCGCACATATCGTAAAAGACGATATGAAAAACGGATGATCATAACACAGAAGAATGCAAATATTCTGCTCATAGCCTGAACGGATAAAGGGATGATCCTTTCCACGAGCAGAATATACGCAAGACCGATTACACCCAATACAACATTGGCGGCCAAAACGCGGAAAAACTCATCCACGCTGGCATAAACCCAGATGCTGTTATATAGTCTGAACAGCGCATACACTGCAATAGCAAATGCGCTCCACACCAGAACATAGGGGAGGGCGTCTTTCAAATACGTGTCGGGGATCGCTTTGAGTTGAAAATCAAAGCGAAGCCATAACGCAAGATAATATGAGCCGATGTTGGCCAGTATATCCAGCACAACAAATATTGCAATTCTAAATGCTTTTTCTCTCTTTGCTGTTTGCATATTTTCAGGTCCTGATCTTTAGTTATTTGTCCATCGTTCCGTGGCGATAAAGTCATGCTTTAAGTTTTGCTGTCGGATACAATGACCCTGTTCGGCGGAGAGTGTGCTGTTTTTAATTTTCCGTTACCGAAGATGTCATGCCCAGCACATTTAAGCTCAAAAACGACGTATGCTTATACCTTAATTTTATATCTATATTTACATCCATTTATACTCCTTTTTGTATCTTCTTTCAAGCCTGTTTTATATATTTTTCGTGGGCTCACATTTTGGTCGCTTGCTGTTGGGAGCATTAGCAACTTCGACAATTGACGGGGCGCACCCGCCTCTTTGTTGAAAATAAAAAAGTGTGCAGCCCCAAATGGAACCACACACCGAAAAACGCATAGCTCCATTTGTTGCCACACAAATTCTCTGGAACCCATAGGGAACGCAAAGCGGAGAATACGTTTTTGCCAAGGCAAAAAACACATTCCCTGTGGTTTCCCATTGCTGATTTGTGTGGCAAAAATATTTTACCACAGATGCTTTGAAATTTCAATAGCAATAGAAATCTGTGGCTTTCTCTTGGCCGGGGAAGGACTCAATATTTGAATATGCACGGCGAGATGCATGGCAGATTCGATCATCACACAAACCAAACAAAACACACCGGCAGAGTATATGCTCTGCCGGTGTGTTCCTATCCCACAATCATCCTGCGGAGGTGCGTTATGATCTCGTTGTTTACGGGCGGGCCGTATGCGTGCAGCGGAAGGCCTCCCGCATCGCAATCCCGGTATCGATGGGCGTGCGTCCGGTGCAAAAACCGGGGGCCTTCAGCTCGTTTCGCGCCTTCTCGTTCCCGCGTCAGATCTCAATCGCGGCGAGATAGGCGCTTCTGGTGGCCTGATCCACCTTGCTCGGGGAGATGGCATCACCGATGACGTCCACGGGAATATCTCCCGCTGCAGCCTTGAGCGCCTCCACGCTTCTGCTCTTCATGCCCAGAGCATAGAGCACGGTATCGGCCTCCAGCGTCTTTTCCTCGCCGGAAGGCAGCGCAACGCGCACAAAGTTTTCTCCAATCTCAAGGCAGCGGGTGTTTTCAAGCAGCGTCATGTTTTCCTTGGCGATCTCGCGGACGAGGGCCTCGCGATACATACCGTAAGCTTCGTTGGCCACACGGTGCAGAAGCTCCACAACCGTGACCTCGTGTCCGCTCTTGGCGAGGAACAACCCCTGTTCCGCACCGATAAGGCCGCCGCCCACCATGATGATGCGCTTGCCGGGCTGGACATTGCCTCTGTAGGCCTCGAGGGACTGATGCGCCTTCTCGATGCCGGGGATGGGGGGCGTTGCGGGGAGGGCACCGGTCGCGATGATGATATGTTCGGGCGCCATGGCCTTGATAAACTCCGCGTCCACCTCGGTGTTGAGCTTCACTTCAATATCGCGCTTGCTGACCTCGTTAATCAGCAGGTTCTTGAAGTTCATCAGGTCGGGCTTGTCGGTGTCCGTGTCGGTGAAGAAGAGCATACCGCCCAGGAAGCCGTCCTTTTCGCAGAGCGTGACCTTGTGTCCGCGATCCGCGGCGCGAATGGCAGCTTCCATACCTGCGGGGCCACCGCCGATGATGAGCACACGCTTGCTCTCCTTGGCAGCGGGCAGCTCGTAGGGATCAAAGGGCAGGTTCGCAAGGGGGTTGATGGTGCAGGCGCCAACCACCTTGGCAAGCTCAACGCTCGTAAAGGGCAGGTCGGTGTAGCCCTCTTCGGGGGAACCGGGGAAGCACTTGAAGCAGCGCAGGCAGCGGCGGATAGAATCCTCCTGCCCGTTGAGCGCCTTGTTGGCAAGGTCGGGATCTGCCAGACTCTGGCGGCCCAGAACGATGTAGTCCGCCTCGCCGTTGGCGATGATCTCTTCCATCTGAGCGGGATCGTTGATGCCGCCGACAACGCCGACGGGCAGGGAAGTATACTGCTTGATGATCCTGGAAGCGGTGCGGTTGCAGCCGTGCGGCACAAACATGGAGGAGAACTGATGTGTGGCGATCGCGTCATAATAGATGCCGGCAGATACCTGAACACAGTCCACAATGCCCTCAAGCATATGGCAGAACATACCGGTCTCCTCGGGCGTGACGCCGCCTTCGTAGCCGTCGTCGCCGGTGATGCGCAGCTCGATGATGAAGTCGGGGCCCATGGCATCACGGATGGCTTTCAAAATCATGATGGGGAAGCGGGCGCGGTTTTCAAGACTGCCGCCATAAGCGTCGGTGCGTTTGTTGTAGGTGGGGCTCAAAAACTGGGTGAAAAGGAAGCCGTGACCGCCGTGGATGATGGTTCCGTCATAGCCCGCGGCCTGAAGGAACTTGCTGGCAACGACAAAGTCATTGGCGATGCGCTTCATGTCCTCCTCGTCCATCGCGCGGACATGGACGCCGTTGGGACGAACCTCGTCATTGGGGCCGATGGCCTCCTCATCGGGGCCGAAGGGCATCTTCTCGGCACCGGGATGCGCCAGCTCGCAGATGGCGATGGCGCCGTGCTTATGGATGCGGCGGGCGTACTCGCCAACTCTGTCCACAGCATAGCCCTCAGTCTCGTTGAAGTCCACGGGCGGCAGGGGAATACGCACGGCGTCGCGGAAGTTTACGTCGATCTCGCCAACTGCCACGCAGGCGTCTCCGCCGCGGGCGATGCTCTCCAGCTTGCGGAAAGACTTGTCCGCAGCTTCGGGGTCGAGAGCTATGAATCCGAAGGCCATGGGGGCGCTTTCTATGCGGTTTTTATAGGTGTATTTGTTATTGATTTTCAGAGGCTGGAAAAGATGGGGAAATTTGCACATGAGGCAAGGCTCCTTTCGGATGTGTTTTTATATAAAGATTCTATCACTTTGGGGCTTGTTCAGTCAAGAAGCTCCTTGGTGAAAGAGAGATAAACACCGCAATTAAGATGCACAAAGATCAAGGCCGTCTGCGGTGACCTCACTTGTCCACGTTGTGGGGCATTTTCCGACGAAGTGGCCCTGCGTTCTCTTCGTTTCTCCCCAAGTTTCAAAGAATCGGGGGGAGGGGAAGGGCATCTGCCTCAAAAAGTATCTTGCATATGAAAACTAAAATGCAGAGCCAATGAAGGCTCTGCATTCTTGCCGATTATTTGGAATTTTTGAAACGGGAGAAAAACCAAAAGGATTTTTTCTTTAATCCTAAACGGTCTAATCTGCTTTCGATTGCACCGTAGGTTCTACCGTGTTCTTTGGCGATATCCGAAATCTTTATTTTTGCGGCAAATTCATCGCGCAGCTTATCATCCTCGATTTCATTCCAAGGTTTTCCAGCGTTGCGAGTTGGGGATTGCACCTTAGCAGCCGCTTCCAACAATACAAACAACGCGCGGATTACATCAGGAGAATTGTAAACACTTTCATCAGGTAGAACTTCTCCGGTTGTGGGGTCTATACCGTCAGCCAAGATTCGGACAATTTTGCTTGCTTTGACAATGTCCATATTTCCTCCTCCTTATGCTGCAATCGCGTTGGCGTTAATTTGGTCAATGATCTTCTTGATGCCAAACCTGAGACATGTGAACACTTCCACAATGCTGCCGTTATCTGTATAAATATTAATTATTAGTATAGCATCTCCTACTCTGCGAGTCAAACATTCCGCATCAGAAGGAATCAACTTTCAAATGGTCTATTGTAATTCAGATCAGAACTCGAGTATGACCATTATCGCGGCGCTTTTGGTTGCCGACAAAGCAAGAAAAAATACCGGAAAACTTGGTGTTTTCCGGTATTTTTGGTGGAGATAAGCGGGATCGAACCGCTGACCTCTTGAATGCCATTCAAGCGCTCTCCCAGCTGAGCTATACCCCCATATTGCGAACTGCGAGAGTTATAATAGCAAATAACGTTCAAAATGTCAAGACCAAATTCAACAATTTCCAAATAATATTTTCAAAAGATTTTCACAAAAAGTGGGCGAGCCGAAGACGCGGCTTGCCCACTTCGTTTCTCATATTTTTTCGACCGGAAGCCCGGTCATATAACGACGGAGCATATCCAGCGCGTGGCTTGCTGCCATGGTGCGGATGCGATCACGATCCCGTCCGCCGTGAATTTCCCGCACAAAGCTATCATCCGCAGCCGCGAGCGCCACGAACACCGTGCCGACCGGATGTACGCCGTCGCCGTCCGGGCCTGCAAGGCCCGTGATGCCGACACCGAAGTCTGCGGAAAAAACGGCCCTGACGTTCTCCGCCAGTGAAAGCGCGACTTCGCGGCTGACGACGCCCTTTTCTTCAATGAGTGCAGCAGGAACGCCAAGCAGGGAAGTCTTGCTGTCCGTTGCATAAACCACGGCGCCGCCGCGGAAGACCTCACTCGCGCCCGGCAAATCCGTCATGCGCTTGCTGAGCAGACCGCCCGTGCAGCTTTCCGCTGCGGCCAGAGTCAAGCCCTTTTCTCGCAGCAGGTCGGAGACAACAGCTTCCAACGACGTGGCATCCACACCGTAGACAACAGCGCCCAAACTCTCACGCAGCTCTGCGATCACAGGCTCCATCATCCGCTCTGCTTCTTCCCGGGTTGCCGCTTTCGCCGTAACGCGCAGGAACATCTCACCCTCCTTGGCGTAGGGGGCAAGCGTCGGATTGCGCATGGCGTTCATCCGCTCGCGCAGCGGGAATTCCACCTCGCTCTCGCCTCTGCCGAAAATGCGCAGATTGTGGGAGACAATCTCGCCCTCCCCAAGTGTGCGCAGATAGGGCATGGCGCAGTTCTCAAACATGGCGCGGCACTCGCGCGGCGGGCCGGGGAGCATGATGACGCGCACACCGTCCTTTTCAAAGGTGCAGCCGGGCGCGGTGCCCCAAAGATTGGAAAAAACCGTGCAGCCGACGGGCAGCCAGGCCTGCTGCAGATTGTTCTCTGTCATCGGTCTGCCGATCCGACGGGAGAAATAGCCTCGGATGCGCTCGGCCTCCGTCTCGTCAAAATACAGCTCGATGCCAAACGCGGCGGCAAGTACCTGCTTGGTCAGATCGTCGCAGGTCGGGCCGAGTCCACCGGTTGTGATGATGAGATCCGCGCGGGATTTCGCGATATTTACAGCGTCTGTAAGGCGGCCGGGATTGTCCCCGACAACCGTGTGCCAGCCAACATCGATACCGAGCGCAGAGAGATATTCCGAGATGTCCCGCGCGTCGGTGTTCACCGTGTTTCCGAGCAGAAGCTCAGTCCCCACGGAAAGGATCTCCGCGATCATGGAAGTCTCACCCTTTCAATGCCGTTGAAGGCCTCCTCCACAAGGGCGTCCACATCCAGCGCAGCCTCGGCGGCCACGACGTCTGCAAGCTTCGGCCGGGTGCGGGGATGGCGTGGCGTGAACACGGTGCAGCAATCCTCATAGGGGAGGATGGAGGTTTCAAAGGTGCCGATCTTCCGCGCGGCGCGGACGATTTCATCCTTGTCCAGCCCGATGCAGGGACGCAGCACCGGCAGCGTGCAGACGGACTCTGTCACCATCATGGCTTCCATGGTCTGACTGGCGACCTGGCCGAGGTTTTCGCCGGTTACCAGCGCGCCGCAGCCGTTATAGTACGCAATTTTTTCCGCAATCCGCATCATGAAGCGCCGCATGATGATTGTGAAGTATTCTTCAGGACAGTTTTTCCGAATCTCCTCCTGAATATGCGTGAAGGGCACGACTTCCACCGTCATGCGTCCGCACCAGGAGGTGAGGATGCGCGCAAGGGAGAGCACCTTCTCCTTGGCCTGCATGGAAGTGTAGGGGAAGGAGAAGAAGTGCACGGGGATGAGATGAATGCCGCGCTTGGCGATCATATAGCTGGAGACAGGGGAGTCGATGCCGCCGGAGAGCAGCGTGACGGCGCTGCCGTTGCAGCCGACCGGCATTCCACCGGCTCCGGGCGCCGGAGGCGCATGTACATAAGCCGCGTGGTCACGGATTTCCACGTGTACGGTCAGCTCCGGGTCACGGACATCCACGCGCGTGCCCGGGAAAGCGTCAGCCAGTTCACCGCCGACATATTGGCTGAGCTGAATGCTCGTCATAGGAAAGCTCTTGTCCGCGCGCTTGCTCTCGACCTTGAAACTTTCCGCATTGCGCATTGCCTCGTCCAGATATTCAATGGCGGTGCGGACGATGGCGTCTTTATCCTTTTCGCAGCCCCGGGCCCGGGAAACGGCGACGACGCCAAAGACCTTTTGCATGGCCTCAAAGGCGGCATCCATGTCCGCGTCTCCGCGCGGCTCAACGTAAACCGTTGACTGCATGGCATAAACGCGGAATTCGCCGATGGTGGCGAGTCTGCGTTTAATATTGGCAACAAGCCGCTGCTCAAAAATACGGCGGTTTTGTCCTTTCAAAATCAGTTCACCCTGCTTAAGCAGGAGAATGTCGTTCATTTTGCTTCCTCCTCCAATGTGAAGGTTCGATATTGAATTGCCTCTGCGATGTGCTTGGGGAGCAGCTCTGCCTCTCCGTCCAGATCCGCAATCGTGCGCGCAACGCGCAGAATGCGGTCATAGCTTCGGGCGGTGAGTCCCATGCGCTCGTAGGCGTTTTTCATCAGTGTGTCACATTTTTCGGAGAGCGCGCAATATGCCGCGATCTCCTTTTGCCCCATCTGCGCGTTGCAGCCAAGCGCAGCGCCGAAGCGTTCCCGCTGGATATTCCGCGCTGCATTGACGCGCTTTTTGATGTCCGCAGAGCATTCGCTGCTCTTGCGTGTTTTCAGTTCGTCGTATTCCAGCGCCGGAACCTCAACCAGCATGTCAATGCGGTCAAGCAGCGGCCCGGAGATTTTGCCGCGATATTTTCTTACGGCGTTGTCCGTGCAGCGGCAGCGGTTTCCCGGCTGCCCGTACCAGCCGCATTTGCAGGGATTCATGGCGCATACGAGCATAAATCGGCTGGGGTAGACCGCGTTTCCCGAAGCGCGCGAGAGGCTGACGACCCCGTCTTCAAGCGGCTGGCGCAGTACCTCAATCACGTCACGGTGAAACTCGGGCAGTTCATCGAGAAACAGAACGCCGTTATGCGCGAGGGAAACCTCACCCGGCTGCAGCTGCGCACCGCCCGCCATGGCGGAGGCGGAGATGGTGTGGTGCGGCGAGCGGAATGGGCGGGAGATGACGATCGGATTTTCGGCACTCGTGAGTCCCGTTACGGACCAGATCTCCGTGCTTTGCAGCATTTCCTCGCGGCTCATGTCCGGCAGAATACCCGGCAGACGCTTGGCGAGCATAGATTTGCCCGCGCCCGGCGGTCCGGAGAGCAGAATGTTGTGTCCGCCTGCGGCGGCAATCTCCAGCGCGCGCTTGACGTTCTCCTGTCCCTTAACCTCGCTGAAATCCGGCAGTTCTCCCATCTGCGCCGCGTCCGGAAGACGCTCCTCAATCGGCTGAATAGGAGTCTCGCCCGAAAGATGGCCGAGCAGCGCGCCGAGCGTCGGCACCGGATAAACAGTAAGTCCCGTTGCAAAGGCCGCTTCCGCCGCGTTTGCCGCGGGAAGGAAGAGCTTTTCCACACCTGCGCGTCTGGCGGCGAGCGCCATCGGCAGCGCACCGCGCACAGGGCGCAGCTCCCCGGTGAGGCTCAGCTCGCCGAAAAAGGCATTTTCCCGTCCCGGCATGGCGATTGCCCCGGCGGCGGAGAGAATGCCCAGCAGCATGGGCAGATCGTAGGCCGTTCCGGCCTTTTTCTGATCTGCGGGCGCGAGATTAATCGTCAGCCGGCCGACGGGGAATTCCAGACCGGCGTTTTTGATCGCGGCGCGGATGCGGTCACGCGCCTCCTTAACGGCCGTGTCCGGCAGGCCAACCACGTCAAAATTCGGCAGACCGCGCGAGAGAAAGCACTCAACGGACACCTCGTAACCGCCAATGCCGGAAACGCCGAGAGAACGTATGCTCGATACCATGGCAGAGTCCTCCTGATACGGAATCAGATAAACAGTTTCATGCAGTAGCCGCGTCTGCGGCTGCTGCATGAAGTGCTGTGTGCGTTTATTCTTCTTTGGCCGTGATGGCGATGTGCAGCTCATCAAGCTGCTTCTGCGTGACAACGCCGGGCGCGTCCATCATGACGTCCTGCGCGTTCTTGTTCATGGGGAAGGGGATGATTTCGCGGATGGAGTCCTCACCCGCAAGGAGCATCACCATGCGGTCAACGCCCGGGGCGATGCCCGCGTGCGGGGGCGCGCCGTAGGTGAAGGCGTTGTACATGGCGGGGAATTTGGACTTGACGTCCTCTTCACCAAGCCGCACAAACTCAAAAGCCTTGAGCATGATCGCCGGATCGTGGTTACGCACCGCGCCGGAGGAGAGCTCAACGCCGTTGCAGGTCAGGTCATACTGATCTGCCGTGATGGTCAGCGGGTCAATCTCGCCGCGCTCGGCCTTGAGCAGCACCTCGAGGCCACCGGAGGGCATCGAGAAGGGATTGTGGCAGAATTCCAGCTCGCCGGATTCCTCGCCGATCTCGTACATCGGGAAGTCCACGATCCAGCAGAAGCTGTACTGCTCGCGATCCATGTGACCCTCGCAGTTTGCGCCGAAGGTTTTGATCATCACACCGACGCTCTTGGTCGCCAGCGCGCCGGCTGCGATCACAACGAGGGTGTTGGGCTCGAGGCAAAGCTTTTCCGCAAGCTTGTCCTTCATTCCGGTGACAAACTTGGCGATGCCGCCGGCAATTTCGCCCTTATCGTCCACCTTGAACCAGTAGCCCTTGCTGCCGGACTGCACTTCGCAGTCAGCAAGGAGCTTGTCGATCTGCTTGCGCGTGAGCGTGCAGTTCGTGATGTCGATGGCCTTGACCGTCTGTCCGCGCAGCGGCTCAAATTCGGAGTCAGCAAACAGCTCGCTGATGTTTTTCGCGGTCAGGTCGATGCGCAGATCAGGCTTGTCGCTGCCGTATTTCTCCAGCGCCTCCAGATAGGGGATGCGGACAAAGGGCGCGGCGGAAGCGCGGTTATAGCTTCCGTATTTCGCAAAGATCGGCGGCAGCACGTCTTCACAGATTGCAAACACATCTTCCTGAGAGGCGAAGGCCATCTCCATGTCGAGCTGATAAAACTCACCGGGGGAGCGGTCGCCGCGGGCGTCCTCGTCACGGAAGCAGGGGGCGATCTGGAAATAGCGGTCGAAGCCCGCCGTCATCAGCAGCTGCTTGAACTGCTGCGGAGCCTGCGGCAGCGCATAGAACTTGCCGGGATGCTTTCTTGCGGGGACGAGATAGTCGCGCGCTCCCTCGGGAGAGGAGACGGTGAGAATCGGCGTTGTGATCTCCACAAAGCCGTGCTCGGTCATCGACTGACGCAGCGCCGCCACGACATTGCAGCGCAGCAGGATATTCTGCTTGACTCTGGGGTTGCGCAGGTCCAGATAGCGGTATTTCAGTCGCGCGGATTCATCCGCATCGCGGCTGTTGTTGATTTCAAAGGGAAGCTCGTTGTGCAGGCAGCGGCTGAGCACCTCAATCGTCGCGGGGACAACCTCAATCTCACCGGTGGCCTGCTTGGGGTTCTTGCTGGAACGCTCGCGCACCGTTCCGGTGACGGCAATCGTGCTCTCCTTATTGAGTCCCTTGACGATGGAGAGAATGTCTTCCGTTTCGATCACGAGCTGCGTGGTGCCGTAAAAATCGCGCAGCACAACAAAGGCCAGACGGGCGCCGACCTCACGGACGTTCTCCATCCAGCCGACGAGTCTGACTTCCTTGCCGGCATCGGCAAGACGAAGCTCGCCACAGGTATGTGTACGGTTCTGCATCATGTTGATATCTCCTTTACTTAGCCTCGGATGACCTTTTCGCATTCTTTTTCCTGGATCAGCCTGCGCGCTGCGTCAGCAGCTTCGGCGGGCGTGAGCAGCGTCTGTTCGCCGCTTTCCATATTTTTAAGCGAGACCTTGCCCTGCGCGAGCTCGTCTTCGCCGATCAGCGCGACGAAGGGCACCCGCAGCTTGTTTGCATAGGTCATTTTTGCTTTAAATTTCTTTTTCTCGGTGTAGAGCTGCACGCGCAGACCGGCGTCGCGCAGAACGGTTGCGGTTTGAACGGCAAAAGAGAGATCCTCTGCCATGGGGATGATCAACACGTCCGCCGGAGAGGTGATGATCGCATCGGAGAGCAGGCCCTGTTCGCTGAGCACGTAAAACAGGCGGGTCAGCCCGATGGAGATGCCAACACCCGGCAGCTTGCGGTCGGTGTAATATCCGGCCAGATCATCATAGCGTCCGCCGGAGCAGACAGAGCCGATCTCGGGATGCTCGGTGAGTGTGGTTTCGTAAACGGTGCCGGTGTAGTAGTCCAGCCCGCGCGCGATGGTCAGATCCACGGCGAAGTTGGTTTCCGGCACACCGAATTCCGGCAGATATGCCACAACCGCCTTCAGCTCGTCAAGGCCCAGATCGAAAATCTCATTCTTCCCACGGTAGCCCTCCAGCTCGGCGAGCACCTCGGCGTTGCTGCCGCCGATGGAGATGAAGCGCAGGATCTCATCCGCCTGTTCGTCCGTAAGGCCGAGCTCTTCGCCGACGAGCAGTGCGCGAAGCTTTTCCGTGCCGATCTTGTCGAGCTTGTCCACGGCGCGCATGATATCGCCGCTTTTCTCTGCCAGCCCCAGCAGAGCGTAAAAGCCGGAGAGAATCTTCCGGTTGTTGACGCGGATGACAAACTTTGTCAAGCCAAGGGAGCTGAATGTGCGGTAGATGATGGAGGGAATTTCTGCCTCGTTGAGAATGTCAAGCTGTCCGTCACCGATCACGTCGATGTCCGCCTGATAGAACTCACGGAAACGACCGCGCTGCGCGCGTTCACCGCGGTAGACCTTACCGATCTGATAACGGCGGAAAGGGAAGGCGAGCTCCCCATAATGGAGCGCGACGTACTTGGCCAGCGGGACGGTCAAATCAAAGCGAAGCGCAAGGTCACTGTCGCCCTTCGTGAAGCGGTAAACCTGCTTTTCCGTCTCGCCGCCGCCCTTGGCCAGCAGCACCTCCGCGGACTCGATAATGGGCGTATCCAGCGCGGTGAAGCCGAAAAGGGAATAGTTCTTTCGCAGCTGTTCCATCATCTTTTCCATTTTTGCCTGCTCGCCGGGGAGCAGTTCCATAAAGCCGGACAGCGTCCGGGGGGTGATCTGTTTCATGTATACAGTTCCTTTCGTAGTGAAAATGCTGCTATCCGGAATCAGCGGACAGCCGCAAAAAGCCTGAAGTGCTCTCGCCCCTTTTGGACGAGAGCACTTCAGGGCTTCGGTTACAATCAAAAATTCGTATTACAGGCTCTCAATTCTTGGGATTGACGATGTTTCTCCAATCCAGATCGCCACGGCGTAGACCCTGAATGAGCACCTCCGCCGTTGCGACATTGGAGGCAAAGGGCACGCTGTACTGATCACAGAGGCGTGCGATCTCATTGACGGGGGTGAAATCCTCGTGCCCGGAGGGGTCGCAGAAAAAAAGCACCAGGTCAATCTCATTGTAAGCAATGCGCGCGCCGACATGCTGGCTGCCGCCTTGTGCAGCGCTGAGATACAGCGTGATCGGCAGACCGGTTGCCTCAGCGATGAGCTTTCCCGTTGTGCTGGTTGCGCAGAGGGAATGACCGGCCAGAATGCCGCAGTAAGCGATACAGAACTGAACCATCAGTTCTTTTTTTCCGTCGTGCGACATCAACGCAATGTTCATGGTGAACCCTCCTTTTCCGACCGTTAAAACGGCGATTGTATTATTTCGTCCCGATACTCCATTATAATATGTCTTTTCAGAAAATTCAATAAGAAATCTTGCGCAAAAGCGGGGAATTGTGCTGCTGCAAAGCGGCTTATCGCAAGAGCATCAACTCGGTCTCCGCTGCGCTTGTGCTGTCCTGGAAAATGAAGTAGAAGTCCAGAACGTCCTTGGCGATCGCGGCAAGGTTTGCACCGGCGCCGCCCTTTTCCACGACGACTGCCATGGCAATTTCCGGGTCATCATAAGGCGCAAAACAGATGAAGCAAGCGTTGTTGGCCAGATGCTCACCACGCTGCGCCGTGCCGGTCTTGGCGCCGAGCGTGTAATCCACGCCGAGAAAGGATTCATAAACAGTAAGCGAGTTGCCGCTGGTCACAACCAGCCGCATTCCGTGGCGGATCGCTTCATAGTAGCTTTCGTCCACATCAACGTCGCCGGAGACGACGGGTTCGCGCGTGTACAGGCTCTCTGTGCCGTCATAACTGCGCACGGCGCGGAGGATCGAAGCCTCATGCCGCACGCCGCTGTTGGCAATCGCCGCCGTGTAGTTGGCGAGCTGGAGCGGGGAGAACAGGCTGACGGACTGGCCGATGGATGCAGCCAGCGTATCGCCGACGAACCATTCGCTCTCCGTTGAATCTTCGGAATAGACCTCCGCCTTGTATTCCGGCGTGGCCATATGTCCGACGGATTCCGGAAGCTCAATGCCCGTGGGTTCGCCCAAACCGAACATCTGCGCATATTTCGCAATGCGGTCGATGCCGAGCAGGTCGCCCACCGTGTAGAAGTAATAGTTGCAGGAATGCTCGATTGCCTTTGCCATGTTGACGTCGCCGTGCGAGCCCTTGCCATAGATCCAGCAGGTCGGCATGTAGCTGGTGTCGACATCGGAATATTTTGTAAAGATTCCCTCGTCGTGAATCGTGTAATCAACGGTTACCTTGCCCTCATTGAGCGCAGCGATACCGGTGACGGGTTTGAATGTGGAGCCGGGGGCGTAGGTGCCGTTGAGGGCGCGGTTAAACATGGGTGCGCTCTCGTCCTGAACCAGCTCCGAGAAGTTCTCCATGATGTTTTCCAGATCAAAGGTCGGATAGCTTGCAATGCACAGCGGTTCGGAGGTTTTTACGTCCACAACAACCAGCGCACCGCCGCTTGCATACTCCATCACCTCGTCGGTGTTGCCGCTGAGGATCGCCTCCTGGTTTTCCAGCTCACGCTGTTCATTGAGCTTTGCGATGTGGGTTGCAAGCGCCTGCTCGGCAGCCGCCTGCAAGGCAATATCCAGCGTGAGATAGACGTTGTTGCCCGGCTCGGGCTCGCTGAGGTAGACCATACCCGTTGTGGTGCCCGAGGCGTTGGTGGTGATGCGAACCTCGCCATCTTCGCCGTGCAGCCAGTCCTCAAAGGCATATTCCACGCCGTCTTTTCCAACCAGACTGTCGTATTTGTAGTCTTTTTCTTTATAGCCGACACGGGTTTCCGTGCCGTTGTATTCTTCGGCAGACATCTTACCAATGTAGCCCAAAAGCTGCGCGGCATAGGGCGTGTGGTATTCCCGAACAAAGCTTGTTTTTACCTTGATCGCGGGGATGCCAAGCTCCTTGATGCGCGCGATGAGCTCCATAGAAGCATCCTCAACGAAAATGTAGTCCGTGGTTTGCACGACGAAATGCATATTCAGGGAGTAGCGGATGCCCGCGATGATGCGCATTTCTTCGGAGGTGTAGTGATTGTCGATGTCATAGCGCGTGCGGAATTTGGCCATCAGCTCGACGGCAGATATGTCTGCATCCCACTTCTTGTCCTCCAGAAACAGCTCCAATCGGGTGCTGTCCTCGTCCGACATGTACTGGTCGTAGACAAAGGGGGAGTCCATCGAGATCGGCAGCTCGTCGCACCATTCGTTCCCGGTTTCCTGCACGAGCCGGACAAGCTGCAAAATAACGGCGTTCGGATCTTCCACCTTTTCCGCATTGAAAAGCTGGCCGGAGTCGATATACAGGTTGTTGCAGTTTCGGCTGGTGACGAGCATGCGGCCATAGCGGTCGTAGATGTTGCCGCGAATGGCCTTAACGGTCTCATCGGTGGAGATGCTGTTTTGGCTGCGCTCTGCATATTTCTTGCCCTCTATGATCTGCAGCTTGTACAGAGACACGGCGTAGATGCTCAGCAGTATCGCAGTAAACAGAATCAGCGCCACGATGCGGGTGGATTTGACAACTCGGTTCATAATTTATCCTTTCCGCGCAGGTGAGGTGAGCTTGTCCTGCTTGCGGACAATGTTCTTGATGGGAAAGTAGATTAAAAACGGAAACGGCAGGCTCCAGACCACCTGAAGCAGTCCCGTGCGCAGCACGGCAAAGAAAGGTGCGCCGGTGATGAAGAGCGGGCGGAACATCTGACAAAAAGCAGTGAGCAAAAAGGCACACACGCACAGAACGTAATAGGGGAAAAAGCGCTTGTTCAAAAAGAACTGTGTAAGCAGCCCGGTGAAGAAGCCGAAGATGGCAAACAGCACAGGGAACAAAACTAGACAGCCGCTGTAGCGCATACCGCAGAGGATACCGGTCACCACGCCGAAGACGCCGCCCCAGACGCCGCCTTCAAACAGCCCGATCGCCACAACGACGGCCGGCACAAACATGGCGGCAACACCGAGCGGGCGTATTTGCGAGAACAGCAGGTTCTGCAGCGCCAATACGACGAGTACCACTGCAAAATGCAGTACAGCCCGTTTCAGTTTTTCAAAATTGATCAGAGAAAGAAGCAGCATAGTTACTCCACGATCTCAAAGTCTTTGATAACGAATACCTGTGTGAGCTGGCTGAGGTCGCAGGCAGGCTCCACAATGCCGGAAATGGTCTGTCCGCCGTCATCGGTGGTCAGCGCCGTGACGGTTCCAACCAAAAGTCCCTGCGGGAAAGAGCCGCCCTCGCCGGAGGTGATGACGGTGTCCTCTTCAAAAACGGTGGAGCTGTCCGTCAGATAGGCGAGCTTTGCGCGGTCGCTCTGCATCAGAGAAAAGTCACCGATTACCATGGCTGTGTTTCCGGAAACGCCGACGAGCACGCTCGTGCCGAAGTCAACGTCCACCAAAGTGCGAACGGTTGCCCAGTTGTCACCAAGCTCCACAACCTGCCCAACCAATGCGTTATATTCCGTAACAACCGCATCTTCCAGCTCAATTCCGTCCTTGGCGCCCTTGCTGATGGTGAAGCAGTTTGCCCAGTTGGAGGAATCCCAGGAGACGATCTTGGCGGATTCAAACACAAAGTCCGAGCGCTTTTCCGCAAGGTTGAGCAGCTCACGCAGTTTCTCGTTTTCTTCAATGGCTTCCTGACCGAGGCGGGCACGTTCCTCTGCTTCGGCAAGGTCTTTGCGCAGCGCCTCGTTCTCCTCCACCAGTTGATCGTACTTATACAGGTAACCGTATACGCCCTCAAGCCATTCCGTGACGGCAACAGCGCTTCGCGCAAGGGGAGAGCGCAGCGCGCTTGAGGCGTTGGCAAGCGGCCCGGCCTTGCCCGCGCGCAAATGCACGGTCAAGCCGAGAATCAGCGCCACGACCAGAACGATGACCAAAACCAATATTCCCTTTTTCTTCAAAAAGATCTTCAAAGCAATTCCACGCCCACTTTTTTCAGCATATTTCCAAGCCTGCAAAGAGGCAGGCCCATGATGTTAAAGAAGTCACCCTCAATGTGTTCAACAAAAAGACTCGCTTTGCCCTGTATGCCGTATGCCCCGGCTTTATCCATCGGTTCATTGGTTGCGATGTAGGCATCGATCTCCCTGTCCGTAAGCTCCCGGAAGAAAACCTTGGCATCCTCCGCCTCGCAGAGCACGGCTTCTCCACGCACGACACAAACGCCCGTGAGCACGCGGTGCATCCGGCCGGAAAGACGGCGGAGCATCTCCCGCGCGTGCGCTTCGCTGTGCGGCTTTCCAAGCGCGAGACCGTCCAGAAAAACAACGGTGTCTGCAGCAATCACAACATCGTCGGCCTCTGCTGTGGGAGCGATTTCCATCGCCTTCTGCCGCGCGAGGGAGCAGACGATTTCTTCCGCGGAGGCATTCTCCGGCACGTGTTCTTCCCCTTTGGCGGGGCGGATCACCAGATCCCGAACGCCGAGTCCGGTCAGCAGTTCGCGCCGCCGCGGTGAAGCGGAAGCCAGGATCAAACGCGGCATGCCTTACATCCTCTCCGGCGCGCTGACACCGATGATGCCAAGTCCGATGGCCAGCACCTGCCTTGTGCAATCGGCCAGCTTCAGCCGTGCGCGAAGCACGTCATCCGCCTCGCCGCGCAGACGGCAGACGTTATAAAAGCGATGGAAACGCGCGGCGAGCTCGATCACATAGCGGTTGATGCGGCTGGGATCATAGAGCTTGGCTGCAGCGAGAATTTCCTCCGGCAGCAGGGAGAGCTGCTTGACAAGCTCCTTTTCCTGCTCGGTTGCAAGGAGGGAAGCATCAAACGTTCCGGCGGCGGGAACGGCATAGCCGTCCTGCGCCAGGTTTGCAAGCAGAGAGCAGATGCGCGCGTGCGCATACTGCACGTAATAGACCGGGTTTTCGGCATCCTGCCGGATGGCGAGGTCAAGGTCAAATTCCAAATGCGTGTCCGGCTTGGCGTTGAAGAAGAAGCGGCAGGCGTCCACGCCGATCTCGTCGATCAGGTCGTTGAGCGTCAGCGCCTTTCCGGTGCGCTTGGAAACCTTGACGGTTTCGCCGTTGCGCGTCAGCCGGACCATCTGCATGATGAGGAAGTCCAGCTTCCGGTTTTCCATCTCCAGCTCCGGCGCGGTCATGGTCGCGGCGAAACGCCGGGCGTGGCCGTGATGGTCCGCGCCCCAAACGTCGATCACGCGGTCAAAATTACGCACGACGAACTTGTTGCGGTGGTAAGCAACGTCCACGGCGTAATAGGTGTAAAAACCGTTGGCGCGGCGCAGAACCTCGTCCTTGTCCGCACCGAAATCGGTGTTTTTCAGCCAGATTGCGCCGTCCTTTTCATAGGTGTGCCCACCCTCGGTGAGCAGCTGCACGGTCTCGGCAACGTAGCCGCTCTCGTGCAGCGAACTTTCCAAAAACCAGTGGTCAAAATGCACACCGTAGCGATCCAGATGCTCGCGCATCAGCGCGATGTTGTGCGGCAGACCGAATTCAACAAAGGCCTTGCAGCGCTCCTCGGAGGGGACATTCAGATACTTGTCACCGTCGCGCTCGCAGATCAGCGCGGCCAGCGTGCGAATGTCTTCACCATGATAGCCATTATCCGGGAACTCAACGGCGTCCTCGCCCAGCAGGCGCTGCAGATAGCGCGCTTCAATGCTCTTGCCGAACAGATCAACCTGGTTGCCTGCGTCATTGACATAGAACTCACGCCACACATTGCAGCCCGCGCGGTCAAGCACGTTGGCAAGCGCATCGCCGAGCACGCCGCCGCGGGCGTTGCCGATGGTCATGGGGCCGGTCGGGTTGGCGGAAACGAACTCCACCATGACCTTTTCCCCGTGATATGCATCCACGCGGCCATAGTCCGCGCCTTCCGTTTCCACGGCAGAGAGCACGTCCTGATACCAACGGCTGCCGAGGAAGAAATTGATAAAGCCGGGACCGGCGATTTCAACACGATCAAAGAAGCTGCCTTCAAGCGGCATGTTTTCCACAAGCGCCTCGGCGATCTTGCGCGGAGCCATGTGCAGCGCCTTGGCGCCGACCATGGCATGATTGGCAGCATAGTCGCCGTTTTTCGCATCCTTGGGGATTTCAACGCCGCCGTGGATCTCCGCTCCGGCGGGAAGCTGGCCGTTTTCGGCCGCACGCAGATAAGCGGCACTAAGCAGCTCGCTGATGCACTGCTTTGCCGTTTCGATCATATTTGCCATTTCGATTAAGCCTCCACGATGAGCAGATGAATCACGCCGCTGATCTCATAGCCGAATTTGCATTTGACTTCAAAGCTGCCGAAGCTCTTGATGGGCTCGGCCTGGACGATCTTGTTCTTTTCGATCTCGATGCCGTGCTGCGCCTTGAGCGCCTCAGAAATTTCCTTGCTGGTGACGGAGCCGAAAAGCCGGCCCTTGTCTCCTGCCTTGGCGGGGATCTTCACGACGATGCCCTCAAGCTTCTTCGCGTTCTCCTGCGCGAGCGCCTTTTCCTTTTCGATCTGCTTTTTCTTTGCGGCATCGCGCAGCTTCATCGCGTTAAGATTGTCCTGCGTGGCGACCTCTGCAAGACCCTTCGGCAGCAGAAAATTGCGGGCGTAACCGTCGGATACTTCCTTGAGTTCACCCTTTTTGCCCTGACCGCGAACGTCCGTTTTGAAGATTACTTTCATGTTTTGAAACTCCTTATCTGGGGTGTAGTTTTGTTATGTGAGTGGGGAATGCACCTGCCGGGCGTCAAAGCGCGAAGCGGCAGGGCCTTGTTTTTGTTAAGCGTCCAAATATTCGTCAATGGCCCGGAAGAGCTGATTGACGGCATCGCGCAGACTGATGTTGGCAAGCTGCACGCCGGCAGAGGATTTGTTGCCGCCGCCGCCGAGCTTTTCCAGAATCATCTGCACATTGATGTCGCTGATCGAGCGGGCGGACATAATCACGCCGCCGCTTGCCGTGGAGTACATCACGATGGAAGCCTTCACACGCGCGATGTTGACCAGTTCATCTGCAGCCTGCGCCACAACAACGCGGTCCTGCTCCGTTTCGAGAACGGCAACCGCAATACCGTCGCGGTAAAGCCGCGCGCCCTGCAGAATGCGGCAGCGGGCAACCGTGCTTTCAAAATCAACCTGCAGGAAGCGCTTGACCTCCGTGGTGTCCGCGCCGACGCGGCGCAGGAACGCCGCAGCGTCAAAGGTGCGCTCACCGGTGCGCAGGGTGAAGTTCTTGGTGTCCAGCACGATGCCGGCGAGCATGGCCTCCGCCTCACAGCGGAGAATGTCCGACTGTTCCGTAAGCTCCTGCATCAGCTCTGTGATCAGCTCGCACACGGAGGAAGCGTAAGGCTCCACAAAGGAGAGTGTCGGATTCTGAATAAACGTCGATGTGCGGCGGTGGTGGTCAATCACCGCAACGCGGTTGCACGCCAGAAGCAGATTTTCGTCCTCAACCTGCTCGGGGCGGTTGGTGTCCACCACGATGAGCAGACTGCGATTGTCTGCCATCAAAATTGCATCCTGTGGCGTGATGAAAGCGTTTTGATACTCCGGCTGCTGCTTGATCCGGGAAATCAGTTCGTGGGAAGCGTTGTTTTCCGGGTCTGTTACGAAAAACAGCGGTGTGCCGCGCTTGCGCGCAATGCAGCCGAGACCGGCCGCCGCGCCGACGCAGTCAAGATCGGCAAATTTGTGACCCATGACATAGACGCGCGAGGCGTCTGCGATCAGCTCGCTCAGGGCGTTGGCCATCACGCGGGATTTGACCTTGGTGCGCGTTTCCACCTCGTTGCCACGTCCGCCGTAGAACTCAAAGTTGAAACGGTTTTTGATGACGGCCTGATCTCCGCCGCGGGAGAGTGCCATCTCGATGGAAAGGGCGGCGAAGGAATTGTTTTCCTCAAAGCTTCCACCGTCGCGCCCGATGCCGATGCTCACCGTGGCATGAATGCCGCTGGGGGAGACAACCTCATGCACCTTGTCGATCAGGGAGAACTTTTCCTCGATGAAGCCGGGCAGCCAGCGCTCCTCGAAAATGAACACATAGCGGTCACGGTCGATGCGGTTGAGGAAACCGCCCTTGCTTTCCGCCCATTGGGTGATCCGGTCGTCCACATCGCCGAGCAGCGTGGTGCGCGTGCGCTCGGGCAGCGACTTGGTCAGCTCATCGTAGTTGTCGAGCACGATGATCGAAACAACGGGGCGGGAGGCGGCGTATTCCTGCTTGATGTTGTCAAAATCCGTCACATCCAGCCAGTAGGCTATGCCCATGAAGTCCGTCTTGCGGGCCTTGTCCGGGGAACGGACGATGTTGCCGTAGATCTGATACTTCCGCTCGCCGATCTCCGTCAGCCCGGGGGCCTGACTTTTTCCCTCATAAATCCACTTGCCGGAGAATGAGGGGATCAGATCGGTCATGCGCGCGTCGAGCGGAGGCTTGCCGCCGCAGATGTTGAAGAAGCTCGTGTTGCCCCAGATGATCTGATTGTCATCCAGCTTGAACACGACCATCGGCAGCGGAAAGTTGAGCAGCGTGTCGCTCTTGGCTGTTTCCACGTTGTAGGTGACCGAGTCGATGTATTCCATCAGCTCGCGCCGTTTGCGCCGCGAAATGATCAGCGAGTAGATCACCAGAAGAACGACGGCGATGGCGTACGCAAAGGCCAGATACTTGTTGAAAAACAACGCGGCAATTGTGAAGAGCACCAACACAACGAGATACATTTTCATGCTCGGTTCAATAAACCGCTTAATTTTGTTGTTCAAGGTTTTTTACCCCCCGCGGACAAGTTGTGCGGTTGCTCGGCTCGATGGCCGGAGACCGCATGCCCGGTGAATAATATATTATAACAAAGAAAGGCGCGCTGTGCAAGAGCGCATCATGCATGAAAGGGAATTTTTCGAAAAACTATTCTGCCTGCAATTCGCTGATGATGCCGGTTTTCTGAAGTTTGCGGATGATGTCGGCCACAACGTTCTCCACACCGGCCCGGCAGGCTATGCGCAGGTCTGCATATTTGGTGTAGAGCGGCTCGCGCAGCGCATAGATGTCCCGGATGCTCATGTCTCCCGGCGCGGCAACGCCGCGGCGCTCGCGGGAGCCGCCGGTCAGGCGCTCTTCCAGCGCTTCCACCGGCGTTTCAAGCCATATGACCACGCCGCTTTCGCAGAGATGCTGCATGGCTTTTTCAGAGAAAACCATGCTTCCGCCCGTGGCGATGACGGTGTTTTCGCAATCCACGGCAAGGCCGGTCTCACCCTCCAGCTCCAAAAAACGGTCCAGACCGTCCTCCCGGAGAATGCGGGGCAACGTGCGTCCTGCCCGGCGCGCAAGCTCAATGTCGGTGTCCATAAAGGCGTAGCTGATGTGCTTGGCCAAAATGACGCCGACGGAGCTTTTGCCTGTGCCGGGCATGCCGATGAGAACGATGTTTTTCATGGATAGATGCCTCCGTATAGAGCAATTGAATGGGGAAAAGCCTGTTTTTCTATCATACCACAAGCGGAGGAAAAAGAAAACATACAATCTGCGTTCAGGCAGTGTGTTTCGACAATCTTTTTACGCAGAAAAGTCTACGATGGGGGAAAGCGGGGGAGACGAGGTCAAATCCCGCCTGCGTAAAGGGCTGAAATGATAACGAAAGGAAGAGAAAGATGGAAATAAGGGCAAAAGAAAACGGCGGCAGGCTGACCCTGTATTTTTCGGGAGAGCTGGATCATCACGCGGCGAAAGAGGTCATGCGCCGCGCAGAGGAATTGCTGGACCGCTATATGCCGCTGGACTGCATGCTGGACCTCTCCGGTCTGAGCTTTATGGACAGCTCCGGCGTGGCCGTGATCCTCCGGCTGTATAAGCGTCTGCTGAATACGGGCGGCCGGATCTGGCTGGAAAACCCACAGGAACAGCCGCTTCGGGTGCTGGATATTTCCGGCATTGAGCGGCTTGTCAAGATCACTACAACAGCAAAGGAGCAGGGAAGATGAACAGCAGAAACTACATAAAGATCGAGCTGCCAAGCCGCAGCGTGAACGAGGGTATCGCCCGCGCAGCGGTTGCCTGCTTTGCAGCGCAGCTTGACCCAACGCTTGAGGAACTGGGCGACATCAAGACTGCCGTGAGCGAAGCGGTGACCAACGCAATAGTCCATGCTTACCCGGACAGCATCGGAAAAATCTGTATTCGCGCACGCATTCTCTCCGGCGGAGAGCTGGAGATCAGCGTCCGGGACTGGGGCAAAGGCATGGATGACGTGGAGAAAGCGCGCACACCGCTGTTCACCACGGGCGGTCCGGAACGCAGCGGCATGGGCTTTACGATCATGGAGAGCTTTATGGACAAACTTCGCGTGCGCTCAAAGCCCGGCAAGGGCACAACGGTCGTCATGCGGCGGACGCTGGAAAAGCGGCGGGAGGACTGATGGAGGAAATGCTTGCGCTCCTGCGCGCGGCAAAGACGGGGGACAAGGCGGCCTCCGAAAAGCTCATCGTGGAAAATTCCGGACTGATCTGGAGCATTGCCAGGCGTTATTTCGGGCGCGGAGTGGATGCCGATGACCTGTATCAGCTCGGCTGTGTCGGCTTCATTAAGGCAATCCGGGGTTACGACGAGAGCTTCGGCACGCAGTTTTCCACCTATGCCGTACCGAAAATCTCCGGCGAAATCCGGCGTTTTCTGCGCGATGACGGCAGCGTAAAGGTCAGCCGCCGCATCAAAGAGCGGGCAACGGCCATCCGTGCGGTGCGCAGTGTGCTGGAACAGAGCCTTGGGCGGGAACCGACGCTCTCGGAAATTTCGCAGCAGATGAACCTGACACCGGAGGAGATCGCCGCGGCGGAAACGGCCGTTGAACCGGCGCAGTCTCTGCAGCGGGAGTGCGGTGAGGACGGCTTCACGCTCGAGCAGATTCTCGGCGACGGCGGGGACGAGGAGCGCTTGCTCGAGCACGTGGCGCTGCGCAGCGCCATGGAGATGCTGCCGGAAAAGGAGAGCAGCGTGCTTGCCCTGCGCTACTATCGCGGCATGACGCAGGAATCGGCAGCGCATGTGCTGGGGGTCAGTCAGGTGCAGGTGTCGAGGCTGGAACGCCGCGCTGTGGAAAAACTCAGGAAACTACTGTCCTGAGCCTGTGAAAGTGTTGTCTCGGCGGTGGCTCGTTTTGTCACCGCCTTTTTGTTGCAAGAATTTAAAAAGTGTGATACAATCAGCAGGTTAAAAAGGCGAAATGAGCCGAAACAGGGGAAAAGCATGCATCTTTCATCCGAGAAACTTTGTGCAGAGATCGCGCAGCGTCTGCCGGGACGCGCATTCCGGCTGGAGACTTATGATCTTTTGTCCTCCACGAATGACCGCGTGCGCGAGCTTGCGTGCGGCGATGCGCCGGAATATACCCTTGTTGCCGCGGGAGGTCAAAGCTCCGGCCGCGGCACACAGGGCAGGGAATTCTTTTCTCCGGCAGATACCGGTGTCTATATGAGCCTGCTTCTGCGTCCCGCGGTTTTGGAGAATCCAGGGCGTATTACGGTCACGGCGGCTGTCGCGGTGTCCCGCGCGGTGGAGAAGCTTTTCGCCTGCCGGACGCAGATTAAATGGGTCAACGATGTGTACTTTGCCGGGAAAAAAGTATCCGGCATCCTCGCGGAGGGCGGAATTGACCCACAGTGCGGCGCATGGGTGGCGCTTGGAATCGGCGTGAATTTGCTCGCGCCGGAGGGCGGTTTTCCTGAGTCGCTGCGCGAAAGAGCCGGCGCGCTGCTCCCGAATGGCGCGCTCGCATCCCGCGAAGCGTTGATGGCGCAGATCCTTGCGGATTTCGTGGAGCTTTATGAGAATGCAGATGATGAGCTGCTGTATGAAGTCTATTGTGCGCGGCATATGCTGCGCGGCAATAAGGTTTACATAATGCTTGACGGAGGCGAGACGGAAGCGCTGGTGCTCGGAATTGACCGGGACTTTGCGCTGCGCGTTCGCTTGCCGGATGGCAGCGAAATGCCGCTGCGCAGCAGTGCGTCGCTCCACTTGCCGGAGAAGACTGGTTTACATAATGATTGGCGATTTTGATGTTGAAGAGGGCTTTGCATCCTGACGTGGCCACTGAAAAGAGCGGCGGGCGCGGTGATGCGGCGGATGGCTTTGATTGCGGAGCGTGGAGACATGACAGGCATTTGGATTGCGATCAATTGCATAGTGGTTCTTCTGCTTTTCTGGCTTTTGGTTTCTGTGCTGGTGTTTTGCATGGTGGCGTTGCGCATTCCGATTAAAGAACCGGAACCGGAGCAGTTTGAGCGCCTGAAAAATTACGGGGATACGATCCGTGACGGTGTCAAATGGCTGCTTGACCGTCAGCCGGAGGAAGTGGAGATCACGTCCTACGACGGGTTGAAGCTGCGCGGCCTGTTTTTGCAGCGGGAGGATGCGCGATGCACGGCTATTCTGATGCACGGTTACCGCTCGGATTACCTATCCGCTTTCGCAGGGCTCTATGAGCTACTGTATGAAAGCGGTTGCAATCTGCTCGTTCCATGGCAGCGTGCGCATGGCAAGAGCGAGGGGAAAATCATCTGCATGGGCCTGAAGGAAAAGCGGGACTGTGCAGATTGGGCGCGATATATCGAAGCGCGGCTGGGCAGTGAGATGCCCATTGTGCTCCACGGCACGAGCATGGGCTCTGCGACCGTGTTCATGGCAGCGGGGGAGAAGCTCCCGAAGAACGTGCGCGGCATGGTTGCCGATTGCGGCTTCACTTCGCCCTGGGACGAATATGTCCACCTTCTGAAAACCCGGCTCCATCTGCCCGCCTGTCCGTTGATTCAGAGTGTCAATCTCATGAGCAGACTGGTTGCGGGTTTGGACTTTCGGGGTTGCCCCGGTGAGGATGCACTGCGCGCGAGTAAGCTGCCTCTGCTGCTCATCCACGGGGAGGAGGACAATTTCGTGCCGCCGGAATTCAGCCGGCGCGCCTTTTCCGCCTCCGCGGCGGAGGATAAGGAGCTGCTGATCGTGCCGGGCGCGAATCACGGCGTGAGCTATTATGCCAATCCCAAGCTCTGCGGAGAAAGAATCAAGGCCTTTTATGACCGTGTGTTGGGATAGACGGCGCAGCGCCGAAGCTTCGCTTCCTGCGCAGACCCAAAATCGGCGCGCATTTGCATCTTGCACAATCGAAAAAAGTGTGTATAATAAATAAGAAGCGGCCGTGGATAAGGCTGCACTAGTCGGGGAGCCAGCGGTGCCCTATACCTGCAATCCGCTATAGCAGGGATGAATTCCCGCCCCCGGATATTCGATGTGTTGTCTGACCGTGGTAAGCAGCGTTGACGATTCGGTCTCGCGCAACGGGGGCTTGTGAACCATGTCAGGCGGGGAACCGAGCAGCATTAAGTGAGTTTCCCCGTGTGCCGTGAGGCTACCGGATCTGAGCCGGCTGCCTCGGTAACGGATGTATCGGATATTCAAAGGCGGGTGTGCAGTCTTATCAACGGCCGTATTGTTTTCGGCGTGGGAAATTCCCCGCCGGATGTCGAACAGGGGGGAGAGAGCGATGTATCAGGCTTTGTATCGGAAATGGAGACCGCGCACGTTTGATGACGTGGTCGGCCAGCCCCATATTACGGAAACACTGAAAAATCAGGTGATTTCCGATTCCGTTTCGCATGCGTATCTGTTTGTCGGCACGCGCGGCACGGGAAAAACGACCTGCGCGAAGATTTTGGCCAAGGCCGTCAACTGCCTCTCGCCTGTGAACGGAAACCCCTGCAATCATTGCCGGGCCTGTCAGGGTATTGACGACGGTTCGATTCTGGACGTGGAGGAGCTGGACGCTGCATCCAACAACGGCGTGGATAATGTCCGCGCGCTGCGGGACGAGGCGGTGTATTCCCCGGCTGCTGTTCGCAGACGTGTGTACATCGTTGATGAAGTGCATATGCTCTCCATTTCGGCCTTTAATGCGCTGCTGAAGATTTTGGAGGAGCCGCCGGAGCATCTGATGTTCATTCTGGCGACGACGGAGCTCAATAAGGTGCCCGCAACGATCCTTTCCCGCTGCCAGCGCTATAATTTCCGGCGTCTGCCGCCCGAAACGGTGGCATCCCGCCTGCAGTACGTTGCGCGGGAAGAGAAGCTTGATTTAACGCCCGGCGCGGCGGAAATGCTCGGCAGACTCGCCGAGGGTGCCATGCGTGATGGGCTGAATATGCTCGACCAGTGCATGGGGCGCGGAAAGATCGATGAAGATGTTGTGCGTGACGCAATGGGCCTTGCCGGTGGCGCGCGGACGGCGGAAATTCTTTTTGCGGTGGCCGAAGGGGACACGGCGCGCGCACTTGCGGCCTTTGATGCGCTTTGGCAGGATGGAAAATCCCCGGAGACGCTGCTCGGCGAGCTGTGCAGTCTGGAACGGGATGCGCTGATCCTTTCGGTCGCGCCCAAGGGCGGAACGGCGCTGCTCAGCGGCGCGTATGACGATGCCGTGCTCCGCAGCGTCTGTGAAAAATTCAGCCCGGGACGCCTGGCGTCGGATATGGAGAAAATTCAGGAGACGCTGGGAAACCTACGCAATGTGCAGAATCCCAGAACGGCAGCGGAACTGTGCCTGATCCGGCTGTGTGAACCGGCGGAGATCGGAAGTTTGAGAGAGCTTGCCGAGCGCGTTGCGCGGCTCGAACAGGGCGCGCCGGTTGCGCGCACGTCTGCACAGGCAGCGCAGACGCCAGCGCCACAGGCGAAACCGGCACCGCAGGAGCCGAAAACGGAGCGGGCGGCGTCCATACAGGAGCAGAAGCAGCCTGTGCCGGAGGCGGTGCAGCCCAAACCGGAAACGGCAAAAGAGCCTGTGCCGGAAGCAGAGAAGCCAAAGCCTGAAGTACCAAAGCCCGAAACACCCGCACCGGCGGTGAAGGCGGCGGACAGCGTTGGCTTGTGGCAGAATATTCTGGATGCTGTGCGCGGCGAGCTGCCGATCGGCACTTTTAATATGCTCTCGGACGGTGCGGCTGTCGGCGGCAAACTGGTGGGCGACATGCTGACGGTGCAGTATAAAAACGGCTTTGCCCGGATGATGCTGGATAAGCCCAATATTTTGGAAGCGGTTCGCGCTGCGGCGGAGCGGACAACGGGCATGAAGCTGCGCGTTGGTTCGGAGGATCTGCTCTCGGTGCAGACGGACGAAACGAAGAAGGATAAACTTGCCGATCTTGCGAAGTTCGGCGTAACATTTGAGTGACGGTTTTCGTGTGAAGCGGCGTTTCGTCACAGAAAGAATACAGGAGGGACAAACATGGCAAAGGGTGGTTTTCGCGGCGGTATGATGGGAGGCGGCGGAATGAATCAGATGAACATGATGAAGCAGGCACAGAAGATGCAGGCGGAAATGCTGAAAATGCAGGAAGAGCTGGAGGCCAAGGAGTTTGAGGCCCGCGCCGGCGGCGGTGCGGTGCTGGCTGTGGTCACCGGCAAGCGGGAGCTTGTGCGGCTGGAGATCGATCCGGATGCTGTGGATCCCGAGGATGTCGAGATGCTGCAGGATATGGTGATCGCTGCGGTGAACGAGGCGCTCCGCGCGGCGGAGTCGCAGGCTGCTGCAAATATGTCGAAGCTCACGGGCGGCATGAATCTGCCCTTCTGAGGCATTATAAGGAGAAAGCAATACGGCGGGCCATTGGCCCGCCGTATGTTATAGGGGGAACAATATGGAAAATAAAAAGATTCTCAGCCGCAAGTGGTTTTTGTATATGACCGAGTTCTTCTCCGGCATGTCCGTCATGGCGGTGGAACTCGGCGCCAGCCGCCTGCTTGCGCCCTATTTCAGCTCCAGCCAAATCGTCTGGACGATTATTATCGGCACGATCATGATCGCTATGGCGCTCGGCAATGTCTGGGGCGGACGCTCTGCGGATAAAAAGCCCGATCCGGGTCGGCTGTACCTGCGTTTGCTGCTGGCTGCCTGCTGGATTGCCGCCATCCCGCTTCTCGGGAAATATGTCATCGTGGGCATCACCGGCGCGCTGGCGCTGTTCGTAACAAAGAACTTTTTGATCTGGGCTGCCTTTGCCGCCTGCATGATTCTGTTTGTGTTCCCGCTGCTCCTGCTCGGAACAGTGACGCCTTCGCTGGCAAAATACACGGTCGGCAGTCTGGAGGACAGCGGCAAGATCGTCGGCAGACTCGGCGCGCTCAACACAATCGGCAGCATCATCGGCACCTTCCTGCCGACTTTTGTGACGATCCCGGCGGTGGGCACCTCGGTCACTTTCCTGATTTTTGCGGGCGTGCTGCTTGTGATCTGCGCGATCTATTTCCTCGCGGAGAAAACGCGGCTTGTGCGCTGCGCCGTTGCGCTTGTGATTTTTGCGCTGTGCTGCGCGTTCGGACACAGCTCGTCTTTTGCATTTTGGGAGACTGATCTGGTTGTGGAGGACGAGAGCATCTATAACTATCTGCAGGTACGCGAGGATGAGGACTCGATCACCCTTTCCACGAACGTTATGTTCGGCGTGCAGTCCATCAAAATGAAGGATGACGATCTCACGGGCATGTACTATGACTATGCGCTTGCAGCGCCCTTGATGGCGGGTGTTACGGAAGGTGCGGAAGCGGATGTTCTGATCCTCGGTATGGGTACGGGCACCTATGCGACCCAGTGCCTGAAATACTTTGACGGCATGGACATCGAGGGCGTGGAGATTGACGAGAAGATCGCCGCGCTCGCCACGTCGCATTTTGCGCTTCCCGAGGAGGCAACGATTGAGGTCTATGACGGCCGCGCCTATCTCGACGCGGCGGAGAAGCAATACGATGTCATCATGGTGGACGCCTATCAGGACATCACCATTCCTTTCCAGATGTCCTCCGTGGAGTTTTTCACCATGGTGCGCGATCAGCTCAAGCCCGGCGGCGTGATGGTTGTGAATATGAATATGCATTCCGGCGGAGAAGGCTCGATCAACGAATATTTGTGTGACACGATTGCATCGGTATTCCCGGAGGTCTGGACGGTGGACGTGCCGCGCACGACCAATTCGGAGCTGTTTGCCTCTTTTGGCGAGGGCATGACGCGCTTCCGGGAAGGGAAGGAGAAGCTTTCCGATCCGCAGCTTCGCGCGATGATGGATAAGGTGGAGGCAGGGCTCACCGCTTATGAAGGCGGGGAGCACATCTTCACGGACGATAAGGCGCCGGTGGAACTGCTGGGCATGCGCGTGATTGACGAGCTGATCGGCGGCGAGCTCACGGAGATCCGGGAGGGCTACCGTGAAAACGGCCTTGCCGGGCTGCTGGAGATGATCGGCTGAAATAGGCAGGCAAATGAAACTGTATAAGTGAAGCGGAAATAAAGAAAACGGGCGGACGCGAATGCGTCCGCCCGTTTGTTGTTTTTTGCGATGGACTTAGATGATGCCCGCGAGCTTGAGAACCTCGGGAACCTTGTCTTCCCAGCCAAGCGCCATGATGTGGACGCCCTGGCAGTAGGGACGGCAGGCCTTGATGATGCGCGCGGTGATCTCCACGCCGGTGATACCGGCCTTGGCACGCTCCTTGTCGGCAGCCAGCTCGGCGATCATATCGTCGGGGCAGTGGATGCCGGCCACGTTGCGGTTCATGTACTTGACCATACCCGCGTTCTTCGGGATGATAACGCCAAGCTGCACCGGAACACCAAACTGCTTGGCCTTCTCCATGAAGGCGATGAACTTCTCGGGCTCAAAGACGGCCTGGGTCTGGAAATACTCCGCACCGGCCATAACCTTGCGCTCCATCTTGGCAAGCTGCGCATCGAGGCTGTCGCTGCAGGGAGAGACAACAGCGCCCTTGGCGAACTTCGGGGGCTCGCCCACGAGCTCGTTGCCGCCGAGGTCAACGCCCTTCTCCAGCTGGCTGACAGCATGCAGCAGGGAGACGGAGTCGAGATCGAAAACGGGCTTGGCCTGGGGATGGTCACCCATCTTGGTGTGGTCACCGGTCAGGCAGAGAATGTTGTCAATGCCGAAAGCAGCGGCGCTGAGAATGTCAGACTGCAGCGCGATGCGGTTGCGGTCGCGGCAGGTGAGCTGGAAAATGGGGTTGAGACCCTCGTCCTTGAGCGCCTTGCAGGTGGCCAGAGAGCCCATACGCATGACGGAGGACTGGCTGTCGGTGACGTTAACGGCGGTAATGCCGCTGAGGTACTCTTTCGCTTCCTCGACAAGACCTTCGATGTGGCAACCCTTCGGAGGGCCTACTTCGGCGGAAACGACAAATTCACCACGGGAAAAAAGCTCGGTAATCTTCATTACGATTGCTCCTTATCTTATAAATCAAATTGGTGCGTCGTCGTCTTATTCGGCGATCTGCACGTCGTTGGAATAGTCGCGGATCTGCACGGGGCACTTGAGCATATCCAGCCGACCGACCTGCTTCAGACGGTGGTAGATGCGCTCCCAGCCGCATTCCATATCCGGATCCACTTCGCACTTGCCGGCCTTGGCACCGCCGCACTGGCCGTTGACCAGGCTCTTGGAGCAAGCCGTCAGGGGGCAGATGCCGCCGGTGATGTTCAGGTAGCACTCACCGCACTGGGCGCAGTCGACCTCAAGCGGAGTAACGCCCTGGAAACCGGGCAGCGGGATCGTGTCGCAAGCGACGAAGACCTTCTTCGGCGCCAGGAACTCGGAAACGGTCTGCACACCGACACCGCAGGAGAACACGAGAACCGCGTCCGCTGCAGCGATTTCCTTCTCATAGTAGGAAAGGCGCAGCTTCAGGTTGTCCGGATTGCAGATGTAGTCGGTGGTGAAGATGCCGGTGACCTTTCCGGCCTCCTGCAGCTCCTTCTGCAGCTCTTTCGCTTCGGCCTCGGGGAAGCTGACTTCCTTGCAGCCGTGGCAGTTGATGATAAACACCTTGCCTGCAGACAGAGACTCAATGGCCTCCTTGGATTTCAGTTGGGTGATAAGCATTACTTCAACCCCCTTACTGCCGCCTTGCCGGCTTTGATCTTTTGGGTCAGCGGGATCTTGGAGGAGCAGATGTACTCACAGCTTCTGCACTCGATGCAGTCCATGATGTTCTTGTCCTTCATGCCCTGCCAATTCTCCTCATCGAAGAACTTGCTGAAATACAGCGGAGAGAGTTCCATCGGGCAGACGTCCACGCAGCGGCCGCACTTGATGCAGGAAACTTCCACACTGTGCTCGGTGTCGTAGGCGATGATGCCGTTGGTGCCCTTGATGACCGCAACATCCAGATCCGGCAGCGGAATGCCCATCATGGGGCCGCCGGACTTGACGGTCACGTCCTCGGCAGTGATGCCGCCGCAGTATTCCACGAGCTCCTTGACGCTGGTGCCGACGGGAACAATGTAGTTGCCCGGGTTCTTGATGCGCTCGCCCGTGACGGTGGTCACGCGCTCGATGAGCGGCATACCAAGCTGGATCGCGTCGGAGATGGCCTTGACGGTGCTGATGTTGCAAACCACAGCGCCCACATCGGCGGGCAGTCCGCCGGACGGGACGGAGCGGCCCAGAACGCGCTTGATGAGCATTTTCTCAGCGCCCTGCGGATACTTGGTGCGCGCGACGACGACCTCGATGTTATCGAAAGCCTCGCACTTGGCGGTCAGCAGCTCGATGGCGTCGGGCTTGTTGTCCTCGATGACGATGATACCCTTGGGGGCGTCCACCGCTTTCATCGCGGCACGCAGACCGTAGATGATCTCGTCCGGATAGTGCAGCAGGACCTTGTGGTCCGCCGTGATCATCGGCTCGCACTCGCAGCCGTTGAGCAGAACGGCCTCGATCGGCTTGCCGGGGTTGAGCTTGACGTAAGTCGGGAAGCCCGCGCCGCCCATACCGACGATACCGGCTTCCTTGACGATGTTGACGATCTCTTCCTTGGAAAGAGTCTCAATGTCGCCCTTCGGCACAACGCTCTCATGCAGCGTGTTCTTCTTGTCGTTGCGAATCACAACGGAGAGACCGCCGCGCGTTGCGGGATTGACGCGCTCCTCGATTGCCAGGACTTCGCCGCTGACGCTCGAATGCACAGGGGCGCTGATGAAGCCGGCCTGTTCGCCGATGAGCTGACCGACCTTGACGTGATCGCCAACCGCAACAGCGGGCGTTGCCGGAGCACCGGAGTGCTGAGACAGCGGGATGACCACGGTATCAGGCTCGGGATAGCGCTCGAGCGGCATATGCTCGCTCATTTCCTTGCGCTCAGAGGGATGTACACCGCCGTAGTAACCATCGAAACGGCTCTCGCGGACAGCCTTGACGTATTCCTGAACGGCCTTGAAGTTCACCTTGGAATAGTCGCGGAGCTGGACGGGCTGCTGCATGAGCTCACCCAGGCGGCCCTGCATCTCCAGACGCTGCTGGATCTTCTCCCAGGCACATTCCTTATCGGGGCTGATTTCGCACTTGCCGTTCTTCGCGCCGCCACACTGGCCGTTGAGGAGGCTCTTGGAGCAGTCCACCACGGGGCAGATGCCGCCGGTGATGTTCAGATAGCACTGGGCGCAGGCTTCGCAGGCCTTGCGGGTGAGTGCCATGCCGTGTCTGCCGCGGTAATGGATGGAGTCGGCTGCCGCATAAACCGGCACGTCCACCATTCCGGCGACGGTCTGGATGCCCAGGCCGCAGGATGCCACGAAGATGCTCTCCGTGCCTTCGGGGATCAGCTCAAAGAGCTTCTTCCCGGTCTGCGTCTGGTTGCAGAGGAAGTCCAGCTTTGCGCAGCCGGTAACGGTCTTCCCCTGGGCCTTGACGAGTTCCGCCAGCTCTTCGCAGTCGTTCTCGTCCACGCTCTCGAATTCTTTGAAGCACTTGTTACAAGCAATGACGAAGATGTTGTCCGTGCCGGCCAGGTACGGGGCGAGCTCTTCAGCCTCTTTCAGCTTGTACTTGGTATAGTTCTCCAATGTCCCACCTTCCTTGTTCTTGAATTGATCATTTTTTCGATTTGTGCTTTTCCTCCATGCTTTCGGGTAGGGAGGGAGAACACAAACCCCATCAGTTCTCAATCCGATTCAACTTAGTATAGCATACGAAATATGACGAATCAAGGACAATTTTTCACATTTTATCCGATTGTATGCAGCGCACTTATGGCTACTGTGCAAGGTATAACCGTTTCGTTAAACAGCGTCTTGGTTCCGTCCGGAAAATGGCCGGAAAACGGAAGACGAAGGTTATCGTGAAATTACCGGAAAGCAAAAAGACGCCCGACGTCTTCATCTGACGCCGGGCGTGTTCCGTTTTGCTTATTCGGGAAGGATCGCGCCACCCTCAAGCAGAAGCGCCTTGAGCTCTGCATAGGGAACATCGCGAACTTCGATTCCATTCTTCAGCGCGATGGCTGCGGCCGCACCGGCCGCCTGTCCAAAGCACATGCAGTGGGGGATGAGGTTGAAGAATTCGCTGAACTCATGATCCGCCGAGAAGGCTCTGCAGCCGACCAGCAGTCCGTCCACATCCTTCGGCACGAGAGAGCGGTAGGGCACGAAGGAACGCGGATGCACCAGCGAACGCGCGCCGCGGTCGTTGTCAGGGAAGATGGCGATGGTGTCCTCAAAGGGATCGTCGCGCTCCATGTCTTCCTCAACGAGGTAATACTCGCCCACGATGCGCTTGCCGCCGCAGGTGCCGAGCTGGGGCGCGGAGAGCATGATGAAGCTCTCTTCAAAGCCGGGCATATACTGCTTGAGCAGTTCCCAGCGCTTGACCGCCGCGTGGCGGCCCATGCTGTCGATATAGCTCATTTCCTCCGGCTCCGTCTGGTGCAGAGAACCGATCAGGCGGTGACTCCAGACAACACCCTTCTGATTGCTCAGCAGTCCGCGGAAGAAGCCGGGGTTGCCGCCCTCGCTGCGGATCTTATCGCAAACCTCGTTATAAGCCTCCGGCTCGTTGGTAATAAACGCGTCGTATTTCTCCAGATCCACGCCGCACATCCAATAGACCCAGCCGAACTGCGCGATGCGGGAGCCGGGACGCAGATAGTCCACGGTCTCCGTGGGGAGCTCGCGGAGGAGGTCACCGTCACCACTGGCGTCAATGACAACCTTGGCAAGCAGCGCCTGCCGTCCCGCCTTGTTCTCCACCAGCACGCCGATGACGCGGTTGCCGTCCAGAATGGGCGCAACCACCCAGGTGTGGAGCAGAACTTCTGCGCCCGCTTCTTCTGCCATGATGGCCAGTTCGTCCTTGCCGATCTCCGGATCGATAACGGCGGAGTAAAGCACGATTTGCTCGCCCTTGCCGTTGTCGCGGATGTAGAAATGGCGCATATTGGCCTTGGTGTATTTCTCAACCTCCGCAGCGTCCGGCTGTCCCCAGCTCTCGCGGGGCGGATAATCCGCCCCGTTGCGCGCCTTGACGCGGTCAATGAATTCCTGGCAGAAGCCGCCGATGCCCTGATTGCCGTAGATGTCCGCAAGGTTCGGGATGATGTTCACAAGACCGCCGGTGGCCATGCCGCCGAGGTGACCGTAGCGCTCGAGCAGAACGGTTTTCGCACCGTTTCTGGCAGCGGTAACGGCCGCGGCGCATCCGCCGGGGCCACCGCCGACCACGACCACATCCACTTCGCGGATCACGGGAATTTCCCGCGGCTGCTCGGTGACGGTTTTGGATTCTTTCAGGCCGCGACGCACGATTTCTGCGTCGTGGGGCATGTCATAAGTGTTGTGTACGTGAGGTCCGTATTCCATTAATGTTTAACCCTCCGAGATCATTCTTGCGATAACAGTGAAGACCACGCGGCACCAGGTGCCCCAGAAGCGGGAACCGTCGCCGTACAGCGGGTCGATGAAGTGGCAGAAGCCGCCGTTCATAAGCCGGTTGGCATAGCGGTCGAAGATCATCTTGGCCTCGTCCTTCTTGCCGGCCTCCCAGAGACCGGTGAGGATGAAGAGCTGGCCCGGAGGCGAGATGGGGCCGCAGCCCATCTTCACGCCTGTGATCTCATAGATATCGCTGTCAATATAGTCGGAGGTGAGGCCGTAGTCGCTCAGCAGCTTGCCCTCAACGAGCAGATCGGCGCACATCTTGTCCACGATCTCCGCCGGGAGACGGTTGCCGAGCATGATGGGCAGGTAATGCAGGTTGGAGCCGGTGAACACGGGCTCATGCGTGTACTGCTTGAGTGCCACAAAGTGCTCACCGTCCCACATCTTTTCGATCATCTTGTCGAGCAGGGTCTTGGCCTTGTTGTACCAGGCGTCGACTTCCTCCTGCAGCTTGCCCATGAGCTTGGCAAGATCGCCCTGCGCTTCAAAGTTCAGAACCTGATAGGCGCAGAGGTCGGGCGTGGCCATGCTCACGGTGTCAAAATAAGTCGTGACCTCGTCGAAGCCGTTTTCATTGCCACCCTCGAAGCCGGGCAGACCATCGCCGTCATCGTCACGGTACTCCATGAACCAGTCGGCCCACTTTCCGGCGCCCACGTAGAGACGCTCCAGATCCTCGCGGGACCACTCCTTGGTCAGGTCGTGATGCGCAAGGATGTTCTTCAGCGCCCAGCCGTAAACCGGGGGCTTGATGCTTCCGGTGGAGATGAAGGCTTCGTCGTAAGCATCGGCAAGCTGGCCGTCCTCGCCCTGGCGCTCCAGCGGAGCAAGGAGAAGGTCGCGCGCGAGCTCGATGTTGTCCTGCATCACAACGGCGTTCTGCACGAGCTGCCACTGGGTTGCCATCTCGGTGGGGAACATCATGATCATCCACTTCGGCGTTGCCTGCGTCGGCGCAACAAGGTGCGTCCACAGGACGTAAGCCGTGTCCTCACGCTTGGCAGCGTAGGGCTCGATGAATTTCGGGAATTTGGAGAGGTAATCGTCAAAGTCCGCCTGCATGGAGGCTTTGCCCTCGGCATAGGTCGGATAGCTGTCCCAGATCTTGCCGGGGTAGTCAAACTCCTCGCAGACCATGGTGAAGCGGCCGTCCGGGCCGGGCTCGGTGTATCCGTGGATCTCACCGCTGCTGAGCTTGTACCAGTCATAGGTGTCCTTAAAGCGGAAAGTGGAGCCCTCCAGTCCTTTGAAGCAGAGGGGATTTGCAGCGCGGACGGGAACCTCCCAACCGTTGTCCTTGCGGGGCTTCACGCACTCATAGGGGGTGCCGTCACGCGTCCAGAGCAGGCCCATGCCAACGTCGCCCTCGGCCATCAGCTTCTTCTGATCCGCCCAGGTGAAGCGCACATCGCCCCACAGGGTGTGCAGCGTCAGTTCGGAAGCGCACATCTGATGTACAGCGAAGGGAACTCGCTTGCCCTCATAGGTGGGATAGATGCGGAAAAGATCCACGCCGTCGGGCCGTCTGTGCGTGCGCATGCCGCGGCTGGTGGAGAGCGTGAGCGCGCCCTTGCCGTAACGCGGATCGTCAATCTTCAGGCCAAGCCAGCAGCCCGCGCGGGAGAACATATAGCGCTCAATGTTGAAATACTGCTCCATATCGCGGAAGTAGGGATCGCCGGAAACGGCGGTAAAGCGCTTGCCGGTGTGCGCGCCGGTCTCGGCCTCGTCCACGAGCGCGATGGCGGCATCGGCATAGGAAATGTAGCTCTTGCCAACGCGGTTGAGGATCTTCACATCGCCGCCGAGGGTATAGCTTCCGCTGCGCGCGCCCTTGGAATCAAAGGTGTACGCGGGGCTGAAGAAGCTCCAGTTGACGTTGCTCTCGCGGAAGAGCTCAAGCGCCTCCTTGGCTGCGCCGGGAACGCCGTTTTTCAGGAACTCGGGCATGCCGTCGAGAATCGTGGAGGTCTGGCTCTCATCCGTGTAGAGGCTGCCGGCTCCGCCGATGAAGATGATGCGGGTCTTCGGCAGATCTTTGAAAACAGAGATGAGGTGCTTTGCCGCCAAAACGTGTTCCTTTACACGCTCGGGCTGATCGAAAGGCGTGCCGAATGCGCTGACCACGGCCTCAAAGCCTTCCAGATCCGCTGCCGTGAGGTCAAACAGACTTTTCGCCAGAATCTTTGCGCCGGCGGGGGCGCGATCCTCGCTGCCGGGACGGATGATTGCGGTGACTTCATGGCCACGGCTGATGGCTTCCGCGGTGATGAGGCGGCCGGCTTTTCCGGCTGCGCCGATGACTGCGAACTGCATAAATGTACCTCCTGATTTTATTTCAGTTTACCTGCTCTCGTCAGCAGTGCGTATAGTTAGGATGATTATACCAGCTTTTTTTCATGAACACAAGTCAATATCTTACGTAATGTGCACAGAAAATAGGGAAGGGCAGGAACTTGTTGTTCTCGAACGCTTGTTGCAGCCTATGATGAGCAGAAAATGAATACGAAAGACACCGTCCCTTATGCTGGATTTCCCGGCTGGGAACCCAAAATCAGCTGCCGGATGGATGATTTCTGCAGATATATAAATGGCATTCAAAGGTGTTTGAAAAAACGAAAGCCAGGATTCTGCATTCGAGAAGTGAGAGTGGCCTGTTGCACGCAAGGACGTTTCCAAAACTTGGATACAATATTGAAGAAAAATGATTGCATTCTTTAAATTAATGTGGTACTATGCTGTAATGGTATGTGCAAAATTATTTTGGTGAAGTATGTCGTTTTGAAAGTGTGGTTTCGCACAGTGTCTTCGGGAAGAAGATAGCAAGGAGGATGTCACATTGAACATACTGAAAAGGTTATCCATATGGGGTTTGGCTGTTGTCCTTTTGATGGCGATGGCTCTGCCTGTTATGGCGACATATGAAGATGAAGAATTACCCGAAGGCGTGGTTTTTGACGAGGCCGATGAGATCGTTTATGCAACCGGCATGGTCAATGTCCGGAAAGGTCCCGGCGTAGAGTATGAAATCATTGCTGTACTGAATTACGGAGAAGCCATCCGCCGGATCGGCGTGGGCAGCAACGGCTGGAGCAGAGTTCTGTATCGGGGTGAGGAAGCCTATATGCACAGCTCGCTGATTTCCACCGAGCGGCCTTCCAATTTTGGCGGTAGCACTCTGGATGACAGCGCCCTGAAGCAGCAGCTCGGTTTGGTCAACGGGTTGAACCGATTAGACTACACTACGGAATCCTGGGCGCAGGTAGATGCAGCCATTGCCGAGGCGGAGCTGGCTTTGACGTATCAAAATCAGATTATGGCGGATGAGGCGCTGAAAAAATTAAAAGAAGCTGTGGGAAGTCTGGTCAAGGTTGATTTTTCCGAGTTGAACCGGGCACTGCTGGCGGTGGAGGAGTTTTCCGAGACGGATGCTTATAGTGGATTGTGGGTGACACTGTCTGCGGCTGTGCAGCAGGGGCGCGAAGCGCTTACCGGCGGCGATCAGGCTGTCGTGGATGCAGCAACCCAGCAGATTTTGACGGTGCTGAACCAGATGAAAGATATGGATGCACAGCGGGAGGCTCCGGAGGTGGTCGTTCAGGAAGTCCCTGTGGAAGTGCCGCCCACCGATGAGTTTTGCAACATTCCCAAGCACCGGGTCTGGCCGGTGGTTGCCTGTGTCAGCATTGCAGTAAATGTGCTTCTGCTGATGTTGATTGGGGCATATGTGTTTAAGAAGGGGAAGACCCAGCGGGATGATACCCCTCTTGTGGATTACGATATTGACGATGATACCTTCTAAGAAGGGTTCTGCCCTCAGCCGGTGCCGGGTCGTTATGGCGGGCAGCCGGGGAAAGGAAAACTATGGCACGTAACGAACATAACTGGAAACGAAAAGAATATGAGACCTGGGACGAAGCGTTCCGGGGGTTGGCGCCGGCGGTAAGACAGCAGTCTGTTCGTGTGGCAGCCTATACCCAAGCTCTGTTTGTGCAGGCCTGTGCCGGAACCTTCGGGACAGATACCGGCGAGGGTAAGAGCCGGATGCGGGGCGAATATGCAGATTTGGCTTATAAATGCGGCATGTATCATCAGCTGGGCAAGGCGATGGTTCCGCCAGAATACCAAATTTGGCAGAAGGATTTTACGGAGGAAGAACAGGCGGTTTACAAGAAGTACACCACCGACGGCCGTTTGTTGGTGGCAAACCTGCAGGAGCGGGGCGTCCGGGCCAGGGAGCGGCGTAGGGGTGAACTGGTGGAACTGCCCACCAAGAACATCCCCTGGCTGATGATCCGCGAAAGCTGCGAGCAGCATATGGAGCGCTGGAACGGCAGCGGATATCCGGCGGGCCGGATGGGAAACGCCATCAGCCCCATTGCCCAGATCGTGGGTCTGGCCAAGGAACTGGATCGGCTGGCTTCGGAAACCAAGTCCGAGAATCCTTTTGATGAAGCCTATCAGCTGTTGACGGCACAGGCCGGCGCATACTGGTCTGAGGATTTGGTGAGCGTCCTGAAACAGGCACGATCCAAATGCCGGGCAATATACAATAAATACATCCACTACACTATGACGCTGCCCAAGACCATTCCTTTGGTGGAACGGCGGAAAGATCGGGTTATGGGCCTGCAGTATCGGCCCATGGTCAGCGATGCGCAGGGCACGGTGGTAGCTTATGAGGCATTCCCGTGGTTCGGCGGCATTCCGGAGCGCCCCGGTGAGACGGAAACGGCGCAGGAACTGGCTGCCATGTTCAACCGCAAGGAGATGGTGCCGGATATTTCCTTCTACTTCTTATATGAAGCGGCGGATACGCTGGTACGCATTGAAAACTGTAAGCTGAAGATCCGGGCGATTTTGCTGCAGATGCTGCCGGAGTTTTATCTGCAGCCTACCCAGCTGCAGCGGTTTAATCAGATGTTCAAGGACCAGCCGGTGTCCCGGGAGAATTTGCTGCTGACCATTCCTATGGAAACGATTCTGGCGGCCAATAAGGGTCAGACGGAAATCATCGAGCGTTACCTGCGCAACGGTATTCGTCTGGTGGTTGACGGGTACGATCCCGCCAAATTGCCGGCGGAAAAGCTGAAGACCATGGGTTTCCTGTATTTGCGTCTGGATCCTGCGCTACATTTGAAGCAGGAGACGGCCAACACCATAAATCAGCTCCGGCAGGAAGGGTTTACGCTGCTCGGCTGCGGTGCGGATACGCATGATGCGCTGGGCTGGCTGGCAGCATGCGGTGTGGCGTATATGAGCGGCACCATGACCGGCGTTCCGGTCAGTGAAGATGAACTGATCCGGGACTCTCTGGCAAGAGAGATGTAAGCCATGGGAAAGCTGGAAGAATATATTATTGAAGCCGCCAACCCGGTGGGACGGGAGCAGAAGGGGCCATTTAAAAGAACCCGCGCTTCCGAAGCATTGACCCGGGAACAGGTGAAAGCCATCAAAAACGGCCGGAAGCTCCTGCGCAAGGAGATGCGCGCCAAGGGGCTGAAGGAAAAGTCGGACTTTGAACTGACGGCGGCCAATATGGGTTTGTATTTTGACAAATCCCGCTGGTTGGCGTGGTTGCTGTGGTTCTTCCACGGAAAGGGCCTTGGGGTCTTGCTGGGGGCGTTGTTGCTGTTGCTGCTGGCCTTGTTCCTGTTTTCTACGGTAACGCAGCTGCGTGGTCACTTCACCATCAATATGTCCGACGGTTTGTTCCAGGAAGGCTTTGTTCTGAGCGAAACGAGGGACTTTGCCAATCCGGTGACCCACCTGTTTTGCACTCCGGCAGAAAATGTGCCCTGCATTTCCATCGGCCATTTGCCGAATGATTTGGACGAAATCGACGGCCAGCACAACGGCGCTTACTTTGCGTATACGTTCTATTGCCGGAACGAGGGCAAGTCTACGGTCGGATACGACTGGCAGGTGAGCATCAATTCCGAAAGCAAGGGAATGGGTGAGGCGGCCTGGGTCATGATTTTCGAGGACGGCGAGATGTGCTTCTATGCCGCCCCAAACAAGACCACCGGCCGGGAAGAGGTTCTGCCCGCCCGGGGGGATAACAGCCGCGGTTATGTCGGCAGACCGCTGGCGAAGTTTTCCAAGGATCCGGAAGGGCAGTATGAGATCATTGACCAACGAAGGGGCTTTGAGTTCAGCCGCGTGATCCCCATCAAATTTGTTGATGACAGGACGGTGGCGGAGGGCATGCAGGAAGGCGTCGTGCCGGGCGATATCCACAAATATACGGTGGTAATCTGGCTGGAAGGGGACGACCCGGACTGCAATGACGATCTGATCGGCGGCCATATCGGCATGGAAGTGTTCTTCCAGCTGATGGGCGAGGACAAAGAAGCCGATGACAAGGGAGACGACCTTGGCACCCATTGGGATGCTTTCTGGGACAATCTGAAGTTCTGGAAGGGGTAATGAAGATGGAATACATGTTTAATCCCCGCGTGGTTCTTGCGGAAAACAGTACATAGCCGCCATATTGCGTATGGCGCAGATTTGAGCGAAAAAGCCGGGTGCTGCGGCAGAAAAAGGGCCGGCACCATGGTGCCATGCATCACATGTGATGCATGATGAGTTGTTGTTAACCCCCTGCGGTCGGCTGCACTTCGCTGACTAACGGGTTACATAAATTCCGGCGGGAATCAAAACACGCAATAAACCGAAAGGAATGAAAAAAGACAATGGTTCAACAAAAGCAAGCCAAGCGTAAGCGGGATATCAAGACCAAGCTGATGGCGGCCATCTGCATGCTGATGGTTTCTGCCATTATGATGATCTCCTCCACTTATGCATGGTTCACCCTGTCTACCGCTCCTGAAGTTACCGGTATCACCACCGCTGTTGGTGCCAACGGTAACCTGGAAATGGCTCTGCTGCCTAAGGATGGCTCCGTAGATTCTATCACCTCTGCTGCCGGCGACAGCGTTAAGGACGTCGAACTGAAGAACGTCACCTGGGGTAACCTGGTTGATCTGAGCGACAGCACTGTTTACGGCCTGGATAAGATCACTCTGTTCCCCTCTGAACTGAATGCTGCAACAGAGGATGCGGAAAAGAATCCCCTTACTTTGGCAGAAGCGTTGCTGAAGACCCCCACCTACGGTGCAGATGGCCGTGTCAGTGAACTGGTAGCCAATACCTTTACCGGCTACTATGACAGCCAGAATGGTTCTTTCGCTCCCGTTGACGACTACGGTGTCCGTGCAGTTGGTACCGCTTCCGGCATGACCGACCGTCAGCTCAGCTACCGGAATGCCCGCTCTGCTGCCAACACTGCCAAGGCACTGGCTGCTACTCAGGCATCCCAGTCTCTGAAAGCCAATGGCTCTGCACTGGCTAACATCGCCATTGAACACGGTATGGGCAGTGCTACTGAATCTTATGATGCAACCGATGTAGCTGCACTGCGTGCGATCATTGATGACCTGCAGGGAACAGATAAAAAAGTTGGCGTTCTGGAGCAGATCGAAAAGGCATACCTGCAGTATATTCTGGCCTATGCAGCATCTGCTGCAACCGGCACAAATGATGCTGTCTGGACTGGAGTTAAGTCCGCGGTTGAGGTAGACGGCGCAACCCTGTCTTCTGTTACTACTGCTCTGACGAATGCAGGTGCGCAGCTTCCTGCCGCGGTATCTACCGGTATTGCAAAGTACGACCAGTCTGTTGTTGATGTCGCAACAGCGCACACCAAGCTGCAGGTTCTGGAAGCAACACTGGAAACAAACCCCGACGCAACCTTTACTTGGAGTGAAATCAGCACTGCGATGACTCCTTTGGCCAATCCCTCTGCTATGAAGCTCAATGGCTATGAGGTCAGCGAAGTGAAGCAGAATCTGGGCGCTGTGGTTAGCTCCGTTACTTCCATGGGCGGTCTGGTAGTTACCATGTCCACCGGTGGCGGTGTCTATGCCGATATCGCTGACCAGTCCGGTGACTACACTGCATCCATCACTATTGATAGGGTTGAGTACAACGGTATCGAGTTGGAGAACATGGAAGCCCGTATGAATACGGCTTCTGGCGTGGTGCCCTCTCATCTGACTCAGATTGGTGCTGCAGTAGAAGCAGCGAAAGCACCTGCTGGCGCTACAGACGGCACCCTGCCCATCTCCGATATGTACGGCTATGTCATCGACCTGGCATTCCGCACCAACGCTGCCGAGTCCAATCTGCTGCTGCAGCAGGATGCTGTTGACCGTATCTACACTGACAACACCAATGAAGAGACCATGGGCCATGGCTCCACCATGACCTTCAAGTCTACCGACTCTGCAACCTTCAACGACAACCAGGTGCTTGCCCTGATGGGCGCGATCCGTATCGTTTTCTTCGATCCCGGTGCCGGCAATAAGGTCATTGCTACCGCAAAGCTGGACACTGCCAATGCTGCCATGGACGAAAACGGCTGGACTGCTGAGATGTATCTGTACACTAAGACCGCAGGCGGCACTACCACTGAGTATGTTGCAGCAACTACTGAGCAGGTTACTGCAGCAAAGAATAATGAAGAGGGTGCAGCAAAGCTGTATGTTCAGTCTATTGCCAATGAAGAGACTACCTATGTTGAAGCAAATGCTGATCAGATTGCTGCTGGCACAGGTTTGTTTGTGGAAAAGACCACCACTACCGCAGCCGGTGAGCAGAAGATCGAGAATAACGCTATTATGCCTCTGACTCAGAATACCGCACATAAGCTGTCTGTTCTGGTTTATCTGGATGGCAATGTGGTTGGTAACGATGATGTGGCCGCTACCGCTGCTACATCCATGACCGGTAAGATGAACCTGCAGTTTGCAAGCTCTGCAAACCTGGTTCCCATGGAATATGCTGCGCTGAACATCCCCGCTGCCAACGCCGGCGGCGAAAACCCCTAACGGCAAAACGAGCCGTTTGAACCTTACCAACGCGCCCACCCCGGGCTGAGCCCGGGGTGGGAACAGAAAAAGATTCCGTTATTGTGTGCCCCTCTCCCGTCACAGCGCAGGCGACGCCGTGTGCAGCGGCGCTGCGAATTGCCGGGAACCCGGGTGCGCAATAACGGACGACGAATGTGTTTGCGCTTTTTCAAGATAAGAGGAAGTGACCAAACTTGCGGCTGTGGGACATCCGGATTGAAGTGCAGAAGGATGCCCCACAGGCTAACCCCCTTGCGGCAGGGAACCCAAAAGCCGGAAAGGAGAAAGCTTTGCGTATAAGACCCCTTAAAGCAAAACGAACCAAACGGATTGTGCTGTATGTGTACATGCTCATAATCCTGCTGACGCTGCTTACGGTGGCTTCTTACACCTGGTTTTCTTTGAGTCAAACTCCGCGCGTCAGCGATATGTATATGTTCATCAATTCCGAAACCGGCCTGGAGCTTTCCACCGATCCGCTTGCGGACGAGTGGGTGCTGCAGCTGGATTACCGGGATATGGTGAGAGAAACCTCGCCCCTGCGGCCCATCACATGGTCCAATGCCCGGCAGCAGTTTTACGCTGCCGATTATGGGATCGATGGCCGCCTGATAGATTATCCGGACTGGCAGCCGCTTATAAACGAGCGCAACGCCAACAAAAACAATAGCGACGGATATTATACCAAAGCAACCTTTTATGCCAGAACCGGGCAGGACGAAACCGTGTTCCTTTCCCCGGCGGTTGAGGTGGATGAAGGAATCAACGGTTCCGGCACGTATGTGATTGGCACGCCCGTCTGGGATGGGCAAAACATCCTCCACAACAACGGAGGCATGGGCGCGGAATGCGCCATCCGCATCGGCATCCGGATCGAGCCGGTGAATCTGGCAGGGGAGCCGACCGGAGCATATTCTATCTTTTATATTTATGAGCCGAACAGCGACCGGCATATTGACGGTTCTGTCGGCTATACCCCAACCCCAAGCATCGATGCAACAGCCACGCTGGTTCCGGAACGCAATCTGATTCTGCAGAGCGCTTCCACATGGACGGAAGCCTATCCGGTACAGCGAAATGTGGTTATTCACGAACTGGGTGATTTTACCACGGATGTGGAACTGTTCAGCCTGAAATCCGGCCAGATGGTCAAAATCGACATCTATTGCTGGCTGGAAGGGCAGGATGTGGACTGCACCAATGAAATTCAGGGTGCCCAGATCATGGCAAATATCCAGTTTGCCACTGAACCCGATTCCCAGTCCGGAATGGTTCCCATTGATGAATTTTTTGATGGGTACAACATTCCCGAGGATTAAACGAAATTTTGTAAACTCAGCGTTAGCTTTCATATAAACCAATTGAAACAAGAAAGAACAAGCACAGAAGGGAGTCTTCTCCATGAAGAAGAGAACAAAAATGGAAACACCCCCCCAGGAAAACCTGGAAAATGGACAGGTCCAGGTGATCGAGGAAGAAAGCAAGTCCAAACGGGTTGCCAGCACCATTGTGAATGTAATTCTGGTTCTGGCTATCATCGTGGCTGCTATCTGCACCTATGTGAGCTATGTCTCCTCCTCCGGCAACGGCGTCCCCAGCATTTTCGGCATCCGGATTTTCTCTATCCAGACCGAATCCATGTACCCCGCACTGATGCCCGGTGACCTGATCTTTGACACCGCGGTCAAGGATCCCGGTGAACTGCGCGTGGATGACATCATCACATATTGGACCGTTATCAACGGTGAGCGCGTCCTCAATACCCATAGAATCGAAGAGATCTATGACGGTGGTGGCTACCTCATCTTTTCTACAAAGGGTGATAACAACACCACAGCCGACCCGTTGACTGTTCATGAGTCCGAGGTGGTGGGCAAGTATTCCTTCCGTGTGGGCGGATTGGGCAAGGTGTTTGACTATCTGCAGACAAGCACGGGCTTCCTGATCGTGATTGTGGTGCCTGTGTTCCTGTTCTTCCTGTTCCATCTGGTGCAGTTCTTCCGTGTTCTGTTTGAGTATCAGAACGTGAAGAATCGTATCAAGTACGAGCAGGAGCGCGGCAATACCGAAGACCTGATTGAGAAACAGAAACAGGAGCAGCAGGCGGCGCAAGCGCAGGCCAGAGCGAAGCTGGAAGAAGAGCTGCGCGAGAAGCTGCGCGCAGAAATTCTGGCATCTATGGCGGTACAGAAGCAGGATGCCAAGGAAGATGCGCCTGTCGAAGCAGCGAGCGAGCCCGCGGCGGACGAAGCTGCTGACGAGACTGTGAATGCCGAGTAACGCGAGGCCGCCAATGCGGCGTTGCGGAAAATGCGGCGTGAATTTTTGACGCAGGCGGCTGCGGAAAAGAGCAAAGGATTGGGTGCGTAGCACCAATCCCTCAGTCGGTTTTGCCGACAGATCTTTTACAGCGGCCCCTCCGTCACGGTTTTTCTGTGCACCCAGAGGGGGAGCGCATGGATTGTTGTTTGTTTTAGGAGAAAAGCATGGATAACTTTTTGAAGTATTTCTATCAGGATATTGGTCGGGTTTTCCGGGCTTTTATAGATATTTTCGGTTCGTTTTTTAACTTCCTGAACTATCTTCTCAATTTCCCCATGCGCATGCAGATCATTAAATCCTATTCCGATCAGTTCGGTACTTTGGACTGGATTTTGTTGCTGCTGGCGAATCTGCTGCTACTCGGTCTGAGCGTGCTTATCGTGGTGATGCTGGTGCGGCTGGTGAAGCGGATTTTTCGATTCCGGGTATCCCCCAAGGAATATGATGCTATGGCCAAGCAGGTGCGCTCCTTGCAGCGGGATCTGCTCCGGGCAAATTATGAGAAGGATAAGCTATTGGCGATGAAGGTGGCAGAACTGGGCGGCGATGCATCTGTTTTGCAGGATCAGCTGGGAGAGGAAGAACAGCCGGAAGAGGCACCTTCCGAAACCGAAGCCGAAGCCGGAGAAGAGACGGCGAAAGAAGCAGAGGAATTTGTGCCTTCTTCCAACCGCAACACCTTCCAGTCCCCCTGCGTGGATCCCGGTGAAAGTCGTTTCTTCCGCCTGACTTCTGTGGATAATTACTATAAAACCGAGTATCAGCCCCCGCTGTACGACAACAATATTACGCTGGAAGATTTTTGTAAGCAGTTCCGGAACTTTGCTGCTTCTCAACTGAAGCTGTATTATGATCTTGACATGATGCGCTACTTTGTGGCGGCCATGGGTACTGCCCGAATTATCATTCTGCAGGGTATTTCCGGTACTGGTAAAACCTCTCTGCCCTATGCTTTCGGCAAGTTCGTCCAGAAGGACACCACTGTGGTTTCCGTGCAGCCTTCCTGGCGTGAACGTACGGAGCTTTACGGTTACTTCAATGAGTTTACCAAGCGCTATTCCGAGACGGAATTTCTCCGGGCAATTTATGAGGGGAATTACTACCGCGATCCCCATATCGTGATTCTGGACGAAATGAATATCGCCCGTGTTGAGTATTATTTTGCGGAAATGCTGTCTATTCTGGAAATGCCTCGGGAAGAGGAATGGAAGGTGGATATCGTCACCGCTGTGTGGGATAACGACCCCTGCCTGATTGAGGGCGGCAACGTTCAAATTACCAACAATATCTGGTTTGTCGGAACCATCAACAACGACGACTCTACCTTCGCTGTGGCCGACAAGGTCTACGACCGTGCAATCCCCATCGATCTGGACAGCCGTGCCGATGCATTTGAGTGTGAACCCACACCCCCACTGTACATCTCCACGGACCATTTGATTGAACTGTTTAACGACGCAAAGAGGAATTATCCCATTTCCGAGGACAGTTTGAATAAGCTGGAACAGTTGAATGCATATCTGATTAAGAATTTCCGCCTGGCATTCGGTAACCGTATTATGAAGCAGATCCGGGATTATGTTCCTTGCTTTATTGGCTGCGGTGGTACGGAAATTCAGGCCATCGACTTTATCGTGGCTAAGAAGGTTCTGCGTAAATTTGAATCTTTGAGCTTAGGCTTTATGAAAGACGAGCTAACCAAGTTCAATAACTATCTGGATAAGCTTTTTGGAAAGAATACCATGGTTACTTGCAAGCAATACGTCGACTATTTGAAGAAGAATAACTAAGAATCTAAAAATGGTAAGGAGGATGCATTTTGTCAGACAGCAAACCCCAGGCCGGTACAAAAAAGAAAATTTCTGTCATTGATCCGGTATATCAAAAGTTTACAAAGAGTGTCGTCCGTGCCATTGGCAGTTCAGAGTTCTACAACTACTTCATGGATGCGATTGCCCATGCGGAAAATGAAATCCAGTTCTCCAACCGCCGGATGGAAAAATGGGTGGACAGAACCTGGGTTGAGAAGATTGAAGGCGGGTTGGGTGCCCTCCAGAAAATCATATCCACTCCCCGTAATGTAATCCATGAGGAAGAACTAATCGTAAATGTGGCAAACGCCAAAAAGGCTGGTCCGGATGTGGTGGTTCACTTGGCCCAACATGCCTCTTTGGTGGAAAAATTTGATCCCAGAACCGGTGATGTGCGACCCAGTAAGCTGATGCAGAAATATCGGGAAGACTCCATTGGATTGTACGAAAACCGTCTTGTCTATACGGTTCTGGAGAACGCCCACCATTTCGTCAAGCTCCGCAACGATGCGTTGTTTGCGGAAATGAGTGATGAATTTGGTGCCAAGCTGAAGGTACAGACCGAGATGACCAGTGCCACGGAACATGTTCATCTGGATATGTATATGTCTATTAACGATGTGGACAGTGCGCTGGATACTGACGGCAAGCATATTAACATTTTTGACCGGATTTCCCGCCTTTACCGGGTGCTGTCGGTTTATATGCACAGCGATTTTGCCCAGCAAATGGCGAAACTGCCCCGCGTCAAAGGTACCATCACAAAAACAAATGTGCTGAAAAAGAATCCCAACTACAAAGCCATTGTGGCGTTGGGCGAATTTCTTAATGAGTACGATGACGTGGGTTATGCTGTGCGCGTGATTGAGCAGAACCCGGTGGTTACAGAGGAGTTCCAGGAGAACATTTTTAGGAATGTCCTGTTTAACTATTTGATACTGAAGGGCTATTTGGAGCGGGAACAGGACCGCCGGATGCCCGCACCGATGAAAGAAAAGAAGCGGACCCTGAAGCCCAAATTTGTCAAGGAAATTATTGAGGAACTGACTGAGGATTACGATCTGCCGGAGGTGGAGATCCGCCGGGTTCTGATCGAGGAACTGACCAAAGAGCAACTGATGCAGGAAGAAGCCGCGGAACGCCGCCGTTTGGTGGAGGAGCGGGAGAAGCGGAAGAAAGAAGAGCAGGAGCGATTGCGTCGGGAGCAGGCCGCGGAAAAGGAACGACTGCGTCAGGAAAAGGCTGCGGAAAAAGAACGATTGCGTCAGGAAAAGGCAGCGGAAGAAGCCCGTCTGCGTCAGGAACAGATCAACCGGGAAATCGAAGATACCATTCGCAGCAAAGCGCTAAAAAAAGAACTGCGTTATTTTGCAGATAATTTGGAAAAGAATTTGGAGGCCCGGGAGGCTGCTGCGCAGAAGAAGGCCGCGGAACTGAAGGAATTTGAGGATGCCGCCAAGCTTCTGGAAGAAGCAGAGCAGCGCAAACTGGAAGCCGAAGAACGGGAAAAGAAGCGGATCAAGGAGGAACGTGAACGGATCCGTCGGGAGAAGCAGCTGGCCATTGAACGAGCCCGCAGGGAAGAGACGGAGCGTCTGGAGCAGCAGCGTCAGGCCCAACTGGCTGAGGAAGCGCGGCTGCGCAGGGAAGAAGAGGCGCGGTTGGAAAAAATCCGGGTGGCAGAAGAAGAACGGATGGCTCAACTGCGCCGTGAACAGGATGCCAAAGATAGTGCAGCTACGGTGATTTATCTGGATCAGGTTACGATTTTCCTCAATGCGTTACCTCAGCGTCTGCAGCTGCGGCAGGAAGAAGCGCAGCGTATTCATCAGGAACAACAGGAACGGGAGATGGAGCGGCAGCGCCGTCAGCTCTTCCGGGGTGTTTTTCGAAATTAGTATAAGCAAATAGGCGGTACATGAAACGAAGAGGTTGTTGTCTATGAACAGAATCTATAGAAAGTTGATAGCGATAATCTTTGCGCTGGTGTTGTCTGTCGCAGTAGTTGTTATGTCCTCGTATGCGTGGTTTGTTCTGTCGGGGAATCCTGCGGTTACTGGTATTCAGGTAGCAATTGGCGGCGGCAATACTATTCTGGTGGCAGCAGATGTCCAGCAGGAAGTGGATGGTGTGGTTTATCACTATCCCGGCCGTTTTTCGGAGTCTATGAATATTCGCCAGCAGCCGGGTTATGAATATTTAAATGATGTGGCCGGCTTGGTGCCGGTATCTACTGCTGACGGTGTTAACTGGATCTTACCTGCTTATTACGACGGGACTGACCCGGAAGTTCGGGAAGGTACCGTGTTTAGTGGCCAGCTGAAGGATGTCTCTGAGTTTTATTTGGATGGAGATATGGCCCATGCGAATCTGCCCAAGGGACAGACCAAAATGGTTGAAGAGGGCAGCTATCTATATTTGGATTTTTGGGTGGTATCCCATAGCGCAGACTTCACTTTGCGAATTTCTGCCGGAGAAGATGCGGGTGGCAGCTTCTTGGTGGACCTTCCCCGCGCCGTTACTACAGAAGATAAGATTGGTTTTGATTTAGAAGAGACGGAAGTTAAAGGGGCTTCAGCGATACGGGTAGGTTTCTTGGCTAACGATGTGGGGCTGACTGATGATACAATGCGTTATTATCAGAACAGTGTGTATTTCAATGAACGCTATAGCAAGCTGCGAGGAATGTATCAGGAGCCCAGCAGCGGCACAGCGGCGCTTGAAAATAACCGTTTCACCATTTATGAGCCAAACTGCGACTTGAACTGCGAAGGGAATTTGGGAGGATATACTGTTACCAATCCGTTAAGCCCGGTGAACGGTGTGATACAGGAAGTCTCTGTGGCAGATCGGTTGGCTGCCCAGACAACCAGCACGTGGTTGCCTGCCGAATCGGGCGCCGGCAGCGCTTTAGCGCAACGGTTTCGGGCAGCGGTCACGAACATGGATACGGAAAACCAAGAACTGGAGAACCTGAGCGGACAGTTCTATGATGAATATCTGCAATGGCAGGCAGCGCCCTACATAGACAACGGTGTGTTTTTTAAACATACGTACGATCTATATAAGTTTGGAGATCGTGTCTCGGAGGATCAGCTGGCGCAGCTGGACAAGCAGGGTGCCACAGAGGATGTGTACATTATCCGTCTGGAAAAGAATGTTCCCCAGAGAATTCGGATGTTTATCTGGCTGGAGGGGCAAGACGTTGATTGCGTTAATGCTGTATCCATATCCAACATGCTGTTGAATTTGGAACTGGCCGGCGGCAGCGAATAAGATACTATGGAAAAGAAAGAACAAACAGAAGAAATAGAAGAAATAAAAGAAATCAAATCTGTAATTCAAAAGCGGATTAGCGTACTGGTCACCATTCTGCTGGTTTTGGCTGTTTTGCTGTGTCTGTATGTTGCAGTCCAGTCCATGAGTAACGGTTATGTGAACATTGGCGGATACATGATGTTCCGGGTGGTTACGGGCAGCATGGAACCGACGATTCCTACCGGAGCTCTGCTGCTGACAAAACAGATAGATATTGGGCAGATCAAACTGGGTGATATCATTTGTTTTCGAACACAAGAAGCCGCTATTTGGGGGGAAATTGTTACTCACCGGGTAGTAGAGCTTATGGAACTGGAGAATGGAGAAGTCCTTCTGCGGACACAGGGTGATGCTAATTTTGTAGCGGATGGATACATGGTAACCCGCGGCAATTTGATCGGAAAAGTAATTTGGCATACAGGAGATGAGAGTGCTTTGGCTTCCATATTCTCGTTTTTTACAAATAAAGTGGGATTTCTTGGGTGCATTGTATTTCCTTGTCTGCTGCTTGTTGGTCTGATTTTGCGGGAATGTGTGTCCAATATCCGAAAAGAATTACAGAATACTGTGAACGAATTGGAGCAGGAAGAGCCCATTGATCCGCTTTGCGGCATGACAAAACAGGAATATGACGAAATGTATGAGAGAATTCGCACCGAACTCATGGAGGAGCTGATGCATTGTGTCGAAATATCTGAAAAAGGTACAAAAGAATAACGATGCTGATACTTCCCGAAAGTCTGCTGTATTGAAGAAAGCACAGCGTACTGTGTACTGGCAAGCCGGTTTGGCGCTTGTTACCATATTGCTGACGGTTGTGATTATTTTTGCTATGACATCGGCTTGGTACACCAACGTTGCGCGGACCGGAGGTATGGTAATTAAGGCGGAAAGCTGGGGATTTGACGGTCAGATAAAAGTTGATGACAGTGTCATCGTGGCAGCTCCGGGTGATGAAGGCATTATCAGCTTGGAAGTGAACAACACAAATGCCAGTACCACAGCGGTAGGCGTGGGAGTGTCCAAGGCCCGCATTACGGATTATGAGATGCAAAAGCGCCTCTACTTCTATGTCGATACCTCTTTGCAGCGCAACGAGGAAACCATGGATCGGGTGTATCTAAATACCCAGGAAGGCTATACTTATACTCTGTTTGGCGGTGAGACGCTGACACTGACGGAAGATATGCACAACGATGTGCAATTGAAGTGGCAGTGGGTTTACGATGTGCTGGGTTATTATGTGTTGGGTTCATGGAACGATGCTACCGGTATGTTTACGGAACTGGAATATCTTCGGCCCATTGAATACGATTATGACGAAGCCACAACCACCTTTGGAGAAGATGGTGATGACTTGGTTATGGAGCTGAAAACTGTTGATGGAGAACAGACCGTAGAAGAATTCTTGGTAGAGTTTTCCCAAAAGGATGGTTATGAGGGAGAGATCGATCCGACGCAGAAGAAGGGCACCGGTTATTATCCCGTGTCGGTGGACGAAAACAACTACGGTGTATATGCGTACCTTTGTTCTTATTCGGAAATCGAAATGGCAACCCAGTACGATACCAAACTGGCGCAAGAGGCTGCAAATGCTACAGCGGCGGGAACAGAACAGGAAAAATATGAGATTCAACTATTAGTGTCTGCCCAGAAGAACGATGAGGATGTAATAAACGTTAATTCTCTGGAAGCGTTGAAAACTGCTCTGGAGTTGGATATTGGTAATGTAGTGCAGTTGACCGGCGATATCGTCATCCCGGATGCGCAGCGTCTTGTGATCCCGGAGGGTAAGCAGATTGCTGTGGATATGAACGGCCATACCATTACCAGCAATGGTGATCGAGCCATTATGGCAGAGAAGAACAGTAACCTGACAATGACGAACGGTTCGGTGGTAGGTCTCGGTAGTTCAGGCTGTGCACTCTATACCACGGGAGCAAAAGTAACCTTTAATGAAGTGGATATTAGTGCATTTAAATACGGTGTCTATGTTGGTGACAGCGATGATGAAAATGAACAGGACTCTACAGTTCGCTTGATCAATTGTGAAATCAGCGGCAGTACCTGCGCAGTCTTTATCTCCGGCAACGGCACGGCATCTGAGCAAAAGACGCAGCTTGTGATTGAAGACTGCAAACTCAATGGTGATAGTTTTGCTCTGTCCGGTAACGGAGATGCTGCAGGAAGTGGCAGATGGGGCACGGACATTCAGATTATAGACAGCGAGTTGACGGGTAATCCATCCAATTTTAGCGCAGGTATTTATCATCCCCAAATGGACAGTAATCTGAACATTTATAACAGTACGGTGAGTGGCTATACCGGTATTGCCATTAAGGGAGGTAATGTCCGTGTCAAAGCATCTACTGTAACTGGTGTGGGTGCGGCATTCGAGGGCACCCCGAACCCCATCGGAAGCGGCTTCGTTGACACCGGTGACGGCATCTATATTGAAGCGAACTATGAATATCCGATCACATTGGAGATTAGCTCCGATATGGAACTTGGCGGAGAGAGTATTATTAACAGTACAAATAATTGGTCTCTGCGGGTTTGCCCGGAGGATGCATCTCATGTGCAGGTGGTTTTGTATGGCGGCCAGTTTGATCAGGAACAGCCTGTCATATACCTAGCACCCGGTGCTACCCAGACGAGCATTGACCAAAAATATATCATAACATCTATGGCATCTTAAGGAGAAGGGAAGGCCCATGAACCGAAGGAAATTGCATATTTCCCAGTGGTGTTTACTGGGCCTTGCCGCCGTGCTGACGGTGGGTGGGCTGCTGACGGCCGTGGGCAGCACCTGGGCCCGATATCGTGCGGAAACCAAGGAGACACTTTTGTTTTCTGCGCGGGAGCCGAAAGGAATATATCTGGGGCAAGTCCGCTTGGCGGAAGATGATAAGACTCGTCTGTTTGATGATCAGGCGCAGGGAACCTGGGAAAGCGTGAACGGAAAGGCTCAGCTGGATTTTGCCGTGGCCAACGGTACGCTGCCGTCTGATGTGGCGGAGGAGGATCAACAGTTTCGGATCCGTTTGGTGGGCAGTCCCGGTATCTGGGAAGGCGCGCAGACGGCAGAAATCCAACTGATGGTGCCTAAGAAAACAGATGCGAGCCAATACGATACTTATGAGGCAGCAGTAACAAAGATCGAACCTCAATCTCCAATGTATGACCAGTTTGGCGACGGATGGGTGTTCACTTTCCATGACAAGCTGGGTGATGAACTGACCTGGAATCTGGTTGGCGGCCGATTTTCCTGCTATGAAATGCGGCTGGTTCTGGAAAATGAAATGTTGACGGAGGCCAGCTTGCTGCAGCTGCAGGTGATTGGCTGAAAAACCTATGTAAAGGAGCGCCAATATGGCTGAGAAAAAGACAATTGCATATTGGAGTATCCTTTTGGCGGTTGTTGTTTTGGCAGCCGGTGCGATTTTATCCGTGAACTCTACGCAAGCACGGTATGTGAGTTCAACAATGTGGAATACCATTGCTTTACCCGGAGAAGAAACCGTAACCAGTGATTGCCTGCGGTCAGCGTCTGACGCTCCGATGACGGTGCTGCTGGGAGAGATTTCTCCGGAAGGGCAAAAAATAGCACAGAGGCATCAAGCGGATTTCTGTATGGAGAGCACAAAGGATGTTGCCGGTGCATTGACTTGGTCGGTGGATAAACCGGAGTATCTACGGGCGGCAATGTATATGGGCGCTGTTGAACTGCAGCAGGGCAGTGAGGTCGCGCTGAAAGAAAAAGAGCCGGTTACTGTGATTATGTACCTGACGGCAACGGATGCTGCCGGCAGTCAATCTCATGAGGCAATGACTGTAAAGGTAAACGTTTCCTGGGGCGATTCGCTGCAGGGTGCTTTTGCTATAGATCTTGCGGAAGTGATTATGCAGGAGCCGGTATTACCAGAGGAAAATCCGGATACGCAGGAACCGACAAATCCGGAAGGGACAGAGCCTTCCGAAGGAGAAGGAACAAATTCTGACGAGACGGAATCTTCTGAGGGAGAAGGAACAAATTCTGACGAGACGGAATCTTCTGAGGGAGAAGGAACAAATTCTGACGAGACGGAATCTTCTGAGGGAGAAGGAACAAATTCTGACGAGACGGAATCTTCTGAGGGAGAAGGGACAAATTCTGACGAGACGGAATCTTCTGAGGGAGAAGGAACAAATTCTGACGAGACGGAATCTTCTGAGGGAGAAGGAACAAATTCTGACGAGACGGAATCTTCTGAGGGAGAAGGAACAAATTCTGACGAGACGGAGCCTTCCGAAGGAGAAGGAGCAAATCCTGACGAGACGGAACCTTCCGAGGGAGAAGGAACAAATCCTGAAGGGACGGAACCTTCCGAAGGCGAAGGAACAAATCCTGAAGGGACCGAACCTCCCGAAGGAGAAACAGAAACGGGAAACACAACAGAGCCTCCAACGGAAGATCCGGTGCAGGATCCTGATAATGAAGGCTTTGTTCAGATTAAAACAATCAAAGGTTTTACCAAAGACGCCATGTTGCAGATAACAGTAGAGACGGATAATCAGGCAGACAGTCTGGCGCTTGGCATGGTCTCGCAGGATGGAACCCAGCAGATCGGATTTCCCGGAAAGACCTGCTACAGCTTGGATCATGGAAACAGTTACTACATGCTCTATCATGGTGGACAGATTCGCCTGACGGTGAAGGAAAGCCATAATGTACTGATAGATTTTTCACGGACGGTTTTGCAGGGTGGCGTGCTGAATCTGCAGCTGAATGCGTACAAAAATGACGTTCTGCATGCCAGCGCTCAGACGTCGACGGAGATTTCTACCGAGGCCCTCTACCAGCTGGATTCTCCGATCTTGAAAGATAAGGAAACCCTAAAGATCGTGCTGAATTCCCAATGGACAGATTATCCTGTCGCATGCAGCATGGAGAAGATAACAACAGTGACGTCGGAACAGGGTGATTTTACCCAACGTATGGAGATTGATCCCGTTTTGGCCGGCTTTGAGATTACTGTGACGGAGGATCCTGAGGGAGATATCGTCGCAGTTACCGGCGCAAAACAGCGACCGGCTGCCGGCAGTTATGTGCTTCACCTTCAGTGGAGCGACGACGGAATGGGCATCGGCCAGACGGAGATTCCTTTCTTTGTAAATTATTACCCAGATATCCAACCCAAGACAGAATCAGAAACGGAAACCACAGGAGGTGCCGAGCAGTGACAGAAACACAAAAACGGATCAAGGCCTATCGGGCTGCGCTTCCGGGCTTAAAAGAACGGGTTGCTGCGGTTGCATTGCTTTTGGTCATGTCCGTGGTCATGATGACCTCGGCAACCTTCGCATGGCTGACAATTTCCAGAGCGCCGGAGTTATCCGGTGTAACCACCAATTTGGCTGCCAATGGTAACTTGGAGATTGCGTTAGCTTCTGGTGATGGCGAGACACCTCCCGGAGATTCCAAGGTAGGCGATTCCAGCGCGACAGATGGGCAGAGTATCTCTGCGGCCAACCTAACCTGGGGCAATATGATTAACCTGTCTGACCCCAGTTACGGCCTGGATAATCTGGCTTTGCGCCCTGCCCAGCTGAATACAGTGTCTTTGTTGGACAGCCCGTTGTACGGTGCAATGTACGGCCAGGATGGGCGTATTACCCAGCTTTCCAGTGATTTTGGCTATGCCACCTGGAATATGCCGACAGGGGAGAAGCCCGGCTACTTTGGCGTGTCTGAAACTTATGGTGTTCGTGCTATTTCATCTACAAAGGTTGAAGCAGTTGGCGCGGAAGCGCAATATTACAATATGGTGAAAGATGCCAGAGACAAAAACCTGGCGGCAGCCAATGCGTACGCATCCTTAAGCAGTGACAATAAGAAAATGCAGTCTTTGGCCACCATGATGGGCCTTTACATGACCGCAAGAATGAATCCGGACGAAGCCTCCTTAAACAACCCGAGTTGCGCGGTGGCAGATATTCAAAATCTGCGGGATATGTATGCCGCCTTCCTGGAAGCCTTTGACGCGGAAGCCGATGCCATGGCGGCCTTAGCCAACCTGACGCTGTTTTTAATGTATGGCGAAAACAATTATACCCCCTATACCGCGGAAACGATCTATGCCACAACTACAGCAAAGCTGAATTCTGAGGGCATACAAATCACGGACCTGGATCAGTTCATTAAAGACAGGAATACCATTGCATCGGATCTGGAAAAATTGAACGAGATCGCATCCTCCGGCGCCAGCCTGAAGTGGAAAGACAGCGGTTTGAACGGAATTGTTAACAATCTGGTCAATGTGGGCGCTTGTACCATTGGCGCCAACAATACCCCCATCAGCAGCATTGGCGCTTCCAACGCCATGAGTTACCTCAGCGGTACCCAGGAGGCCAAAATTACCAACGGTATCCTCTACCGGTTTGAAGAACGCACCGGCGGTTATATCGTAGTAAAGAATCTGAGCATCAGCGCTACGGTTAAAAGAATGGGTATTACCGTCCCCGCAACGGTGAAGGCCAATGTCCAGACCACTGCACCCAGAGATTACAACCTCTTTACCAATGACTTGACCTATGCGGAAAGTCTGAATGACGGTAATTATGCCGGCGGCGTACCTGTTGCCGAGGATACCTATGGATTGGCAGTAGACCTGTGGGTCCGTACCAATGCGGAAGGCAGCTATCTGACGCTGGAAGGAAATCTCTTGACTGAGAGCGAGATGGTTCGCGCCATGGGCAAGGATGCCAACGGCAACGAAGTGGAGCTGTATACTGTGACGATCTCCGCCACAGATGAAAACGGCGAGAGCGTTTCTTATTCAATAGATGTATACGAAGCAATGGGTCCTGTTTTCGATGAAGACGGAACCCCTGTTATAGATGAGAATACCGGAAAGCAAAAAGAAGAGATGATGTGGTTTTCTGCGGAGACATATTCACCACTCACAGCGGAAGAACTGAATAACCAGAAACCTACACCTAAAATGGTGGAAAAGATCACTGTGACTGGCTATGAGGGAGAGAACCGTGTTTGGGGAGAGAATGAGGATCTGTCTGTGGATGCTACGACCCAGGGCAGCGGCAGCTGCTATGTCTACTATGCTGACACCCCGGAGGATCAGGCAAGATCCTTGAAGCTTCTGGAAGCCTTCAATGTTGCCTTTGTTAATAAAGAAGGCGAACTGATAGCAGAAGCAGTGATGGATACAGAGCACTTTTACGCGGAAAGTGGCCGTGTGATCGTACCCTTAGTGCTTTCTCCCAGCAGCAGTATCAACCTGGGTGAGGACTATCAGGGTAATGTTACTTATGCTATCACTGCCCTGGAAAAGAATGTAGCTACCCGGATCACTGCCATCGTTTACTTGGACGGCACCAAGCTGACCAATAAGGAAGTTTTGGCGGCAGCGGATATCCAGGGTAAGCTGAATATCCAGTTCGGCAGCAGTAATGTGCTGTCTCCCATTGAAAACGAGGAACTGGCCAATAAGGAACGCCGGGTATCCGCATCAGTGGATGTAGCTAACTTTGACTATGATACAGCCACCGGCCCCATGACCACCAATGTGACCGTCAAAGTGGACGGCGACGAACCCAGTACCGTGACGGCGTTCTTCCTGCGGGCCATCAATGCATCCCAGGGTTCCCGGGAAGAAGTGAGGACCTTTACCAAGAATGAAAGCGGAGACTGGACCGCCAGTTATGAGTTTACTGTTCCCGGCAACTATGTGCTGCGTACAGTACAGCTGGACGGCGTGGAATACGACCTGGCAGAACCGCCCGAGGTTAAGGTGTCCGGCTTTGCCATTAGAAGCTTGAGCTGCACGGAAGCTAAGGATAACCATATCGCCGTTATGACGGCAGAAAATACCACCACGGCAAATCTGAAACTGAAGTTTGCGACAGATGATGAGAGCAAGCTGCCCAAGTCAGTCCAGGGCCGTTTCCTGCGGAATGAAGACGGCTCTGCGGTGAATATCGATTTTACCTACGATTCCACAACCGGAGAGTGGAAAGGCTCCGCCCATTTCTTGATGTCCGGTGACTACACCATGCAGTACGTGGTGCTGGATGGGGAATATGTGGGATTGGATGAGGCATTCTGGATGACGGCGGATATTACACTGGGCATGCGGGTGGCAGTCTATACCACCAGTCCCCAAAGCTTTAAGTATGTTCCCTCTGAGATGGAAGATAACATGAAGCTGCTGGGCATGCAGGTCATGATCGTGGACAACGCAGGTAATGAAATGCCCGGTTTGTCCGGCGTGAAACTGACCTATGGCATGAAGGGTTCCGGCATCAAGAAGATGGATACAGATCTGACCTGGAACGGCAGCTATTATGTAGGTACTATGTCCAATGGCGGCCCGGGTATCTGGCAGTTTGGCAAAGTGGTGGTGGGCAGTAATACCCTGACCAATGCGACAACCGCTCCTACATTTACGATTCTGTCTCCCGAACCGCCGGAATATGTTCGCCATGAAACGGTTGCATACCAGTACAAACCCAATAATGACGCGACCATGAATGTGGTGATCAGTAACTCCTCCGCTGCAGCAGTACAGGCCTACATTATTAAAGATGGCGCGACTGAAGGAACCTGGGTCGATGGCACGATTAGCCAGGAAACTACGGCGAATGGAAAGACTGCCAACTACTGGAACTTCGCAGTTCCTAAGGATGCCAACGGTTATCAGGACGGCCACTGGACATTGACAACGCTGCGGCTGTGGAATGTCTTTGCCGCTGACGGCACCGCCTATACCGAGGAAGCTCCCCTGGAGATCGATGTGTCGGATACCAATAATGCGACCAAGGCAGTGAACCGTATCTTTGTTTCCTTCGCGGCAGGCCAGAGCAAGGATTTCGGCAAGGATGGAAGCGGAAATGTTACTGCGACCTTCATGCAGAGTCATACCATCTCGGGCTTGAATGTAGACTTCAAGGACTTCGAGAATGCGCCGGTTTCCGGTGTATCGGAGGTAAAACTGCAGTTTGCTTATGTGAATGGTACATCCGAGGCTTACGGCGGTTATACCAGCAATAAACTGCTCAATACAACAGAAGGTGCGACGATCAACATCACCCTGAGCCCGGATGCTGCCGGAACCCACTTTACCCAGAGTGCAGATGCAGCCATCCAGTTTGCAGGTAACTACTATACGACCTTCAGTTACACGGTGAACGGCACTACTTATGAGTACAGTAATGATGTAGATAAAAAGAGTGCGCAGTCTTTGCCCACCAATGCGCCTGTGTTTACGGTATGGTCTAAGGTGCCTTCGGTGACGATTGATGCGATTGCTCCGGAAGGGAGACATACAACATTGAATCTAGACACCGAATCGGAGGAAACAGTTGAATCGCGCAAAGTGAATAACCATACCATCGAAATTTATAGCGACTCGCAAAAGAGCGGTAGTAGAAATTTCGTGTTGAATACATATCCACAGATCACACTTTCCGTCGACAAGGGTGCAGCAACAAAGGCCACACTGACATTTGTGGAAGCAAATGGAGAGGAAGTAAAATTGTACACCAGCGAAAGAAACGGACAAACGGATTCGTTCATTTGGGAAAGCAGTACAACTTGTAAACGCTTTGTGGGTTATTTCCAGCAGAGAGGAACTTGCAGTAGCGCCAAAATGGAAGGCGCAGGAACATTGCAAGCTTCTAAACTTATACTGGAATATAATGGTGTAACATACGAAGTTGTCATACCTGAGTTTACTATCGTAAATATTCGTTAATTCCAACTCTGTGACGGCTCTTACAAAGAGCCGTCACAGGAAAAGGATAGGATTATGGTAATTAGTACAGAGTTTTTGGTTTTTGTGTTGATTTTAGGAGCAGCACTGATTTATTGCCAAATTACCATGCAAATGAAGTGGTACGGCTGTGCCCTCTGGAAAAGTTTACCTGTTACAGTAATCGTAATTTTAACAGGTCTATTTGGATCCCAATTATGGTTTTTCATAGAGAATGGTTATTTTGAAGGAAGATCCCTGTATGGTGCGGTGTTTTTGTGCCCAATTGTGTTTTACCTTGTAGCCAAGCTCCTGAAGGAATCATATGGAGAGATAATGGATTTTATAGCACCTGCGGGATGCTTTGTTCTTGGGCTGGCAAAAATCCAGTGTATGCGTGATGCCTGCTGTGAAGGAAGAATTCTCTATATGAATGAAGACCGTATATGGGTTCGGTTTCCAAGTCAAATTGTTGAATTTATTGTTTTTACAATTATAGCAATCAGCTTATTTTTGCTGTCTCGTAGGCCTGCTCACAGAAGAAAGATTTATCCCTTAGCAATGGTTATATATGGAATTGCCCGCTTTTTCCTTGACTTTTTCAGGGATACAGAAGCTTCATTTTTGCTTGGGCTTTCCAAAGGTTCTTTCTGGTCGCTATGTTCGTTCGTAATTGGCGTGGCGGCGCTGGTTATTATCCATTTAGGGAAAAAGAAAACGCAGTTTAACAATTGATAGCAAAATGTTTTGAAAAAAGGAGGCCCCGACATGAGCCGTTATACATTATATAAATATAGTACCCGGCTGGTGGCGGTGCTTCTGTGTGCGGTGCTGTTTCTGGCGGCGGTTCCCACCGTCTGGGCAGATGGGGAGAGTGGCAGCTGCGGCGATAATTTGACCTGGAGCCTCAGCGCGGGTACGCTGACCATCACCGGCTCCGGGGAGATGTCCGATTTTCCTGAAAGCACCATGGCACCCTGGTATCATCTGCGGGAGGAGATCCTGCGGGTCCAACTGCCGGATGGACTGACCTCGGTGGGTTATGTGGCCTTCTACGGCTGCGAAAACCTGCTGTCGGTGGTCATCCCCAATTCCGTGACCAGAATCGGCGGCTATGCCTTTGCTGGCTGTACGGATATGCGGATGCTGAATCTGGGCAGCGGTGTGCAGAGTATCGGGGAAGGCGCCTTTTCGGACTGCTATGCCCTGGCGGCGCTACAGCTGCCGGGTAGTCTGCGCACTATCGGCAAGAAAGCATTTTACCGTTGTGAGAGTATCCCGAATGTAACGGTTCCCTCCGGTGTGACGAGCTTGGGAGACACGGCCTTCGGTTACTGCAAATCTCTGGTGGTAGCGGATATTCAGGCCAATATCGGGACGATTCCGGAGTGGCTGTTCTTTGGCTGCGCCAGCCTGGGAACGGTGAAGCTGCCTCAAAGCGCCAATGAGATCAGCGAGTTTGCATTCTATGGCTGCGGCGGGCTGAGCACCGTTTACTATGACGGGGCTTACAAGACGCCGGAGGAGATTTCTCAGATTATTGCTTCCGGCAATACGGAATTTTCTGCCGGAGGTCTGGTCACGGAAGGCGCGCTTGGAAATACGAATTACGGCGCAATCTCTCAGGATAATCCTGACGGTAGCCAAACGCAGCAAAACACAACGGTAATTCAGGGCGAAAATGTTACGGTATCGTCCACTGTGACCAATGTTCATCCCCAGGATAACCTCGCCGGCGACTACAGCACGGATATCACCGTCACCGTAGACGGAGAGACCGGTTGGCAAGATGCTACGGACGGGGTCAACGAAGTGCTGAAAGATTACAATGACGCGGTCTCCTTCAACGGCGGCAGCGGAGAAGTGCCGAAGATTACCGTATATATTAAGGATGCCGAGACCATTGAGCAGGGATTCCTGGACAATCTGGCAGGGCGGGATGTGATCGTGACCATCATTACTCAGGACGGTTCTTCCTGGCAAGTGCGGGGCGCGGATATGGAAAAGGAAACCGAAAGCGAAAGTTACGACCTGCGCTATACCGTGGAACCGGCGGATGCGGCGCTGTGTGAAGAACTGGGTGTTTCCGTTTGCTATGTGCTGCGTTTCCAGGCGCCTGCGCAGATCAATGCGGAAGTGCTGATCCGACTGAATCCCAATTTGGCATTGCAGGATGCAACATTGCTGCAGGCGAAAAGAAAGGCAACGGAGCAGATCCAGACTACGGTCGTGGACAGTGAAGGATACGCGCACTTCTATCTGGCCTCGGTAGACGAAAACACGGAATACTACATCGCCATGAATTTACCCCAGCCCGAACAGGAGCCCATCATTCCCGAAGCGGTGCAGCATGCGTATGGCAATCCGGAAATGATCCAGCCGATGCAGTACGAGATCACGGGCAGGACCTCTTCCTGGGGAATGGGAATCGGACAGGTGACCTGGATACTGGTGGCTGTCATGGTGGGCAGCATCGTGGTGGTGGGCGCTGTCATCTTCCTGCTGAACAAGCGCAAACTAAAACGGGGTTATGTTCCGAGCTTCGAGGATGACGAGTAAGGCTGCCAAAAGTTACAAAATGTAACATATCGTAAATTCTTACAAATATTACCACAACATATTGCGTTATTTATCCGCAATTTATTTAATTTAGTCTCAAATTGGGGTTGCATATTGGAAGTGAATGTGATACCCTAACTATGAATCTTTGTCACCTAAGTACGCCCATGCGGTTTTTTCGGATGCGCAGCATCCGGATGTCCGGATACGGTATCCGAGTGAACCGGATGTGCGTACGGAGGCGAACAATTACTATTTAGTGCGGGAAACCGCATCAAAATGGGAGGAAACAAGATGAAAGCAAAAACGTCGTTCCTAAAGCAGTGCCTGGCCATGGCTCTTGCGCTGGTGCTTCTGGCATCCTGCGCGAACCTGGGCGCACTGCAGGTATTTGCTGCTGGCGGTGAAACCACCGTCCAGATCGGCAAGATCGTGGCTGATAACTACGACCTGTCTGATGCCGAGAAAGCTCTGTTGAGCTCCGGAAACCTGCCAGGAGGTGTCTACGTCTACACCACACCTGGCGAAGAACAGATTACTGTAGATACGGATATCAAGCAGATCAAAGCTACCTCTTATGAGGGCTGGATCGCGACTCAGGCCAAGATTGTGGTAGATGGCAGTGTCGTGGAAACCGTTCCCGTTTACGGAGGCTTGGGTACATATACCTACACCGGTAACACCTTCTCTGTTCTGGTTACCTATGTGCTGGACTTCGAAGTTAAAGCCGAGCTGCAGGAGCAGTTGCTCAACTCTGCCGGCTGGCTGAAGCAGGGTGTTGCCAACCTTGAAAATGCCTATGTAGCCGATACCAATTTGGGTACTGTTGTCATGGCAATGGATGTCTTGGAGGATTTGGCTGATGGTATTTCTATGAGTTTTGGTGGCGGCTCTATCAAAGCTCAGTTCGGTGCAGAAGCTATCGCGGCTGTCACGACCCTGTCTGACGAGATCCAGGCAAACGGCGGCCAGTTGGATCTGCAGATCATGAACGCTGCTTACAGTTCCAGCGCTTCCAAGACCCAGTACCTGCTGGAAAATGGTGTTGCATATAAGGAAACACTGAAAAAGACCACTGAGGCCGTGAACGCTATTGTCAACGATCCTCTGACCAACAACAGCATTCTGGATAGCTACCTTCAGTCTGTTGATCCGTCTGGTTATACCAAGTGGATGGCGTTTAAGGGCATCATGAAGAACTTGGTAAACATCATGAAGCCTGTGGCCGAGGCTGATTGGACTGCTGCGGAGAAGGGAACTGCTCTTGTTTCCGCTGTCGTGGACTACGATGCACTGGATGTTCTGGTTGCTGCGCTGGGCACTACCACTGTCCCGGCAGTGAAGAATCCTCTGCGCGTTGCAACCGCCGATGTTCAGAAGAATCTGAACATGTACAATGTGACCGTTAAGGTGGTTCTGAAGACCGTTGAGGATAAGGACGATTCCGCTGTTTTGGAGATTTACGGCGAAGCCGCTCCCGTTGTACTGACCCTGAATGCCAATACTAGCAAGGCTGATATCCTGGCTGCTGTGGCAGAAAAGGATATCGAAGCTGAAGCGCTGGCAGCGTGGCCTGTCTATGTAGCTGAGCACTTCGAGGCAACTGCAACCTCGCTGCCCGATACGCTGACGGCTGACGTTGAATATACCGTTACTTACGCACCCAAGAACTATACTGTTACCACCGGCTATGCGGGTGATATGACCGTTCCTTACGGTTATCGTTACACCCTGCCCAAGCACACCGACCCGGTCAAGGCCTATGACTACACTGTCAATGGCGAGAAGAAGGTACAGGGCGATGTGATCGTGATCAAGGGTAACACCACCGTTGAGCGCACTTCCGGTAAGTCCTACACCTCCACCGATCTGTACAAGGTCGTCTCCGACAACTATGGCAATGACCTGTCTAAGGAGATTCTGCAGTCCGGTGCGCTGAAAGACAACACTATCATCAATTATCGTAAGCCTGACCCCGCAGACGCAGAAAGCATCCTTAAACTGTTGGACGGCACGTTGACTGCTGATGACTATGGTGCTGACTATCAGGGGCTGTCCTGGAAGCCGTACACCTTCGGCGCAGCCGGTAATGAGAATAACTTCTCCGGAAATACAGCTGCATGGACTGGCAAGGAAGCCAAGGTTGTCTATAAGCTGACCCTTGACAACTTTGGTCAGGCCAAGGCTCAGGAAATTCTGGATCTGGCTGTTGCCCTGAAGACAGAAGCAGAAGCCCAGAAGAGTGCTATGGACAGTCTGGCCGGCATGGGAGACACTTTAAAACTGCTGGATAAGACAAAGCTGGGCGCCCTGAACGGTGTTATCGATGTTACCGACTTCACTCCTGGTGACGGCACCGATACCGATGCTGAAAATCTGGAGATCCGTGCAGAACTGAAGTCCATTGTCGGCGCAATCATTGCCAACAATCTGGATATCGATAATTATCTGAAGATCTACAATATAGTTGAAGCTTACAAGATTGACGGCATGAGCTATTACTATAAGAATTATGCTGTTATCAAGGGAGAAGTCAACAGCCTGGCCGGCTACATGACCAACCTGATGGACAACGAAGAGGCCCTGATAGTCATGTGTAATGCTGCCGGATTCCCCGAGTATGCTGACAAGATCGCCGATGTTGAGGGCAAGCTGAACGAATACAATGCGAAGCTGTCCGCGCCCAATGCTGTGATTGATGTCGACAGCGCCAACCTGGGTAAGCTGATCACTGCTTTGACCAAGTCTGGCAATGCGGAGTCTGTGGCTACCGGCGCGCCCTACATTATGTCTGAGACCCTGACTGCTCTGGATGAGAGCTCCGTCATGGTTCAGGTTCTGATTGAGACTCCCAAGGGCAACGCCGCCGTTACCACCGACAGCATGGATCGCGGCACTGTGATGACTCCGGCTCAGGTCGAAACTCTTAAGGATAAGGTCAATGCTGCAGTTGCAGACCTGTTGGGTGCGAACGTTAAGTACTACACCCTTTCTGTGGAGGGTACTGCGCTGGATGCGCTGGTCGGTGTGGCCATTGATGCAAATGTAAACACCTACTATACCTACACCACTAACGAATATGTTGTTAAGATCGATGGCGAGGCTGATCAGACCATCAACATTGATGATCTGGAGATCAACCTGCCCAAGCATCCCACTGCTGGATTCAGATACGACTACACCGTAGATGGTGTTGAGACCACCGCTTCCACTTACACCTTCACTCTGGACCAGATCGATAACCTGTTCGTAGGTGGCATTTACACCATCACTCGTACTGAGACCAATGAGGCTCAGGAAAAGCTGGAAGCCAACTTCGCTGAATGGATTGTCAAGGATGGCGAAGGCAATATCGTTGGCCTGAATGCAAATGTTGCGGGTACGCAGGATGGTTTGATGGACTTCGTTATGACTCTGGTCAATGCAGGCTACACCTACATTGGTCTGAATAACGAGCCTCTGATCTACATGGCGCAGGATGATACGCTGGAGATCTGCCTGCAGACCTTGATTAACGCAATGCTTAATGACAACACCTTTGGCAGCCAGACTCTGATCGATCTGGGCACCAATGGCAACGGCAAGCTGCTGAAGGCAAGCCTGCAGTTGGGTGACACTGTCGCAGCGAATGAGTATGTTATCCATTACAACGATCTGGACTTCACCCTGAATATGACCAGCGTTCCTTCCCAGATGGGAACCGTTGCAACTGGGTTGGATAAGATTAAGCCCTACATGACCTTCCAGTCCAAGGACGGTATCATGAATATCAACCTGAACCTGCCCGAGAAGGTTTACGAGGTTTACCTGGCAGCTCTGCTGGCTACCGGTAATATCGACGAGGACAACATGGATGCGATTAATTCTGAGATCGCCTTCCAGTTCCTGTGGGATTATATTGATCTGATCCTGAACAGTGAAGCAGATACCGAAACCTACAGCAATACGCTGGCCATGCTGGGTCAGAATTATGATCTGACCGGTTACGAAGACTACTACCAGCTGGTCAAGAAAGCATTGACCAACGACGGCGTCGTTATCAATCCCGCGACCGATGGTGTTTTCGACATGACCGTTACTGCAAAGAGCAAGAGCGCTATTGAGTCTCTGCTTGATTTCGCGGCTATCGATGTCTCTGCCTACGAAACCTACCTGGCCATGATCAAGGAATACAAGTACGACGACGCAGAGCTCACCGCCGGTGCAGTCGCAAATCTCGTGAATACTGATAATGGCTTTGAAGCCGCTTTGCTCGATCTGAACGCTGCCGGCTATGCCAATAAGTTCGACTTCACCAAGGATCTGCCTGCTCGAGCAGCTTCCATTGCTGATAAGGCAGCTGTCATTCTGTTGGATGATGTTGACGGAGACTTGGTCTTCAACGGCACCACGATTCTGGATCTGAACGGAAAGACTGTAAAGGGCAGCATTGTTGCCAACGGCTCTGTCTACATTGTGGATTCCTCTTTGGATACTGCGAATTGCGGTTATGTCACCGGTAATGTCTCCGGCAATGCGACCATCATTGGCGGCAAGTATGAAGATACTGTTACTGCTTTCCTGAAGGACGGCTACAAGCAGGTTGGTGGCGTTGTTCAGAACGCACTTTACACTCTTGAGTCTGACGGTAACGATGTGACGGTCGTCGTTAACACCGATGTGATGAATGACGAGTCCGTTGATGGTTACATTCCCAACGCAAGAGCTTTGGCTGTTGAGATCGCTGTGGATCTTGCACTGAACTATTACACTTCTGCTGCATTGACTGCTGATGGTAACGGAATCTATGATGTCGATTTTGATGATCTGGTTGCGCTGATCAACAGCACCTCCAAAGCTGACGACCTGATTAACAAGGTTCTGGCGTCCATCAATGTTCCCGGTATGTCTGACTTTACCAATGTGATCTTGGCAGATCTTATGGACTTTGCTGCCATTGCGGCTGCAATTGAGTCTGACAGTGCAGTAGCCAGCTACACTCTGTCCACCGCACCTTGGGCGGTCGTTGTTGAGCACAAGACCGAGGGCGATTACATCACCTTTGGCATTGGCTCCAACCCCGAATTGGCTGAATCCTTCCAGGTTAGCCTGAAGTTCACCGGTGACAATAAGGATCGCGTTGTTCCTCTTCTGAAGGAACTTGGTGAAATCGCAACCGTAACCGCTACCGTTGATCTGGAGCAGCCTGACTACGATGAAGCTGCAAACGCTCTGCGTGTTGTCGGCAGTGGCGCTGTTGATGCTACTTTCGATCTGAGCAAGAGTGATTATGCTGTTATCATTGCTGTCATTCTGGCAAACGGCAATCCTGAAGCCAAGGATGCTTTGATTGATGCTGTGAATGCTGATGACATGGAGGCGCTGAAGGCTGCCATCGATGAGATGACGGTTGAAGATGTGTTTACTGCCCTGAAGGTTCTGAGCAGAAACGAGAGCTTTGCGTCCATCGCTTCCAAGCTGGGCGTTACCATTGATACCGCCGATGCTGCGGAGCTTGAGCAACTGTACCACCTGATCCTGTGCGCAGCCGGTAAGGTTCTGGAAGAACTGGACATCACCGGTCGGAGCAGCAAACTGGGTAACCTGGATGCTGACGGTGACGGTGTCTATGAGCTCGAACTGTCTGCTACTAGAAAGCCTGACGCCTCTTACCGCGGCTACAGCGTATACGCAGAAGCTTCTGCCGACGTCAAGCTGACTGTGATCCTGTTCGCTGAAGAAGATTGTCTGTGGGGCGATGCAAACCATGACGACAAGGTAAATCTTGATGATGCTACCTTGATTCTGCAGTATTATGTCGGCACGGCACCTGCTGATTTCTGCACGAAGCGCACGGATGTGAATGGTGACGGTGAAATCGCTCTTGATGATGCAACTTTGGTTATTCAGTATTACGCAGGTATTATTACCAGCTTCCCTGTTGAAAACTAATCTGCTACAAGGAGGGTACTAGATTATGAAAAGAATTCTAAGCATGTTGCTTGTTACAATTCTTGTTGTAGCTTGCTTGTCTACCGTAGCATTTGCAGCCCCTATTCAAGTTGAAACTGGTGATGTTGAGACCTTTACAGTGACCGTAAATGGTGTGTATTGTAACTTTGGTGTTCAGGTGAACCCTGCTGCAGGTTTAGAGATCGTCTCTATTTCCGGCGGCAACTGTGATGTCGTTGTTAATAATGGCCTGGTTGCCTGGGCTTCCAGCGGCAACGTCGATCCTGCAAATCCCAAGTATTTCACTGTCACCGTTAAGGTTACAGCTACTGAACCTGGTATCTACACTATTGCTCCTTATATTGTTGATTCTTCCAAATTCGTTGGTGAGGCAAACGATACTGATGGAGTCCTTGATGGCCTGATGGCGGCTACCGAGGTTTCTGCAACCAGCGCTTCTTATGAGATCGTTGATGATGTTGTGATTCCCTGCGAACATGACTGGGAAGTTATCGATCAGAAGGCAGCAACCTGCACTGAGGATGGTTTCATTAAGTATAAGTGCTCCATTTGCGGTGAGGAAAAGACTGATACCCAGGCCAAACTGGGCCACAACATTAACACTGCTGAGTGGAGATATGATGAGAATCAGCATTGGCACGAGTGTGGAAATGGCTGCGGAGAAAAACTTGACTGTGCCGGTCACACCCTGGAAGGCAAGGTAAACAACCTGGGCCAGACTTACAATAAATGTACTGTCTGCGGATATGAGACCGTTCCTATCGGTGAGATTCCTGATGATGTGCCGCCTACCGGTGACATCACGCTCTTCTTCTACGCTGGGGCAGTGATCCTGTTGGTTGCTTTCGGCACCACTATGCTGTTTGTAAAGCGCAAAGGTACCAGATAGCTAAATGATTTACGTAAGCGGTGGGCGCTCACCCACCGCTTACTTTCCTTAGGAGAAATTTCCCATGAAGAATAATGATAAAGACAAGAAAACCAATTTACATAGATCTAAGGTTAAAACGCCCATATTGATTTGTGTACTTGTTATTTTGGCGTTGATTCTAATTGGTTTGGTGGCGGCATTGGTTGTCCATTCCAATAAGCAACCGGAATCAGTATCAACTCCGACGCCGACGATTACTCAGCCGACACCTCCTCCCACAGTATTACCTACGATAGAACCGCAGGATCCTGAACCGACTGTCCGCCAGCCTATAGATTGGATGGTGGATCTATACGAGCAGAATCCTGATATTGCCTATTGGATGAAGATTAATGGCACTAAGTTGGATTACCCGGTTATGTATACACCGGATGAGCCGGAACGGTATCTGTATAAAAACTTTGATGGAAAGTTTGCGGCGGGTGGTGTGCCCTTCATGGAGGATGCTTGTAGTATTGATCCGGAGAGTACGAATCTAATCGTATACGGCCATAACATGGTTGATGGTAGCCAGTTCCGTACAATGTTCAGTTACAAAGACAAGGAGTTTTGGGAGGAGCATCCTCAGATTTCTCTTACTTCTATGTATGAGGAACGCACTTTCGACATCATGGCCGTTTTCTACGATAGAGTTTATTATCAGTCCCAGACAGATGTATTCAAGTTCTATAAGTTTATTGATCCGGAAACGGAAGAGGAGTTTAATGAGGGTATTGAGTACTTCAAAGAAAACTCTCTATATGATACAGGTGTGACTGCAGAATTTGGTGATCAGTTGCTGACCTTGTGCACCTGCTCTTATCATACCCCTCTTGGACGTTTGGTGATAGTGGCCCGCGAAGTTGTTGAAGAATCAGGATCGTAGAGTTGGATTTTCGGCGATAAGATAGAAGCGGCATAAAATGTTTTGATAGCTGCCCTCATAAGATGCGATGGTTAAATTAACGTATCTTATGAGGGCAGTTCTATGTGCAAAAAGTGAAGAAAGAAGCAGATGAGAACCAACTATGAGATTTTTCATCTCTATTTATTTTGCTCTTAAGATGCTTTCAAGAACTTAAGTTCCGATTATGAGATAGATTAATAAGTTAATTCGTTTGATTGAGGCTTTTATAGGTATAACGGACTGATATCTTGCTATAGGTCATGTTGTCCCCCAAAAACAAACAGAGACAAATTGGTCAGGATCACCCGCATAATGGGTGATCCTGACTTTACTTGTAAAATATAAAGTTGTTCCCTGTGCGCTTGTTGCAACCTGCGATGAGTAGAAAAAATGCGAAAAGCAACGCATCAAGGTATCTCTACTTCCTTGTACTCACATAATTTCCGTATGATACTCCCGATGGCCACCTTAATTAGTCCGTATATCGCTTGCCTTCAGTATTTTTGTGAGACCATTCTCATATTATACCCAAAATCGAACAGGAACAAAAAAGTCAGAACCACCCACATGATGGGTAATTCTGACTTTTGTAAAATACCAGATTCGTGAAATTAATCCGATAGGTAGGGCTCGACAAAGAGCAGCGCACGCTCCATCCAACCCTCGGCGGGAGTGCCTACGCCGATGCCAAACGAATGACCGCCGGTTTCAAACTTGTTGTAGGAAACGGTCAGGTCGGCAGCGTTCATAGCCTCCACCGCGGTATCCAGACCGTTTACATCTATCTGGGGATCGTCCTCGCAGACGGTGATATACATGGGAACGGTGCAGCCCGTATAGTCATATCTCTGGCAGTTCGCAGGATAGAGCATAATGCAGGCGGCGGGAGCGGGGAGACCCATACTTGTATATTTCTGCTCGGCACAGTAGCGGGCGGTGACCTGTCCGCCGGCAGAGGACCCAAGGACGATATAGTCCTCGGAGCTGACTCCGAGCACCTCCGCGTTTTCGATGAGGTATGCCACGGCGGCCTCCATATCCTCCGCAGCACGGTCGGCGGCGGGGAGCTTATCCTCCTCGCCCTCGTAAACGCCCACGCGGTATTCCAGCACGAAAACATTGTAGCCGGCTTCCTGCAGCTGTTTTGCGTAAAGATAGGAGCTGGAGGCAACACCGAGCATCGTAAACCCACCGCTCGGCGCTACAACGAAAAAGGGGGCGCCTTCCGCCGTTTTGTAATAAAGAAGGCCGGTGTCCTCCTTCGCGGGATCGGCAGCTTTTGCAGCCTCGTCATAATAACTGATGAATTGGGAATTGCCGTTTTCGGCAGAGGCGATGGCATAGTTCAGGCCGTCAACAACCGTTTCTTCATGCTTACCCAGGAAAGGAATCATGATTTTCAGCTTCCACGGGCCGCAGATTTTCCGAAGAAGATCGTTTCCCAGCGGAAGAATTTCCTCGCCCAGCCCCTCAAGGCCGGGATGCTCCATGATATGGTTAGAGGAGTGCTTAGCGGTGACTTCCCTGTAACTGCCGTCTTCGTTCAGATAAGCGCCGTTGGAGCCGAGACACAGAAGATAGGCAACAATAACCAACGCCACAGCAGCCGCAACAACGATCGCAAGCAGCTTGCCAATGGATTTAAAAATCTTCATGTAGATTCCTCCCTTGAGGTGTTTGCCGCGATTATAGAACGATTCGTGCAGCTGTGCAATGAAATGCTGTTTTGCGACATAAAACACAGAAGCCTCTCAGCGTCGGTCAGCGCTGAGAGGCTTCTGTGTAGAGTGTCAAATAGAAACTGCGATGCTTGCTGTATTCCGAAAGCAGCTTTTTCTCAAGGGAAGTTTGGAGCAAACAGAGGGCGGTCGGCTCTCACTTATGTGTTTTTGATGATGATCTGCTCCATCACGTCCGCGGCGTGCTCGCAGAGGTCGCAGCATTTTTCCAGACGGTCAAAGATTTTGGTGTGGCCGATGAGCGTTTTGGCGTCCGCTTCACTTGTAAACAAAAGCCGTATGGCCTTGGAATACACCTCGTCCGCGGCAGACTCCATGTGGTTGATCTCCACAATCTGACTGCGGAGCTTTTCAGGCTTTTTGAAATTCTTCAGCTCCGAAACGGCGTCATACAGAGCGCCGACGCATTTGGAAACGAGTTTGGAAAACTCGTCTGCACCCTTGGGCAGCGTTTTTACATCATACATATAAAAATCAAGGGTCACTTCATCAATGGCATCGGTGACGTCATCAATGATCTGCACAAGCCTTAAAATATCTTCCTGATCGATGGGTGTGATGAATTCGCTGGAGAGCTTCGTTACGATGTCGTGATGCAGAGCGTCCCCGTTTTGCTCGATTATGTGCATCTGATCATAAGCGTCGCCCTCTTTTGCGGCGTCAAAATTGCAGAGCGTGGTTTCCAGAAGAGCGGCGGCGTCGACACAAAACTGCGTTTGCCGGGACAGCAATTCAAAATAATCGTTTTTCTTGTTCTTTCCCATTTCTATCTCTCCTTAAGCAAATATTACTAAAAATAGCTTCGCCACGATATAGCCCAGAAGTCCGCAGCCCGGGAACGTGAACACCCAGGTGAGAACAAGATCCTTGACAACGGCCCAATTCACATTGCTCATCCGCCTTGCAGCGCCGACGCCCATGATCGCCGTTGTTTTGGTGTGCGTTGTGCTGACGGGAATGCCGGTGACGGAAGAGAGTAGCAGGCAGAGGGAGGAGGACAGGTCTGCCGCGAAGCCCTGATAGGGCTTTAGCTTTACCATATCCATGCCCACCGATTTGATGATTTTATATCCGCCGATGGAGGTGCCAAGTCCCATGACTACCGAACAGAGGATCATCAGCCAGACGGGAATGTTGAAGCTTTCGGCATTGGCTTGTCCACCGGAAAGCGCAGCGCCGAGCAGGAAGATTGCCATAAACTTCTGGCCGTCCTGCGCGCCGTGCATAAAGGCCATCATCGCGCCGCCGGCAATCTGCCCGCCGGAGAAGAAACGCTCGGTTTTCATCCGGTTTTTGTTGCGGCAGATAAAGGCGGTGATTTTGGCCGTGATAAAGCCCATGACAAAGCCCAAAAGTGTGGAGAGAACAATGCCCCACAGCACCTTGACCCATTCCGCGCCGTTGATGCCCTTAAAGCTGTTTTGAATTGCAATGGCGGCGCCGGATATGCCCGCAATCAGCGCGTGGCTTTCGCTTGTCGGGATGCCGAAATACCAGGCCGCCGTTGCCCAGATCACAATCGCAGCCATGGCCGCACAGAGCGCAATCAGGGCGGTTTTCGGATCGTTGCCGAAATCGACCATGTTGTATATGGTGTAAGCGACCTTGCTGTTGATGGCGGTCATGACAAATACACCCAGGAAATTGAAAATGGTCGCCATTAAAATCGCCTGTCTGACGCCGATCGCTCTTGTGGAAACGCAGGTGGCGATCGCGTTCGGGGCGTCCGTCCAGCCGTTTACCAGAATCACGCCGAGAATCAGAACCGTAGATACGAAAAGCATGGGGTTTTGCACCATTTGCGTAAGAAAATCCGTTAAAGCCATATGCCCCCGTTCCACTCCTTTCCGAGTTGTTGTCAAAATTCAACATTTGACTGCTGAATGTCTGTCCTTAAAGCTGGCTGATAATGAATGGCCACAGCTTGAGATGGCGGGCGATTTCGCCCTTGGAAAGTGTCTTTCGAAACCGCATAAATCGTGGTTTCGGCACCAGATACCTTACTCGGCGGTTTCTACGCTTTCCTTTGCCTTGAGGGTAACCGTTGCCGCTTCAATCTGATGCGCTTCGATTTTCAGAATCCGGACCCAAAGATTCTCCAGCTCCAGCGAAATCTCCTGCTCACCGTCGCCGGGAACAGCGCCCAGCGCGTCAAACACCATGCCGGTGAAGGTGTCATATTCCTCGGTGGCCAGCTCCAGCCCGGTGGCGGCCTCCAGAAGCTCCAGCGCGATGTTGCCGTGAATTTCCCAGCTGCATTCGCCCGTCTTTTCGATATAGGGCTCGGGGTTGTCCAGGTCGGGGATGTCGTCATTCAAATCGCCGACCAGTTCTTCCACCAGATCCTGCAGCGTCACGATGCCCACCATGCCGCCATACTCGTCAAGCACCACGGCCATGGAATTGCGGGACTTTTTCATATTGCGGAACAGCACGTCCGCCTTGACGGTCTCCGGCACAAAGAAGGCGGGATGCACGGCTGCCGCAAGGATATTTTCCCTGGTCTTTTCTTTCAGCGGGAAGTAGTCCTTGGCGTTGAGAATGCCGACTACATTGTCGGCAGAACCGTCGCAGACGGGATACAGCGTGTGCCGCGCCTCAAAGATGGTGTGCGCCCAGACGTCCACGTCATCCTCCAGCCAGAGCAGCGCAACGTCGGTGCGGTGAATCGCAATTTCGCCGGCCGTAATGTCATTAAACTCAAATACATTTTGGATGAACTCTTTTTCGTGCGTGTCAATGGTGCCTTTTTCACTGCCGGCGTCCACCATCATGCGGATTTCTTCCTCGCTGACCTGATCTTCGGCCTCGTTGGGGTCAATGCCCAGCAGCCGCAAAACCACATTCGTGGAAACGGACAGGAAGAAGACAATGGGGCGAAACAGCGCGGCGATGCCGGACACCAGTCCGGAAATGCCGAGGGCAACCTTTTCGGACTTTTTCATGGCCAGGCGCTTGGGAACAAGCTCGCCGAAAACAAGCGTGAAATAGGAGAGGATCAGCGTAATGAGCACCACGGCGATGGTGTCCAGCGTCGCGCGCGGGATGTTCACGCCCAAACGGATGACCCAGTCAACCAGCGGCTCGGAGAAGTTGTCCGCCGCGAAGGCGGAGCCCAAAAAACCGGAAAGGGTGATGGCGACCTGGATCGTGGCCAGAAATCTGGCGGGTTCGCGCGTCAGCCTGAACAGGCGCTTTGCCTTGCCGTTTCCGTCGTTTGCCATGCGCTCGAGCTTCGCCTCGCTGATGGACAGTACGGCGATCTCCGCGCTGGCGAAGATGGCGTTGAGCGCGATCAGAAATATTTGAAGCAGTAGTAAAAGCCAAATGGAATCCATAAAAGTAAGCAACCTCTTTAATCAAACAAGTAAATTTTCTTACAAATGCAGCAAAACAGGGCCTATATATCCCGTTTACAGGACAAATAGACCGCGCTTATTCCAGATAATAGAAAAAATCCACATTGTTTCGGGCGGGGTCAGGGCTGCTGTCGCCAGCGTCCATAGTGCGATTTCTTCCTCCTTGTTCAAGTTGAATATTATGCGTACTTATTATATTTATGCGCGGGGAACTTGTCAATATCGGCATCCCGGCGGAGATGTTCCATGCAGACAAGGGAGGGGGGAGAAAAACTTTAGCGTCTGTAATAAAGCGCCCGTATCACTCAGAGTGGTACGGGCGCTTTATCTTGATTATTCAGTTGGAAGGGCAGGGGGAATATTAGCAAAAATGGATTTCAGTTCGTCAAGCGTTTCCGCTTTTGACCACTCTGCCATTCCGGTTTTCCAGACCAAACTACCGGGCAAAAACTGGCCGGCGGCAGCCATCTGCTGTAAGACGGCAAGGTCAAACGGCCCGGTTGCCTGCCCGTTGACCGCCACATGATACGCCACCGCAGGAATAGGAGGAGGAACAGCGCCGGGCGCGGCTTGCTGGTTGATGCCGCCCATCATGTTGTTCATAGCCCCGGCGATGTTCTGGCCGACAGCCCCGCCGACAGCCATACTTGCCATCATAGCTGCCATGTTAAAGCCCGTTCCGTCACCGCCGCCACCGCCGAGGTTAATATCACCAGCTCCGTTTGCACCCATTTGACCGAGAGCATTGGCACCGGCCACGCCGACCTCTGCCTGCTTTTCGACTTGATATGCACCAAAGTTTGCGGTGCGGGTGTGCATATGCTGCGCGTACTGTCCTTCCTCGCGCTGTATGCGCAGAGTTTCTTCGTAGTTCTCAGCCTCAATGCGCTGCTTGTCTGCGATGTCCTTGATTTTTGCCTGTGCCTCGGCGGCTGCCGTTGCGCCCGCAATATCTTTGGTCACACTCATGAGTTGACGATAGCTGGCGCTGGATTTGTCAATCTCAATCGCGCCGATATCAATGCCGGAAACCAAAACGCCAAAAGTTTCTTTCAATCTTTCGCTGAGATCGTATTCAACCGCATCGTTGATCTGCGCCAGCTTGCTTTCAATCTGTACAACGGGAATGTTGTGAGCGGCGGGCGCGTTTGCAACCGTGTCTTTCACATACCGGCTGACGGTATCCCGGATCTGACGCTGGAAGTCGTCAAGATTGAAACTGCTGAGTCTATGTAATTTAATAAACTCGCGATAGTCCGCAATTCCAAAGCTGACCGTACCTCTGACGGCGATGGGAACGCCAAAGTCAGCAAATCTCGGATCATAGACATCAAAGAACGGCACGCCGAATTTTACCTGGATAATGCGGGCGAGATTGATGAAATATACTTCGGCCTGAAACGGTGTTCCGCCATCATAAGCCAATCCAACAATGCTTGCGAGCACGGGGAAGTTCGCGGTTTTGATTGTCTCGTCAAAGGGGCCGACAATGAAATCCTGCATGGTGCCGTCTTTCTGCTTGTAGACAAAGACGGCAACCTCTCCATCCTTGACGCGCAGGGAAGAGCCCCAACGGATGGCGTTTTCCCGCTGATTTTCTCCCAGTTGAGAGCCGGACGGATGCCATTTCCAAATCAGGTACGAAGGCTCATCACAGCGGAGCTCATCCATGAAACCGCCTTTGCGGTTGTTCCTGTTAAATAGTGCCATAATTATCCCCCTCTAAGCGTTTAAGACAAAGACATCTAATGTCATAAATCGTAGTTATAAATGTGGATAAGCATTGTGTTGAAACCTTTATAATCAATTGACAGATAAGATCCTGCTTCATTATAGGCATAAAAATAATCATCGCCTTTGTAGTAATCCACATCAAATCCGTTTTTCGTGCAGAGAGTAATATATTCATTGAAATATGATTTGTCTATGTTAGTCAAATACACGGAGAAAGAATCTCTCGATTCAGAATCAACCTCGCCGATCAAAGCTTTTGGTATGGGGAGATCTTTTGTTAATTCATTATTGGGCCAGTTAATTGTTTCATTTTTAATAGGATCTTCTAATTTGATACTTAGTCGTCTATTTTCATCATAATTATAATCCAAAGTTAGATGGTAACCTAGTTTGTTATAGCCGGAAAAACGGCTTTTACTTTTTTCTGTATCAATTGAAAACCCATAGTCTTCACAGGAAAGAACATAGTTTTTGTATGTTGACTCATCAATTTTGTAAAAGTATAGACTTAGTTGGTCTTTATTGTTCGTAAAAACTTTTGCTTTTGAGCTATTCAATTCAGGCAAATGAATGCCGAGAACAAAATCACTCCAAATGATGGGTTCCAAATCTTTTTTGTAGTTTTCGGGCAAATCTATATCCCAATCACCGGCGGCAAAAAAACAAAAAGGTATAAGTAAAAGGAGTGCAGCAATTGCTAAGATAGAATGAGAGTGTTTGGTGCGTTTTTTTATTATGCCATAGCTCATTAAAAGAGCTGTAATTGTCAAAGCGACAGTAATTATGCCGATAATACCGGCATCAACCTCGTTTTCTCCAAAAGCAGCAGCTGTAAACAAAGCGATTAAAAAGCAGTAAATGATGAAAATAGTGCGGAATATGATTCTCTTGAATCTTTTGGCAGGACGGTTTTCTTCCTTTTTTTCAAGCAGCTTGGCTTGCGCTTGCCTCTCCCTTGCTATTTCATCCATTACACCGCGATAAATCTGTTGAATCTGCTCGAGATCAGCCCCAACCAACACAAGCGAGGCTTTTTGAAAGCATTGTTCAATTTTTGATAACCAAGCGCTTGAAGTGCTTTCGTAATTGGAATAATAGACGAAATGTCTGGCATCGAAATTTGAAGCGGCTAATATCATAAACTCAAGGATGTCTTCCTTCGTGTTTGGCACCGGATAATTCTGGATTATATATAATCTTTGCGCTGGCGTCTGAGCACTATTGAGTCTTATGGAAAACTCCCTGATAGAGTTGGATGATGAGGCCCCTCTAAGCTCATAACCACACGAGGGACAAACAACTAAGAAAGACTCCAAGACCATGCCGCAAGAAGGACATTTGTGAATTTCTCCGCTGTATATAATTTTTCTGACAGGCTCATTGGGCTGGGCTGTATTTCTAATAGGCTCAGCGGCTTTCTGAACTTGTGTTCCGCATGCTCTGCAAAAGTTAGCCCCATCTCTAAGCGGTTGTCCGCAGTATGTACAATAAGCCATTACGCATCCTCCCCGACATCATCTCTTACCGCATCGCATATATCCCCGATATTGCAATCCAAGTACCCGCATATACGCAGCAGGACCGAAAGTGCCACTTCTTCGTTGCGCCGCATCTTCGTCATCGTGCCGGTGGCAATGTTCAAATCCTTGCGGAGTGTTACAGGGCTGATGTTGCGTTCAATAAGCATAATCCACAATTTTTTGTAGCTGATTTTCATAAATAAACCTCGAACGGGAACCAAAATAGAACAACTCCATAATATTCCAACCGATAACAAATTTCAACATAAAATCTCAAAATAATTTCTGATTTCGCAAGTTCTTGCGATGCACATAAAAGCCTTGCTATTAAGCATTTTTATAAGATGGTTTCCATATATGCAAAAATAGAACCGGCCGCAGGATTGAGAAATTCTGCGGCCGGTTTATGTATTGTCAGATCCTGTTGTACGGCTTATTCCGCGCCGCTGTCCACCGGAGGATCGGCAGGTGCGGGGTCGGAAGGTGGATCTGCCGGGGCGGGGTCTGCGGGAGGATCTGCCGGCCCGGGATCGGGAACAGGATCGGGCTGCGGATCGGGAGTATCGGGGGTGTCGCCGTCCTCCGGCGGTGTGGGTGTTTCCTCTTCTTCGGGTTCTTCTTTTTCGTGATACGCGCTGTAATCCACGACCAGATCGGCTCCGGTGAAGCTGCCGTCCAGCTTGCTGAGCGCGCGATTATATTCGGCGCTGCCCTCAGCATAGGGATGGGGTTTATAATCATTGCGTCCCGGCGTGGAGGAAAGCTCACAGGGGATGAGTTCGGTGTCACTGATGGAAAGCGTGCCGTCCAGATCGCGCATGACGGTGACCTGAATGATGGCGGTGTCGCGGTCGCGCGGGTTGGTGTTACCGCCGAAGGACCAGTTGCCGAGGGAGTACATGATGTAGCCGCCGTTGTAATTTTCCGTTTTTTGCAGAACGTGCGGATGGCTGCCGTAGACGATCATAGCGCCTGCGTCAATCGCGGCATGGCCGACGGCGATCTGATCTGTCGAGGGGCGGTATTTCCCCTCGAGGCCCCAGTGCAGCGCGCAAATGATGATGTCAACGCCCTGTTCCTTCAGCGCCGCAACGCCCGCCTGCACATTGGCTACATTCGGATACAGTGCGGCATAGACGCCGACGGTCGGGCCGTTGCCCGACTGATAGATGCAGCTGCCCAGATTTTCGGCCCAGAAGATGCCTTTCGCGTCGAGCGCGGCCTTGGTGTCCGCCAAACCCTGCGCAAGATAGTCACCGCTGTGGTTGTTGGCAAGCGTCACAAATTCAATGTTGCCCTCGCAGAGAATCTGCGCGTTTTCGGGGTCCGATTTGAACATGAAGGTCGCGCCGCTGCCGGTGTTGCTGGTGGTGAAAGTGTTTTCCAGATTCGCAAGGCTCATGTAATCATCGGCAAAATACTGTGCGGTTGCGGAAAACGGATAGGCAAAGTCGCTTCCTACGGTTCCGCCGAAACCGTAGGGATAGCCTCTGCTGTACTGGCTGTCCGCCAGCGTGCAGTCGCCGACAAAGGAGAACGTAAAATATTCCGGAACGGGCTCGGGCGTGGGCTCCGGCGTGGGTTCGGGCGTCGGTGTCGGTTCGGGTGTGGGCGTTGGGGTTGGTGTAGGCTGCGGCGTCTGTGTGACGGCCGGAGTCTGCTCCGACGGCAAAGGCGGCGCTTTTGAACAAGCGCTGAAGAGAAGGGCAGCGCCGAGAATTACGGCCGAGAGTATGAGAACGGAGAAAAGTTTATTCTTCCACAAGTGCATGGCAAACTCCTTGAAAACACAGTCGAATTTTGGAATGAATGGACGGTTTGTGTCCGCTTTTGTCGGATAAACCAAGCACAGGATACCACGTTGCTTTGGAAATTTCAACGGCTACGAAGAAAAGAAACGCTTGGTATGCGCACGGCAAACACATTTCCTGTGTATGAAGAAACCGGCCTCCCCAGCAAGCGGGGAGGCCGGTCTGTAAAAGATATGTTTACGGGGAAGGTCTATGCTTACATGTATCCCGCGGCGTTGAGCGCGCCGTCGGTTGCGGACATGACGTTTTTGCCGACATAGAGGCAGTCACCGATCAGGAAGGAGCTGGTCTCCGGGCAGGCTCTGCGCAGCTCGTCGGCCTCCGCCCAACGGGACTTCATGCCGATGGCAAGCAACACGGTGTCAGCCGGGATGCTCTGCTTTTCGCCGGTTTTCACGTCCTCGCAGATCACACCGTCCTCTGTGACTTCCGCAAGTTTCTGGCCAAGGCGAACATCCAGCTTCAACTCGCCGATCAGGCTGATGAGCTCGGAAGCGACTGCGCGCGCGGACGAATACAATCCGGCATAGCTGTCAAGCATTTCGATGACCGTCACATCCTTGCCGGCCCGCTTCAGATCAATGGCGGCCTCCAGACCGACCGCGCCGCCGCCGACGATGACAACTTTCTGTCCGCAGGGCTTCTCGCCGGCGTCCACCTCGGGCGCCCAAAAGACGTTGGGACGGTCAATGCCCGGAACGTTCGGGAACACCGGCTCTGCGCCGATGGCGACGATGACGCCGTCATAGTTCTCCTTTTCCAGCATCTCGCGGGTGGCTTCGGTGTTGAGCAGGATCTTCGCGCCGCACTTTTCGGCCTGACGGTTGAGATACTTGATGTAGTCAGCCAGGTCCTGTTTAAAGCTGGGCAGGGAGCCGTAGTAGAGCGCGCCGCCCAGACGTCCGCTCTTCTCATAGAGCGTTACGTCATGCCCTCTGTCACAGAGGATCTGCGCGGCGGTGATTCCGCCGGGGCCTCCGCCGACGACGGCATAACGCTTTTTCTCATCGGCCTTGCGCACCTTGCCGAGCGGGAACTCACGCTCTTTGCCCAGGAAGGGGTTCACGGCGCAGGAGATGCTGCGGTGCTCACCGGGCGCGCAGCACTGGCAGCGCAGGCAGGGACGGTGATCGTCCTCGCGGCCTTCAGCGTACTTCCGGGGCATATCCGGATCGGCCAAAAGGGGACGGCACATGGAAACAAAGTCCGCCTTGCCGCTGGCGATGATCTCCTCCGCACGGTCGAGGCTCATGATGGAGCCGACGGTGTTGATGAGCAGGTTGGGGAATTCTTTTTTGATACTGGCGGCATAGTGGACGTTATACTCGCGGTCCATCATGTAATTCTGCCACCAGTACTTCATATACTCAAATTCACCGTGGATGCCGGCGGAAACGTGCAGAATGTCAATCTTGTCCTGAATGAGCGCGATGTACTTGAGTGTCTCTTCATAGGGCATGCCGCCGGGCTTGATCTCGTCGGCAGAGATGCGCGCTTCGATGACGAAATCCTCGCCGCAGAGCTCACGCACGCGGTCGAGCACTTCAATGGTGAAGCGGGCACGGTTTTCCAGACTGCCGCCGTATTCGTCGGTGCGGAAGTTATACAGGGGGCTGGAGAACTGGCTGATGAGGTTGCCGTGGCCGCAGTGGATCATGGCCATGCGCATGCCGGCTTTCTTGGCGCGCAGCGTAGCCTGTGCGTATTTTTCCACGGTCTCATGGATCTTGTCGATGCTCATCTCAATGGTTTTCATCGGCTCGCGGCCGTCCCTCTTCGCGCTCATCAGCTCCCAGGAGGAGTAGTAGGATGAGGGGGCATAGGCGGGCCTGCCGGTGCGGTACACCTGGCTGTCCTTACCGCCGTGGTTGATTTCCAGCGATGCGTGAGCGCCGTAACCCTCGCACATCAGGGCAAATTTGCTCAGCGGGAGGATGCAGTCATCGCTGCTCATGTCGAGCTGCAGCTCTTCATTCATGCACTCGGCAATGTCGATCATCACGTTGCCGACGGTGAGGATGGCAGCGCCGCCGTAAGCAAAGCTGCGGTTGCAGTCCACAAAAGCATCTGTTACAAGATGGTCCGGGCTGCAGAGGTTTAGAGAAGGCGGAGCCAATTCGATCCGGTTTTTGAAATCCACGCCCCGGATGCGGATCGGCGAGAACACGTGTGAATACTTGGAACCCATAGCGATCTTCCTTTCCTGTTCTCGGTTTAGATGATTTTTTGACAGCCGCCGGTATTCCGGCGGCGTCCGATAATGAATAAAGTATAGCATATGGAAAAGTGCTACGCAAGCGGTGTCGGCGCAAATCCGGACGATATAAGATATTTACACCGGTTTTTATGCGCATATGCTTTACTTTTGCAGATACTGTTGCTATACTAACTAAATAAAGATTTGCCTGTTTGCACCATTTATCCGCTCGAAGGGGGCAGTCATTACTTTGGCTAAATATTTTCTCAAGCGACTGTTGCTGCTGATCCCGACGCTGCTGCTCGTTATGCTGGTCGTGTTTTTGCTTGTGTATAATCTCACCGGAACGAATACAGATGAAATCCGCGCATTCGCAGACGGGGATTCGCTGGATCAGTTCTTTATCCGCATCAACGCGGGGGAGAACGCGATCACCAAATTTGTCCGTTACATATATGATCTGGTCACGAAGGGAACTTTCGGGCGTTCCAGCGGCATTGATCTGGACGAGATGCTCATTCCGCGCATGAAGACCACGCTGCTTTTAGCGCTGCTCGGTTTTCTTGTCTCCTTCATCATTGGCATACCGGCGGGGATCTACTGCGCGTACCGGCATAACGGCACGGTGGACAGGATTCTCTCTTTCCTGACACTTTTGCTCTCGTCGATCCCGTCGTTTTGTCTGGCGTTGCTGCTGTGTCTGCTTTTCTTTATGGAGCTGAAAATTCTGCCGGCCACCGGTCTGTCCAGCTGGAAGCACTACATCATGCCGACGCTTGTGCTCTGCGGCGGCGGTGTTGCCATCACAACGCGGATGACGCGCTCGGCCGTGCTGGAGATTCTGAACAAGCAGTATGTCACAACGCTGCGCGCCAAGGGCCTCCGGGAGTGGAAGATTGTTTTTGTCCATGTTTTGAAAAATGCGCTGATTCCGATCACGTCCGTGCTCAATAACGTGGCGATCAGTGTTCTGTGCAGCACGCTGATCGTGGAAAACTTCTTCACGATTCCCGGAATCGGACGGCTTGTTATCCAGGCGGTTTCGAACCGCAACCCCCATATGCTGCTGGGCTGCGTGCTCTTCCTTGCTGCCGTCATCTGCCTGATTACCATTGTAACGGATTTTTGTTATATGGCGGTCAGTCCGCAGATGCGGGCGCAGTATAAGCGCAAAGGCAGAGCTGGCAAATCCGCGAAAGGGGGGCTTGCGCAGTGAAAACGAGCAGAGCCGCCCTGGCGGCGGCAAGCAAAAACCCAAGACATGATGCGTTTCGCAGGTTTATGAAGGACATTCCGGCGGTCGTGAGTGCGGTGGTGCTCATCAGCATCGTGCTTTGTTGCCTGATCATGCCCATTTTCTATACGCAGAGTCCGACGAAGATCCATGTGGATCTGGTCAAAAGTGGGCCGGTGCCCGGACATCCGATGGGCATGGATTCCATGGGAAGAGATTTTCTGGCCAGAATGCTTCACGGCGGCCGGGTGACGCTGCGCCTTGCGTTCAGCGCCGTGCTCTATGCTGCGGTGATTGGAACGGTTTTGGGCATCCTTTCCGGCTATTTCGGCGGCGTATTTGACATGATCGTCATGCGCATCACAGATGCGCTTGCCGCGATTCCGACCATTTTGCTCATCACGGTGATCGAATGCGCTTTGGGCTGGGGTCAGGGATATTTCCGGTATGCGATGGCGCTGTCCTTCCTCCCACCGTTTATCAAGGTGCTGCGCGCCTCCGTGATGGAGATTATGAGCAGCGAATACATTGAGGCTGCGCGCGCCCTCGGTGTGCGCAATTTCGGGATCATCCGGCGCCACGTGCTTCGCAACGTGCTCTCGCCGCTGATCGTGCAGCTTTCCAACACGGCGGCGGAATCCTTTACGCTCTGCACGATTGTCGGCTATCTGGGCATCGGCGTCAATCCGCCGACGCCGGAATGGGGCCGGCTTGTTCAGGGTGGCTTCAATTTCTTCCGCAATGTCACATGGGTATCGCTTGCGCCCGGGCTGACGATCATTGTGATGGTCCTGTGCCTGAACCTGATCGGCAACGGTCTGCGCGATGCGCTTGACCCGAATGCAAATCATCTGTGAGAGGGGGTCTTCGGATGCAGGACGATATTCTTCTTGACGTTCAGGACCTTTCTGTCGTTTTCCCGACGCAGCGCGGCGTGGTGCGCGCGGTGAACCGCGTGAACTTTGATGTTTGCAAGGGCGAAGTGATGGGCGTTGTCGGCGAATCCGGCAGCGGCAAGAGCACAGTTGCCTATTCGGTGATGCGGCTTTTGAAAAAGCCCGGAAAAATAGATGGCGGCAGCCTTGTCTTTGACGGGACGGATATATTGCAGCTGAAGGCCCGGGAACTGGAGCGTTTCCGCGGCAGCCGCATCAGCATGATATTTCAGGATCCGATGCAGTGCCTCGACCCCGTGTTCACGATCGGGAAGCAGCTGATTGAGACCATCAAGGCGCATGAAAACGTGACGACGGCGCAGGCGCGCGCCGCCTCGGTTGAAATGCTCAAAAACGTCGGAATCCACGACGCGGAGAACATGATGAGCCGCTATCCCTTCGAACTTTCGGGCGGAATGCGGCAGCGTGTGATGATCGCAATCGCGCTGCTCTGCCGGCCCGAGCTTCTGATTGCGGACGAGCCGACGACCGCGCTGGATGTGACGATTCAGGATCAGATTTTGCAGCTCCTGAAGAAAATGAAAGACGATATGGGCATGAGCGTGCTGTTCATCACCCACAATTTCGGCATCGTCGCGGAGCTGTGCGACCGTGTGACGGTGATGTACGGCGGCAGAGTGATGGAGCGCGGCACGGTTGACGATGTGTTCTATAACACCGCGCATCCCTACACGTTGGGGCTCATGCGCGCCATCCCGAAGGCGGACCTGCTCACAAACGAGCGGCTCACGGCGATTGAGGGCACGGCTGTGGATCCGATGAATCCGCCCACGGGCTGCGTCTTTCATCCGCGCTGCCCATACTGCACCGAGGCGTGCAAAGCCGCCGCTCCGCCGGAGACCGATCTTTCGGATGGGCATTTCGTAAGCTGCTGGCGGTTTTCGGAGGTGAGACGCCATGACTGATCGTGAACTGCTGCGGGTGGAAAACCTCAAAAAATATTTTACGGCCAGAACGGGCGGCGGAAAGAAGCTTGTGAAGGCTGTGGATGACGTCAGCTTTTCCATCAACAGGGGAGAGACCCTGGGCCTGGTCGGGGAATCGGGCAGCGGAAAAACGACGCTTGGCCGCACGCTGCTGCGGCTGGTTGAGCCGGATTCCGGCAAGATCATTTATCGCGGCGAGGACATCACCCATGTGAACATGCGCCCCTATCGCAGCAAAATGCAGATCTCTTTTCAGAACCCTGCCGGGTCGCTCGACCCGCGCATGCGGGTTCGGGACGTGATCGGAGAGGGGCTGTATGCCGCCGGCGTGCGGGATAAGCATGAGGTGGACGAGGCCGTGGCCGCGCTTTTGCAAAAGGTGGGTCTGCAGGAGACGGATATGTACCGCTATCCGGGCGAATTCTCCGGCGGACAGCAGCAGCGCATCGGCATTGCGCGTGCGCTGGCCGTGAATCCGGAATTTATCGTCTGCGACGAGCCGGTGTCCGCGCTGGACGTGTCCTATCAGTCGCAGATCATCAATTTGCTGGAAGATCTGCAGGAGCAGCTCGGACTGACCTATCTGTTCATCTCGCACGATTTGTCGGTTGTGATGCACATCTCGGACCGCGTGGGCGTCATGTACCTCGGCAAGCTTGTGGAAATCGGCAGCCGGGAGGATATCGTGCTGCGCCCGACGCATCCGTACACCAAATCGCTGCTCTCGGCGATCCCGCTGCCGGATCCGAAACGCAGCCGCGCGCGTGAGCGCGTCGCCATTGTGGGCGACCTCGGCGGCGCGGTTCCCGAAACCGGATGCCGCTTCTGCCCGCGCTGCCCGAATGCGCGGCCGGAATGCGCGCAGTTCGTGCCCGAGCTCAAAGAGCTTTCACCCGGCCATCTCTGCGCCTGCCCCGTTGCCGCGCAGACGGCTGAGGCATGAATGCCGAAACATAAAGATTTCTGATTACAAACAGGCACAGGCGCGGCCAAAGCCGCGCCTGTGCCTGTTTGATTGCGCATCCGCTTTGAATCCTGTGTGCAGAGCTCGTCCATGAAGCACTGTAAAAGGTGATTGAGGCCTGCGCCAGAAAGCCGGAACGCGGATTGCTTTTGCGAGAGAAAGCGGGTATAATGAAAATAAGAAAAATTTCCGTTCAAGGAAGTGCGGATTTATGAACAGAGAAATGCAGCGCTTTGAATGCCACGGCCATATGGTGATGGACGGGATGGACTTTGCCAAGTCGCGTGACCGGCATGTGCAGCAGGTGGACCGCGGCGAGGTCGAGCGTGCGCTGTCGGCGCTGCAGCGCGCGGGCGTGTGCTATTACCGGGACGGTGGTGACGCGCAGGGCGTGTCGCTGTTTGCAAGGCAGCTCGCGCCGGATTACGGCATCGAACTCGTGACGCCGGGCTTTGCCATCCACCGGAAAGGTTACTACGGCGGACTGGTCGGACGTGCGTATACCGACAAGGCGGAATATCTGCATCGGCTTTCCGAGCTTCGCGAGGTGCGGGGAGACTTTGTGAAACTGATGGTCTCCGGCATGATTACTTTCAAGGAGTACGGACAGCTCTCCTGCGATTGCCTGCCGACAGAAGAGATCGCGGAAATCATTCGCATCGCGCACGAGGAAGGCTACGCCGTGATGCTTCACGTCAACGGGGATGCGGCAATCCGCGCCGTGCTGGATGCGGGCGGAGACAGCATTGAGCACGGATATTTTATGGAGGATGAGACGCTGCGGCGCCTGGCGGATTCGGACACGGTCTGGGTGCCGACGCTTGCCGCGGTGGACGCCTTTGTTGACCGGCCGGGCTTCAACGGCGCGATTGCACAGGAGACGGTGCTGCGTCAGATGGACGCGCTCAGCCGTGCTGCTGCGCGCGGTGCGAAGATCGCCTCCGGCTCAGATTCCGGCGCGGTCGGGGTTCCGCACGGCGCGGGCACGGTGGAGGAATACCGCCTGCTTGCCAAGGCGGGAGTCTCCGAAAAGAAGATTCGCGAAGCGAACGAGCTGCTGCGTGAACGTTTCCGGCGGCAGGACTGAAAAAGAGAAAAGCACAAACATAGACCGTCCGGCGTCTTTCGGGCGCGAATTGACAAGATACGCCGCGTTTGTGCGGCGATTTGGGAGGAAAACAGATGAGACCATACCTTGCGATTACAGATATGCGCAGCGGCGACGAGACGGAGGGCTTCTATGTGCTCAGCCGGGCAGAGGTCAAAAAGACCGCGGCCGGCAAGAATTATCTGACCGCGCGGCTGACGGACTGTACGGGCGGCATCGCCGCCGTGATGTGGGATTTTCTCGGTACCATCCGGGAAGAGGATGTGGGACAAATCGTCAAGGTGCGCGGCGCAGCGAATGTGTATAACGGCGCGCTGCAGCTGACGGTCAGCGCCTTCCGATTTGCCACTGCGCAGGATCACTATGAGCTCTCCCGCCTTGTGCCCACCGCGCCGATCGACGTGGAGGAGCGGATGGAGGAGATTTACGAACTCGTGCGCTCCATCACGGACGCGGATTACCGCGCGATTTGTGAGGAGATGCTCCGGCGGCACGACGAGTCCTTTTCGCAGATCCCGGCGGCAAAAAGCGTGCACCATGCCTTTTTATCCGGCCTTTTGATGCACAGCTCCAACATGCTGCGCACGGCGGATTTCCTTGCCGGCCTGTATGCGGGTGTGGTGGACCGCAGCCTGCTCTTGGCGGGCACGCTCCTGCACGACATGAACAAGGAGCGCGAGTTTGCCTTTTCCGCGCTCGGGCTTGTGCGGGAATACACCGTTAAGGGCGATCTGCTCGGCCATCTCGTGATGGGCGCGCAGGAGATTGCCTGTGTCGCGCAGGAGCTTGGCGTGCCGGAGGAAAAGTCCGTGCTGCTTCAGCATATGCTGCTTTCCCATCACGGCCAGCCGGAGCTTGGCGCGGCCGTCGTGCCGCATTGCGCGGAGAGCGAGCTGCTCTCTTTGATCGACCTGATGGATTCGCATATGGAGATTTACCGCGAGGCGCTGGAGACCACGCCCGCAGGGGAGTTCAGTGAGCGGATCTATGCGCTGGATAAGCGCATCTTCAATCATGGCAGACAGGCGGAAAAATAACAGGTATCAAAAATAAGCAGCAGGCGCGGCTGATGCCGCGCCTGCTGCTTTGTATATGTTCTTTTATATTTTTTCTTATTCTCCGAAGTAGCTGCGTACCTCTTTGAGCAGCGCCGGAATGTCAAGATGCTGCGGGCAGGCCTTGACGCACTGGCCGCAATCCACGCAGTCCGCCAGATTCGTGCAGGTGCGGTTAAAGTTGCGCAGCTGCGACTGCGGATTGTGGAAACGCTTGCCCTCGTTGTAGAAGCGGAACGCGCTCGGAATGGCGATCTTCTGCGGGCAGCCGTCGCAGCAATAGCGGCAGCTTGTGCAGGGGATGGTGCCTTCCTGATTGAGAATCTGCCGAATTTCATCAATGCAGGCTCTGGCCTCGTCGTCCATCATGCCGAGGTGGCAGCGATCGGTGATCTCGATGTTTTCCTTGAGCTGCTCGAGCGTGCTCATGCCGCTGAGCACGGTGAGGAAGCCCGGCTGGTCATAGATGTAGCGCAGGGCGAGCTCGGCGTTCGACACGTCGGCCAGTCCGTGCTTCTGCTTGGCGGCCTCAACTTCCGGGAAGTCCGGCAGGATCAGGCTGCCGCCCTTGAGCGGCTCCATCACAACAAGGGGCACGCCCTTTTCGCGCGCGTAGGCAACGCCCGCGTCGCCCGCCTGAATCTCATTGTCAAGGTAGTTATACTGGATCTGGGCAAACTCCCAGTCGAAATCGTCCATAATCTTCACAAAGCTCGGATACTCGTCGTGGAAGGAAAATCCGACGTGGCGAACAAGTCCCTCTTCCTTGATTTTCCGCAGAAAATTCTGAATATCCCAATTGTCGCGCAGCGTATCCCAGCGCGCGCCCTGAAGTCCGTGCACGAGGTAGAAATCAATGTGATCGGCCTGCAGACGCGTGAGCTGCTCTTCCAGCATCTTCCGGGGATCGAAGCCCGGCTCGTCAATGGCCAGCGTGAAGAGCTTGGTGGCGACATTGAACTTGCCGTGCAGATGGTTATTCGTCAGAATCTGCCCCAGTGTTTTCTCGGAGAAGCCGTTGTGGTAGGGATATGCGGTGTCAAAGTAGTTGATGCCGTTTTCATAAGCATAGAGGACCATTTCCTCTGTCTTGTCATAGTCCACCTTGGACTGATCCTGGTCGATGACCGGAAGGCGCATCAAACCAAAGCCGAGACGGGAGATCTGTTTGCCCTGAAATTCGCTGTACTGCATGGTAAACCCTCCTGTTGTGTTATTTTTATGGTGCTATTGTACCTGTTTTTTCGGCACAAATCAAGAGGGGACATGGCGGCGCTCGACGAACCAGCGCGTTTCCTCCAGAAACAGATAGGTTTCGGTGCGCCCAATCCGCACCGTATAGCGCAGTCCGGCGCCTCCGGCTTTCAGACTTGCCGCGGGACGCACGTCCAGCACACGATCAATTTCGTAGCGGGTGTTGTCCTCCCAAATCACCGCAGTCGGCAAAAGCGCGCCGTCTGCGGTGAAGCATGCCTCCACGGCCACATAGGTTTTTATGTTGTTTGTTTCCATAGCTTTTTACCTTCAGACGGCTTTGAAAAAGCCAACAGGATGAATGACGTGTTCGCTTCGGGCGTCCAGATTGGTCAGCGTCGGGTCAAGCAGGGCAATCGCCCGGTTGACGGAAAAGTGCCCGAAGCGGCGGCGGATGTCGTCAACGGTGCGCTCAAGCGTTTCACGCTGCACGCGCTTTTCCTCGCTTTCAAACAGGGAGACCTGACGGGGCGAGCGGGCGGGCACAAGCTCGCATGCGCGCACGCCGATGCTTCGCAGCGGAAAGACCGCTGCGCCCTCGCTGCTGAGCAGCTCCATCGCGGTTTCGTGCAGCGCGGCGGCGGTACAGACCGGTGATGGCGGCCGCTTCTGGCGCTCCGTCCAGCTGAGCTTGTCGCTGCGCAGCGAGATCTGTACCGTACGGCCCAGAAAGCCGTTTTCCCGCAGACGCTCGGCAACACTCTCGCAGAGCATCCACAGCACGATGGAGGCATCCTGCTCGGTTTTCAGATCCCGCGGCATGGTCGTGGAATTGCCGATGCTTTTCATAAGGCCCGTTTCCCCATCAGCGGCCACGGGAGAATTGTCCAGCCCGCGTGCGAAGGAGGAGAGGATTAAGCCCCATTTGCCGAGCCAGCGCTGCAGATATTCCGGCGGCGTCTGTGCAAGCTGCCCGATGCTCCGGATGCCGTAGCGCAGAAGTTTTTTCTCCGTAGCCCTGCCCACATACAGCAGATCGGAAGCGGGGAGGGGCCAGACCTTTTCCTCTATATCCTCACGGCCGAAAACAGTCACGGCGTCCGGCTTCTTATAATCGCTGCCAAGCTTGGCGAACACCTTGTTAAAGGACACGCCAACGGAGACCGTGATGCCCAGTTCCGCCTTGACCCGGAGGCGGATTTCCTCCGCCACGCCCGCTGCGCCGAGCTTTTCCAGCTTGGGCGTGCCCGTGATCTCCACCCACGCTTCATCCAGCCCGAAGGGCTCAACCTGTGGGGAGTATTCGCGGTAAATCCCGCGCATCAGGCGGGAAAAGCGCAGATACTGGTCAAAGTGCGGCGGCAGAATAATCAGCTCCGGGCACTTTTGCCGCGCCTGCCAGAGCGCCTCACCCACCTTCACGCCGCAGCGCTTCGCCGGCGGCATTACGGAGAGAATGATGCCGTGCCGCGCCTCCGCATCCCCGCCGACGGCGACCGCTTTGCCGTGCAGCTCCGGATGGTGCAGACATTCCACGCTCGCATAATAGGAATTCGCATCTATATGCAGAATTGCCCGATCCACTGTTATCAACTCCTTTTTCTCCATCATATCACTCTAAAATAGAGAAATCAAGACTATTTTATATCCAAAAAAGAGAAATATGCAGAAGAAAGGCTTGCAATCCGGTTTTCGGTATGCTATTCTTTTGAAAAGAGGTGATGGCTGTGGGGTGGAGCGATACCCTTCGCGAGCTGCGCATATCGCGCGGCTGGTCGCAGGTTGAACTGGTGCGAAGACTTGCGCTTCTCGGCTGCAAGGTGTCGGAGAAAGCGCCCTCAAAGTGGGAGCACGGTGTCTCCGAACCGAGCATAAAGCAGTTTCTTGCCCTGTGTGCTGTTTATGAAATCCGCGATGTGCTGGAGGTCTTCTGCGGGCAGGCGGGCGAGCTTTCCGCACTCAATGAGGAGGGACGCCGCCGTGTGCGGGAATACATCCGTCTGCTGGGGCGGGATGAGAGCTTTGCCAAAGAGCAGGAAAAAGCGTCTCTGCGCAGGATGATCCCGCTGTACGATCTGCCGGTTTCTGCCGGAACGGGGCAGTTTCTGGACAGCTCGGAGTACACGCTGATTGAGGTGGACGAAGCCGTGCCGCTGCACGCGACTTTTGCCGTGCGTGTGCGGGGGGACAGTATGGAACCCAAATTTACAGATGGCCAGATCGTATACGTCAAGCCGCAGCAGACGCTGGAACGCGGCGAGATCGGCATCTTCCTCGTCGACGGAGATGCGTACTGCAAGCAGTACGGAGGTGAGGCGGAGGATATGCTCTGCTCGCTCAATCCTGCCTACGCGCCCATCAGACTTGGGGAATACACGGCGTTTCGCATTCTGGGCAAAGTTGTCGGATAAAGCCCGCGGCGCGGGTTAAGGGATAAATCAAAAAAGAAAGGACCGGCGAGGGCTGCTCGCCGGAGAGAAGAACTATGTACGAGGAACTGTATGCCCCGCTGCCGGATCGGGCGGCATATTTGGAGCGCATCGGCCTGCGGGATGAGCCGATGCCGTTGAACGCAGAGACGCTGCATAAGCTGATGTACGCACATCTGACGCACGTCCCGTTTGAAAACCTGGACGTGCTGGAAAAGCACATGACGCCGGATCTCGGCATTGAGGCGCTGTTTGACAAGATCGTTGTGCGCCGCCGCGGCGGATACTGCTTTGAGCAGAACGGCCTGTTCGCCGCGCTGATGACCGCACTCGGCTATACGGTTTATCCCGTCGTTGCGCGTATCCTGCGCCCGGGCATGATCACCGCGCCCGCGCACCGCGGCACGGTTGTTGTGCTGCCGGAGGGGGAATATTACGTTGACGTTGGCTTCGGCGGCCCGGCCTCGGCCTATCCCGTTCCGCTCAACGGGGAGAAAACGCCCGACGGTTTCTATATCGTCCGCGAGGAGCCCAACTGTGTCATCTGCCACGAAGAGGCGGAAGGGGAGGATTCGCGCATCATCATGTTCGCCGGATACCCCGCATTTCCCGTGGATTATATCCCGCTGAATTTCCACATTGCGCAGTGGGAGGGGTCCCGTTTCCGCACGGCGCGGGTGCTGAATATCCGCACGGAGGATGGAAGCTGCGCTCTGACAGACGATGTGCTGCGCATCCATAAAAACGGAGAGGTCACGGAAATCAAGCTGGAAACGCGCGCGGAATTGCTCGAGGCGATGAAAACCTATTTCGGAGTTGTCCTCGACGCGTAAAGGCAGGCTGGTGAATTCGGTTTTCTACTTAATATGAAAATGAAAAAGAACTCATCCTTTCGAAAGATCGGCTGAGTTCTTTTTGTATATTGAGTTTTCCGGCGCGGGATGGAGCCGTTTGGTGTTATTTGTTGACGAGAAAAGGACGATGAATTATAATGACTGCATGCTTTTCTTAAGGAGTTGATTGGTTTGGATTGGGACTTTACGCTGGCAAATTACGGCGCCGTTTGGGCATTCATGGTGCAGTTTGGCCTTTTGCTGCTGTTTTTGATGCTGGGTAACTTACTTCGGCGCAGCATCCCGCTGTTCCGTAAATGCTTGATTCCCTCCGCGCTGTTGGGCGGCGCGCTGCTGCTGATTGTGAATGTGGTCACAAAGCAGTTTGGCGTTACGCTTGTCGACAACCGCATGATGCAGGTCATCACTTACCATTGCCTGGCTGTCGGCTTTGCCTCCATGACCTTGAAAACCGAGAAAAGCAAGCACAAGACCAATAAAACGCAGGTGCTTGAATTTGGCGCGCTGCAGGGCGGCGGTTATATGCTGCAGGCCTTTGTTGGCTTGGGTATTACCTTGATTCTGTTCCTTCTGACCCGCTATGGCGGCAAGGTTATTTCCTATGTCTGCGGCCTGATCCTGCCCCTGGCTTTCGGTCAGGGCCCCGGCAACGCACTGAGCTGGGATATCAACTTCACCAACACGCCTGCCGCGCAGTTTGCCGGCAACGGCAGCTTCGGTCTGTCTCTGGCATCCATTGGCTTTGTTGTGGCGTCCGTGTTCGGCGTGCTCTATATCAACATCTATAAAAAGCGCAGCAATCTGCATGTGCGCAAATCCCGGCCTGCCGGTGAAGTGGTTGATCAGACCAATCCTGACGGCAATGAGATTCCGGACAGCGAATCCGTGGATAAGTTCACGATCCAGGCGGGCTTTGTTGCTCTGGCCTATGCCATCTCCTTTGGTTTCATGTGCCTGCTGGGCATCCTTTCCAAATTCACGAACAGCATCGCCTGGGGCTTTAACTTCCTGTGGGCGTCTCTGGCCGCGATGCTGATCAAGGCGGTCGTCAAGCTTCTGCGCAAGCGCAATGTGATGCACCGGGATTACATCAATAACTATCAGATGGACCGCATCTCCGGCTTTTCCTTCGATCTGATGATCGTGGCCGGCGTGGCCGCCATCGAGATCAATGATATCCGTAACTACATCCTGCCCGTCGTGATTCTCAGCGTTGTCGGCGCCATTATCACCTATGTTTACATCCGTAAGGTGAGCAAGGAATGCTTCAAGGGCTTTGAGCACGAAATGTTCCTGATGACGTTCGGTACCTTGACCGGCACCGCGTCCAACGGCATGATCCTCATGAAAGAGGTCGATCCGGGCCTGCGCACGCCCACTTCCAGCCTGTACATCCTTTCCAATTTCCCCGCCATGGTTATGATCGCGCCGCTGCTGTTCCTTTTGAGTTTTGCCGCGCAATCGTTTATCAACGCGATTGTTGCTTTCGCGATCTTCTTCGTTCTGTGGCTTGTTTACACCCTGTTTTTGTTCCGAAGAAGAATTTTCAAAAAGCGCTATGCCAATAAGCCCGTGGTGACATGGGAAGAGGAAAACTAAGCGCAGAGCAAATAAGAACATACAAAAGCCCGGAGGATTATAAAGTCCTCCGGGCTTTTTGCGAAATCAGATTAAATCAATAAGCGGCTACGCTGTTAAATAGAGAACGCAACCAGCACGACGTCCTTGCCGGTCTTTTTGCTCAGCAGTTGCTCAAGCTCCGAGATCTTAGCCAGCGCCTCGGCCTCGCCGCTCAGCTCAGCGTACTTCACAGGGGAGTAAGCAACCAGGGAAACGTCCTTGCCGGTTTTTGCGGCCAGCTCTTTTTCCAGCGTGGTGATAGATTTCAGCAGATCTTCGCGGCCGTTGAGATTGGTGTAGTTGTTCATGCGCTTGCCTCCGGCCTTATTCGGGCTTGAACGTATAGACAGCGCCATCCTCCACGTTGGTGGCGTCAACGCCGGTCTGGGCGTATTCACCGTTGATGTAGAAGGCCCAGTACTTGCCGTCCTTCTCCCAATCCAGCGCGATGCCGTTGACTTCGTCCACGTACAGGCCGTACTCCGTGGTGTGGCCCTTGAGCAGACCCTCTTCGATCAGCGCCTCGCCAACGGTGGCGGCGTCGGTCTTGATCTCGTGCGTGGTCTCCTTGCCGTCCAGATCGGTGGTCACAACGGTGAAGGAGGTCTTTGCGCTGCAGGCGGCCAGGGTGAACACCATGATCAGCGCAAGCAGCAGGGGAAGCAGTTTTTTCATTTTGATTTCTCCTATAAGCAGTCTTCTTCATTACCGGACGCGCAGCTTATAAAGAGATGAGTTGCTCCGTGCAACCGACTGAGTGTTTTTGTGACACATCACGGCGGCGGTCCCGCACAGGATTTGCACCTGTTTCCCACGGAAGCAAAGTTATTATAGCACCATCTTTTTTTCAGTTCAACCCGGAAAAAGCACAAAATGAATGCCGTCTTGAAACCCGCGGATAGTGGTGATTGTTGAATACAAGAAGACAGATTTTGATCCGATCAAGTTGGTAGGGGAGCACGGAGCGGAGTATGCGTCGGTTTCAAGTCCTGTGTTTTTGTTTGGCATGATTGCATTTCGAAAGAACGTATAGCGTTTCCATATGTGCAAAATGCACTATTGCAATTTGCCGGAGGGTGAATTATAATATACGCGAGAATCGAACAGAGGCCCTTTGGCTGTAAAGGCAGAAATGTCAGACCTTGGGGCTAAATAAGGGAATGGGGTCAGGATTTTTTCCAAATCCCCGCATTGACCAATACCGTGGGCGTCGAGATGAGCATCCGTTGGCGAAAGCCAGTCATTGGGGCAACCTGAGAAGGCAGGATGTTTGATCGTTTGAGGCGCGAGTCGGGAGACCTGCTGGAATCGATGGAATATTTGCCAAGAATGGTTATGGTGATGTTCTGCCTGTTTAATGGGCATAACGGCCATAACCTTTTTTGTTGTGGCGATATAAGTGAATAAATTGTTCCCGTGGCCGGACATGCGGCATGCGTATGCCCGGCTGAACAAGAGAATGGGGTGAAAGTCCCCGCGCTGCCGGCGCTGTAAGTGTCGAGATGGCCTGCCGTTGACGAAAGTCAGTCATTGGATTCTTTTCCGAGAAGGCGGGCGGGTCATCGCTTGAGACACAAGTCAGAAGACCTACGGGAATATGTACAGCTTCTTTGTACCCGTGCGATGGGCAAAGGGGCTTTGCGGTCATGCAAAAAGCAACTGCGGCAGTAAGCTTTCGTTACTGCCGCAGTTTTTTGTTATGAGAGGAAAAAGTGATGGCATACCCCGGGAGACAGAATATTTACGAAGCGACGATCCGAAGAATGGTTCAGGAATCCCTGGCGCAGCAGGAACAGGACTTTCGGCAGCAGCACGCAGCGGATACAGATGCGCAGCTTCTGAAATATCTTCGCGCTTGTGCAAACCGCCTGCACCACACGCCGTGGCCGGGCGAGATTGTCGGCGGAAGCTTTATTCAGGAGCGCATCGGCTCCTGGAACCGGGCGCTGGTCCTGGCAAGATTGCCGGCCCCCACAACGGCGAATCAAAGCAAATCCTTTGCAAGAATCCAAAATGAAATAGAAAAGCAAAAAGAAATTTACAGACAGCGAAAAGCCGCGAAAAAGGAACTGGCAAATCAGCGGCGGCTTCAACAGGAAGCCAAAAGGAATTCCTCCAAATAAGCTTGTATTAAACGGTTTGTGGAATTGGGCATTTCACAGGCCTTTAATAGGGCTGCCGGTTGTTCCTCCCCTCCGGCAGTCCGATGCCCGGCAGCGTTCTCCAGGGAACGGCACCGGGCCAAAATGAACCGTCTTTTCGGACGGCTCAAAAAATCCGGCTTACTTTGTGGCAAATGCGCGACCCGGAGAGGGAATCGACGGACACGCATTCTTGTTCTGCTGAACAAGGGAACCCGGTGGGAATCCGGGACACGGCGGATCTGATCCGAGGTGCTGTATGCATGGAGCCATTACCTTTTCTGCGAAAGCAGGTCATTGGGAGCAATCCTGAGAAGGCGGGGTAAGGGCGCCGGGGAAACCCTGAACGTGCGAGTCAGAAGACCTACAAACTGCATAGCAAATGCCCCCTTGCATAAAGGGCGGCCTTATGCAGCTTAAGCTGAGCATACCGTAACGGTATGAGCCGGTTTAACCAGCTTAGCGCCTTCGGGCGAGAAGATAATACTGTTTTAATGAGGGGGTCTTTTATGCTGTAAAGATGTAAGTGCATGCCATTTCCGCCTTAGGGCGAAGATTATATTAATTACGATAAGGAGGCTTTTTTGTAATGAAAAGACGATTGCTTTCCCTGCTCCTTGTTCTTGTCATGGCGCTGGGATTGCTACCCGCCATAGCTGTTGCAGCACCGGCCGAGAGCGAAGGTGTGTATCAGATCGGCACGGCGGAGGAGCTGCTGTGGTTTGCCGAGACGGTCAACGGCGGTGAAACCGGGATCAGCGGCGTGTTGACGGCGGATATTGACTTGACCAGCACAGATTGGCCCGGTATCGGCGATTATGACAGCCGTTTTGCCGGCTCCTTCGACGGCCAGGGTCATACGGTTACCTTTCAGAATGCATCCTGGGGTCTGTTTGGCTATGTTCAAGGAAGCAGCAGCGCTGTTGCCACGATCCAGAATGTGATAACGGCAGGCTCCCTCCAGCGCTCTGCCATTGCCCACAATGCTGCCTATGCCCATTTCACAAGCTGCATTAACCGGGCAACCATCACCTCTACCGATTCCTATGTGGCGGGTATCGTTGGCAAGGTCAGCGGCATTGCCGTCTCAGGCGTTACCAGATCCGATGTACTGATCACCAATTGCGCCAATGAAGCCAGTGTTACCGGCCTCGATTATATCGGCGGTATTGCGGGCTGGTCTCAGACCAATACCCGGCTGACTGGCTGCTACAACACCGGCAATATCCACGGCGGCGCGAATGTGGGCGGTCTGGTGGGTTATCTGCAGGAGTATACCGGCACCTGTGAGGTCAAAAACAGCTACAATACCGGCCGTGTCACCGGCAGCAGCGCTGTGGGCGGCCTCATCGGCAATATGTACAACGGCGCGGCTGTGGTCAACTGTTACAACGCAGGTCCCAGTACCTACGCCATTGCAGGCAACTTCTACAACAATACCTATTCCATCACAAACAGCTTTTTTCTAGGTGTCAACTCTGCCAAGAGTGTCCCTGACTTTGTGTATGTTGAGGATAAGGAAGTCACCGGCAGAGCAACTGCCAAATCTGCCGCTGAAATGGCAAGTGCGGACTTTGCGGCACTTCTGGGTGACGCATTCCAGCAGAGCTGTCCTACCCCGGTGCTCAGCTGGCAGACTGCCGTGGCCCACACCGGTGATGTTTGTGAAAAGTGCGGCCTGGGCAGCACGGAAAAGGAATCCTACGACGTGTCCTTCCCCGCCCACGATGGCTACACCTTAACCGGTGCGGAAAAGGCAACCCAGGGCGAAGCTTATAAATTCACCCTTGCCATTAATGACGGCTATGAAAAGGACTCCCACACCTTCGCCGTGAAGGCCAACGGTGAGACCCTCACCGCTGCCAGCGACGGAAGCTATACGGTGCTGAACGTCAGCGGCCCTCTGTCCATCACGGTTTTTGGTGTGCAGGTGATTCCCGGTTCCTATGCCGTCAAGCTGCCCGGGTCAGGCAATGGCTACCGGGTCAATGGTGAGAACACGGTGGCAAGAGATGAGGACTATACCTTCACCGTTTCCTTCGTGAAAGGCTTCCGGGCAGGCAGTGATTTCAAGGTCATTGCCCGGGAAGTGGTGGAAGAAGGCCAGACTCCCGAGGAACTGACCCTGGCGGCGGTGAACGGAGTCTATACCATTCCCGCGGTTCAGAAGGCATACCAGATCCTGGTCAGCGGTGTTGAAGTGGTGTCCTCCGGCATTACCGCAACGGTGAACTTCACCATCACCGAGGGCGAAAAGGCATTCCATGTGGCTCCCAACTCCGAGGAGATCCTGATGGACAAGACCCTCACGGTGCCCTATTTCGACCTGTCCCTGTACGGTCTGGAACGGTACTACTATAATCCCTACTGCTATGTGGATGAATACGGCAACCTCCGGGGCATTCAGCAGGTGGGTACCCCCGAAAGCGCCTATGATAACATCACCATCATGCACGCCCTGATCGTAGCCACCGAGCTGTATTACTTTGAATACGACCAGGCACAGGTGGGCACAGGCGCTTCCTACAAGAAGGATCCTGCCGCCTTTGAGGCGGCCATTTCCTGGACCCAGAATGCCGGTTCCAGCTTCATGGATTTCTGGGATCATGGCACCAATCTAAACTACTATCTGAACTATGAGTACCCCCTGGGCTATCCCGGCTGGGGTGCAACCTCCGATCAGATTCTGATCGAGACCGGCGATGTACTCAGCGTTCACATGATCACAGGCAATGCCAGCGGCTCCCGCTTCGGCTTCTTTGCGGTGAATGACACAGATAAGCAGTATACCGCCGCGGATCAGATTGATTCGGCAGAAGTGGATCAGGGCGAAAAGCTGAATCTGACGCTGTACTGGACCTCCACTACGTCTGACTATTCCACCGGCTATGAGAGAATAGCAGATAAAGAGCTTTACTGGATAGATGCCGATAATGCGACTGAAAATGTCACAACGTGGAATAAAACAAAGTTTGGTGTTGAGCCGGTTGTTGCAGATCCGGAAGAAGAGGATGAGACTACACCGGTAATGAAAACAGACTCTAATGGTCTTGTTACCATCAGCACAGTCGGCGTTGCGCCCGGTACTTATTACATTGCGGCGCCCGGCGGCTGGACCAAGGGCGGTGCGGTGGATAACGCAGGCTTCACCTCTGCCGGCGGCGAAACCGGCCCTGCCGTATTCAAGCTGACCGTCAATGAGTACGAGGGCAAACTGGGCGATGCGAATGGCGATTCCCTGATCACCGGTAAAGATGCACTGCTTATCTTGCAGTATGTTGCAAATAGTTCTATTGAATTAAATGAAAGTGATGCGGATGTAAATGGTGACGGTCTGGTTACCGGTAAGGATGCATTACTTGTCTTGCAGTATGTCGCCGGTACGATCAATGTATTCCCCGCAGAACAGAACAACGAATGAAATGATTGCATAGGAGTGATTATATGAAAAGATATATTTCTCTGTTTTTGGCGCTTGCTTTGGTAATATGCGCCTTGCCTATGGCCGTATTTGCTGCCGAGGCCACTACAATTTCCTTTGAAACAACCTTTGAAGAAACCATGACGGTTGGTGATACCTTTACCGTTACTGCAAATCTTTCCAATAACCCCGTGTTTGGTACAATGACGTTATCCCTCAAGTGGAATGAGGATGTTGTGCGTTTTACTGGTTTCAACAAAAATGCCAGAGGTTCTCTGGTATCCGATGTGCTGATCTATGGTACGGTTGTTGCAGATGATACGACCGGTGTTGCTACCTGCGCCGATACCATCGGATATGATACCAACGGTGTCATCTTTACGGCAAACTTTGAAATCATCGGCAGCGGTGATCTGGGACTTGGTTTGAAGGATGCCGATGCGACGGAGTTTGAAATGGCAGCTTTGGACTTAACGGATATTCCTGTTACCATCGACTACTCCGCCCTTGAGGGCCTGTCTGTCGCGGGCGGCGACGAGGGCGCAGCCATCCCCGACGGCGCTCCCTTCACCGCCATCACCACCGATGGCGGTGCAGCAATTGCCATTGAGCAGCAGGAGGATGTAAACGGTGCTCCCTATTACATCGTTACCATCCCCGAAGATGCCACCACCGCTTATGTCACTGCCCCTGATCAGGTGGTCATGGAAGACTGGAACACCGGTTCCATGCAGGCTACGGCCTATGCCTTTGAAGTGGAAAATGGCTGGAATCAGCTTTATATTTCCTACAATTATGAAGAAAGCGCTGACGGCCCCATCGTAGAGATTCCCATGAACATGGTCGCCTCCGACTGGTCCGGCGAAGTGGAGCTGTGCTTCGTGGAGGATGAAGACGGATATCTGTCCCATGCTTTCGGTATTGAGGATGCAAGCTATGCCTGCCTGGGCGCAATCTCTTTCCGCTACGGTACAGCATCTGACGGCGGCGAGGATGAACCCACCACTTACTCCATCACCGTGAACCAGACCACCGGCGGTACTGTTACCGTTTACGATGAAAACATGAATCAGATCACGGAAGCTGCCGAAGGCGACTACATCTTTGTGGATTGCGCCCCCGATACCGGTTACAGCTTCAAGCAGCTCTATATCGACGGCGAGCCTGTTGAACTGGGCATGACCAATGGCTTCTACACCATGCCCGCTGCCGACATTACTGTTTCTGCAGTTTTCGAAGCAAAGCATACCTGTACCTACGATCGGGAGGTTGTGGATGAGAAGTACCTGAAGTCCGAAGCAACCTGCCAGACAGGCGCGGTTTACTACAAGAGCTGTGAATGTGAGCTGTTTGACAAGAGCGAAACCGCTGCAACCTTCGTTTCCGGCGAGAAAGTTGACCATGACTATGTTGACGGTGTCTGCAAGTGGTGCGGCGAAGCTGCTACCGAGCCTATTCTAAGTTTTACTGCAGGCGGCCAGACTCTCGAAGCAGTGACTGCAGAAGATTACTGCTCTGAGTTTGAGGTAACTGCACAGAAACTGACAGTAACGGTTCCTGCCGGTGTTAACACTGTGACGATCAACTGTGCAGCTTCCATGTGTGCATATATTGATCATGTATCCAGCGATCTTTCTCCTTCCGGTAAATCTGCTGAAATCGATCTGACCCAGGATCTGACTTTTGTTTGTGTGCCGGTAACTTTGGACGATGGTAGTGATGCTTGCTATCATGTCTATTTTGAGCAGGAAGCTGGCGGCGTTGATCCTGAACCGGAAGACCCTGCTGTCACTCCCGGCTACACCTACGCAACCTCCGCTGACGTTTCCGCAGAAAACGGCGGCAATGCCACCGTCTCCGTGAAGGTCACCGGCCACAGCGACGAGAACGTTACTTCTTACAATGCATACGATGTGACCCTCACCTTCGACAATACCAAGCTGGAATACGTGGGCTACGACGGCGCGGTCAAGGCTGACAACGGCTCCGTTACCGTAGACGGCAACACCATCCGCATCGTCGGCTGCGGCGAGGCCAAGGAATTCGGCACCGACCTGGCAACGCTGACCTTCAAGACCCTGGGCGAGGGCACTGCAGATGTCACCGTCACCAAGGCTCAGGTTTCCGACAAGGAAGAAGCCGTGAAGGAAGATGCCCCCGAGGCAACCGCACAGCATGCCGACGGTGACACCGCTGCCGACACCACCCCCAGCCAGACCGTCATTCTGGTTCCCTACTCCGTAACCAAGCCCGGCTTCGTCTCCGGCAACGATAAGATCCTGCATGGCGAAGATTACACCTTCTCCTACACCGATACCACCAACTACACCTACTCTGATTTGACCGTTACCGTTGGCGGTGCGCCCGTCACTCCCACTGAGGCAAACGGCGTTTACACCATCGGGAATGTCACCGGTGCCATCGTAATCACCGCAACCCAGACTCCCAATTCCTACGATGTGAACAAGCCCGAGAATGTTACCGGTCCCGACAAGGCTACCTACGGTGAGGACTACATCTTTACTGTCACTCCCAGCGAGGAGGACATGGCAATTGATACCGTCAAGGTTACCGATGCGGAGGGTAAGGAGATCCCCTATACCATCAACGATAACGGCGGATATGTGATTGAGGGCACCGATATTACCGGCGAATTCACCATCACCGTGACCGAAAAGGAAAAGATGACCACCGTCACCTTCTCCGGCATCGAGGAAACCGAGATCGAGGGCGGCCTGACCCAGAGTGCTGAGATCGGCAAGGACTTCACCTTCAAGCTGATCAAGGAAGAGGGCTATGACTACACCGTCAAGGTCGGTGAAACCGAGCTGACCGAAAGCAAAGAAACCGAAGGCCAGTACACCATTCCTGCCGAGTTGGTTGTGAAGGGCGGCGTTGCCGTTACCATCGAAAAGGTGGACAACACCACGGCCGTGGTGGATGTGGTTGAATACATCAGCCTGGACGGCAAGGCCATGTTCCTGGTCACCGCCAAGTGGGGCGACAAGGTTCTGTCCTACGGCGAGGACACCATGTTCTGGTCTGACAAGTACACCGTTACCGACGAAGAGGAGGCTGGCGCTTACTGCTGGCTGGTACTCTCCACGGACGAGATGAACACCATCGACCTGGTCAAGGCTGCTGCTGAGGCTGCCATCGTGGAAGCTGCCGAAGGTGCAACCGCAACCGAAGTCAAGTACAACTATGATGTCAACGGCACCACCAAGGTGGATGTCAACGACGCACAGCTGGCCTACGACATGTACAATGCTTCTTACATGGAATTCAACGACACTCTGCCTATGCTGAAGTTCCTGGAAGCTGACATGGTGATCGACGGCAAGCTGGACACCAAGGACGTGGCAGCCATCATCAGCTACATCGTCAGCGGTGCAAACGCATAATCCCAAAAACGCAGAGTAACTGCGTAAATCCCGGCTCCACCCCCGCTTCGGCGGGGGTGGACATCGGCGTGTTTCGGGAACTGACCGGTGTGGCCCTGGTTTTAAGGCCATAGCTGTCAATTTCTGAAAATTATCTATCCCTTGGGGATATGACTGGAGGCAATTGCCTATGAAAAAACTGCAACGTATGCTCAGTCTGCTGCTGGCGCTGACTATGGTGTTTGGCCTGTGGTCGCTTACATACGCCGTTGAGGGGAGTGACGTGACCCTGTCCCTGTCCTTTTCTCAGCCCGGCGTGAAAGTGGGGGAATCCGTCACGCTGAGCATTGAAGCGGACCGGGATTTCAGCACCCGTGGCGCCGGTATGACCATCTGCTACGACGATACGGTGCTGGCGCCGGATTTGGAGGGGTCCTCCACAGCGGCACCGCTTCAGATCCATGCGGTGACGGTTGGCGGAAAGGCGGCGCTGCGCGTCAGCTTTATGCCAGGCTTGGAGCCTGTGACCTTCTCTGCAGCCGAGCTTTTGGCACAGATCAGTTTCAAAGCGCTGGCTGTGACGGAACAGACTTCTGTTTCCGTGGACGCGGCGTATCTTTACGATGAACAGCTCTCTGAAATTCCCGTGCACAGCGCAGGGGAGGCTTGCCTGGCCGTTGAGCCCGCTGCGGAATATGTGCCGGTAACGGGTATTGCGCTGGATAAGACAGAGCTGACCCTGGAAGAGGGCAAAATGGAATCCCTGAAAGCGACTGTCGAACCCATCGGCGCATCCGATCCTGCAGTCGTCTGGACGTCCTCCAATGAAAAAGCGGCTATCGTCTCTGATGGCGTTGTCAAGGCGCTGACGGAGGGCAGCGCAACCATCACCGCAACGACGAAAGACGGCGGCTTCACCGCGTCCTGTACCGTGACGGTGAAAGCACCCAACGCGGGCTACACAGTGAAGATGCCTGCGGACACTGTTGCCACCATTGGCGGCAGCGTTCGGATTCCGGTGGTGATCAGCAATGAGGACGGACAGACTGGATATAACGCCTTTGACATCAGCTTTGCCTATGATCCGGAGGTTCTGGAGCTTAGCTCCACGACCCTGTCCGGTGTGACCGTTACTGCGCAGAGCGGCAAGGTCAACGTGCTGGGCTACGGCGAGGACAGAAGTGCCGGCTCCGTGCCCTTCACTCTGGAATTCAAGGTGCTGAAGATGCAAAGCTCTGAGGTTCAGATCACCACAGCCCGGGTGGACAACTCCGGCAACGCCGTGGTCAGGAATGCATCTTTGGCAAGCCTCATGGATGACCGGACAGCAATCGCCGTGACCGGCTATCCTGTGACATTGCCGGAGGGTTTCAACGGCTCCAACAACGCAACGCCCGGTGAGGATTACACCTTTACCGCGCTGAACGACTACTACGATTACACGATTGCCGTTACTGTAGGCGGTCAGGAAATCACCGTAACGAAGAACGGTAACGGCAGCTACACGATTCCTGCAGAGCTTGTCACCGGAGAGATCGTTGTAAGCGCTACGAAGACCGGAAAGATCTTCAAGGTTACTCTGGGAACAGATATGACAGGCAGTGCGACCGCACAGTACGGCACCGATTATGTGGCAACCATCAACCGGGATGAAAGCTACCGTTACACCGTGACGGTCACCATTGGCGGCAAGGAATACACGGGTTACATGGCTTCCGGAAAGACGTATACAATCCCCGGTGAGGATATTACGGGTGAAATCGTATTCAAGGTTGAAAAGACGCTGATCGTTCCCGTCAATCCTCCCGGACCGGCGGATCCGTCTGATCCTGCCAATCCCACCGATCCTCCCAAGCCGGTTACTTATCACAGCGTTAGCTTTGCCGGTTCCGGAGCCGGTGCGGCACAGGGCAATGCGACTTCTGTTGCCCACGGCGGAACATATACGCTGAACCTGAAGAAGCAGGCGGGCTACAACTACACCGTAGCCTATAAGATGGGCGGCAAACCTGCCGTTGCGGTTTCTCCCAACGGAAATGGAAGCTATACGGTTACAAATGTAAGCGCGCCGCTGGAGATCATCATTGAGAAGGCACTGAATATTGAGATCTCTGTATACGAGTATCTGACACTGGATAAAAAATCTGTATTTCTGATTGTGGCAGATGCTGCTTTGGGCAGCGGCAGCGTATTTACCTGCGATGGCGATGTGATGTATTACAGCGAAGCCTACGGCGCATGGGCTTATCTGCTCATCACGAACGAACATCTGGATTTGAGCGATGTCCAACCCCGCGTGAAGATCGCGGCTCTGAACGACCGGCTGCTTGTATATTCCGGATATGATGTCGACCGAAACGGACAGGTGGATTGGAACGACGTACAGCTTGCGCATGATCTGTACAACGCAAAATACGATGCGTTTGACACCGTCAATATGTCAAAGTATCTGAGCGCGGATGTGAATGCCGACGGAAAGCTGGACGTTCGGGATGTGGCGCAGATCGCCTGGGCAATTTGGACGAGTGAGGAGGCGCGCGCATGAAGAAAAGCATAGGGATTTTACTGGTCGTGCTGCTTAGTCTCACCTTGACGCTGACCGTTATGGCGGTGGAGCTTACGAACTGTACGGTGACCGCAGAAACCGTTTCCGGCGCGCCGGGGGAAACGGTTACAGTGGAAATTCAGATTGCGGACAACCCCGGCTTTACCAACTTTGCCATCGCACTGGATTATGACCGGGAACATCTGACGCTAAAAAGCATTGAAACTGAAGACGGCAATGCCCCTTACCTCTGCGGTTCCAATGCCAGCATCAACAAGACCTGGGATGAGGAAGAAAAAGAATACGGCTTTGTGGTGTCCGCCTCCGCAGACCCTGTAAAGGGGAATGGAACTCTGTTTGCCGTGACCTTTGAGATCGCAGCCGATTTCGTCGGCGAAGCGCAAGTCACACCCATGGTGCAGTACATCCGCAACAACGAAGCGCTGTTTTCCGTCTTTGAAGAGATCGATGCGGAGGCCACATCCGGCGCGATCCTGTCCGCACTGGAAGGCGACGTGAACGGCGACGGTATCATCGAGTATGACGATGTGATGCTGGCCTACAAAGCGTTTTTGGGTGAAGCCGAATTGACACCGGAGCAAATGGCTGCGGTGGATGCAAACGGAAACGGCACCGTGGAAGAAACGGAGTATCAGGCAATTTATCAGATCTACATTGGAGGTTAAGAAATGAAGAAAGTAATTTCTTTGATTCTGGCGGTGATGGTGCTGCTGTCCTGCGCGATAACATCCTATGCAACCGACAACTCCCGCGAGTTCTTCTTTGAACTGTCGGTAGACGGCAGTAATGAGAAAAAGGTGCAGCCCGGTGACATCATCACCGTTGTGTTCACCCTGTGCCGGACAGACAGCGAAGAAAACTATGATATGTATGCCATGCAGAACGAAATCCGCTATGACAGCGAATTCTTCAAGCTGGTGGAAGACAGCGCGATGCTCAGCGATGGCATCTCCACAACTGAAATCGGTCTGCGGGATACCTTCCGGGAGTTCTATATGAACTTTGTATCGCTGTCCGGCGGCGAAAGCTGGAGTGCGAAGAAGCTGATCGGCTCTTTTCAACTGGAAGTTATCGGCAACTCCGGCGTGTCCAAAATTACCAATCAGGATTACCTGGTTTCCACCGCTGACGGCAAGGACAGCTACGCTGCCACCTGCCAGGATGTGACGGTGATCCTGACCACCGACTGCACCGTTTCCTTTGAAACCAACGGAGGCTCCTCCATTCCCGATCAGATCGTGCAGTACGGGGAGACGGTTGCCCGTCCCGACAATCCTGTCCGCGAGGGCTATCGACTGGTAGGCTGGTACACCGATATTGATTTGCAAAATCCCTGGGATTTTGATGCCGACACCGTCCGGGGCAATATGACCCTGTATGCCAAATGGGAGCAGGGCGCACCCATTGAAGAGACGCCGACCGATGACAATGACGGCGGTTTTGGCGGCTGGTGGTGGCTGCTGGGGCTGGGCCTGCTGGGCCTGCTGATTTTGATTCTGATCCTGCTGCTGAATAAGAAAACCGTCAGATTTGAGACGGGCTGCAGAGAGAAGATCAAGGAGCAGAAGGTCAAGAAGGGCGGCTATGCAGAGCGTCCCGCAGAACCTGCCAGCATGGGAAGAACCTTTGCCGGCTGGTACGCGGATGCGGAATACACACAGCGCTGGGACTTCGAGAACGACAAGGTCAAGGATAATATGACCCTGTACGCAAAGTGGATCTGAAAATAACAATCCCCACCCGGGAAATCCCGGGTGGGGCGCAGCTGCCTTTGGCGCTTGCGTATATCCGCCGGATTTTGGTGGGTATACGCAAAGGTCAAAAGCAACAACAGAGGGATTAATTTATGAATTGGAATGCATTGCTACATAAAAATATTCTGCAAACCGGTGTGTGCATCCTGCTCTGCGCAGCGTTGTTGCTTGGCTTGCTTCTGCCGGCTCATGATATGACGCGTTCCCAGCCAAGCAATCCATTGGATCATGAGACGATTCGGGAAATCACCATTCTGAAAGTCGGAGACGATGTGAGCGAACTGGATGATATCGTGGTTCCCAATGAAGACAGCGCTGCGCAGACAGAGCCGGAGGAGACGCAGCCCGAGGAAACACAACCTGAGGAAACACAGCCGGAGGAAACACAGCCGGAGGAAACACAGCCGGAGGAAACACAGCCGGAGGAATCAACGCCGGAGGAAACGGATCCCACAAATCCCGATGATGGCGATGAGGATGAGGGCAACGATGACGGCGACGATGGGGAAGAAGGCGGAGACGAGCTGGAGCTGGATCTGGCGGCGGTAATGACCTGGTATAAGTACGGCACCGACCCCAATACCATCGCTTGCGGGCCTTCCGGTACGGTTGCCAAGTCCGTCAACACGGCCCAGCTTGTAAATAATTCTCTGAAGTACGAATTCGCCCTCACCGGCACAGATGCCAAATATGTGGAGATCACAAGCGTGTCCGTGGCAGCCGGTGACAGCGCATTCCGGGAAACGGGAAAGAGCGGCAGCATTCCGATTGAGCTTGCCGACGGAAACGGTGACCGGAATTATACCTTCCGTGTGAAGGCGTTTATTGAGAAAGCCGGGAAAAACGATGGAGATGTCCGGCAGGACTTGGAATTCACATTCGTGCTGAAATGTGAGTACAGTCTGGATCTGGACTTGGAATTGACCTGGCATCCAGAGGATAGCAACGTTCGGAAAATTGTTTGCGGCCCTGACAAGACCGAGAGTTTCTCTGTTAAGAATTACGATTTGACAGAGCGGGTCTTTGGCTACTCTGTGCAGTTGATTGGATCTCTGGCAGAAGATGCCCAAATCATCGGTGCCGACTACACCACGGCATCCGGGCAAGAATCCGGAGAGCTGGCGCCGGACAGCGGCACGCTGATCCTGAATCCTGCACCCGGTGCGGACAAGGAGGTTTACAATCTCACCTTTACGGTTCGTACAGCGGAAAGAGAGGTGCTCTACCACTACAAGCTGACATATCAGGAAACCCTGGATGTGCAGCTGAAATTTCATTGGATGGAAAAGGGGATAACTCCGCGAACAAAAACCTGTGAAGCGGATGATACATCTGTCCTGCGCATCAAAAACAACCAGCTTTCCGCCGGCGCAATTCCATATGAACTGGAGCTCACCGGTGCAGATGGGGAGAATGGCCGAATTCTGAGTGTGGCATACATCTCTGAAGCCGGCGGCAGCGGCAATCTGGAGGCCAGCGGATCTCTGCCTCTTTCCATGCCGGCCGGCGCGACGTCCAATGCCTATCATATTACAGTCAATACAATGGTCAGCGGCCAGCGGGTAGTCTTTGAAATCGTCATTTACTACTCTGCGGATCTTTCTCTGCAAATGGAATACACCGTAAAGGAAGACGGTGCGCCCGTTGCGCGGCAGGTCACCTGCGAGAACACAAGAAGCAAGACCGCCGAAGCGGTTTATGATGATCAGCTCACAGACGGAGCGCTTGACTACACCATGTCCCTTGTCGGCGCAGAGGATAATGTGTCCATCACATCTGTGACCTGCTATCAATCCGGCAGCGGAAGAACCGTCACTTTGGGAGCGGTGGGACAGATTAGCCTGCTTTTGAAGGATGGCAAGACCGGCGAAAACACCTTCGAGATCGAAGCGCAGGATGACAGCGGCAATGTCTATCATTTTACTGTCAATATTCCCTACAAGCACAGAGGCGAAAACAGCATCAAGATCAGCACCAACTTGCTCGACGGGCAGGAGATTATCAACGAAACGAAAACCAATTTGACTGTCCGGGCGTGGAGCGAGGATGTAAACGGCAATGTCATCAGCTATATCCCCGCGAACGGTACGGATACCAAGCTGATCGTCACGTTTGACGGTGAGGTTCTCAGCTATATCAGTTCCTCCGGTGCAGCTTCCGAATATGATCTGTATCCGGCGAACCCCGAGGTGGGTGACACCAATATCCATACCCTGAACATCTATGCAGAGGATGCGCTGGGAAATTACGGCGAGCTGACGCTGACCCTAAACGGGCAGCGCAGAGAATCCGGCCAGCAGATCGGCACAGCGACCATCTATGTGGATATGACGGCCCTCGGTTTAGGTGTGGTGGCGAATTTGAGCTATAACGTGCTGGCGGACGAGCCAGTGTCCTATGTGATCGCCAAAGCCATTATGGGGCAGGATACCGGCGAACCTTTCGGGAAAGCCGAGCAGACGCTTGGCTGGGGCGGCCGCTATGCAGGTACGTTGGACACAGGCTTCTATCTGCAAAGTCTGACCACCGGCCATAACGCCAACGCCCTGGAAGGCGGCATGTGGCCCGGCGCTACAGAGGAAGAAGTGCTCTCTGCCATTGATGCCCGTTTTGGCGCAGGAACCGGACTTGCAACCCTCTGGCGCTGCCTGTATCGAAACGGACTGAACAAAAGCACGGGCTCCGGCAATAGCTTCGGAGAGTTTGACTACACCAGCGGTTCCGGCTGGATGTACAGCGTAGGTGGTTCTACATACTACCCCGGTCAGTCCATGTCGAGTGTGTACTTGCAACCCGGCGATGTGCTGATCGTCCGCTACACTTTGGCATACGGCTGGGATGTGGGCGGCGGAACAGCCGGTTATGGCAGTACCGTTGGTTACTGCGTGTCCGCCGCCAATGGCAGCATCCGGGTCAATCACAGGATGGAAACAGTCACCAATGCGGACGGCTCGGTTTCCAACGTCTGCCATTGCTGCGGCATTGTGGAGGACTGCACCCATGCGAATGTGAGCTGCACGGACCTTGGCGACGGAACCCATATTCAGTATTGCAATGACTGCAGGAAGGAAATTGGAGACCCTGCGGAACACGGTTGGGTATATACCGGTGAGAATGCGGCAGACCATCACAACTGCGCGGAATGTAATGCGGCAGAAGCCCATAACTGGAAGGAAGTGGAGGGCAGCAATACCGCAACTTGCACGGAACCGGGCAGAAGAAGCGTCCAGTGCGCGATTTGCAATATGATCCGGGAAGAGGAAGCTGCCCCCAAGGGGCATGCGCTGGATAATAAATGGCAGGTAACTGCGGCAGAGCATTATGAAAAATGCTCCATTTGCGAAGAAATTGCCAACCGCGGCCGCCATCAGTATAAGCACGTTACTTATACCGAAAACGGTGTGCAGAAGGAAACCTATGAGTGTCAGATCTGCAGCGCATGGCATGTGGATGAATGCAGCGGCACATTGACAGAAATCCACGCCACATGTCAGAAAACCACTTATCATTGCAGCAGCTGCGGCTATGACATGGATAAGGAGGGCTTCTTCGCCGGACATCACCGCTATACAGGCGGTTACTGTGAATACTGCGGTGAAGCGGATCCCAACGGCGGAATGGCCGAAACTCCCGGAACGGAACCGCCGCAAACGGAACCGCCGGTGACAGAGCCTCCGACGACAGAACCTCCGACGACAGAACCTCCCAAAACGGAGCCGCCCACAACAACGCCCCCGGAACCAGAGCCGGATCCCCAGCCGGAACAGCCTGAGGACGCCGGCGGGGCCGAAACAGTCTAATGCTTTTCTTTCTATAAAAAGTAAAGATCATGGAGGAAGATACATGAATCCCAAACTGAACCAAATCCTGCAGGAGATCGAGAAAGTCGTTGTAGGTAAAAATGAAACTGTCGAGAAGATCATGATGGCGGTTTTGGCCGGCGGGCATGTCCTTATGGAGGATGTCCCCGGTACAGGCAAGACCACCACCGCCATGGCGTTTGCCAAGGTGTTGGGGCTGGATACCCGCCGCGTCCAGTTCACTTCCGATACCGTGCCCTCGGACATCATCGGCTATTCCGTTTATGAAAAGCAGATCGGCGGCTTCGTATTCAAGCCCGGCGCCATTATGACCAACCTGCTGCTGGCGGATGAGATCAACCGCACCTCCAGCAAGACCCAGTCCGCTCTGCTGGAGGCCATGGAAGAAATGCGGGTTACCGTGGACGGTCAGACCTATCCACTTCCCAGCCCCTTTGTTGTGCTGGCAACCCAGAACCCTGTTGGCTCTGCTGGCACGCAGATGCTGCCCAGCGCCCAGATGGACCGCTTTATGATCAAGATCAGCATGGGTTATCCCGATTTTGAAAGCCAGATCAGCATTCTCCGCGACCGTCATCGTGAGAATCCGTTGGATAAGATTCAGGCGGTGGTCAATATCGACGAGCTGCAGCAGCTTATCAGGGAGGCTGCTGCGGTGCAGGTCATGGACAGCATCTATGAGTATGTAACCAAGTTGACACAGGCAACCCGTGAGCATCCCATGATCGCGTTGGGCGTCAGTCCCCGCGGTGCCCTGGCTGTTTGCCGTATGGCAAAAGCCTATGCATACCTCCACGGACGGGATTACGTCATTCCGGAGGATGTTGTAGCGGTGTTTGTTGACACCTGTGCCCACCGACTGGTGCTGGCCACCAAGGCGAGAATGATGGAGGAAAAGCCGGAGAGCCTTTTGCGCTCTGTCATCGAAAACGTGAAGATGCCGGTGATTAAAAAATAACGGGAGCAGGTATTGCTTATGATTGCAATGAAACTAGGCTGGCTTGCGCTGGAAGTGCTGCTGCTGTGGTGCTTTGCCTGGTTCGGAAGCGGTGTGGCGCTGGCCCTTGCATTGCTGCTGATTCTGCTGCCCCTTTGCAGCATTCCCATCTCGGCCTATCTGCGAAAAAAGCTCGAGATCAGCATAGAAGCTGCGGTCAGCCAGCGGAAGGGCGACGAAGGGAGCATCACCATCAAGCTGCAAAATCCCACCGTCTTTGCCGCACTTCGCGTGCGCTGCGATGTGGTGGTGCAAAACCAGCTGAACCGGGAAACGAAGAAACAGCGGCTTGTTACCTGGGCTGCGCCCAAAAAAGTGCAAAAATGCAGCTTGCGGGTTGGGAGTGAATATTGCGGGCGACTCCGTGTGTGGGTGCCGCAGGTGGTGCTCTATGACTGCTTCGGCATCTTTGGCATACGCTGCAAGTGCACTGCCGTTGCCCATACTGCCGTGCAGCCGGAAACTTTTGAGCCGAATGTGGTTCTGGTGCCCAATCCCAGCGCCGCGGACGACAGCGAAAGCTATTCTCAGGAACGGCCCGGCTCGGATTTGACGGAAACTTTCCAGCTCCGGGAATATGTTCCGGGTGACAGCCCCAGGCAGATTCACTGGAAACTGACCAATAAATTCGATAAGCTCATCGTCCGGGATCCAGGCTTGCCCATTTCCAAAAATGTGCTGGTGTTTTGGGAGCGAACCGGTGAAACCCGGAATCCTGGCCTCATTGATGCCCAGGCGGAAGTGGTGATCTCCCTTTGCCGCAGCCTTGTGGACATGGGTATCCAGTTCACTGTGGGCTGGAATGATACGGACCGGAATCTGTGCATTACGCACCGCATTCGGGAAATGGACGAGTTTGTGGGCATTATCCCGAGACTGCTGCGAGCCACCGGTGCAGAGACGGGGGTGAGCGGCGCGGGCCTGCTGCTGCAGACCCGGCCGGATGCCCTGTGTGCGCATATGATTTACATTGCCGAAACGCCACAGAGTGAAGTCGTGGATATGCAGCGCTATGGCCATGTGACCATGCTGCTGTGCGGTGAAACGGTTTTGGACGGCGCGGTGTGCTTCAACGAGAATGACTATGTCAGTCAATTAACTGAAATTGAGATTTAAGGGAGGCGATTGCCTTGACCCAACGGAATAAAGCGGGGATACGGCTTCGCCAGACCGTGAGTCCCAGAAAGAAAGATACCTTTTGGGTGCTGCAGACCCTGGTGGCATTGTTTGCCTCGGCGGTATTGGTGCTGACGGCAACGGGACTCACGGGCAACGCCTGGCCTGTGATGCTGGCAGTATCTGTATGGCTATGCCTCGTCTACGGCGTCCTGCTCAGGGCCGGACACGAAAACTGGTTATATATCGGCGGTTTGTTTGTTGCGCTGGTGTTAACCGTGGTTTTCCGCAAGCAGCTGCTGGAGGGCTTTCGGGTCTTTTGGAATACGGCAAGTGATGCGATGCTTCAAGGCACCGGTTGGGTACTCCCGGAGTGGGAGCTGCAGCTGAGTAAGGAACAGAGCGGGTTCTGCGTTTCTCTGTTCTCGGGCGTGTGCGCCTGCGTGATCGCCTTGGCCTGCTGCTGGCTTGTTTCCCGTGCGCCCGCTGTGCTGGCGGTTTTGCTGCCCGCTGCGCTGATTTTCGGCATGACAAGTTTTGGCACAGATGTGCGCTTTGTATGGCTGCTTCCGGTGCTGGCCGTTTCGGTGTTGATTCTTGTGTACAGCGGTTGGCGGAAGAAGGACTCTGCTGCTCCCGTCGTGACAAGCTGGTTGATTTGCGGCGTGGCTGCTTTTCTGTTGATCGCCTTGTCAAGCTTGCCCGGCGTGCAGAGCAGGGCTGCCCGGATTCGGGAGAATGTACATCAGACAATCCACGAGAAAGAGTACGAAACCAAATACACAACTCTGCCGGAAGGTGACTTCTCCAATTATCAGAAGACGGATAAAAAAGCGCAACAGGCGCTTGCGGTCACCATGGGAAAACCCCAGCAGATGTTTTTGCGGGGCTACACCGGTGCGGTGTTTACGGGAGATGCCTGGACGCCGTTGGATACGGAAGCTTTGGTCAAGAACAAGCAGCTTCTGTATTGGCTCAACCTCAATGCTTTTGACCGGAATGCACAGTTTGATGCAGCGGCTGCTTATGCCGGAATGGAGCAGAGCACCGTTACCATTCAGAATATCGGAGCTTGCAGCTACTACCGTTATGTACCCTTCAGCATTGGCAAGGGGGCATGGGTGGAGGCGGAAAACTTGAACACAGACGGTGTTTACGGAAAAGGGGAGCGGAGCTATGTTTACTCCGTCACCGCCGGAAGCGCCGATGATATTCTGCAGGTGCTGACCCATCTGCAGACCTCCGATGATCCTGCCGTGCTCCAGTACCGGAAAGCAGAAAGCGGTTACCGGCAGTTCGTGGGTCACTACTATCTGCAGATCCCCACGGATGTGAAAGCGCTTTTGCAGGAGCAGTGGGATGAGACCGCAGCGCAGTACGGAAGCGCCGACAACCTCACTTTGCAGCAGGCGCAGGAATGCACTTTGATCTTTCTGAGCAAATGCTTCCCGGAGGAAGGCACGCCTGAGGATATGGAGCTGCCGCTGAAAATGGCAGAGGGAACCTCTTTCCAATATGCCACCGTGGCGGCCATGACTCTGCGTTATTTCGGAATCCCTGCGCGGTATGCGGAAGGCTATGTGATTTCTCCGGAGATGGCAGAGAAATATGAAAGCGGCGAAACCATGACGGTGGACAGCAACTGTGCCAAAGCCTGGGTGGAAGTCTATCAGGATGGCATCGGCTGGATCCCTATGGATCTGACACCCGGCATCGGGGAGATTTTGGAAGACCCCGAACGTAGCGAGCCTGACAAAAATGACTCCTCCAATAAGGATACCACGGAGAAAAAAGACAAAGAGGAAGAAGAGCCTCCCGAAGACGAGCAGCCGCAGCCGGTTGGAGGCAGCATGGTCATGATCGTTCTCAAAACGGTTCTTTGGGGACTGCTGATTGTTTTGGCGGCGCTCCTTGTTGTGGCTTTGGGCCTTTGGCTGAGAAGAAAGCTCCTGCTGCGACGGAAAGAAGAAAAATTCCGGAGCCAGAATGCCCGTGATGCAGTTGCCTGGATCTATGCGGATACTGCAGCGCTTCTGGAAAAGCTGGGCTTTAGTCGCGGAAACGGTTCCATGCGCGGCCTTGCAAAACCTCTGGAAGAAAAATACGGCACAGAATTTGGCGCACAGTTTGAAGCTGTGACAAGCTTAAATGACCAGGCTATGTTCAGCGGTCAGACGATGGAGGAAGACCATCGGGTGGCTGCCGCTCAGTTCCACAGCCATGTGCTGGAAAAACTGAAATCGGAAGTGAAGTGGTACAAACGTATGTGGCTCAAGTGGGCTGCCTGCCTGTACTGAGGAAGGAGTATGCCTCATGAATACGAAGAAGGGATTACGGCTGGCGGGCGTGCTGTTGGCGCTGCTGCTGATCGTTGGCATTCTGCCTGTCGGTGCAGAGGCGGCCCAGCCGGCGGGAAAATTTGTGTTGGTTGCGGAGGCCGGCGGGAAGCTGGTGATCGCGCCGGAGTACATCACCTATGCCGAGGGGCAGACTCTGGGTGAGGCGCTGCAAAACAGCGGTCATACATTCACAGGTATGGAGCAGGGACAGGTCACTGCTATTGACGGTGTTACGGGAAACTTCACCCGCAGCGACCAGGACGGCGGCTATGACCTGTCTGCCCCGGCTTCCTCTGTGACGCATTTCTGCTTTAGTGAGCGGCCTTCTTCCGAAAGCAAACCAAACGAGGGTCTGGTCATGCTGATGACTGCTATGGCGGACTATCAGGAAAAGGAAGAGGATGTTCGCAAAGCAGCCAAGGCTGAATATGACACCGCAAAGAAGAATTTTGTGGGCGCCAGCAAAGATGACGCAAGAATGCTGGCCTATGATCTGAATACGACGGTTCGGGAATACGAAGAAACGCTAAGTGGCACACAGTATGCTGTCAGCTTTACCGATGGCACCAAGCTGTATTCAGCCGGTAATTTCCCCGGAGTGACCATCGTGGCAGAGAACCCTTACGGGAAAGTGTGGACAGATGACGGCGACGGAAAACTGCTGCTGCCTATGGGAAACTATGTATTCCGGGTTGCGCAAAACGGCTTGCAGGTGTCCGGTTCTGTCGCAGTTTCCGCAGATGTTTCTTTTGAAGTAAAACTGCCGGAGCAGCTGTGGCTGAAAACAGACACGCTCCGTCTTTCCGGCAGCTACGGCGCGGAAAGCAACGAAGAGCACAAATTTACGGATGCAGAATTCTCCCGAGGAGAGTGGACAGACCGGCAGATGACGGTTTTGGTGTCGGATATGTTCGTTGGTGCAGTCTATTCTTATGCAGAATATGATACTGCCCAGCTCAGCAAGGCGCCTGTGTTTACCGCAATCTACACCATGGCAAGCACGGGAAAGCAGATGGAAAAGAAGCTGGCTTTTGAATCATGGAACAGCGGTGCTTATGAAGTGCTCGGCAAGGGTGCGGCTGGAAACACAATTGTATATCGGCTTACCCACGAAGCGGACGACGGCTACACATATTCCCAGGATTATACGGTGACCTTTGACCGAATTCCCACCCTGACTTCCATTACGGTTGCGGATCAGGCCGGTACGGATCAGGCGGCAACGTATGCCTTTTCCGGCGATGTGAAGGAATACACCTATAAAGTGCTGGACACCACGACTTCCGTCTCGATCAGCGCCACAGGCTTGGGAGAGGATTACATCATTACGGTGAATGGTCAGCCGCTAACGGAGCCGATTGCCGTTCCGGTGAACGGGGTAACGGACGTTGAAATTGCGGTTTCGGCAGGCGGATATTCCAATGCCTACACCTTGACCATCCAGCCCGGTGAAGGCAAGACGCTGTCTTTCCTTTCGGATAGGGATGTAACCATTGAGGTGGTAAACAGCAACGGAGTTGTGATGCCGTTTACTACCCACAGAGAGACAGAAACACAGAACCGGTATAAGTACACTCTGGTTCCCGGAGAAACCTATAGCTATATTGCCACGAAGGATACCTATTATCATATTGCCGATGATTTCAGGCTGGAGAATGTCGCCAACAGCACCATCACCGTGGATTTTGCGGATATGGGAAACTGGCTGACAGAGTTGGCTTTCGGTACGGCAAAGCAAACAAAATTCAAAAATACATTGCCCCTGAATACGGAATTTGCCCCTGGAAATCACAGCTACCGGATAAGCTACATAGACACGGAACACAATGCATTCCTTTGGGTTTCCAGCGATGAGCCGCATGTGGAAATAACGGCGCTCTATACCCAGCTTTTCACCGATGAGATCTACCACGGAAAGGAATACCAAATAGATCTGTTGTCCGGAAGCGCTACCGGTGAAAAGCTCAGCCGTTTTCTGATGGATGAAAACCCCATCGAAAACACGATGACCGTCCGCTTGACCAAGGAAAGCAACGGCGTTACTTACTATCAGGACTATCTGGTGGAATTCAAACGGGAACTGACACTCAAGGATATCTCCGCAAAATGTGACGGTGTGACAACTACCCTGGTTCGGCAGAACGGAACTCCCGGCTTCCAATCCGGCATCCGATCCTATGACATTACCGTTTCTATGGCGGCACAGTCGCTGGATTTGTCCTTTGTCAGCTATACGGACAATCTCTGCTTTGGGGAGGAAAGCGTTGGCTACGAAATTTTGGTGGACGGTGTGAATGTGACAGAAAGCAAACTGTCAGCGATCGCTCTGGATGGCACCATGAACACGCAGGTCGTTACCGTTACCGTAAAGAATGAAAAGACTCCGGAGGGAACCGGAGTTTATGTGCTGAATGTTTTGAAATCTCCCCCGGTGGAGGCAACTTTTGCAATCAGTCCCGGCAATGCACTTTTGAATATCTATGAAGTGATGTCCGGCGAACGGTTGTGGCCCGATGAGAACGGCGCTTACCAACTGTGCGAAGGTTACTCCTATGCATACACAGCAACCGAGTACGGCTATGTGGGAAAATCCGGCACATTGGAAGTGACCCGCAACGATCAGAATGAGTTGATCGTGAAAGACGCGGACGTGAGCTACAAGGTGACGGAATCCGGTGCCGGTGGTGCAGTTGTGATTGCTTGGGAACTGCCGAAGGTCCCCGCAAACAGTGCCATCAACCCGGGGATTTGGTCTCCCTGGCCAAACTTCCGCGGATCGAACACGAATAATGCGGTAACCGGTTTCAGAATCCCAACCACAGCGGATGACGGCACATTGTACTGGGCCAACAAGCTGGGCAGCGGTATTGATTCTGATGCGGTAGGCAGCCCGATTCTGGTGGGCGGTGACCTGATCACCTATGCCGGCGACCGTATCTTCCGGGTAGACACCGTGACCGGTGAGATTTTGGCTACCGGATACATGGACCATAAGTCCAGCTTCTCCATTACACCTCCTACATATGCTGAGGGCATGGTGTTCGTGGCCCTGTCCGATGGTTGTGTGCAGGCTTTCAATGCATCCACTCTGGAATCCCTCTGGATCTATAAGGATCCCCTGGGTGGTCAGCCCAACTGCCCCCTGACCGTGAAGAACGGTTACCTGTATACCGGCTTCTGGAACAGTGAGACCGGTGATGCCAACTTTGTCTGTATGTCCATTACGGATGAAGATCCGACTGAGGCCAAGGAAGCAAAGCCTGTATCCTGGTACTACACATCCAAGGGCGGCTACTACTGGGCAGGTGCCTATGCAGGTGACGGATTCGTCCTGGTCGGCACCGACGACGGAAACAATAGCTATGTGGGTCAGACCTCCAGACTTCTGCTTCTGGAAGCAAAGACTGGCCGCGTGCTGGACAGCTGGGACAACATGAACGGCGATATCCGCAGCACGGTGGTTTACGACAGTGTTACCAATGCATATTATTTTACATCCAAGGGTGGCAGTTTCTATGGTTTCCAGGTTGCTGGACAGAAGTTGACCAATAAATGGACGGTAGGTCTTGAAAATAGCATCGGCGGAATCCCCATGAGCACCTGTTCGCCTGTGGTTCATAATGGCCGTGCCTACATTGGAGTTTCCGGGGTCGGTCAGTTTACTGCCTATTCCGGCCATAACATTACTGTGATAGACATTCCCTCCAGAAGCATCGCTTACAGCGTGCCTACTCAGGGCTATCCCCAGACCAGCGGCCTGCTGACCACGGCATATGAAGCTGAGAGCGGTTATGTATATGTCTATTTCTTTGATAACTATACACCCGGTAAGCTCCGCGTTCTGAGAGATAAACCCGGCATGACGGCGGCGGACTATGTGACTACAGAAAAAGAATACACCGCGGCCTATGCTCTGTTTACTCCCACTGGGGACCATGCCCAGTATGCAATCTGCAGCCCCATTGTGGATGAATACGGCACCGTCTATTTCAAGAACGACTCTGCTCATCTGATGGCTTTCGGCAGCGCCATTGAGAAGATCGAGATCACAACAGCACCGAACAGACTTTCTTACGTGACGGGGGAGAAGTTCGATCCCACCGGCATGGTGGTGACCGCTACCTATGCAAACGGCAAGACCCGTGATATTACCCGCTATGTAACCTGGAGCGGGGAAACGCTGACAGACCGGGATGCTACCTTTACCATTTCTTTCCCGTATGTGATGTATCACAACCAGGAGGACGGAACGGAGATGATCACCGGTGTGGTCAGCAAAACACCTTCTGTTACGCTGGAACTGACGATTATGGACGGGACACTGGGTGATGTAAATCTCGACGGAGCTGTTGATCTGGCAGATGCACAGATGATTTTGGATTATGAAGCAAAGACCGTGAATCGGGAACTGAGCATACCGGTTGCGGATGTCAGCGGTGACGGCATCATTGACAGCAACGATGCCGTCCTGATCCGACAGTTCCTTGCCGGAAAGTTTGACAAGTTCCCGGCAGAGAAAGGCGAATGAGAAGTACCTGCGCATGAAGCAAAGCAGGCGCTTTCGGAAAAGGAAAGCGCCTGCTGCAAAAGATAGGAGAAGTATATGAAAAAATTATTATCCTGGTTTTTGATCCTGACCGCGTTGTTCTCTCTGGCTGCCTGCGGCAAAAAAGAGCCCGGGGCGGGGCAGGGCCAACTGGAAGTGCTGGCGGATATCATGACGGAAACCGGCGAATTCCTGCACAGCAGCGTGGAAAATCCCACTTTCGGTAGCGTCGGTGGGGAATGGCTGATTCTGGGTCTTGCAAGATCCGGTTTGGAGGTTTCGGGGGAATATTACGAAACCTACTTCCAGAACCTCTCGGCCTATACCGCGCAGCAGGGCGGCGTTCTGCACGAGAAAAAATACACCGAATACTCCCGCGTGATTTTGGCAGTGACGGCAATCGGGGAGGATCCCACGGATGTGGGCGGATTTAATATGCTGCAGCCGCTGGCGGATTTTGAACAGACAGTCTTTCAGGGTGTCAACGGCCCTGCCTTTGCGCTGTTGGCGCTGGACAGCGGCAACTATGAGATTCCTGAAAATATCGCGGACAGCACCCAGGCCACCCGGGATATGTATGTGGACTACATCATCAATGCCCAGCTTCCGGAGGGCGGCTGGTGCCTGATGGGCGACGAGGCGGAAATTGATGTGACGGCTATGGCGCTGCAGGCGCTGGCGAAATATCAGGAGCGCAAGGATGTGGCAGAGGCAATCGAAAAGGGCCTTGCGATTCTGTCTTCCCGTCAGAACGAAACGGGCGGGTATCAATACAGTGACGCCGAGCAGGTGAGCAGCGAATCCGTTTCCCAGGTGATCGTTGCGTTGGCCGAACTGGGGATTTCGCTGAATGATGACCGCTTCGTTAAAAACGGAAAATCCTTGCTGGACGGGCTGCTGCAGTTTCGGCAGGAGGATGGCGGATTTTCTCATCTGATCGACGGCGAAACCGATCTGCTGGCAACGGAGCAGGCCTTCTATGCGCTGGTTGCATCTGACCGCGTGGCGCGGGGAGAATCTGCTCTATACAGCATGAAGTGAAAAACGGACTCGGAGGTTTTACAATGAAGCATGTCGTGAAAGTATTGATTTTCGTGCTTGTGCTGTCCCTTTTCTGCGGTTGCGGCAAAGCCGATACAGCCAAAGTTGCCGACAAAAACGGCGACGGCAAACTGACCTGCACTTTAGAGGTTCGCTGTGATACGCTTCTTGACAGTCTGGACAAGCTGCCGGCGGAGAAAGTCGGACTCATACCGGAAAATGGCCTCATCCTGGCTGCGACAGAAGTGGAATTCTCCGGCGGAGACTCCGTTTTCGATGTGTTCCGCAAGGTGCTTCGGGAAGAAAAGATCCACTTTGAGTATGTGGATGCTTCGGCTTACGACTCCGTATACATTGAGGGCATCGGCAACCTCTATGAGTTCGATTGTGGACCGCAGTCCGGCTGGATGTTCAGCGTCAATGACGTGTATCCGGGCTTGGGGTGTTCTGCCTATACGCTGGCGGACGGCGATGCGATCGTTTTCAGCTATACCTGTGACATGGGTGCCGATTTGGGCGCGGAGAAAGTGGATGAATAAAGACGCCTTTTCGGGATTCCACCCGGCGGTGAATCTGGCTTTCTTTGTTGCAGCCTTAGGCATGACCATGTTTATCCAGCAACCGGTGTACCTGCTGATCTCCATGATCAGCGGGTGCGCCTACTTGCTTTATTTGCAGGGGAAAAAGGGCTTTCTCCGACAGGTGGGCTATTTGGCGCCCATCCTCATTTTGATGGCCATCATGAACCCCATGTTTAACCATGAGGGGGTAACGGTGCTGTGGTACCTGCACAACGACAACCCCGTTACGGTGGAGGCAATATGCTTTGGCCTTGCCTCTGCGGTGATGATGGGTGCGTCCATCGTGTGGTTCAACTGCTGCAATACGGTGTTTACCTCCGACAAGATCATTTATCTTTTCGGCAGGGTAATCCCCGCCCTGTCGCTGCTGATCTCCATGACGCTTCGATTCGTGCCGCGGTTTAAGAACTTCCTGCAAAGTGTCCTGCGAACACAAAAGGCGATGCATAAACCGGAGAATACGAAAGAAAAGCTGCAGCAGGTTCTGTCTGCCTTTTCCGCTACCGTCAGCTGGGCCATGGAACAGTCCATTATCTCCGCCGATTCCATGAAGAGCCGGGGCTACGGTGTCCAGGGCAGAACGGCTTTTTCTATTTATACCTTTGAGAAGCGGGATGGAATAGCGCTTGGCATACTTGCTTTGCTGTGCGCTGGCGCGGCATTCCCTCATTTGTTCGGACAGATGGGGTTTGCGTACTATCCCAGCCTGACCGGGGAGCTTTTGGGACCGGTACAGATCCTGGCCTACCTGTGCTACGGTGGAATGTGCAATCTGCCGCTGATTATTGATGTAATGGAGGATCGGAAATGGAACGCTTTAAGATCCAAAATTTGACCTTTACATATCCGGAGCAGGAGATCCCGGTCCTGCGGAATGTATCTGCGGTGCTGCATCCCGGTGACTTTGCTGTTCTGGCGGGGCCTTCCGGCTGCGGCAAGTCCACCATGCTGCGGCAGCTGAAAACGGTTCTTGCGCCTCACGGTAAAAAAGAGGGCGAGATCCTCTTTAACGGAACGCCTCTGGATCAAGTGGACAACCGCACACAGTCTGCGAAGATCGGATTCGTTCTGCAGGATCCCGACAGCCAGATCGTAACCGACAAGGTGTGGCATGAACTGGCTTTCGGCTTGGAAAGTCTGGGTGTGGATAGCACCACCATCCGGGGCAGAGTCGCGGAAATGGCCAGCTTTTTCGGCATCCAGACCTGGTTTCACATGGAAGTGACGCAGCTCTCCGGCGGACAGAAACAGTTGCTGAATCTGGCATCCATTATGGTGCTGCAGCCGGATGTGCTGATTCTGGACGAGCCTACCAGCCAGCTGGACCCCATTGCGGCAACCGACTTTTTGCAGACGCTTGGCCGCATCAACCGGGAGCTGGGCACCACGATTCTGATCTGTGAGCACCGGCTGGAAGACGTGATCCCCATGGCAAACCGCCTGCTGATCCTGGACAAGGGCGTGCTGATTGCCGACGACACCCCGGTGGGGAGCTTTGAAATTCTGCGAAACCTGAATCACCCCATGCTCCATTCCATGCCAACTCCCATGCAGATATGGAGCGTTTTGAACTGGGATACACCCTGTCCCATGACGGTCAGCGACGGAAGAAATCAGTTGACCGAATGGGCAGATGAGCATGCGTTAACGCAAATTCCGGAGCGGCCTGCAGAGGTACCTAAGGATGAGCCTCTCATTACCCTTGACGAGGTGTGGTTCCGCTATGAAAAGGACACGCCGGACATTCTGAAGAGTGTGTCCATGAAGGCATACCCGGGCGAACTGCTGTGCATCCTCGGCGGCAACGGCACGGGCAAGAGCACAACGCTCTCCGTGCTTTCCGGCATCCGCAAGCCCTATCGCGGCAAGTTTAGCTGCAAAGCAAAACGGGTGACCGCGCTTCCCCAAAATCCCCAGATGCTGCTGGTGAAAAAGAACGTGCGGGAAGATCTGCTTTCCGTGTTCCCCGGTAAGAAGCTGCATGAGGTGGCGGACAAAATCGGGGAAATGGTTGCCCTCTGCAGACTGGAGGGTCTGCTCGACCGGCATCCCTTTGATCTGTCCGGCGGAGAGCAGCAGAGAACCGCACTGGCAAAAGTCCTGCTGCAAGATCCTGAAGTTCTTCTGCTGGACGAGCCGACAAAGGGCGTGGACAATGATTTTAAGATCACCTTTGCACAGATTCTCAAAGAACTGACGGATCGGGGCGTGTGCGTTATCATGGTCAGTCACGACGTGGAATTCTGTGCCCAGTATGCAGACCGCTGCGGGCTGTTCTTTGACGGAAGCATCGTCACGATGGATGCACCGCAACCGTTTTTTGCCGGCAAGAGCTTTTATACCACTGCGGCAAACCGGATGGCACGTCATCTGCTCCCCAATGCGGTGACATCAGAAGACGTCATCGTTGCCTGCGGTGGGGAAGTGCCCAAAAGGGAGCAGCCAGGACGTTCGGACAAGGTTGATATCGAGCCCCCGGAGGAGAGAAAACCACAAAAGCTGCCCCTGTGGCGGAAAATCCTGGGCGCTGTCAGCGGGGCGGTGTTCATTGGCCTTTTGATCTACACATCCCTTGCGCTGGACCTGAGTGCCCTTTATCAGGAAGGTAACTTCATAGGACGATATGGCTGGCTGTATGCGGTCATGTTTCTTTCCTTTGGCGTCTTTGCCGCCTGCATTAGCCGAAAACCGTCCAGACGGGAGCAGCGGCTGATGAGCGGAAAACTGAGCACGCGGACTAAGCTCACGATTCTCCTTTCGCTGCTGCTCATCCCGCTAACCCTCTGGGTTGGCCTCAAGTGGGGCGGCGGCAGGAAATATATGCTCATTTCCCTTGCGATTATTCTGGAAACCATGCTGCCGTTTTTCCTGATTTTTGAGGGACGCAAGCCGCAGGCGAGAGAACTTGTGATTTTGTCGGTGCTCAGCGCTTTGGCAATCGGAGGAAGAGCAGTGTTTTTTGCCATGCCCGGATTCAAGCCCGTGGCCGCCATGGTGATTCTGACCGGCGTTGCCTTTGGCGCAGAGGCTGGCTTTATGGTTGGTTCGATGACGATGTTCTGCTCCAACGTGCTCTTCGGTCAGGGTCCCTGGACTCCGTGGCAGATGTTCGCTATGGGCATTATGGGATTGCTTGCCGGCGTGCTGTTCCGTAAGGGCATTTTGCACCGGGAGCGCTTTTCTTTGAGTATTTTCGGCGCACTGGTGACATTTTTGATTTACGGTGGTATTATGAATCCGGCTTCGGTTTTGATGTATCAGGCGAATCCCGACTGGCAGATGATCCTGACCGCCTATATCACCGGCGTTCCGGCGGATGCCATTCATGCGCTGGCAACGGGACTGTTTCTGCGGTTCCTCTCAGAGCCTATGCTCGAAAAGCTGGACCGCGTAAAGGTCAAATATGGACTGATTGAGAGATGAAGGGCAATTTATGAAGAGAGAAAACATTTATCTTTCCACAATCGCATCCGATGCGGAGCAGGTGGCAAAGGAATACGGAGTGAATCTGGAGATTGCCGAGTTCTGCACTGCGTGGAACATGGACGAGAAATTTGATGAGGTGGACAAAGACCTTCAAAAGAAGATGGAGGGCTTCTCCAAAAGTCTGCTCCATGCGCCGTACAACGAGCTGTTCCCCTGCGCCATCGACAAAAAAGCCCGGGCGCTGGCGGCGGAGCGTTACCGGCAGGCGATTGATTTGGCCAAGCGCTACGGCGCGTCTAAAGTCATTATCCATGGCGGCTATAATCCCTGGATCTATTTTCCCGTTTGGTACACGGAGCAGTCCGTGCTGTTCTGGAAAGAATTTCTGCAGGAAGATCCGGGCGTGGAGATCGTGCTGGAAAATGTGCTGGAAACCGAACCGGAGTGGCTTTTGGACATTGTGAAAGGTGTGGATGACCCGAGACTGAAGCTGTGCCTGGACATTGGCCATGTCAATGCCTATTCCAAGGTTCCTGTGATGGAGTGGATGGAAAGCTGGGCGCCTTATATCAGCCATTTTCACATTCACAACAACGACTCCTCCTGGGATACCCACAACGCTTTGGATGACGGAAACATTCCGATGAAAGAGCTGCTGCTGCGCGCGGAGGAAATCTGTCCGAATGCAAGCTTTACGCTGGAGCTGATGGAGGAACGGCCGTCTATGGTCTGGCTGGAAGAAAACGGACTGATCTGAGAGCGGAGAAGCCGGTGGAATGGCGGTTTCCCTCGATGGTGACGGACGCGGATAAACCGGTGGTTGTATACATAGAGCGGACAGGACGGACACGCGAAAAACCTACGCAGACACCTGCATTTTGAACGGCTAAATTGTCTGTATCATGATTTAGCCCGCATGAATTTGAAAATGATGCAAGTAAGATGCAGGGCATTGTTGTGATATGAAAAACTCGCAGAGGTTGTGATGCGCAAATGAAAAAATGGATAGCGCTCGGAATGGCGGTCCTGCTGTTGCTGCTGTCTGCTTGCGGCGGGGAAGCTGTAACGCCGCCGACACCATCGCAGACAACAGATCCCAACACGGAGAAAAAGTTCAGCGCGGATGCACTTGCAGCGGCGATCATTGCCGACAGCGGACGCGACGCAGCTGCGCTGCAGTTTGTGAACAACAGCTATGATTCGGACGCGCTCATCACTTATGTGGAGCGCTATTACGGACTCGCTTCTGAGGTGTGGGGCGAGTGCTCCATTTATCGCCACGAGGCGGAGGCCTATGAGGTCAGCGTGTTCTGGCTGACGGAGCAGGCAGATCCGGAAAGTGTATATCAGAGTCTGGAGAGCTACCGCCACGCACGGCAGGGCGATTTCTTCGGCTATAATCCGGAGCAGGAGGCCGTTGTAGAGCAGGCAAGGGTGGCTGTAACGGACAACGGCTGGGCAGCGGTTCTGATCTGTCCGGATGCCGCGCGTGCCGAGGAATACCTGTGCGCGCTGCTCGACGGAACTGCAGTGCTCGAGGAGCCGGAGGCGGATGCGCCATCTGTGCCGTCACTTGAGGATCTCCCTTCGTATTGGGAACCCTATGTTGACCCGGAGATCGACGATATGTCGCTTTGGGATAACGCGGCGATGGTCGCTGCCGTGAAGGCGGGGGATGATGCCGGTTTGTCGGCGAAGGACCAAAAACTGTACAGAAAAGTGACGCAGGTGCTTGAAACGGAAATCCGTGAGGACATGACAGCGCTCGAGAAAGAACTGGCAATTTACACGTGGCTCACTGCCAACGCATCGTATGACCATCGGCATTATGACATTCCCAACGCTGCTCCACGGGAGAGTTATGAGCCGCACGGTGCGATCCTGGGCGGCAAAGCGGTCTGTCTTGGTTTTGCCACGGCATTCCAACTGTTTATGGATGTGCTGGATATTGAGTGCATCACGGTTGTTGGCGCTGCGTTTAACTCGCGGGAGGATCATGCGTGGAATATGGTACGGCTGGACGGCGAGTGGTATTGCACGGACGCCACCTGGGACGAAGGCGCATATGATTTTGGATTTTTCAACCGGAGCAGTGATTATTTTGCCATGACCGGACACCAGTGGGATTATGAGGCCTATCCGATTGCCGTGGCGGAAGAGACCGGAAAGCTGGGCGCCCCGGATCAGCCATAATCACAACAGCTCCCGGGACGTCCGCGATGCGTTGGATGACGGAAGCATTCCGATGAAGGAGCTGCTGTGCACTTTGAAAAGGCGCACTTTTCACTGCAATTTGATATGAAAACCGCCGGGCGCTGTGTCAGCACCCGGCGGTTTATGTTTTGTGTGATCCCTCGAGTAGGGATGTTTTTGTATTGGCACACCAAAAGTAATGCCGGATAAATGTGCGTTTTTACCGATGCAAAATGCACATTTTGGCCAACGCATCGGCGGGTCGTTGAAATTAGGCTTTGCCGCCGCGTATTCGCTTACAGATTGCTCTCTTTCCGGTTGGCGGCTTTGCGCAGATAGTTGCCAATGTTGGTCAGGCATATGAGGAGCGTTACCAGGAACACGCCCGGGATGAGGATGATCCACCAGCTGTCGGTCAGCAAAGCGTTTCCCGCGAGGGACAGCATGCTGCCCCAGGAGATGATCTCCAGCGGAAGCCCCATGCCCATAAAACTGAGGGTGGATTCGGAGACGATCGCGCCGCGAACATTCATCACCACCATGAACATGATGGAAGCAATGAAATTGGGGGCAAGGTGCTTGCGCAGAATGTGGAAGAACCTGCCACCCATGCATCGGGAGGCAACGATATATTCGCTGCTGCGGATCTGCCGCACTTCTGTGCGGATAACTTTGGCGATGCTTGCCCAGCTTGTGACGCCGATGACGACAGAGAGGGTCAGTACATTGGCCTGCCCCAAAATCGCCTGCAGGAACAGCACCAGCAGCAGTCCCGGAACGCTGAGAAAAATCTCCGTAAAGCGCATCATCAAAGTGTCCAGCCACACGGGAGCAATGCCGCTGACAGCGCCGTATACCACCGCGATGACGGTGGAGATAAGGGTTGCCAGAAAGCCGATCAGAATGGAAATACGGCCGCCGTACCATATACCGGAGAAAATGTCACGGCCGAGGGTGTCCGTCCCGAACAGGAACTCTGCATCGGGCGCAGCGCTGAAATTCTCAAGATCCAAATAAGCGGGATTTTTGGTCATAATCCCTTCTGCAAAGATGCAGCACAGCACGATCACGGCAAGCAGAATCGCAGAGACCCACGGGAAGCCTTTTAAGCGGCGGACCTTCTTTTCCGGCGCAGGTGCTTCGGGACGGATGCCGACCATTGTAAACAGTTCTTTTTCTGTCATACTTTGGTCACCTCCGATGTTTCGATCACTTCGTTTGCCTTGATTCTGGGGTCGATCTTCTCGTTAATGATCTGCCCGATCAGATTGCAGAGAATCACAAGAATGCCGGTCATCATGCAAAGCACCATCAGCAGATTGTAATCGTGATACCGCGCGCTTTCATAGGACAGCGCGCCGATGCCGGGATAACTGAACACGGTTTCCACGATGTAGGTGCCGCCCACCACGTGCGGAACAGAGATGGCCATGATGCTGATGTAGGAAGGCATAATGTTGCGCAGACAGTGACGGAACATGATTTCCCGCTTGCTCAGGCCTTTGGATTTGCCCAAAAGCACATAGTCTGCCCTGGTTTCCTCCAACAGCTTGTTGCGGATCATATAGGCATAATACCAAAGGTGCTGCAGCACCACGATAATGAGCGGAAGAATCAGATGCCGGGCGCGGTTGATCACATCGTGCTTATAGCCGACGTCGTATGCGCCGCTGCTGGGAAGCCAATGCAGCGTCACGGCGAAAATCAGAATCAGCAGCAGCGACAGCCAGAATTCCGGGATGCAGCTGAGCAGTGTGCCGACTTTGCACAATGCCTTGTCGATCCACTTGTCCTCAAACCATGCGCACAAAACGCCAAGCAGCAGAGCGCCCACAAAAGTCAGCACAAAGCCGATGCCGCCCAAAATCAGCGTGAAGCCGATCCGCTGCCCGATCACCTCCATCACATCCTGCTTGTATTTGAAGGAAATGCCGAAGTCGCCCCTGACAGCATTCTCAGCCCAGCGGATGTACTGGATATGGATGGGATCGTTCAGCCCCAGCCTCTCCCGCGCCTCCGCTTTCTCCTCTACGCTCATTTTTTCCACGCGATCACCGTAGTAGCTCATCAGCGGGTCGCCGGGCGCAAGGCGGGAGATATAAAACACGGCCACAGAAAGAACGAGCACACTCAGCAAAAACACAAGGACCTTCTTGCCATAGTAAACGAAAGGATTTCTTTTCATCAAAAATCCTCCTTTCGGAGCACCCAGTGGCCGGGCGCAATCTCCGTCAGCACACCGCCACGCTCAAAGCTGAGCTCGTCGAAATCTGCCCGTTTCCTGCTTCGCTCAGCTATGGGGTCGGGAACAGGGATGGCAGACAGCAGCGCTTTCGTATAAGGATGCTGAGGATTGGCGTAAAGCTGCGCCGTGGGCGCCAGTTCTACCAGCTTGCCGCGGTACATAACGCCAACGCGGTCGCAGAGGTATTCCACCATGGAAAGGTCATGGGCAATGAACAGGATGGAGCAGCCGTGCTCCCGGTTGCAATGGCGCAGCAGGTTGATGATCTGCGCCTGAATGGACACATCCAGCGATGCAACAGGTTCATCGGCCACGAGCAGCTCCGGCTCCATGGACAGAGCACGGGCGATGGCCACCCGTTGACGCTGACCGCCGGAAAGCTCCGCGGGGTACTTGTTCAAATAGCTGGCATCCATTCCCACATAGCTTAGCTGGAACTCCGCTTCAACCCGTAAGTTTCCTCTGGGGGGCTTGATGCGGTGGATGGACATCGGCTCAGCGATAATATCCGCCACCGTCATGCGTTGATTCAGGCTGGAAGTGGAGTCCTGAAAAATGATCTGCCGCCGGGTTTCCAGCGTTTTGTGGTGCTTGCGGAACTCTTTTTTGTCGCAAACATGGATGCCGTTATAGAGGATCTTGCCTTCGGTTGGCTGATAGATGTTCATGATGCAGCGTGCAACGGTGGACTTGCCGGAGCCGGACTCGCCCACAAGGCCGAAAATCTCGCCCCGCTTCATTTGGAAGGACACATCGTCCACCGCTTTGATCACGGCGTGTTTGCCCAGCTTGAACACATGGGAAAGCCGCTGCACATCGAGCAAGACTTCAGACATCGCGTTTCCCTCCCAACGGTGATTCAACTTTGGGCGCTCTGGGATCTAAAAGCCAGGTTGCCGCATAGTGTGTATCCGTGATTTTGAACATAGGAGGCTGCTCGTGATAGTCGATTTCCAAGGCATATTCGTTCCGGCAGGCAAAAGCGTCACCCACAGGGGGATCGATCAGCGTGGGCGGCATACCGGGGATGGTTTTCAGTTCGGCCTTTCCTTTGTTGAGCGCGGGAAGGGACTGCATCAGTCCCCAGGTGTAAGGATGCCGGGGATCGTAATAGACTTCTTCCGCTGTGCCGATCTCCACAATCTTGCCGGCGTACATAATGGCCACCCGGTCGGCGCATCTTGCCACCACACCCAAATCATGGGAAACCAGAATGGTCGCCGTGCCCAGCTTTAGCTGGATTTCTTTGAGCAAGTCCAGAATCTGCACCTGAATGGTCACATCCAGCGCGGTTGTCGGCTCGTCAGCCAGCAGAATTTTGGGATTGGCTGCAAGCGCAATCGCCATAACGCTTCTCTGCCGCATGCCGCCGGAGAAATTGTAGGGATACAGCTTGTAGCGTTCATGGGGCCGCCGGATGCCCACCAGCTCCATCAATTCAATGACCCGGTTGTAGACTTCTTCTTTTGACAGCTTGGGCTCGTGAGTCAAAATGGCTTCGGCGATTTGCCCCCCGATGGGAATGGTGGGGTTCAGCGCCGTCATGGGGTCCTGAAAAATCATGGAGAACAGCTTGCCCCGAAGCTTGCGCATATCCTTGTCGGAGTAGCCCGTGATGTCCACGCCGCTTACGGTTATTTTACCGCCCTCGATTTTTGCGGACTTCGGCAGAAGTTTCATGATTGCCTTGCAGAGCATGCTCTTTCCGCAGCCGCTCTCGCCCACGATGGCAAGAATCTCGCCGGGGTGCAGGTCAAGGCTTACATCCCGGACAGCCTGCACTTTTCCCGCCGGAGATTTGATTCCAACCGATAGGTTTTCTATTTTCAATAATTCTTCCATAAGAATCGTCCTGTCCTTATTGACTCGTCATTTGCTTTACACACGGATCATAAGCCGCGGCCGAAGTCCCCTTGCAGAATGTGGTGGTGAGGTGGGGGAGTGCGGCAAGTCCTCTGTCGCTGCGGGGAATTGTGGCCTGCACAGGAAGGCGGGTTTCATCTGTCTGTAAAGCAAATGCACAATAAGGGGCTGAAATCAGCCCCTTATGTGGCACGTTTACGCGATTACTCGATGGTCCATTCCGTGACATTCCAGAAAATGCCCACGCCGTGGTGTCCCAGAACGGTGTTTGCATCAATGCCTTTGATGTTGCTGTCCGCGATGAACATCGCATTGATGTAGGCAAAGAAGGTGTAAGCGGGCGCTTTCGCCATCGCGATCTGGAACTGCTTGTAGTATTCCGCGCGCTCGGCGTCGTCATTTGTCTGGCGGGCTTTCTTCAGCCACTCGTCAACGTCTGCGTTGGAATAGCCGGAGTAGTTGGCGCCTGCGTCGGTGGAGAAAACCTTATAGGTGTGGTCGTCGGCATCGTAGGGGGAGCCCCAGCCGATGATGCAGCATTCCTGCCCGCCCCAGTCAATGCCGTCGGCGGGAACATTGGCCTTCACATCCAGACCGGCCTCCTGCAGCTGCTGGGCAGCGATCTGCGCCATGTCAATGCGTACCTGATCGCCGGGCGTTGCGTTGATGGTGAAGGAGATGCGCTCGCCGTCGCGGCACCAAAAGCCCTCGGCATCCTTTTCACAGCCGGCGGCCTTGAAAGCGGCTTCCGCCTTGGCAAGATCGAAGTCGTATTTCTCGACGCCGTCGTAGTTATATTCGTTGAGCTGAATGGGGCTGTAGGCCACGAAGCCTTCGCCCAGCAGAACGGCGTCCACAATGGCCTGACGGTCGATGCAATAGCTGATTGCGGGGATCAGATCGCCGTTTTCCTGCCAATAGGGATTCCAGAAGTTATACAGAATGCCGCGGTAGTCGGAGGTGTTCATATCGTAAACGGTGAGGCCCTCTGCATCCTTGAAGCTCTGCGCGTCCTTGGGCGTGACCTGTGCCAGATCCAGCGTGCCTTCCTTCAGCTGCAGCGCTTTGGCATTGTCGTCCGTGACGATCTTGAAGATGATGGTGTCGATCTTGGCAGCACCGGCGAAGTAATCTTCATTCTTCGCCATGGTGATAGCCTGCCCCACGTCCCAGCTTTCCAGCTTATAAGGACCGGTGCCGACGGGGTTCTTGAAGTAGTCGGATTCCCACATGTCTTCGCCCTGGAGCTTGTGCTCGGGCAGGATGGACATGGTCATGTAGTCCAGGAATGCGTAGTTGGGCTCGGAGAGGATGAATGCGATCTCGGTGTCGGAGATGACCTTGATTTCCTTGATCTCGATGTAGTTGGGGTAGTTCTCGGAGCCGTTGTCGGGATTCATAATGGCTTCGATGGTGAACTTGACATCGTCGGCGGTGAACTTCTCGCCGTCGTGCCACTTGACGTCGCTGCGGAGCTTGAAAGTGTAGGTGAGAGTTGTATCGTCATAGGTCCAGCTCTCCGCCAGACTGGCAACGGGCTTGCCGTCCTTGTCCAGCTTTACCAGTGAGTCGAACAGCAGATGCTTGATCTCGCAGTGCTCGTTCATAATGGGGTTGATGGAATCGTAGTCGCCGGAACCGTAGACCAGGGTGGAACCCTTATCTGCACCACCGCTGCAGGCTGCAAGGCTCAATACCATGACCACAGCCAGAAGCAGAGCAAAAATCTTCTTCATGTTCATTTTTTCCTTTCTTTTTCCGGCAGGACATTGTATAATAACGATGCCTGCCTTGATTGTTTGGGATTGGGGTTGGCAACGCCCCGGTGTAGTGCCAGCTATGCCGGGGCATCTTACATATATATTATATCTGCGGGAAAATCGGGCTACAAGCCCCCTGGGGGGATGAAATTTTAGCCCGAATAAAGAGAAAACACCACACTGAAAAAACAGTGTGGTGGATTGGGGGAGCGCGTGCAGGAAAAAAGAAAAAACCTCGAAACCACTATGGCTTCAAGGTTTTTCCTTGTGTAAGAACCCTAATTTTGAAACGCTGCGACCCCCGGGGGGCGTTTTTTTGTTTAGGTGGTCGCTTTTTCACCAAGGGGGGTCGTTTTTAGACCGAGAGGGGGTCGGAATTTTCACAGAGGGGGTCGCGGTTGTTTTTATGCCAATTAACACATAGAACCGTCCCCTGTGCTACAGATGTCGGTATTTAGCGACAACTTAAAATCGACACGAGTCATTTTTCCTTGTTATTTCACAATAATTTCGCTTCTATGGCTTGCAATTCCGCATGTTGTGTACTACAATAAACTAAATTATAGTATTCGGAAAAATATTACAGAAAGGGGCTTGACAAAAATGAAGAACACGCGACAATCTTGTCGGTCAGTCAGTCAAGGGCAACCCTACCTGCTTCTTTTGTCAATACCTTTTTTAAATAATATCAATCGGCGCGATACGCTCGCTTGACGCGGGTCTGTCGCGCCTTTTTCCGTCCTCCAAAGCGTCGGCGGACCGTTCCCCGTTCGTGATCCCGTTGGGATAGAAAATAAAAAATTAAAACCAGGAGGCCACTTATGAAAAAGTTACTTATACTCGCGCTTGCTCTCTTAATGATCGTCAGCCTGGCGGCTTGCAAAGGCGACGATCCCGGAAGCACCGGCACAAACCCGCCCGCAAGCAGCACCGGTGATAATCAGCAATCCGGCAATGAATCGGGCAACGGTAATACTACGCAAAGCGGCAATAACGCCGAGGCGGCAAAACTCACCGGGAAGCTCAATCTCATCGAACTCGACGACAGGGATCCGTCCGTCCTTCGCGGCGTGGTCATCAAAGGCATCCGAGCCGGCACTGCGGACGGCATCAACGGAAAAGAGTCTTCCCTTACCGACGTCCGCT
>SVLI01000011.1 GCA_015068035.1 Oscillospiraceae bacterium | reverse complement strand
TCCGAAGATGACAACCCTAAACTCGCACTAATACTGGTTTCTTTGTTCTCATAATGCTCTTGAACATACTCTTGCAGCATGGCTTTATCATTAATCTCAGGAAGTCGATATATCATTTCATTCACCTGCAAATTCAAGTTTGTCGAATAGATTGTATCAAATTGCTGTGTAAACATCAACCAATATAGAAAAAGCACGATGGTTCAGATGAACCATCGTGCTTTTTTGGTGCGAGAGAGGAGACTTGAACTCCCACGTCGGTTGACACACGCCCCTCAAACGTGCCTGTCTACCTGTTCCAGCACTCTCGCATATTCTTTTCGCGCCGGCATTTCCCAGACGCATGGGCTATTATACCCGCTGCGTCTGGAAATGTCAACACCAAAATGCAAGCTTTATCCGCTTTTTCTTTTTCGCGGGTTTGCGCGCGTGCGCAGAAGGAAAAACAGCTCGACCAAAAGCCAGATTATTGCAAGGATCAGCGCCACCGCGCCCCAGGACATAGGCATCAGGTAACGCCCGCGCAGATAGGCGTGATAACCGAGCAGGGAAGCAAAGGAGCACAGGACCGGAACCGGCAGCAGCTCCGGAATCACGAATGCAACGGCGAAGGAGAGCACATCCGCGCCGAAGAAATAGCGGTCGTGCATATGCGGTAGCAAAAACGGAATGGCAACCACGAGCAGAAGCGCCGCGGTCAGGCCGGATTCGTTGCCGGTGCGCTTGGCCTTGCGGATGAACAGGGCATACACAAGGAGAATGAACGCAAACGCAGCGCCAATGGCGAGTTTGGAGGCAAGCTCCGTGTTCTCCGGCCGCAGCAGAGCAAAGACGGAGGGGGAGTTGTAGTTCATCGCGCTGCCAACCGTGCCCATCTGGCTGAAATACAGCGTGAGCGTCTCCGAAAACGGCTTGCCCAGCAGCACCGCAGGGAGGACGACGACCAGATAGGTCAGCGGGAAAATTGGAAGCTGCCACAGCTTGAGCTGCTTTCGGCACAGGAACAGAAAATAAACCGGCAGAAAGAAGATGGCTTGCAGCTTGAACGAGAAGGACAGCGCGAGGAAAACCATAGAGAGGCAAGGTTTGCCCTTGAAGATAAAGTAGAGCGACCAGATCGCGAGCGCGACGTAAATGCTGTCGCACTGGCCCCAATAGGCGCCGTTGAGCAGCACCGTCGGCAGCAACAGCGTGCCGAGGAAAGCGGCGCGCCGCTTTCCTTCCGATGCGCCGAATACACCCGTCAGGCGGCAGACGCCCCAGGCCAGCAGCACATCGAACAGAATGGACAGCAGCTTGATGAAGCCGAGCGGCTCCATATCGCTGTAAGAAAAGAGCGCGAGAAAATACAGATATGGAATGTTATAGTTGCCGTGATAGTTCACGATGCCGCGAAAGCCGCCGTTTGCGCGGAAATGATCGACCCACTTGACCAGAAAATCCTGATAGTCATAGGTGATGTGGGGCAGGCAGCGGGCGCGCAGCACAAAGGCAAACAGAACCACGCCCGCGGAGATGAAAAGCGCGCTGTTTTTGCGCAGCAGCCCTTCGGTGCGCAACAGAACCAAGCACAAAACGGCGAGCACACAAAGCAATATATAGATGATCAGATCCATGGACATTCACTCCTGGCGTCAAAAAAGCGGCAAAGTGTGATGCACACACCTGCCGCAGACAAAAGCAAAATTTTACGCAAAACGGATAAATTGTCCCTTGACAAGGCTTGGAAGAATATGTATAATAGCTTGACCTGTCTATACGCGACGGGCGGCTTTTCCCCCAGTATCCTATTTCGATTTTGATTGTAACAGGATTTGCTGCGGAATGCAACAGGGAAATGCAAAACGAGCAAAATATGTAACAACAAACCCGGGCGTACAAAGTTGAGTGCCGCCCAATACTTATTATAAGGAGTGAAGTCCGATGCCGAAAGACGTCCTCTACGGGAAGACTCTGCGAAAGAGTTTTGCCCGCAGCCAGGAGATCCAGGACATGCCGAACCTTCTGGAGATTCAGAAGAATTCCTTCAGATGGTTTTTGGAGACCGGTCTGCGCGAAGTTTTTGACGACGTAGCAGCCGTGACCGACTATTCCGGGAACCTGGAACTCAGCTTTGTGGATTACACCATGAACGAGCAGCCGAAGTACTCGGAGGCCGAGTGCAAGGCCAGAGACGCGACCTATGCCGCACCCCTCAAGGTCAGCGTCCGGCTCCGCAACCGGGAAACGGAAGAGATCAAGGAGCAGGAGATCTTCATGGGCGACTTCCCGCTCATGACCGACAGCGGCACCTTTATTATTAACGGCGCCGAGCGTGTCATCGTCTCCCAGATCGTCCGCAGCCCCAGCGTGTATTATGATAAGAAGACGGATAAGACCGCCACGAACATTTACAGCGCAACGGCGATCCCTTACCACGGCGCATGGCTGGAGTATGAGACCGACGGCAGCGATATGTTCTTCGTGCGCATTGACAAGAACCGCAAACTGCCGATCACCTGGCTGCTCAAGGCCGTCGGCATCTACCGTGCGGACAAGCCGCATACCTGGCTTTCCTGCACCGATACGGTTGCCGGCGCGGTCACCAATGAACAGCTCCGTGAGATTTTCGGCGATGACGAGCGCATCGTCTCCACGATCGAGCGCGACACCTGCAAGTCCCGCGAGGAAGCGCTGATTGAGATTTACCGCAAGCTCCGCCCGGGCGATCCTCCGACGGTGGATTCCAGCGAGAGCCTGCTTGACAGCTTGTTCTTCGACCGCAGAAGATATGAGCTCGGCCATGTCGGTCGCTATAAGTTCAACAAGAAGCTCGCCCTCGGCGCGAGACTGAGCGGACACAAGCTGGCCGCGCCCGTGGCCGATCCCATGACCGGCGAGATCCTTGCCGAGGCGGGCGAAAAGCTCACGCGCGAGCAGGCAGAGATGCTTGAGGCCCGCGGCGTCATCGACGCATGGGTGGAAATGGCGGACGGCAAGCACGTGCGCGTTTTCTCCAACGGTATGGTCGATATGTCCAACTTCGTGGACTTTGACCCCGCTGAGGCCGGCGTCAAGGAGAAGGTCCGCTTCATCATCCTGCGTCAGCTTCTGGAGCAGTATGAGGGCGAGGCGCTCATCGAGGCCGTGCGTGAGAATCTGGAAGTTCTCATTCCCAAGCACATCGTTGTGGACGATATCTTTGCCTCCGTCAACTACCTGTGCTGCCTGGCACACGGCATCGGTGAGGCGGATGACATTGACCACCTGGGTAACCGTCGTGTGCGCAGCGTCGGTGAGCTGCTGCAGAACCAGTTCCGCATCGGCTTCTCCCGCATGGAGCGCGTGATTCGCGAGCGTATGACGTTGCAGGATCTTGACTTTGTCACCCCGCAGAGCCTCATCAACATCCGCCCCGTCACGGCGGCGATCAAGGAATTCTTCGGCAGCAGCCCGCTGAGCCAGTTCATGGATCAGAACAACCCCCTCGCGGAGCTGACGCATAAGCGCCGTATGTCCGCGCTTGGCCCCGGCGGTCTCAGCCGTGAGCGCGCAAGCTTTGACGTGCGTGACGTACACTACAGCCACTACGGCCGTATGTGCCCCATCGAGTCTCCCGAAGGTCCGAACATCGGCCTGATTTCCTATCTGGCTTCCTTCGCCCGCGTCAATGAGTACGGCTTCCTCATCGCACCTTTCCGCAAGATTGATAAGGAAACCGGCTGTGTTACCGATCAGGTGGACTACCTGACCGCCGACGTGGAAGATCAGTATATCGTGGCAATGGCCACCGAGCCGCTCGACGAGAACGGCTGCCTGATCAACAAGCGTATCATCTGCCGCCATCGCGACGAGATCATTGAGGTCGACCGCGAGCGGGTGGATTATGTGGACGTTTCTCCGCGCATGATGGTTTCCGTTGCAACTGCGATGATCCCGTTCCTGGAGAACGACGACGCCAACCGTGCCCTGATGGGCGCGAACATGCAGCGTCAGGCAGTTCCGCTGCTGACGACGGAGGCGCCCATCGTCGCCACCGGTATCGAGCACAAGTGCGCTGTGGACTCCGGCGTTTGCGTGCTTGCTGAGGGTGAAGGTACGGTCACGCGCGTGAGCGCGACTAACATCACCGTTAAGTATGTCACCGGTGAGATCAAGGATTACGAGCTGACCAAGTTTGAGCGCAGCAACCAGGGCACCTGCATCAACCAGCGCCCGATCGTCTCCGTGGGTGACCACGTTGAGGCGGGCGATGTGATCGCGGATGGTCCCTCCACCAGCCAGGGCGAGCTCTCCCTCGGTAAGAACATCCTGGTCGGCTTCATGACCTGGGAAGGTTACAACTACGAGGACGCTATCCTCATCAGCGAGCGCCTCGTGATGGAAGACGTGTTCACCTCCATCCACGTGGAGGAGTACGAGTGCGACTCCCGCGATACCAAGCTGGGGCCCGAGGAGATCACGAGAGATATTCCGGGCGTCGGCGAGGATGCGCTGAAGTACCTCGACGAGCGCGGCATCATCTGTGTCGGTGCGGAAGTCCGCAGCGGCGACATTCTGGTCGGTAAGGTCACGCCCAAGGGTGAGACGGATCTGACCGCTGAGGAGCGCCTGCTCCGCGCGATCTTCGGCGAGAAGGCGCGCGAGGTGCGCGATACCTCTCTGAAAGTGCCGCACGGCGAGAGCGGCATCGTTGTGGACGTCAAGGTCTTCACCCGCGACGCCGGCGACGAGATGGGCCCCGGTGTCAATCAGGTCGTCCGTGTGTATATCGCGCAGCGCCGCAAGATCAGCGTGGGCGACAAGATGGCCGGACGTCACGGCAACAAGGGCGTTGTCTCCCGCATCCTGCCGAAGGAAGATATGCCCTATCTGCCTGATGGCACCCCGCTGGACATCGTGCTTAACCCGCTGGGCGTTCCCTCCCGTATGAACATCGGTCAGGTTCTGGAAGTCCACCTCGGCTATGCCGCGCAGGCGCTCGGCTGGAAGGTCGCAACGCCGATCTTCAACGGCGCGAACGAGGCAGAGATCCGCAATACGCTCGAGCTTGCGGGCCTGCGCAGCGACGGTAAGAGTGTGCTTTACGACGGACGTACCGGTATGCCCTTTGATAACCCGGTCACGGTCGGCTATGTCTACTTCCTCAAGCTGCACCATCTGGTTGACGATAAGATCCACGCCCGCAGCACCGGCCCCTACAGCCTGGTCACGCAGCAGCCGCTCGGCGGTAAGGCGCAGTTCGGCGGCCAGCGCTTCGGCGAAATGGAAGTCTGGGCGCTCGAGGCTTACGGTGCGGCTTACACGCTGCAGGAGATCCTGACCGTGAAGTCCGACGACGTCACCGGCCGTGTGCGCACCTATGAGGCCATCGTCAAGGGCCACAACATCCCGCAGCCCGGTGTGCCGGAGAGCTTCAAGGTTCTGATGAAAGAACTGCAGGCCCTGTGCCTGAACGTGCGCATCCTCGACAAGGACGGCGAAGAGATCGAGCTCAAGGACGACGATGATGACGATTTCCAGCCCAGCCTGAGCGATGAGAGTCGGTATCTGGCCGACGAGAGTGAGATCGAGGCCGCCGGGTTTGAGATCGAACAGGTCGAAGAAGAGGGCGACGAGGTCTACGATGATGAGCTCGACGACGATGAAGACGACGATTTTGCGCCTGAGGAGGAATAATCGATGAGTTATACGCCTTTTGACGCCATTCAGATCGGCATTGCCTCTCCCGATATGATCCGGCAGTGGTCCTACGGCGAAGTTAAAAAGCCGGAAACGATCAACTACCGCACCCTGAAGCCCGAGCGCGACGGCCTGTACTGCGAGCGCATTTTCGGGCCCACGAAGGACTGGGAGTGCCACTGCGGCAAATATAAGAAGATCCGTTACAAGGGCAAGATCTGCGACCGCTGCGGCGTGGAAGTGACCAAGAGCAAGGTCCGCCGCGAGCGCATGGGCCACATTGAGCTGGCTGCCCCCGTCAGCCACATCTGGTATTTCCGGGGCATCCCCTCCCGCATGGGCCTCCTGCTCGATCTGACGCCCCGCATTCTGGAAAAGGTGCTGTATTTCGGCGCCTATATCGTAACCGACCCCGGCTTTACGCCGCTGCAGAAGTGCCAGACGCTCTCTGAAAAAGAGTACTGGGATATGCGCGAAAAGTACGAGGACGACTTTGACGCCGGCATGGGCGCCGAAGCGATCAAAAAGCTTCTGCAGCAGGTGGATTGCGAGCAGCTTTCCGTGCAGCTCCGTGCGGAACTCAAAGAGGCCAGTGGCCAGAAGAAGGCCAAGCTCGTCAAGCGTCTGGAAGTCGTTGAGGCTTTCCTCCAGAGCGGGAACAAGCCCGAGTGGATGATTATTGACGTGCTGCCGGTCATTCCGCCCGAAATCCGCCCCATGGTGCAGCTCGACGGCGGCCGCTTTGCAACCAGCGACCTCAACGACCTGTACCGCCGCGTCATCAACCGCAACAACCGTCTGAGAAGACTGATTCAGCTCAACGCGCCCGACATCATCGTGCGCAACGAAAAGCGCATGCTGCAGGAAGCGGTGGACGCGCTGATCGACAATGGCCGCCGCGGCCGTGCCGTCACCGGTGCGAACAGCCGTGCGCTCAAGTCCCTGAGCGATATGCTCAAGGGTAAGCAGGGTCGTTTCCGTCAGAACCTGCTCGGTAAGCGCGTGGACTACTCCGGACGAAGCGTTATCGTCGTCGGCCCCAATCTGAAGATCTTCCAGTGCGGTGTGCCGAAGGAGATGGCCATCGAGCTCTTCCGTCCCTTCGTGATGAAAAAGCTCGTGGAGGACGGCATTGCCAATAACATCAAGAGCGCCAAGCGCATGGTCGATAAGCAGCGCACCGAGGTTTGGGATGCGCTGGACGTGGTCATCAAGGAGCACCCCGTGCTGCTCAACCGCGCCCCGACACTGCACCGCCTGGGTATTCAGGCTTTTGAGCCGATCCTTGTTGAGGGTCGTGCGCTGAAGCTGCATCCCCTGGTCTGCACCGCGTATAACGCCGACTTTGACGGCGACCAGATGGCCATTCACGTTCCGCTGAGCGCGGAGGCGCAGGCGGAAGCGCGTATCCTGATGCTCTCTGCCAACAACCTGCTCCGCCCGCAGGACGGTAACCCCGTCACGGTTCCGACGCAGGACATGGTTCTTGGCGCCTATTACCTCACCTTTGAGCGTGAGGAAGAGGGAACCGGCAAGGCTTTCACCTGCCCGAACGAGGCGATCATGGCCTATAACGAGGGCGCAGTCGGCATCCATAGCCCGATCTACGTTCGCGTCACCAAGACGGTGGACGGCGTGGAGAAGCAGAAGCTCGTGCGCACGACCGTCGGCCGCATCATCTTCAATGAGCCGATCCCGCAGGATCTCGGCTTTGTTGATCGCACGAATCCGGACACCATGTTCGATTATGAGATCAACTTTAAGGCCGGCAACAAGGAGCTTGCCAACATCATCAACCGCTGCATCCAGAAGTATGGCTTCACCATCTCTGCTGAGATGCTGGATAACATCAAGGAACTCGGTTTCCGTTACTCCACGCGCGGCGCCATCACCATCTCCATCGCGGATATGACGGTTCCGGAAGCCAAGCGTACGCTGATCGAGGAGACCGAGGAAAAGGTTCTCCAGTTCGAGCGCCAGTACCGCCGCGGCTTCATCACCGACGACGAGCGCTACCGTCTGGTCGTGGCCGAATGGGAGGAAACCACCGAGCGCGTCACGAAAGCGCTGCAGAACTGCCTGGATGAGTTCAACCCCATCTACATGATGGCGAACTCCGGTGCCCGTGGCTCCATGAAGCAGATTCGTCAGCTCGCCGGTATGCGTGGTCTGATGGCCAACACCGCCGGTAAGACGATCGAAATCCCGATCAAGTCCAACTTCCGTGAGGGTCTGAGCGTTCTGGAGTACTTTATCTCCTCCCGTGGTGCGCGTAAGGGCCTTACCGATACCGCTCTGCGTACTGCGGACTCCGGTTATCTGACCCGCCGTATGGTCGACGTCTCGCAGGATGTCATCATCCGTGAGGACGACTGCGGCACCACTGACGGCATCTTCGCCGGCGCGGTCTACGAAAAGGGTCAGCTCGTGCAGAGCTATGCGGAAAGCATCCAGGGCCGTTATCCTTCTGTTCCCGTTACGGATCCCGCAACGGGCGAGGTACTCTTCGATGCAGACCATATGTTTACCGCAGCGGATGTCCAGGTTCTCGAGGCGCACGGCATTGAGCGTGTCAAGATCCGCAGCATGCTCTCCTGCGAGGCCAAGAGCGGCGTCTGCGCGAAGTGCTACGGTATCAACCTTGCAACCGGCAGCCCGGTCAACACGGGTGAGGCAGTCGGCGTTATCGCTGCACAGTCCATCGGTGAGCCCGGTACCCAGCTTACGATGCGTACCTTCCATACCGGCGGTATCGCCGGTGACGATATCACCCAGGGTCTTCCCCGTGTTGAGGAGCTTTTCGAAGCGCGCAAGCCCAAGAAGATGGCCGTGCTCGCGGAAATCAGCGGCAAACTCAGCATCGAGGAAACCAAGAAGAACGCGATCCTTGCCCTCACCATCACGAACAGCGAGGCGGGCGAGACACGCGTTTACCAGGTGCCCTACAGCGCCGGTATTCTGGTGCAGGATGGCGACATGATCGAGAAGGGTCAGGAACTGACCCGCGGCGCACTCAATCCGCATGACGTGCTGCGTATCCGCGGTGTTGAGGACGACGAATTCGGCCGTCCCGGCGTGCGCAACTATCTGGTGCGCGAGGTTCAGAAGGTCTACCGTCAGCAGGGCGTTGACATCAACGATAAGCACATCGAGGTCATTGTGCGGCAGATGCTGCGCAAGGTCCGCGTTGAGGATGCCGGTGCAACCAAGCTCATTTCCGGCTCGATGATCGATGTGTCCGAGCTCAAGGCTGCCAACCGCGAGATCGCGATGCGCAATGCCGCGGGCGAGGTGGATGCGTTCGGTGAGCCGTTGGCTCCCGCAAAGTGCACCCAGCTTCTCATGGGCATTACCAAGGCCTCTCTGGCCACGGAGAGCTTCCTGTCTGCCGCATCCTTCCAGGAGACCACCAAGGTGCTTACCGACGCTGCCATCAAGGGCAAGATCGATCATCTGGTCGGCCTGAAGGAGAACGTTATCATCGGTAAGCTGATCCCCGCGGGTACGGGCCTTGCCGTGTACCGTGATTTCCAGGAGGAGACGGACGAGGAAGTGGAGACCACAGAGGATTATGTGGACCTTTCTGCCCTCGTTGGCCGCACCAACGCACTGTAAGATAAATTGAGATGAAAGCTCCGGAGGGGAAGCCTTCCGGAGCTTTCCTTTTTGAAGAAAAGTTTCGATTTATTACGAAAATTTCCTTGACTAATTTTGTGGAATATGCTAAAATCCTTATTCGTATGGGCGAATTGCGCCCTAATGAGGATTTTGGCTGGTTTTCCCCTAAAAATCGGCCAAAATAAAGTCTTGAGGAAAGGAGGAAAATCATGCCGACTTTTAACCAGCTCGTCCGCAAGGGAAGAGAAAAGGTGACGTACAAGTCCAACTCCCCCGCGATGCAGAAGGGCCTCAACACCCTGAAGAATCGTGAGACGGATCTGAGCGCGCCCCAGAAGCGTGGTGTCTGCACTGCCGTTCGTACTTCGACTCCGAAGAAGCCGAACTCCGCTCTGCGTAAGATCGCCCGTGTGCGCCTGACCAACGGTTACGAGGTCACCGCGTACATTCCCGGCATCGGACACAACCTGCAGGAGCACTCCGTCGTGATGATCCGCGGCGGCCGTGTTAAGGACCTGCCTGGCGTTCGTTACCACATCATCCGTGGTACGCTTGACGCGCAGGGAGTTGCCAACCGTAAGCAGGCTCGCTCCAAGTACGGTGCCAAGCGCCCGAAGAAGTAAGCAAATCCCCAACAGCCCTGTTGGTTCCTATATGATATTATATAGCTACCCGGGGCGCAGACGGGGGCCTAAGGGGTCTCCGAGTACCTGTGAACTCATTTCATAATGAAGGAGGGAAGTTAAGTGCCCAGAAGAGGTAACGTTCCCAAGAGAGAAATTCTGCCGGATCCTGTTTACAACAGTGTTCTGGTGACCAAGCTGGTCAACAGCATTATGCTGGACGGCAAAAAGGGCGTTGCGCAGAAGGTCGTGTACGATGCCTTCGCCATCATCGAGAAGAAGATGGACCGCAACCCGCTGGAGGTCTTCACCGAAGCCCTCAACAACATCATGCCCAGTCTGGAGGTTAAGGCCCGCCGTGTCGGTGGTGCGACCTATCAGGTCCCGATGGAGGTTCGCCCCGAGCGTCGTCAGACCCTCGGCCTGCGCTGGCTGACGGATTATTCCCGCAAGCGCAGCGAGAAGACCATGAAAGAGCGCCTTGCCGGTGAAATTATGGACGCGTGCAACAACCTCGGCGCCTCTGTGAAGAAGCGCGAGGATACCCACAAGATGGCCGAGTCCAACAAGGCGTTTGCACACTACAGGTGGTAAAAGATTATGCCCAGAGAGTACTCGCTTGAAAAAACACGGAATATCGGCATCATGGCGCACATCGACGCCGGCAAGACGACGACGACTGAGCGCATCCTGTACTATACCGGCGTTAACTACAGGTTGGGCGAAGTGCACGAGGGCACTGCCACCATGGACTGGATGGAGCAGGAGCAGGAGCGCGGAATCACAATCACGTCCGCTGCAACCACATGCTTCTGGAGAGACCATCGCATCAACATCATCGACACACCGGGACACGTCGACTTCACGGTTGAGGTAGAGCGCTCCCTGCGTGTGCTTGATGGCAGCGTTACGGTTCTTTGCGCCAAGGGCGGCGTTGAGCCGCAGTCCGAGACGGTGTGGAGACAGGCGGATCATTACCATGTTCCGCGCATGATCTATGTCAACAAAATGGACATTATGGGCGCGGACTTCTACAACGTGTTGCGGATGGTCCGGGAACGACTGAAATGTAACGCTGTGCCGATTCAGCTGCCCATCGGGGCAGAGGCAAACTTCCGCGGCATCATTGATCTGGTTGAGATGAACGCCAGCATCTTTTATGATGAACTTGGCAAGGATGTTCGAATCGAGGAGATTCCTGAGGATATGCAGGATCTCGCCGAGGAATACCGCGCCAATCTGCTGGAAGCGATCTCGGATTTTGACGACGAGATCATGGAAAAGTATCTGGAAGGCGAAGAAATTTCGCCCGATACGATTCGGACTGCGATCCGGAAAGCCACAGTGGCGGTGGAGATGATCCCCGTCGTTTGCGGCACTTCGTATCGCAACAAGGGTGTGCAGAAGCTTCTGGATGCCATCGTGGATTTCCTTCCGTCTCCGCTGGATGTTCCGGCGATCAAGGGCATCAACCCCAAGACGGATGAGGAAGAAACGCGGCCGTCCGATGACGATGCTCCCTTCTCCGCACTGGCCTTCAAGATCATGACCGATCCCTTTGTCGGACGTTTGGCTTTCTTCAGAGTCTATTCCGGTACGGTAGAGACGGGAAAGACCGTGATAAACTCCACGAAGGGTCAGCGCGAGCGCCTTGGCCGCATCCTGCAGATGCACGCCAACCACCGCGAGGACATCAGTCAGGTCTATTCCGGCGACATCGCGGCGGTGGTCGGCCTGAAGAACACCACGACGGGAGATACGCTCTGCGACGAGAAAGCGCAGATCATTCTCGAGTCCATGGAGTTCCCGGAGCCTGTTATCCGCGTTGCGATCGAGCCGAAGACCAAGGCCGGCCAGGAGAAAATGGCTGTCGCACTGCAAAAGCTGGCTGAGGAGGATCCGACTTTCAAGACCTATACGGACGAGGAGACGGGTCAGACGATCATTGCCGGCATGGGTGAGCTCCATCTGGAGATCATCGTCGACCGCCTGCTGCGCGAGTTCAAGGTTGAGGCCAATGTCGGCCGTCCGCAGGTTTCCTACAAGGAGACCGTGCAGAAGTCGGCAACCGTGGATACGCGCTTTGTCCGCCAGAGCGGCGGCAGAGGACAGTTTGCTCACGTCAAGCTGCTTGTTGAGCCGAACGAGACCGGTAAGGGTTACGAGTTCGTCAACGCAGTCACGGGCGGTGCGATTCCGAAGGAATATATCCCCTGCATCGATCAGGGTATCCAGGGCGCCATGCTTTCCGGCGTGTTGGCCGGATTCCAGGTCGTGGATGTGAAGTGCACTGTTCTGGACGGCAGCTTCCACGAGGTCGACTCTTCGGAGATGGCCTTTAAGGTCTGCGGCAGCATGGCTTTCAAGGATGCCTGCGCAAAGGCAAGCCCTGTGCTGCTCGAGCCCATCATGCGCGTCGTCGTCACGGCGCCGGATGAGTATATGGGTGATGTCATGGGTGACATTAACGGTCGCCGCGGCATGATCCAGGGCTCTGAAATTCTCAACGGAGCCGCAAAGATCGAAGCTCATGTCCCGCTCAGCTCCATGTTTGGTTACGCAACGGACCTGCGCAGCAAGACGCAGGGACGTGCCACGTTCTTCATGGAACCCAGCCACTATGTCGAACTGCCGAAGAATCTCCAGGATGAGGTTGTCGGCGGCCGGTTCAAGGGCTGAGAAAATAAATTTCCCAATGCGAAATTAATGATTTAATAACGAAACACCACATAAGGAGGAAAAATTAATGGCTAAGCAAATGTTCAACCGCAGCAAGCCCCACGTCAACATCGGCACCATCGGCCACATCGACCATGGTAAGACCACCACCACCGCTGCCATCACCAAGTACCTGGCTATGCAGGGCAAGGCTGAGTACACCGATTACTCTTCCATCGATAAGGCTCCCGAAGAGCGCGAGCGCGGCATCACCATCAACACCGCTCACGTTGAGTACGAGACCGAGAACCGTCACTACGCTCACGTTGACTGCCCGGGCCACGCCGACTATATCAAGAACATGATCACCGGTGCTGCCCAGATGGACGGCGCGATCCTCGTTATCGCTGCTTCCGACGGTCCTATGGCGCAGACCCGCGAGCACCTGCTGCTGGCCCGCCAGGTTAACGTGCCTTCCGTCCTCGTCTTCCTGAACAAGTGCGACCAGGTCGACGACGATGAGCTGCTTGAGCTTGTTGAGATGGAAGTCCGCGAGCTGCTCGACTTCTACGGCTTCCCCGGCGATGACACCCCCATCGTTCGTGGTTCCGCTCTGAACGCTCTGGTTTCCGAGTCCAACGATCCTTCTGCTCCCGAGTATGCCTGCATCAAGGAGCTCATGGACGCTGTTGACGAGTGGATCCCCACTCCCGAGCGTAAGTCTGACCTGCCCTTCCTGATGCCCATCGAGGACGTCTTCACCATCTCCGGCCGTGGTACTGTTGTTACCGGTCGTGTTGAGCGTGGCCGCGTCAAGATCGGCGACAAGGTTGAGATCGTTGGCCTGAAGGACGAGAGCGTTGAGACCACCGTCACCGGCACCGAGATGTTCCACAAGACCCTCGAGTACGCCGAGGCTGGCGACAACGTCGGCTGCCTGCTGCGTGGTATCGACAAGAAGTCCGTTGAGCGTGGCCAGGTTCTGGCTCAGCCCAAGAGCATCCACCCCCACACCAAGTTCAAGGGCCAGGTCTACGTCCTGTCCAAGGAAGAGGGCGGCCGTCACACTCCGTTCTTCAACAACTATCGTCCGCAGTTCTACTTCCGTACCACGGACGTTACCGGCGTCATCAACCTGCCCGAGGGCGTCGAGATGTGCATGCCTGGCGATAACGTCGACATGGACGTCGAGCTGATCACCCCCATCGCCATCGAGCCCGGCCTCCGCTTCGCTATCCGCGAGGGCGGCCGTACCGTCGGCTCCGGTGTTGTCATCGGCATCAACGAGTAATCGCCTGAGATAATACCAATTCGCAAAACAACAAAAGCGCCGAAAGCTCTGCTTTCGGCGCTTTTTCTCTTGCCCAAAATCAACGGATGATCCGCTGTACGTGTGTCTTGGCTTCGGCAAGCACACCGGCAAAATTCACATGGGGATTATACTGCGCCTCCAGCGCATCATGCAGCGTTTTCGCCTGCGCAAGGGAGAGTTGCGCTTGGCTGAGCAGTTCTGCGCGCTGCCTGGTCAGCGCACGCAGACGTGCGCGGAAAGCGCTTGTGCGCGTTTCGTCCGGGATTTTGTCAAGACGGATGTGCCGGGCGGCGGGGAGCCCCTCCAAACCGACGGTGCGCTCGGCGATATAGCCAAGCCGAAGCTCCGGGAGCAGTACGGCCTCCAAGCGTTCTGGTGCAAGCGGATCGGGGCAGAGGATCAGTGCGTGCCGACGCTTTTGTGCCGCGCTCATCAGCGCCTTCAAATATGTGTCCGCCAGCCCGAGCCGGTCATCAAGCAGATAAACCTTGTCACACAAGGCGCGGACTGTTTCGGTGCAGAACGATTCGCCTTTGGCGGAAAATGCACGCAGAAAGCGCGTACGTGGCTCGACAGGGGTCTTTCTTTGCGTTTTGGGCATTCGATTTGCCGCACTTTCAGCTCTGTGCGCTGCGGCGGCATAGTCATCTTCTGTGAGCAGACCGTCAAGCGCCTCCGGGCTGAACGAGGGGAGCGCGCGCAAGAGCGTGTAGGCATGCGCGTATTTCGCCTTGTAGCGACGCTGCAGGTCAAGCAGTTCGGGCAGCTTGTGCTGCAGCGCGGCGGTGTCGAGATACCGACTCAGATCGAGATAAGCACCGGCGGCGCCGCAGCAGTCCGGCTCGAGGACATGCGGGGCCGTGCCGTCCACGTAGGCGATACGTTTTTCGGGGATGTAGACGCCGTCAAGGGAGTCCGGATCGCCGGAACACAGGATGTATTCCACGTCCAGTCCGGAATCCAGCGCGGCCTCCGCGATGCGCCGCATGAAGCTGGATTTGCCGCAGCCCGGCCCGCCCTTGAGTACATACAGGAAATCCCCGCGCTGTGTGCTGACGTATTGATCGTACAGGGAATAGAACCCCTTCGGCGTGTTCGCGCCGAGAAAAAAGGGAAGAGCTTTTCCTTTCGCCATAGTCCAGGCATCCTTTCCGCGGCGACATTTCGCCGCATGGATCATTCATTCCAGACTATGCACGCGGGGGATTGATTGACATTGGCCAATTTGAGATATATAATTGCATAAATCTTTGGAGGTCACGAGGTACAACGGTTATGGGATGGAATGTGATTTTATTTGATTTTGACGGCACGCTCTGTGACAGCGGCGTGGGCATCACGCGCTGCGCGGCCCACGCGCTCAAAGCGCTCGGTTTTCCGGTTGGGGAGCTGAGCACGCTGCGCTATTTTATCGGGCCGCCGCTGGAATCGTCTTTTCGCGACAATAATGACATGACGGAGCAGCAGGTGCAGGAGGGTGTGCGCCTTTTCCGCGCGCGTTACGCGGAGAAGGGCGTTCATGAGCATGAGTCCTATCCGGGCGTGCCGGAAATGCTGCGTGCGCTGCGGGATGCCGGAAAGCGGCTGTGCATTGCCAGCTCCAAGCCTCGTGTATTTGTTGAGGAAATTTTGGCGTCTTACGGCGTGTTGGATTACTTTGAGCAGGTCGTCGGCTGCGAGCTGGACGGCCGTTTCGGCACAAAGACGCTGGTGCTGGAGGAATTGATGCGCCGCCTGGATGCGCAGAATGGCGACAAGGCGGACATGGTCATGGTCGGCGACCGCAAATACGACATTGAGGGCGCGCATAATATCGGGCTGCCCTGTGTTGCGGTGCTCTACGGCTACGGCGAGGCGGACGAGCTGCGCGCGGCGGAGTTCGTTGTCGGCACCGTGGGGGAGCTTCAATCGCTCCTGCTGCGGGATTAGGGATAAGTAAATCAGGACTGTAAGAAGGCCTTGCAGAGTTCGCCCAAGTAGAAAGTGTGCGTACAGGATATCTTCAGAATGCGAAAAGGTGCCGGTTTCGGCACCTTTTCGCATTTGTTGAGCTATTTATTTTTGCAGGTCGATGTTCCACACATCCTTTGCCACGTCCGTAAGCGCGTTGATTTCCTCCCGATAGTCCGCGAGCAGCTGTTCAAGAAAAGCGATCTCTTCCGCAGGGCGGTTGGCAGAGTTATAGAGCTCGTAATTGTATGTCAATCCCGGCGCGAGCCATACCCACCATGTATGCTCGCCGTCGCAAAAGACGATGGCGCTTCGGTAGCCGCCGCCGAATTCCGGATAGAAGAACAGATCGAGGTACATTTCCCTGTTGTAGCCGATCTCGTTCCAGCCCTCGTCGAGGAAGATCACCATGCCCTCTTTGTCGCCAATATGGATGAATCCGCCCTCGCTGAGAAAGCCCGGCTTTTTCAGAACGATCCGATAGTCATCATATTCCAAAGTGTGGCTTGCGGTTGTCATGGCGGCCGAGTCGCCCTTGATGTTCTCCAGCTTCCCGGCGAGTTTGTCATAGTGGATTGCGTAGCCGAAATACCATATACAGGCCCAAACGATCAGAACTGCGGCGATGATCGCCAGCGTGATACAGACGCCCTTTTTTACTGAATGGCGCTTTTCTTTCTTCCATTTCTTTTGGATCTCCTCCAGCGGTTTCATATCGTCCACCGAATTTTCGGGAGACGCCATATTGGTTTGAAGATCTGAGAGCACACGGCTGCAATCGGGGCATTCCCGCAGGTGTTCCTCGACCAGCGCCGCACTTTCGTCAGAGCAAATGCCGTCATAGTATATGGGCAGCATATCTTCAATGACTTTGCAGGGTAATTTCACTTTAATTCCTCCTTGATTTTCAGCCTCGCCCGGTGATAAGTGACTCTGGCCCAGGTCTCCGTTCTGCCAAAAAGCTCGGCGATCTGCTTAAACGATAGCTCGCCGAATGCCCGGAGGGAGAAGACCTCCTTATACGGTTCCTCCAAAGCGTGGAGCACCCTGTGAATTGCAAAGGCCGTTTCCCGGACGGAGAAGGCATCTTCGATATTCCATCGCATGGGAGCAGAGCCGTATCGGCATTTGGATCCAAGCGCTTATCCTTTCGGCACATGGATATGTAGGTGTTCTTGGCAATCTGGCACAGCCAAACGGACAATTTGCACTTGCCGTCGAAGCTGCTCAACTTTTCCAATGCCTTATAGAACGTCTCCTGTGTTATTTCCTCTGCCACCGATTCGTTCCGGCACAGCGACAGAGCGTATCGGTACACATCCCGGAAGTACAGCTTATACACTTCCTGAAAATCCGTCACTTTCTCACCTCCCTCGCACCTATGACGCACGAATATCGGTTTCGTTACAGAAAACTTGTGTTTTTATTATACCAGCAAATGGCGGGAAAACAAAAGGCCCGGCCCCGATGTTGGGGCTGGGCCTGATTTCTTGTTTTGCGCGTTGCGGGCCTTTTACAGCTTGAAAAGGACCTGTAGCGAATTGTAATAGTAATAGGGGACGAGCAGATCCGTGTGGTCGAACTCCGCGATGGAGAAATAGATGTTGTTCTTCTTCGTGTCCGTGCCGTAGGAGAAGGGCTCGGCCTTGGTGATGAACTTCATCTGCGGATACTGCCGTCTGGCGCCCACATCCTCGGGGCCGCCGGTCGCGGCATAGATGTAGAAAGGATAATCGGGGTTCTCGTGGATGGGCTTGAGGATGTAATCCATAACCTCTTCCTGCGTAACATCGGCATGGACGCTGCGACCAACCGTCACATGGCAGCTCATCGGGGAGTACCAGCGGAAGTAGGGCAGCGCGTTGTGGAACATATACCAGGTGCAGACGCAGCCGCGGGAATAGCCGGTGAATGCGCGGTGATCGCGCGCGGCGATGATCTTCTCTTTGCTTGTGCCGGTCAGATAGGTGTTATACTTCATCTCGACCGCGGGGATGATATCCTCAATCACTTCGCGATAGTAGTTGCCCTTAATGCCCGGATAATGTCCGTCACCCGCGGGCACGGCACCGGTTGCTCTGCGCTCTTCCACGTCCTTGGTGACGTCAAAGTAATAGGTGATGGATACGATGATGCAGGGGTCAATCTCGCCGGAGTCAAAGAGCGCATCAAACTTCTTCTGCTCCTCGCCGGTGAAGATTTCGGGGTCGCAGGTGTTGCCGTGCTGGTAGTAAAGCACGTTGTACTTGCGGCTCTTATCCTCGGGATCATAGCAGTAGGGCAGATAGACGTTACAATACTTCGGATAGGTCACGCCGTCTTCGTATACGTCGGTCGTGTAGTCGACACGCTCGACGCGGCCGACGCGCTTGGGCGCCGGATTTCCGGAGATTGCCGGATTCTCGACGAACACGGTTTCAAAATCAATGATCTCGCCCGGTTTGGTGATGATGGTTTTCATATGGCTGGCCCCTTTCGTTGTTATTAATATTCCATTCTTATTCAAACAGAGTCTGCACGCTGCGGAGGAATTCCGGCAGCGCGCCCTCAAAGTCAACGCCAAAGCGACGGTCTCCACCGCGCAGGACACTGCGCGCGATGCTGCCCTCCACCAGCGCGGTGGCGAGTTCCAGCGCCGATTCGATCGGCGCGCCGCGCACGAGCAGCGCGGAGAGCGCGGATGCAAAGATATCGCCCGTGCCGTAAAAGACGCCGCCGTGCATTTTCCGCGTGGAGAAGCAGATTTTGCCGCTTTTCGCATCCCGGACGGCGTTGCCGATTTCGCCGTTTTCCAACAGCACCCCGGTGATTGCGGCGACGCCGGTGCCCAGCGCACAAAGAGCGTTTAGCAGCGACTCGACCTCACTTTCCGTCGCGGTGCCGGGATGATAGGCGCGATCCGTGAGGAAGGCGGCCTCCGTCATGTTCGGGGTGATGACGTCCGCGCGCGCACACAGGCGGCGGAAAGCCGCACACATTTCCCCGTCAAAGCCGGAATAATATTTGCCGTTTTCCGCCATGACCGGATCGACAATCAGCATCGTCTCCGGTGTGGCGAGCAGGTCCAAAATCTGCTCAATCAGCTCCACCTGCTGCGCAGAAGCAAGATAACCGGTGTAGATGCCGTCAAAGTGAACGCCCTCGCGCTTCCAGTGCTGCGCGATGGGGAGCAGCTCGTCGGAGAGGTCGCGCTTGGTGAAGCCATAAAAATCCCCGGAATGTGTGGACAGCAGCGCCGTGGGCAGGCAGGAGCACTCCACACCCGCAGCGGAGATGACAGGCAGCGCAACGGTCAGCGAGCATTTTCCGACTCCGGACAGGTCGTGTATGGCAAGAATGCGTTTGAGCGGGGGGAGAGAAGCGATCATGTTGGGATCCTCCCAAAAAGGTTTGATCTGGGCGTAATTATACGCCCAGATCCGTCCAAAGTTCGTTGTAGAGTGCGAGCGTGTCCGCCGGGAGGTTCCGATACATCTGGCAGCGCTCCAGCGTGTCCGCCGGGGTGATGATGATGTCCAGCGTCTCCTGGTCGATCTCCTCTTCGTAGGTCTCGTAGTAGTAATCCGGATACTGCTCCATCGCCTCTATGTTGGGCGAGCCGTACCAGATGTAGTCCATGTTGGCAAGGTTGGATTCGGTGGAGGCGATGAAATTGATCCAGGCCTCGGCCTCTTCCTTGTGCTGCGCGCTCTTGAGCACACACATGGCGTCCACAAACCAGTTGGAGCCTTCTTCGGGGATGACGTAGGCCAGATCCTCGTTGTTTTCCAGCATGGTCAGATAGTCGCCGGCGTAGTACACGGCGATGGCAGCGTTGCCGCCCTCCATTTTCTGATACACCTGATCCATGACGAAGGCCTGATATACCCCCGCGCTTTTGGCCTCAGCAAGAAGCGCACTGGCCTCGCGCAGTTTCGCCTCGTCGGTCGTGTTGATGTCATAGCCGAGAGAGAACAGCGCCGCAGCCAAAGCATCGCGCGAGTTATTGATCATCAGAACCTGTCCGGCATATTGGGGGTCAAACATGGCGTCCCAACTCGTGATGGGCTCGTCAACCATGGCCGTGTTATAAATAATGCCGAGGGTGCTCCAGGTGTAGGGCACCGTGTAGAGGTTCTCCGGGTCGTAGGAAAGGTTCTTGAAGCGCGGGTCGATCAGCTCGAAATTGGGAATGTTGGAGTAATCCAGCTCCGCAAGAAGATCCTCGGCAATGAGCCGCTCGATCATATAGTCGGAGGGAACGATCACGTCAAAATCCGCGCCGCCCATCTCAATGAGCGAATAGAGCGCCTCATTGCTCTCGGCGGTTTGATAGTTGACGGTGATGCCGGTTTGCGCCTCAAACTCGTCGATCAGATCTTCGTCGATATACTCACCCCAGGAGCAGACGTTCACAACGCGTTCGCTTTTTCCGACATGGCCGGCAAAAACGGTGCCCGCGATGATCGCACAGATGAGCACAGCGGCACCGACACGCTTGAGCATCGGGGCGATGCTGCGGCCCGGCTTTTCGCTGCGGTGGGCGTAAATCTTTGCCGACTTGCGGCGCTTGGCAGATTTCTCCTCGGAAGCTTCGCGCAGGTTGACGATCACCAACAGGATCAGAACGGTCACGAACAGCAGCGTGGAGACCGCGTTGATCTGCGGACTGACGCGCTTTTTCGTCATGCCATAGATCGTCATGGCCAGCGTGGAAGCAGAGGAGCCGGCGGTGAAATAAGAGATGACGAAGTCATCCACCGACATGGTGAAAGCGATCAGCGCGCCGGAGATGATGCCCGGCTTGATTTCCGGAATGACGACCTTGACAAAGGCCTGCATCCATGTGCAGCCGAGATCCTGCGCAGCGTCAATGAGGTTTTTGTCCATCTGCCGAAGCTTGGGGCCGACAGACAGGATGATATAGGGAATGTTGAAGCAGATGTGCGCGATCAGCAGCGTGCCAAAGCCCATGTTCAGCTGCTTCGGCAGCGTGATGAGGCTCTGAATCCCGTTGAACCACGCGGCAAAGCTTTCATAGAAACCGAACAGCACGACGAACAGCAGGCACAGGCTCACGCCCGTGACGATGTCTGCATTCATCATGGGGATGTTGTTGACGGTTGTGAGCACCTCGCGCGGGCGCTTGCGCAGCGCGTGAAAGCCGACGGCGGCAAAGGTGCCCGCAACGGTGGAAATGATGGTCGCAAGGATGGAGACCAGCAGCGTCGTGTAGACGCTCTGCATGATGATGCGGTTGTGCAGCAGCTCGGAATACCAGTGCAGGGAAAAGCCCTGGAAGACCATGGAGCTTGTGCCCGAGTTAAAGGAGAAGAAGATCAGAATGAAAATCGGCGCGTAGAGGAACAGAAAGACCAGCGCCATGAAAAGACGGCTTTTGAAATGTCTCTGCTTTTTCACAGCATCACCGCCTGTTCCTCGCCCTCACCGAAGCGATTCATCACCAGCATGCACACCACGACGATGACCATCATCACAAGCGAGATGGCCGCGCCGAGCTGCGGGTTGTATGCTCCGCCGAGGAACTGGCGCTCAATCAGATCGCCGAGCAGCAGATAGGTGCCGCCGCCGAGCATCTGAGAGATCGCAAAAGTGGAAACGCTCGGCACGAACACCATCGTGATGCCGGAGAGTACACCCGGCAGGGACAGCGGCAGCGTGACGCGGCGGAACACGCGCATGTTGTCTGCGCCAAGATCGCGCGCCGCTTCCACGAGCGAATGGTCCAGCTTCACAATGACGGAATAGATGGGCAGAATCATAAAGGGCAGGTAGTTATAGACCATGCCGAGAACGACGGCGCCCTGCGTGTTCATCATGGTGAAGTATTCAAGCTCTGTGCCGAAAATGTTGTTGTAAAGGTCGATGAGACCGATGGCCTGAAAGAACTGATTGAGCAGGCCGTTGTTCTCCAAAATCGTCATCCATGAGTAGGTGCGCAGCAGAAAGTTCATCCACATGGGCAGCATGATGAGCACCATGGCGATCTTCTGGAAACGCGCGCCCTCCCGCGCCATCAGATAGGAAATCGGATAGCCGATGAGCAGACAGATGACGGTTGCAATAATGGCAAGCTTGAAAGAGCGGCCAAAAACGACGGCATAGGTGGTCATTTTGCTGAAGTTGGAGAGCGTAAAGCTGCCGTCCGCGGCAGAGAACGCGTAGATGACCATCAGGATGATGGGGGCAACGACAAAGATGGCCATCCAGATCACATAGGGGACGGCAAAACGGGAAAGTTTATTCTTCATCCCCGGCATCCTCCTCCACCAGCTCAAGGCTGGCGTCGCCGATCTCATCATATTCCTCGGAATAGGAGGAATAGTCGCCGAACATGCCGGAATATTCGCTCTTCTTCATCACGTGGAAGCCGTCCGGGTCGATTTTGATGCCGATTCGGGAGCCGACGGGAGAGAGATCCGTGGTTTGGATCAGCCACTTGAAGCCGTAGAAATCCACGATGATGTCATACTGCATTCCCTTGAACGTGACATTCGTGACGGTTCCCTTGAGCTGCCCCTGATCCTCCGCGACGATGTCCACATCCTCGGGGCGAATCACGACGTCCACCGGCTCGTCCTTGTCAAAGCCGCTGTCCAGGCATTTGAAGCGGCGGTTGAAGATCTCCACAACGCCGTCCTCGCGCATGATGCCGTCGATGATATTGCTTTCGCCGATGAAGTCCGCCACAAAGGCGTTTTCCGGCTCGTTATAGATGTCCGTGGGCGTGCCGATCTGCAGGATGCGTCCGGCGTCCATGACGACAATCGTGTCGCTCATGGCCAGCGCCTCCTCCTGATCGTGGGTGACATATATAAAGGTGATGCCCGTCTCCTGCTGGATGCGCTTAAGCTCGATCTGCATATCCTTGCGCAGGCGCAGATCCAGCGCGCCGAGCGGTTCATCCAAAAGCAGAACTTTGGGACGGTTGACCAGCGCGCGCGCAATGGCAACACGCTGTTGCTGTCCGCCGGAGAGCGCAGTAACAGCGCGCTTTTCAAAGCCCGTGAGGTTTACAACACGGAGCATTTCCGTCACGCGTGCGTCAATTTCCTGTTCCGAAAGCTTGATTTTCTTGCCGTTTTCGCCGACCTTCGGGATGCGAAGACCAAACGCCACGTTTTCGTACACGTTCAGGTGCGGAAACAGGGCATATTTCTGAAACACGGTGTTGACTTCCCGCTTGTTCGGAGGGACATCATTCATTCTCACGCCGTTGAACAAAACGTCGCCGGACGTCGGCTTCTGGAAACCGCCGATCAGCCGCAGGGTGGTCGTCTTCCCACAGCCTGAAGGACCTAACAGCGTGAGAAACTCTCGATCGTTGATGCAAAGATTGATGTCGTTAAGAACGACTTCCTCGTCAAACGCCATGACGCAGTCGACCAGGCGAATGAGCTCTTTGGACATTTATCCTCCCCCATTTACAATGAAATCCAAAAGAAAACCGAACAGGCCGCCGAAGCCGTCTGAGGCTTCGGCGGCCTGTTCATTTCCTATGCCACCACTATATCGAGTTATTGCGGGAAAGTCAATCATATTTCACGCCGGAGAAGTATTTTTCGACAAAATCAACTTGCTTTAAGACGAACTGCTTTCCGTTGAGATAGGCAAGCACGCCGGCGTCGGTCGTGAAGTTGAAGCAGAGCTTATAGCTGCACAGCGCCTGCTTCTTTTCGCCATAGCGCCGGTTGTTCTTTTCCTGACCGTATTTGCCGTCTCCGAGCAGCGGCCAGCCCGCGTCGGCAAGCTGCGCGCGAATCTGATGCGTTCGTCCGGTATGCAGACGGCACTCCAAAAGCGAGAGCCCGTTTCGGCTTTCCAGCGTCCGGTATTCCGTAACGGCGGTTTTCGCGCCGGGCTCCGGCGATTTGCGGACGTAGACCTGGTTTTTCTTTGCGTCCTTGAAAATGTAACCCTCCAGCTTGCCGGCAGCCGGTTTGGGGCGGCCCTGCGCGATGCAGAGGTAATATTTATCCACCTCGCGCGCGCGGATCTTTTCATTCATGATGCGCAGCGCTTCTGCCGTTTTTGCCGCGATGACGATGCCGCTTGTGTTGCGGTCGATGCGGTTGCAAAGCGCGGGGGCGAAACTGTTTTCAGCTTTCGGGTTCCAGTCCCCGCGCTGCAGCGCATAGGCCTGAATGTTGGCCACAAGCGTATCAGCACTCCACTCGCCCGCGCTGTGACACAGCACCCCGGCAGGCTTGCTCACGAGCAGGATGTGCTCGTCCTCGTAAACAATGTTGAGCTTCGGCGCTGAGATCTTCAGGTAGGCGTTCTCATCCGTCGGCTTTTCAAAAAACGCATCGACAATATACATCTGCACCGTGTCGCCAAGCTGCAGCCGCGTGTCGCGCTTCGCGCCCTTGCCGCAAACCTTGATGCGTTTGATGCGGATGTACTTTTGCAGCAGGGATTCCGGCAGCAGGGGAACGGTCTTGCCGACAAAGCGGTCAAGCCGCTGCCCCGCGTCGTTTGGACCGACGGAAAACTCTTTCATCTGCGAAAATTCTTATTTGCCGGCGGGCTTAGCCGTGAGTTCGGCCAGCTCGGTGAGCAGCTTCGGGATCTCGATGCCCTGCGGGCAACGCTGCATGCAGGCACCGCAGCCGATGCAGGCGCCCGGCTTCTTCTCATCGGGAAGCTGGCCGACCGGCGCGAGGGAGAAGGGCGTGCGGGAGAGCAGATAGTCGCCGTAAATGTTCAGCAGCTTCGGAATATCCAGCTCCTGCGGGCAATCCGAGCAGTAACGGCAGCTGGTGCAGGGAATGAGCGCGTCGTTGATGATCGCCTGCGCGGTCTCCGCCAGCAGGGCCTTTTCTTCCTCGTTGACGGGAACGAAGTTCGAGAAGGTGGCGAGGTTATCCTCGACCTGCTCCATGGTGCTCATGCCACTGAGGACAACCTGCACGGCGGGATGGCTTGCCGCCCAGCGCAGCGCCCAGCTTGCAGCGCTCTTTCCGGGCGCGTAGGCTTCCAGCTTCTTGCCCAGCTCGCCGAGCGAGGCAAGGCGGCCGCCGCGGACGGGCTCCATGACGATGATGGGCAGACCGGCCTCTTCCAGAATCTTATACTGCGCCTCGGCGTCCTGATAGGTCCAGTCGAGGTAGTTGAGCTGAATCTGCGCAAAATCCCAATCGCGTATGTTCACAGCGCGCTGCAGCTGCTCCGGCGTACCGTGGCTGGAGAAGCCCAGATAACGGATTTTACCCTCTGCCTTCATCTGCTCCAGGAAGGGGATGATGTCATTTTCCCCGGTGTAAAGGTCAATGTTGTTGCCGTTGATGTTGTGGCAGAGATAGAAATCGAAGTATTCCACGCCGCAGTTGTCCAGAGACTCCTGGAAAATGCGCTGGACGTCCTCCTTGGTCTTGCACATGAAGTTGGGCATCTTGCTGGTGAGATAGAAGCTCTCGCGGGGATATTTCTTGAGGATTTCACCGATGGTGCGCTCAGAATCGCCATAGACGTAGGCGGTGTCAAAATAGTTCACGCCCTGCGCATAGGCAAGGTCGACCATGCGCTCGGAAAGCGCCAGATCGGAGGTTTTCCCGTCTCCGCCCTCCACTTTGGGGAAGCGCATGCAGCCAAAGCCGAGAAGAGAGGTTTTCAGGTCGGTGTTGCGATAGTTGCGGTATTCCATAATGATCCTCCTTAAAGGTATATCGTAGGCGCGGCGCAGCCGCGCAGGTATACTAAGCGAAGGGGTTATCCTTTTTGCCGAAGCGGAGCTTCGATTCCTTGCCTGCGATGAGGCGGCGGATGTTTGGAATATGCTTGAAGATACTCAGCAGCGCGCAGAAAAGGCCCAGCCAGACGTCAATACCGGTGTGGCCGAAGATCAGCAGGAGGATCGGAAAGCTTGCGCAGCTGCAAACGCTGCCGAGGGAGACATAGCGGGTGAACAGCACGAGCAGAAGGAACACTGCCCAGCAGATCAGACCCACGCGCCAGTCGATCAAAAAGGTGGCCGTTCCTGCGCAGAGCACGCCTTTTCCGCCCTTGAAGCGGTAAATCGCCGGCCAGATGTGACCGAGCATCACGCAGAAGCAGGCGAAAATGCGGCCCGTCAGCGGATAACCGCGCAGCCCCAGCAGCCAGCCGCCGATGAGCATGGCGATGACCGTTTTGAGTACGTCGGTGAGGATGACGACCACGCAGCCAATATAGCCGTAAGTACGCAGATAATTCGTCAGGCCGGCGTTGTGACTGCCGTGTTCACGCACGTCGGAGTTGTGCACCAGCCTTGAGGCGAGAATTGCCCCGTTGAAGCCACCGAGCCCGTAGGAGATGAACGCGATGATAATCAGCAGAAATGTGTTCATAATGTTCTCCTCGATTCACATAGAACCACGAAAAATAAACAGAAAGTTTGCGGATGAAATCAGTTTTCTTTGTCACCCTTTTGCCGGATGCTCATGCGGATTGGCGTGCCTTCCAGCCCGAAGACGCCGCGAATTTGATTTTCAAGATAGCGCTGATAGGAGAAGTGGAAGAGCTCCGCGTCGTTGACAAAGGTCACGAAATGCGGCGGCTTGATGCCCGTTTGGGTCATATAGTAGATCTTCAGGCGCCGGCCCTTGTCGCTCGGCGGCTGCATGCGCGCCTGCGCGTCGGCCAAGACGTTGTTGAGCATACCCGTCGTGATGCGCATGGCGCTCTGGTCGTTGACAAAGTTGATGAGCTCGAAGATGCGGTCGGCGCGCTGCCCGGTCAGTGCGGAGATGAACAGCACGGGCGCGTAGGACATAAAGCTCAGATCACGCAGCACATCCTTGCGCATGTGATCCATCGTGTTGGTTTCCTTTTCGATCAGATCCCACTTATTCACGAGCACGACGCTGGCCTTGCCGGCCTCGTGAGCAAGTCCTGCGATCTTGGTGTCCTGCTCCGTGACGCCCTCGCGCGCGTCGATCATAATGAGGCAGACGTCTGCACGCTCAATGGCCATTTGCGCGCGCATGACGGAGAATTTCTCGATGCGGTCGTCCACCTTGCTCCTGCGGCGGATGCCCGCTGTGTCGATAAACAGATATTTGCCGTGTTTGTTGTCCAGCTTGGAGTCCACCGCATCGCGCGTTGTGCCGGCGACGTTGCTGACGATCACGCGCTTTTCCCCGAGAATCAGGTTGATGAGGGAAGATTTGCCGACGTTCGGCTTGCCGATGACGGCAACCTTGATCCGATCGTCCTCCTCGTCCTCTTCGTCCGGGGGCGGGAAGTGGGCAACGCAGGCATCGAGCATGTCGCCGGTGCCGTGTCCGTGAACGGCGGACAGGGCAATGGGATCGCCCAGACCGAGCTTGTAAAACTCATAGATATCGGCATCGACAGGGCCGACGGAGTCCATCTTGTTGACGGTGAGCACCACGGGCTTCCCGGAGCGCAGCAGCATGGCGGCAACTTCCTCGTCCGCCGCGGTGACGCCGGTGCCGATCTCCGTCACCAGGACGATAACCGTCGCCGCGTCGATGGCGATCTGTGCCTGCTCGCGCATAAACAGCAGAATCTCGCTGTCCGAACGCGGCTCAATACCGCCTGTATCCACAATGTCAAATTTCCGGCCGTTCCACTCGCACTCGGCGTAGAGACGGTCGCGCGTGACGCCGGGTGTGTCCTCCACGATGGACAGACGTTTTCCGGCCAGTCGGTTGAAAAGCAGGGACTTGCCCACATTCGGGCGCCCTACGATGGCAACAAGAGGTCTCATATTCAGGGGTCTCCTTACTAAAATCAGGGGCGATGAAAATCAGCGCCCGAGCATGGCGTCCAGCAGATCGTGTCCGTCCTGCCGCACGACGCGCACACGCACGCCGAGGGCTTCTTCCACGTCCGCAAGCGTCACATCATCCAAAAAGACGCCTTCGCCGTGACGCAGCATGTTGATCGGCAGCAGCAGACGCTCGCCAAGCGCGCGGCCTTTGAGCTGCGCGATGAGGTCGCCGCCCGTCACGAGGCCCGCCACATCAATGCTGTGCCCGAAAAAGTCATTTACAACGGCGAATACGTTACCGTTTATTGTACCACACTTTTCCTGCGCTGTCAGCAAAAGATTTTTCAAAAACGGCGCGGCGGCCACGCCGGTGGCGATGGAGAAGGGGACACCGTCACCCGCAGGCGCGTGTTCCAGCGCCTCGGCGAATTCGGTTTCCAGCAGCCGCAGCAAGCCTACGCCGTTTTCCAGCTGCGGATAGCCTTCGTACCATTCGTCCGGCGGCAGGGGAAGCCCCGCCTTCAAATACAGCTCGTCCGAGCAGAAGAAGATGCGGCTGCCGGTTTCCTCCAGGCAGCGGTCGCCAAATTCGGTGACCAGACGGATCGTTTCGGCCGCGCGTTCCGGATCAAAACCCTCCAGCTCGGGCAGACCCGCGCGGTGCTTCGTTAGTCCCACGGGTACGATGGAAACGCTGTGCACCTGCGGGAAAAGGGCAGAAAGATCCTGCATGCTGCGGGAGAGCGCCTCGCCGTCATTGAGGCCGGGGCAGCAGACGATCTGACATTCCATCTCGATCCCGCTGCGCGCAAGGCGGTGCATCAGTTCATAGCCGCGCGCGGCCTCGGGATTTCCGATCAGCTTTGCGCGAAGCTCCGGCTCCGTTGCGTGAACGGATACGCGGATCGGGCTGATGCGCAAGTCCTCAATCCGCTGCAGCTCCCGCTCGGAGAGATTGGTCAGCGTGATATAACTGCCGGTCAAAAAACTCAGCCGCGTGTCATCGTCCTTGAAATAGAGCGTTTTGCGCATGCCGCGCGGGAGCTGGTCGACAAAGCAGAACAGACAGCGGTTCCGGCAAGCGCGGAAGCTGTCCATAAGATAACTTTCAAAATTTAGCCCAAGCTCGACACCCTCGTCTTTGCGCACACGAATATGACGGGTTTTCCCGTCCTCCCCGCGCAGCGTCAGCTTCAGGCGCCGGTCATAGGTGAAGAACTTGTAGTCCAGCACATCGGTGATTTCCTTGCCGTTGACGGCAAGGAGCGTGTCGCCCGGGCGGACCTTGTTTTTGACGGGGCTGTCCCCGTCAATGGAGATGATTTTGTTGCTCATGCGCTTTCTCCATGATCTCCCTGCGTGCCGGTTCTGTGCGCGGCATAGCGGGAGAATTTTGTCCGAAAGATATTAAAAACGCGGCGGTACTAAAACCACCGCGTTTTTAACTTCACTTCGCCTCTTCAACGCGCAGGACTTCGCGGCCATTGTACTTGCCGCAGGCCTTGCAGGCACGGTGGGGCAGGTGATATGCGCCGCAGTTGGGGCAGGCAACAATGCCGGGCGTCTCCAGCTTCCAGTGGGAATTACGCCGCTTATCTCTCCTGGCCTTAGATACCTTTCTCTTCGGGACTGCCATTGTGACACCTCCTACTCATTGCTGACATGAACAGCATTTGAGAGTCTTCATTTATCCAAAAGCTGTTCAAGTACAGCCAATCTTGGATCCGTTTCTTTTCCGCAGCCGCAGGGGCCGAGGTTCAAATTTGCGCCGCAGCGCTCGCACAGACCTTTGCAATCCTCCCGGCAGAGGTGCTTCGCCTCCATGTCGAGGATGAAGCAGGTCTCCAAAAGGTCGCTCAAGTCCAGCTCGTCCGCATCCAGCGGAAAAACGTCTGCATTCTCGTCGTCTTCCATATCCGCGGCGAGTGTGACGTCCAGCGGCAAAACCTTGCTGCATTCATATTCGCCCATGCAGCGGTCGCACACACAGACCATATCCGCCTGCAGCTCGCCCTTCAGCGTGAGCAGGCCGGCTGTGTTCTTCACGACGCCGCTTGCGCGGGGCGTAGACAGATAACGCACGATAAAAGGAAAATCGAGCCGATCCGTATCCGGTTCGCAGGAAAAGGGGAGCGATGCACCGGGAACTTCAATGATCTCACGCAGATTCAGCTTCATTTGACCCTCCCGCATCGACCGATGACGCCTTCGTTTGCTGCCGCGCTATGCAATGCCGCTGTAGTATTATAGTTGATGCGAGCCGCATTGTCAACTGAAATTTTGTGTTTTTATAGCGACAAAAGGAAGCGGGGCGAAGTTCCCTGCTTGACAAAAGCGCGGCTTTTGTCTATAATTCAAAAAACAGGCTGAGAAGAAGAGGAGTAAACGTCTTTGCCGATCGCAGAGAGGAAAGCATTTGGCTGCGAGCTTTCCGTGAGGTGGGCGTTGAAGGTCGCTTTGGAGCCGCGGCACTGAAAAGAAAAAAGTAAGGCCGCCGTTTCCCGCGTTAAGGGAGTTGAGTGCCCCGGAAGGGGAATTCAGGTGGTACCGCGCATTGTGCGTCCTGAAGCATTTGGCTTCGGGGCGTTTTTCTTTTTCCCTGAATGCAAAAGCTGAAAGAACCCAGAAAAACACAGGGTATATTCCCGAAAAAGCAGATTCGGATTACAGCACCGGCCTTGAAGCCGGCAAGCCGAAAAGGAGAACGGAAAGATGAAAGAACTGCCGAAAATCTATGACCCGAAACAGGTCGAAAAGAAAATTTATGAGATGTGGAAGGAAGGGGACTGCTTCCGTGGTGATCTTGACCCGGACAAGAAGCCCTTTTCCATCGTCATGCCGCCCCCGAACGTGACCGGCCAGCTCCACATGGGCCATGCGCTGGACTGCACACTGCAGGACATTCTCACGCGTTATAAGCGCATGCAGGGCTATGCGGCGCTTTGGCTGCCCGGCACGGATCATGCCGGTATTGCCACGCAGATCAAGGTGGAGGAGAACCTGCGCGTGGAGGAGGGGCTCACCCGCTATGACCTCGGCCGCGAAAAGTTCCTCGAGCGCGTCTGGGACTGGAAGAATAAATACGGCCACCGCATCGTGGAGCAGCAGGAAACGCTGGGCGCCTCCTGTGACTGGAACCGCAGCCGCTTCACGATGGATGAGGTCTGCGCCAAAGCCGTGCGCGAAGCATTTTGCAGCCTGTATGAAAAGGGCCTGATCTACAAGGGCAGCCGCATCATCAACTGGTGCCCGCACTGCCGCACCGCCCTGTCGGACGCAGAGGTGGAATATGAAGATCAGCCCGGCAACTTCTGGTATATCCGCTATCCCATCAAGGACAGTGATGAATATCTGACCATCGCAACCACACGGCCGGAGACGATGCTCGGCGACAGCGGCATTGCGGTGCACCCGGAGGATGAGCAGTATGCGCATCTCGTGGGCAAAACGGCCATTCTGCCGCTGGTCGGGCGCGAGCTGCCCATCGTGGCGGACGATTTTGTTGAGCTCGGCTTCGGCACCGGCGCCGTGAAGCTGACGCCCTGCCATGACCCGAATGACTACGAATGCGGACAGCGGCACGGTCTGGAGCAGATTTTGGTGCTGGATGAGGACGCGAAGGTCATCAACGGCGGCAAATACAACGGCATGGACCGCTACGAGGCGCGCAAGGCCATCGTTGCGGATCTGGAGGAACAGGGCTACCTCGTGCGCGTGGAGCCGCACAGCCACAACGTCGGCACCTGCTACCGCTGCGGCACAACGGTGGAGCCGGTTACGAGCCCGCAGTGGTTCGTGAAGATGGCCCCACTGGCCAAGGAAGCCATCCGCACGGTGAAGGACGGCGAAGTGAAGTTTGTTCCCGAGCGCTTCACCAAGACCTATATGAACTGGATGGAGAATGTGCATGACTGGTGCATCTCCCGCCAGCTCTGGTGGGGACATCAGATCCCCGCGTGGTATTGTGACGACTGCGGCCACATCACCGTCAGCCGCACAGATGCCGAAGAATGCGAGAAGTGCCACAGCAAGCACATCCATCGGGATGAAGACGTGCTGGACACCTGGTTTTCCAGCGGTCTGTGGCCCTTCTCCACGCTGGGCTGGCCGGAGAAGACGGCGGAGCTGGATTACTGGTATCCCACCAGCGTGCTCGTCACGGGTTACGACATCATCTTTTTCTGGGTTGCGCGCATGATCTTCTCCGGCATGGAGCAGATGAAAGAGCATCCCTTTGACACGGTTTTCATCCACGGGCTGGTGCGCGACGACAAGGGACGCAAGATGTCCAAGTCCCTCGGCAACGGCATTGACCCGCTGGAGATGGCGGAGAAGTACGGCGCGGACGCGCTGCGCTTCAACCTCATCACCGGCAACAGCCCCGGAAACGATATGCGTTTCTATGTTGAAAAGACCGAGGCCATGCGCAACTTTGCCAACAAGCTCTGGAACGCCAGCCGCTTCGTGATGATGAACCTGACCGTTGAGCAGAACGCGCTGCCGGAAAAGCTGGAGCTGGAGGACAAGTGGATCCTCTCCAAGCTCAACACGCTCGCCGGCGAGGTCTGTGAGAATCTGGATAAGTTTGAGCTTGGCGTTGCAGCCGGCAAAATCTATGACTTCATTTGGGACTGCTACTGCGACTGGTATATCGAGCTGACCAAGACCCGTCTCAACGGGGAGGACGAGGCGGCCAAGCGCGGCGCGCAGCAGGTGCTGCTCTGGGTGCTCACCGAGATCCTCAAGCTTCTGCATCCCTTTATGCCCTTCATTACGGAGGAAATTTGGCAGGCGCTCCCGCACGAGGGCGACTATCTGATGCTGCAGAGCTATCCGAAGTTTGACGAGAGCCTGTGCTTCCCCGAGGACGAGGCCAACTTTGAGACGGTGATGAACGCCATCAAGGCGGTGCGCAGCCGCCGCGCGGAGATGAACGTGCCGCCGTCCAAAAAGGCGCATCTGATTATCGTCACGGACAAGGCGGATGCCTTCCGCGCCGGTGAGGCCTATCTGCGTCGCCTTGCTTATGCCGAGGCGGTGGAGCTGTGCGCAGCAGCGCCGGAGAATACGGACGGCATGGTTTCCGTCGTGACCGACGAAGCGCGTATGTTTATGCCGATGGCTGAGCTGGTTGATCTGGAGAAAGAGCGTGCGCGTCTGGAAAAGGAGCTTGCCAAGGCGGAAAAGGATCTCGCCGGACAGGAGGCCAAGCTTGCCAACGAAAAGTTCGTCTCCCGCGCGCCGGAGAACGTGGTCAACGCTGAGCGCGAGAAAAAGGCGAAGCTCGAAGCGCTGATCGGCAACCTGAAAGAGAGCCTTGCAAAGCTCGGATAATGGAATACAAAACGCGAAAAGCGGCATGAAACATCATGCCGCTTTTTTGCTGCCCGAAAGGAAGAGAAGTTTGAAACGCGCCCTGCGCTGCGCTTGCAGCACAGGGCTTATCCGGGATGCAACAAACCTGCCCGACGGGGCCGATTTGCTGCCGCAGGTTTCTTCGCGGCTTTGTCACGTTTCCGCGCAATTATGGCTTTGCCTTTGCGCGCTGTTCATAAAAACGGCCTTTGCGGGGGAAAATAGGAAAACGCACAAGAATGAAGGAGGCTGGAATGTGGCGATTGTTTTCCTGCGCACGATCATCATCTATGTCGTGCTGGTCATCTCGCTGCGACTGATGGGCAAACGGCAGCTCGGCGAGCTGGAGCTGAGTGAATTCGTGGTGACCGTGGTGGTTGCGGATCTCGCGTCAAATCCGCTGCAGGACATCGGCATTCCGCTCCTGAACGGACTTCTTCCGCTCATTACGCTGCTGTGCTGTGAGATGCTGATCTCCTGTCTGATTCTGAAAAACCTGCGGTTTCGCAGCCTTTTGTGCGGCAAGCCGAGTATACTCATTTCCTATGGCGAGGTGGATCAGCGCGAGATGCGCAAAAACCGCTTTACGCTTGATGAACTGGCCGAGGAACTGCGCAATCAGAGCATCACAGACATCAGCAAGATTCAGTTTGCCATTCTGGAAACGGACGGAAAGCTCAACACCATTCTCTACCCGGCGGAGCAGCCGGTCACGCCGGCGCAGCTGCACCTCGCCGTGGACGATCCCGGCTATCCGACCATTCTCATCAACGACGGGCGGGTGCTCTCGGATAATCTGCGGAGGATGGGGCGCGATGAGCGCTGGTTAAAAAAAGAGCTGCAGTCACGTGGCGTGGCTGCAGCGTCTGAGGTGTATTTGCTCACGCTCAACCGCAGCGGGCAGATCTATTTTGCGGCAAAGCAGCGATGATGATGAAACAGGAAATTGCGGCCATTGTGATTTTGCTCCTGCTGTTAGTGGGGAGCCTTGTCAACATCCGCTATCTGGACAGCGTCACGGAGGAAATGCTTTCCCTCGCGGATGAGGCGATGGATTTTGCCCGTGCGGGAGATTTTTCCGCAGCGGTGCAGAAAGCGGAGAATGCGGCAAATTACTGGGCGGAGCTGGACGGTTATACGCACATCTTCATCCGGCATCCGGAGATCGACGCCACAACGGATGCCTTTTGTGAGCTGCTCGGCGAACTATATGCCGGCGATGTGGATGAAGCACTGGGCGCCCACCTTAAGCTCCGGGAGCGGCTTCTGTCGATGGCGCGTATGGAGCATATTACCTTTGGCAGTGTGTTTTGAATCATCGAAACCGTCGGGGGGATTTTTGAAAATTGCAAAACATCCTCCCCTCCAAACGGCAGGAAAACGAAATAGCCCCCGACGGCAAGCACCGTCGGGGGCCGGATGTGCAGATTGCAGGGGTTTATTTCTTCTCACTCAGGAGCTTGGTTAATTCTTCCATAAAGGTGTGAATGTCCTTAAACTGGCGGTAAACGGAGGCGAAGCGGACGTAGGCGACCTCGTCGATCGACTTCAGGCGAGACATGACAATCTCACCGACCTCGGTCGTGCTGATCTCGCGCTCGAGGGTGTTTTGCAGTTCCTGCTCGATGCTGTCAGCCGCGGCCTCCAGCGTGGACATGGGAACCGGGCGCTTTTCACACGCGCGGATCATGCCGTTGAGGAGCTTCATGCGGTCAAAGGTCTGCCTGGAACCGTCCCGCTTGACGACGACGAGCGGCAGACGCTCCATAAACTCATAGGTGGTAAACCGCTTCTGGCAGGCAAGGCATTCTCTGCGGCGGCGGATGGTCGCGCCCTCCTCTGCAGGACGCGAGTCGATAACTTTACTCTCGGAATAGCCGCAAAACGGACACTTCATAGGAAGCACTCCTTTGTTTTCAATATATTGGGATGTGTTTACATAATTATAGCATACGTTACCATATTTTGTCACGCTTTTTTTGCTGCACGCTTTTTTCCCAGCTTTTGCAGCTTGTTTTCGGCCGCGGAATCAGCTATGATGCAGGCATGAAAGGGAACATCAAAAAAACGATTGAATACATACTTACCATGCGGGAGGAAGCGTGGGGTGTGCTGCTTGGCACGCTGCGGCTCTGCTGCGTGATGGTCTTTTGCGCCTTTGTGATTCTCATCGAGCTGGGCGCGCCGACGATTCAGACGCTGCCCATCTGGCGCGGCGCAGAGACCTATGCAAGTTTCCCTGCGGCGTTGCTGTTATGCGCCACGCTCGCTGCTGCCTTCATCGACGAGCATCTCCGCTAAAAAGGTCTCGCGTCCCCAAAGGACGTTGAGCACGTCGAGCAGGGCGTTGGACGAGAGCTTTTCCGGCAGGTCGAGCTTTTTTAGAAGCGCTTTGCGCTTCTCCGCGCTGTTTGCCCCGCCGCTTAAGCCGGCGGCGTAGAGGTCGGCTTTCGTGATGGGCTCTTTTTGCGGCGCGGCCTCGTCACAGAAGGTCGCGCCCGCGCGGCGCAGCGCATCCAAAAGCACCTCCGGACGCATCCCTTCCACACCGAGCTTCCCCTCTTTCGAGGGGGAGCTTTTTCTTTTTTCTTTGCCGGCAATGTCCGGAATGTAGGCGTGCTTGACCTTCGCGGGGTCCAAAGCTCCTTTCAGATAGCGGCGGATGACAAAACCGGCGCCGTCGCTGTCTGTGAGGACGATCAGCCCGCGCTCGTCGGCGATCCGCCGCAGGAGCGCAAGTTTTTCTCTGTCGTTGAAGATGCCAAAGCCGCTGGTTTCCAAAATGACGGCGTCGACGACCTGACTGAGCGCGTTGCGGTCGTAGCGCCCCTCCACCACGATGACTTCCCGGATGCGCCTCATGCGGCCCCTCCCAGCGCGAGCTTGAGCAGCAGGTTGCAAAGCAGCGTTTCGTCCTCCGCGCTGCTGCGCTTCATGGCATAGTCCGTCTCAGCGCAAAGCCGCACGGCGTGGCGCAGCTGATCTTGCGTGAAACCGCGCGCTGCGCTGCTGAGTTTGCTCAGCACAAATTCCGACTGCGTGCCGCAGACGGAAGCGAGATAGTCCCGTCCAAGCCGGCAGTCAAGCGCCACGCGCGCAATGAGCAGCTGCCGGAACTGCCGGCCCATCATGGCCAAAAGCATAATGGGGCTTTCCTGCTTTTCAAGCAGTTCGGCAAGCGATGCGCTTGCGGCGTTATAATCACGCGCTGCCAGCGCGTCGGTCATCTGAAAGACGGTAGCCTCCAGGCTGCGGTCGGTCACGGCGTCAATATCCGCGCGGGTGATTGCCTCACCCCTGCAATAGTGCGTGAGCTTGGCGATCTCATTTCCGAGATGGCTCATCAGCTCGCCGCAGTTAAACATCAGGTATTCCGCATCGGCAGGGGAAATCGTCTTCCCGCCCGCCTCCGCTCTGCGCTGGATCCAGCGCACAAGCTGGGAATGCGCCTGCGGCGTGAATTCGATGATCTCGCCGTGCTTGCGCAGGGTTTTATAAAGGCTCAGTCTGCCGTCCGGCTCGCCGGCGGTGGGCAGCAAAATGGCAAGCGTGCAGAAGTCCGGAAGCGTGGAGAAAATCTCCTTGAGCGTTTCGGCGTCCTCTGCCTTGCATTTGTTCAGATCAAAGCCGCGCAGTTCGATATATACCCGCTCAGCGAAAAAGGGCATGGAATCCACCGCCTCGCGGAGAAGGCGGAGGTCGATGTTCTCGCCGTTAAAGCGCTTGTAGTCAAAATCATCGGGTGCGTCCCCAAGACAGGCGCGGCGCAGCTCAGAGGTGAACTGTTCGCGCAGATAGGTTTCCTCGCCCCAGAGCAGATAGAGCTTACCCGGACCTTCCGCGCGCAGCCGCCGTATCAGCGCGGTATAATCGAGTTTTTCCTTCTTTGCCATTGCCTTCTCCTTACCGTGATACGCGCAGCGTGATGTTGCCGCTGTGATCCGTTCGATAGAGTTTTACGCCGTTTGCAGAGAGTCTTGCAAGCGTTTCCGCGTGGGGATGTCCGCTGTTGTTGTTTCCAACAGAAATGATCGCTGTTTCGGGACGCAGCTGCTGCAGCAGCTCGTCTCCGGTGGAATAACGGCTGCCGTGATGGCCAACAACCAGCAGTTCGGTTTGCGGGAGCTCCGTGTGCGACAGAAGCCGAAGCTCGCCCTCCGTACCCATGTCACCGGTGATTAAAAAGTCAAAATCTTTGCATTTGCCGAGAACGGCGATGCCGCGCTCGTTTGTCTGATCGCCCGCAGCGGGCGCGAACAGCGTCAGCTCCAGATCCCCAACGGTGAGTATACTATCCTGCTCCAAATAGATGACCTCTGTGCCCCGCGCGTTCGCCGCGGCGAGAATTTCGCCAAGAAGGGCACTGTCATTTTGTTTGTCCGCGGGGAGGATGAGCGTGCCGATCGGTACGCGCCAAAGCAGCTCGGCTGCGCCGTTTGCATGGTCGGCGTGCACATGCGTGAGGATCAGCGCGGAAACGCCGCGCAGAAAACGGCTTTCAAGATAATTCGCAGCCGTCTCACCTGCGCTTTCACTCTCCGGCCCGCCACAGTCGATGACAACTGCGTCATCGGAACTTTGCAGCACAAGACTTTGCCCCTGCCCGACGTCAAGCGCCGTGAAGCGTAGCGCATCCCGATTGTCGGCCAGGCGCGTGAACAAAACCGCCGCCATCAGCAGACAAAGCGAGGCGCAGACCGGAACGGTCGGGCGAAAGCCGCGTTTCCCACGGAAAACCCAGCACAGGGCGAGGATCACATAGACCAGCACGAGCCAAACGGCAACGAGTGGATTGACAGAGTAAACGCAGGCAAAGCGTGCGCTGCCCAATCCCTGCACGATGAATTCAACATAGCGCAGTCCCCACGCAAGCAGCCGGCCGAGCGCCGTTCCGAGAAAGGGGAAAACCGCGCCGATGATGCAGCAGATCAGTCCGCCGGAAAAGCAGACGGAGATCACGCTGAGCGTGAGCAGATTGGTGAGGGGAGAGATCAAAGAGATGTTTTCAAACGTGAGGGCAATGATGGGCGCTGAGATGGAAAGCGCACCGAGTGTGGAGGACAGGGAGGAAAACAGAAAACGCAGCAGCAGGGAAAGCACACCCTTACGTTTGATGCGAAAAAGTTTCCTTGCCCAGTCGTACAGCGCCTGAAAGATGCGCCCGGAAAAGAGCATGATGCCCGCGATCGCGGCAAAGCTTAACTGCAGAGAAGTGCTGCGTGCGCTCTGCGGGTTGCAAAGAAGCAGCAGCGCGAGCACAGCGCATAGAGAGGTGGCGTCGTCGCTTTCCGCCCGAAGAATGGCGGAGAACAGAAGAAAGATCTGCATAAAGCCTGCGCGGACAACCGACGGGCTGCCGCCGGTCATCGCGATGAAAAGCACAATCACGGGAATGCAGACCATAGCTGCGGGCTTTCCGTTGCCCGTGAGCAATCTTATAAAACTGACAAGAAAGGCGATGTGCATGCCGGATACTGCCACGATGTGCATCAACCCCGCCTCCTGCATGGATATGCACAGGCGGGTGTCCTGATAAAGCGCTGTTTTATCACCGGTGAGCAGGGCGCACATCAGTGGTGCTACATCCTCGGGGAAGAAGCGCTGCACCTGCTCTTTGAGCAGCTTGCCGAGCTGTTTGGGAAAATTCAGAAACTGCCAGTTCCACTGTCCGGCCGTTTCCGGCGCATCGAGGAGCGTTCCTGTCAGAAAAACACCCCTGGAGGTGTAGGACCAGATCTCCTCGTCATACCGTGTGGTGGCCGAGCGCAGGCGCACCGGCGCTTTGATCAGATCGCCGGGGGAGAGCTTGTCCGAAGTGTGACTATAATCATAAAGGGAAACGCGCGCCTTGGGCATGCCGGCCTCGATCAGCCGGGCCTGCACGAGTGTGTAATTGCCGCAATCCTGCGGATAGTCCGTGACGCGAAAGGCAGCGACGGTATCCAAACCGTCCAGTTCCTGCGCGGGTGCAATAAAAACAAGATGGTGTGCCTGCGTCCAGCTCAGGCCGAGCGCGGCGAAGCAGGCTGCGAGAAAGACGCGCCGGCGCATATTGCCGCGCAGCAGAAAGCCTGTAGCCCCGATCAGAAGAAGGATCCCGGCGGCGATCAGCCGCCACTTTCCGGGGATTAGATAACAGGCGGCGAACACAGCGGCAGAAAAGGAGCCCGCCGCCCATGCAAGCTTACGCATTTGCCTTTGTGTTGTCCGTCAGCCCGAGAATGTAATCGGTGGAGACTTCGTAGAGCGCTGCAAGCTTCATCAGCGCCCATACGGGGATTTCCCGTCTGCCGGATTCGTAACGGCGATAGACGCTTCGGTTCATAATCAGATAATTGGCGACATATTCCTGTGTATAATCGTGATCTTCGCGCAGATCACGGATGCGCATGAAGTACAAAGTCATCACCTCGGGTCAAATATACCTTTTGGGGCTGATTTTTTGATAATACACAATCATTATACAAGAAAAAGAGGACGGCTGCAAGTGCCGTCCTCTTTTGAGGCTTACGTATTTTGTTACTTGTTCTTTTTCTTTCCGCCGTTCATGAACAGGTGTCCGATGAATTCGACGATCAGGAAGAACACCGCAAAGCCGATGCACTTCTTCCAGCCGTAGCCGATCCAGATGGCATAGGCGAAGAAGAGGCAGCAGACGATGCCGAGCGCGGGCAGAACGTAACGCTGGAAGGGCTTGAGGTCCTTGGCTTTAGCCATCAGACCGATCATCATCGGGATGTACATGATGTACAGGAAGATGATGCCGATCTCGTCGGGCTCCCAGGCGATCCACTCAATGTTGTGCACGGTGCCGAACATCTCGGGGCCGCCCATCCAGACCATGACGAGCCATGCAAACCAGAAGCCGCTGATCATCATGCCGAAGAGGGAGGACTTGATGGAGAAGTTGTTCTGCTTGTCGAGGTCGCCATAGAACTCGGGCTTGGGACCCATGCCACGGGCAGACAGCGCATACAGACCGCGGCAGGAGGACATGATCAGGCCGTTCATGGTGCCCAGGCAGGAGATGGTGATGAACACATACACGATGGTGCCGATTGCGTTGCCGAAGATGCCGCTGAACGCGATGCGGGGCAGCGTCTCGCCGAAGGGCCAGGTGCTGATGATGGCATTGACATCACCGACAGAGCTCATGGCGAAGATGTACAGCGCATAGATCACGATGGTGACCAGGGAGCCGATGATCAGCGCGCGGGGCAGGTTCTTCTTGGCGTCCTTCAGCTCGGAGTTGATGGAGGTGGCAAGAATCCAGCCTTCGTAAGAGAACGCAAAGCCGACGATGGCGGCGAAGAAGCCTGCGCCGTTGACAGGCGTGTAGTTGGCGGTGTTGATGTAGTTGAGGGTCTCGAGGGTGGTGCCGTTGACAAGGCCGGCGATGGTGCCGACGACGCCCATGAGAATCAGGGGGATGAGCTTAATCACCGTCATGCTGACCTGAATCTTGCCTGCGAGCTTGGGGGACAGCGCGTTGATGCCGTAGCCGATCATCATAAAGCCGGCGCCGACGCCGATGGCAACGGGGTTGATCTGGCCGTTGGCAAAGTCAACAGCCTTGATGCCGAACAGCTGCAGGAACATCATGGCAGAGAAGAACGCCAGCATCGTGACCAGAGCGGGCACGTAGATGGAGTTCATAAACCAGCCGACGTAGTACGCATACTTCGGGCCGAGCGCCATTTCCGCGTAGTCAACAACGCCGTTGACCTTTTCATAGCGGGAACCGAGGGTTGCAAAAACCAGGGAACAGATGATGCAGATCAGACCGACGATGCCGATGACGGCGATCGCCTGCCACATGTTGCCGTTTGTAAGGCTGAGAACCTTGCCGCCCTTGATGAAGACACCGGAGCCGATGACGACGCCGATGACCATGGCGATGGCGGTAGGCAAACCGTAGCGTTTTTCCATAAATATCTCCTCTCTTGTTTTCTCCCACCTGTGCCCGAACGCAGGGCGTTATGCAGATGGGAAAAAATGATATACAATTATCTCATGTTGCGATTCCCTTGTCAAGAACAAAGGAAAGCAAACGCGGATACATGGTGGCGTATTGCCGGGGATGCGGTGCAGCTCGGGGAAAGCGTGCTCTGCTGCGCAGGGGGATTCAGCACATTCCGTCTGCGAGGCGGGCGCCGCCAAGCACATGGAAATGCAGGTGGAACACCGTCTGCCCGGCGTCCTCTCCGCAGTTGGAAACAACGCGGTAGCTTGCAAGCCCCAGCTCTTTTGTGACTTTGGAAATGACGCTGAAGATGTGCGCGACGACCGCCGCGTTCTCTTCGCATATCTCGCTCACGCCGCTGATGTGCTTTTTCGGCACAACGAGGAAATGCGTGGGCGCCTGGGGCGCGATGTCATAAAACGCATAGCAAAGCTCGTCCTCATAAACCTTGTTCGAGGGAATCTCCCCGGCGATGATTTTGCAAAACAGGCAATCTTCCATTTGAATAGATCCTTCTTTCTTGAATTGTTCTGCCCGCTTCAAAGAAATTTCAGCGGTGCTGCCTGCCGTCTGATAGAACGGCGTGGTTTGGGGCTTAAACAAAACGGGGGCGGATTTTCGCCCCCGCTGTGATTTATTTTTCGAGTGCTGCGGAAACGAAGCCCCGCACGGCGGCGAGCGCTTCACCGATTTTTCCAACCTCGGTGCCGCCGCCCATGGCGCTGTCCGGCTTGCCGCCGCCCTTGCCGCCCACGATGGGGGCGATGGTCTTGATGATGTCGCCGGCTTTGATGCCCTTGGCAACGGCTTCCTTGCCGCAGACGGCCAGAAGCGTGACCTTTTCGCCGTTGACTGTGGCCAGAACGCCGGCAACGGAAGCATCCTTGTCGCGCAGCATGTCGCCCATCTGGCGAAGCTTGTTGGCGTCGGTTTCGGAAACCGTGGCAGTCATGACCTTGACGCCGCAGATGTCTTCCGCAGTGGACAGGAAGCGGTCAACCTCTCCGGCGGCCTCTTTGGCCTTGTAGGACTCAATCGTGCGGTTGAGGGACTTGGCCTCTTCCACCATGGCCAGCAGCTTGTCCTGCAGCTCAGCGGGCTTGACCTTCAGAACGCCTGCCGCCGTGTGCAGACACTTGCGCTCCTGCTCCGCGGCTTCAAGGAACTTCTTGCCGGTGATCGCCTCGATACGGCGCACGCCGGAGGCAACGCTGCCTTCGCTCTCAATGCGGAAAGCGCCGACCTTGGCCGTGTTGTCCAGGTGCGTGCCGCCGCAGAGCTCGATGGAATAGCCGCCCATGTTGACCACGCGGACAACATCGCCGTACTTTTCGGAGAAGAGGGCAGTCGCGCCCTGGGCCTTGGCCTCCTCGATGCCCATCTCGCGGATGTCAACGCAATAGCCCTCCAGAATGGCGCTCTGCACGAGGGCATCGACCTTTGCCATCTCCTCGGTGGTCATGGCACCGTAATGGGTGAAGTCAAAACGCAGATGATCGGGCTCCACCAGAGAACCGGCCTGATGGACATGGTCACCCAGCACGCTCACGAGCGCCGTCTGCAGCAGGTGGGTGGCGGAGTGGGCGCGCATAATGGCCTTGCGGCGATCCACATCAATGGAAGCGAGAACAACATCGTCCACCTTGATGGCGCCCTCGAGCATCTTGCCGTAGTGCAGATATTTGCCGCCCTTGTCCTTCTGGACGTTGTTCACTTCAAAGCAGCAGTCGCCCACAACGATCGTGCCGTGGTCGGCAACCTGACCGCCCATCTCAGCGTAGAAAGGCGTCTTGTCCAGAACGATAATGCCGCTTTCGCCGCCGGCGATGGTGCCGCAAACCTCTTCGCCCACGCAGACGGCCAGAACCTTGGCCTCGCAGCTGTTTTCCTGATAACCGACAAAGTCGGTGGGCGTGGTGTCCAGACCCAGATCAATGCCGGCCCAGCCGAGGTCACCCAGCGCCTTTCGCGCCTCGCGCGCGCGGACTCTCTGCTCCTCGCGGCAGGCAACGAACTTATCCATATCGAGGGTCATGCCCTCGTCTTCGAGCATTTCAACGGTCAGGTCAACGGGGAAACCGTAGGTATCCGCCAGCAGGAAAGCATCCTCGCCGGAGAACACGGTTTTGCCCGCGGCCTTGTGGTCAGCCAGCTTTTCGGCATAAATGCGCATGCCGGTGTCAATGGTGCGGGCGAAGTTCTCTTCCTCCGTCTTGACGACGCGGATAATGTGCGCCATGCGCTCGCGCAGATCGGTGTAGTGGCTCTCGTTTTCCTTGACAACGGTTTCCACAACTTCAAACAGGAAGGGATGATTCACGCCCAGCAGCTTGCCGTGGCGGGCGGCGCGGCGCAGCAGACGGCGCAGAACGTAGCCGCGGCCCTCGTTGGTGGGCTGCACGCCGTCGGCAATCATAAAGGTGGAGGCACGGATATGATCCGTGATCACGCGCAGGCTCACGTCCGTCTTCTGGCTCTGGCCGTAAGCGGCGCCGGTGATGGCGGTGACGTGGTTGGTGATGTTCATCACGGTGTCCACTTCAAACAGGGAGTTGACGTCCTGGCAGACGACCGCCAGACGCTCCAAACCCATGCCGGTGTCGATGTTCTTCTGCGACAGCTCGGTGTAATTGCCCTGACCGTCGTTATCAAACTGGGAGAAGACGTTGTTCCAGACTTCCATGTAACGGTCACAGTCGCAGCCGACCGTGCAGTCCGGACTGCCGCAGCCGTATTTTTCGCCGCGGTCATAGTAGATCTCGGAGCAGGGGCCGCACGGACCGGAGCCGTGCTCCCAGAAGTTGTCCTCCTTGCCGAAGCGGAAGATATGGTCGGCGGGAATGCCGATTTCCTCGTTCCAAATGCGGAAAGCCTCGTCATCGGCAGGCGTGGTCTCGTTGCCCGCAAAGACGGAGGGATAGAGACGCTTGGGGTCAAGACCGACCCACTCAGGAGAGGTCAGGAACTCCCAGGACCAGTGAATGGCCTCACGCTTGAAGTAATCGCCAAAGGAGAAGTTGCCGAGCATCTCGAAATAGGTTCCGTGGCGGGCGGTTTTGCCGATGTTCTCAATGTCACCGGTGCGGATGCACTTCTGGCAGGTGCAGACACGGCGGCGGGGCGGCTCGACTTCGCCCTTGAAATAGGGCTTCATGGGAGCCATGCCGGAGTTGATCAGCAGCAGGGATGCGTCGTTTTGCGGGATCAGGGAGAAGCTGGGCAGACGCAGATGTCCCTTGCTTTCGAAAAAGCTCAGAAACATTTCTCGCAGTTCGTTCAGACCGTATTTTTTCATGGGTAATATCCTCTCTTTGCCCGGGATTTTTCTTATGGGCACAGTACTGCAAAATAATACATTATTTTAACTGCTTGGCCTTCAAAAGTCAAGAGTCACACACTCTGTGGCACGTTGTGTTCCGGCCCGAAATCTGGGTGGTGCATGGGGCACCGAACTGTTTCGCCATAAGCGACAAGTATGGTTCCTGTTTTTGGATGTTTTATCAATTGCAAAATTGCTGTAGCATTTTGTATAATGAACAAAACGTAACGGCTTTGGTTTTTGCGCGTTTTGCACAGCGGACCGAGGGCGTGGGCGGAAAACATATTCTATGAATTTGGCAGGGATGCAATCCTGATGGGAACATGGATATTATAGTTCCCATTCCGCTTCCTGCCGAACCCGGTCTGATCAAAAGCAAATTCGGTTATCCAAAGACGGCCCCCGGCATTTCCCGAGCAAGCAGATGTGCACATCATGCAGAGGAAGGTAGGTTTGCCCCCATGAGGATTCAACGCCCGAATACACCGCTGTGGAAGATTTTTGCTGCGACTTTTGGCTTTCGTATACTGCTGTTTTTCATAGGCCTGGCGGCCTGCGCTGCGCTCTGTGGGCACAAGACTTTTCAAAGCGCCTACAGTTCGTTTACGCAGCGATGGGACGCCTGGCATTATATCCGCCTGGCTGAACAGGGGTATGCCGGATATATGGAGGACGGGAAGCATCTGTTTCTTGTGTTCTTCCCCGGCTATGTATGGGCGCTGCGCGCGATGTGTCTGTTAATTCCGGACACGGCTGCTGCGGGGCTTGTGCTGTCTGCCCTGTGTTGCGCAGGCGGTTATTGTTATGTTTATAAGCTGACGGAGACGTACTATAACGCAAGAGTTGCGCGCTCTGCACTGCTCTATCTTGCGCTGTTTCCGTATTCGTTCTTCTCGGGCTTGGTGATGACGGAGGGGCTTTTCCTGCTGGCCACTGCCGGGGCTGTTTACTATGCGGTGAAGCGGAAGTGGCTGCTGTTTGCTGTTTTCGGCATCGTGTCGGCGCTGACGAGAATGACCGGCTTGCTGGTGATTCTTCCCGCCTTCGTGGAGCTGTGCATTGCGGAGCTTCCGGGAAAGCGAAATCCCGGGCGGACGTGGAAAGTGGCGCTGCGGCGCGGAGTGCCGCGGCTTCTGCTGCTTGCCGTGCCGCTGCTCGGCACGGGAGGCTATCTGCTGCTCAATTACATTGTGGACGGAGATCCGCTTGCCTTTATGACCATGCAGGAGCATTGGCATCAGGGCTTTATGTGGCTGCCCGGTGTGCTGCGCTATGTGACGGCATATCTGATCAGCAGCTTCGGCACGGAGAACGGCTGGTTCCTGTGGCTGCCGACCCTTTTGCTGTTCGTTTTGAGTGTGCTCATACTTGTGCTCTCTGCGCTGAAGCGGGAAGCGCGCAACCCGGCGCTTTGGTCGCACGCGGCGATCTATCTGATCGTTACCTATTCGCTCTCCTGGCTGCTGAGCGCGGGCAGATATCTGTCCTGCTGCTTTGCCCTGTTTATTCTGCTTGCAAAGCTCACGGAGAAAAAGCCCCGTCTGCGCACGGTGATCCTGTGCATTGAGGCGGTTTGTATGCTTGTTTTCCTCGGCGTTTACGCAAAGAGCGGCCCTGTGCTGTGAGCAGACTTCTATAGCTTGCGGGAGGTTTGCCTGTGAAACACAAGTGGATCATCATAGTGCTTTCGGTTTTGCTTTCGGCTGCGATTACTTGCCAGTCCGTCTGGCTGGCTAACCGCGGTATACCGAGAGTGAGCCTGAATCTTGCGCTGCATGCCTATGAGGCGGCTTTCGATGACGGCGCCCCGGACGATCTGAAGCTGACGATTTATTACATAAGCCCTGCGATCGTGACCCGCGCGCCGATCTGTACCCTGGAGCAGCTAAAGAAGTTCTGTAACAACGATGCTGGCACGCAGATTGAAGTGGGTGCAGAGGAACTGTCTGCCCATGCAGAGCAGTTTAGAGAACTGGATGCAGACGATCTATGTCCGGAAACCGTCCATTCGGCAGTCTCCGGCCGCGGCGGGCGGATCCTGGGGTTTCTGCGCATGGTTTATATCTTAGAGCGCGAAGACGGGGAAATCTTGCTGAAAATTTATGCCTGTAATCTGGTTCGCGACGAGAGTGTTGTTGTTAATGGTATTAAGGTGAAGAATGATCCTATATTCTACGAATTGATCGATCCGTACCTGACGGACGCGGATCGGGAGACATTACACTGGCAGCACTCGTGGGATAAAAACTGAGAGGGGTACGGCTCTAAATTAACACGGGGAACGGTTCTCCACATCAGCCTGTTCGGCTGCGCAAACCAAAGCTCCCGGGGATGGAATTCCATCCCCGGGATTAAGAAAAACATGGCGCAAATCGATTCCCGGAGCGGCGGCCAAGAACAGCCGAAAAGGCCGCAAAACGTTAAAATGTTTTAGCAGGGCGAGTAGCTCCTTGGTTTTGTCAGATTGGAGGAGGCATTCAGTAAAACTCAGTACTCCACTTGACCAATTGATTCGTGACGGTGTTATAAAAATTTTCGAGGGTTGATTATGACAAAAGCAGAATTTTTAGAACTCCTACAAAAACACAATATTAACCAAAATCTTGTATTGTTTGATGATCCTATAGAAGAGGGTTATTGCATTAGAAAAAACTATTTTCGATGGGAAGTCTTTTACAGAGAAAGAGGAAAAGAATACAATTGTATGGGTTTCCCTTCAGAAAGTAATGCTTTACAGTATTTGTTTGATAAACTTTACAGCATATATGTAAAATGACGTATACCAGCAAGCATCGTATTTGGGGGACAAAAGGCAGTTTGTTGGAACAATCCCAAGCCCTTAAAGGTTTCGACGCAAGACATGGGGGGGCTCCCGTAAAGCCTAACCCTATTAAGCACCGCCAAACCTGACAGCAGCCTTGTCCGGCTGCGCAAACCAAAGCACCCGGGGGATGGAATTCCATCCCCGGGAGAGAAAAAACGCGGCGCAAATCGACTTTCGGCGCGGCGGTCAAATACAGCTGAAAAGACCGCAAAACGTACATATGCAAATCCGAATCTGCAGCGGGCGTATACTTTGTGGCTCCCGACAAAAAGGGCGGAGCGGTTCTTCGCTTTGAGAAACAAGAAGGCAACTGGGTTTTGTCTGACTGGGGGCCATACTGGTCTGCAACCGGAAGTGCAGATGATATTATTTGGCCATACATAAGATGATCTGTTGGCGGGCGGACTTCCACTGCGCGCGGAATGAATATATCTCGATCCGCCCATAAACAAAAAACGCCCGCAGCGAGGCACAAACTCGCTGCGGGCGTTTTTTATGTTATTTGCTTACGCAAAGGGATTCTCAGTCGGGTAGGGCAGAGACTTGGGCTGATTGTACGCAATGTCCGAAACGCCGAGGAACTTCATCACCTCGAACAGGGCCTTGCCGTAGTGGCCGAAAGCGACTGCGCCGTGGTGCGGGTAGCGCTTGCCGATCAGAACGTGGCGATAGAAGCGGCCCATCTCCGGGATGGCAAAGACGCCGATGCCGCCGAAGGAGCCTGTCGCCACCGGCAGAACCTCGCCCTCGGCGATGTAGGCGCGCAGAACGCCCTCGCTGTCGCACTGCAGGCGATAGAAGGTGATGTCGCTGGCGGCGATGTCACCCTCCAGCGTGCCGCGGGTGAAGTCCGGTTCGCTGCCCTGCGGCTCAAGCAGACGGTGCTGGATGAGCTGATACTTGATGGAGCGGTTGGCGCAGAGCTTGCACTGCGGGGTGTTGCCGCAATGGAAGCCCATGAAGGTATCCGTCAGCGCGTAGGGGAACTTGCCGGCGATCTCCGCCTCGTAGAGGCTCTTCGGCACGGAGTTGTTGATGTCCAGCAGCGTCACAGCGTCCGCGGAGATGCAGGCGCCGATGTACTCGCTCAGCGCGCCGTAAATATCAACCTCGCAGGAGACGGGGATGCCGCGGGAGGCCAGACGGGAGTTTACATAACAAGGCTCGAAGCCGAAGGACTCGGGGAAGGCGGGCCAGCACTTATCCGCAAAGGCAACATACTTGCGCGTGCCCTTGTGCGCCTCGGCCCAGTCAAGCAGCGTCAGCTCAAACTGCGCCATGCGCTCGAGCAGAGCGGGATAATATTTGCCCTCGCCCATCTCGGCGGCCATGTCTGCGCAGACGGTGGGGATGCGCTCGTCGCCCGCGTGCGCCTTGTAGGAGATCAGCAGGTCGAGCTCGCTGTTTTCCTCGATCTCCACGCCGAGTTCATACAGACCCTTGATCGGCGCGTTGCAGGCAAAGAAGTCCTGCGGACGGGGGCCGAAGGTGATGATCTTCAGGTTCTTCACGCCGATGACGGCGCGGGCGATCGGAACAAAGTCCGCGATCATGCCGGCGATATCCTCCGCCGTGCCGACCGGATACTCGGGGATATAGGCCTGGATGTGACGCATGCCGAGATTGTAGGAGCAGTTGAGCATGCCGCAGTAGGCGTCGCCGCGTCCGTCGATCAGGTCACCGTCGCCCTCGGCGGCGGCCACATACATGCAGGGACCGTCAAACTTCTGGGCAATCAGCGTCTCCGGCGTTTCGGGGCCGAAGTTGCCAAGGAAGACGACGAGCGCGTTGCAGCCCGCGGCCTTGACCTCGTCCAGCGCTTTGAGCACGTCCAGCTCGCATTCCACGGTGGTTTTGCACTCGTAGATCTCGGTTTTTCCGGCGGTACAGGCCGCGGTGATCGCCGCTCTGCGGCGCTCCGACAGGGAGACGATGAAGCAGTCACGCGACACGGCAATGATGCCGAGCTTGACTTCGGGGATGTTTGTCATCATAAGGCTTACCTCACTTATTTAAGCTCGCTCCCGCGCGGGAGCGGCAGTGTGTACATTTCGGGATGGATATGTTTTCGCTTTACAGAAGCTGGGGAAAAACATCCCGCAGTGCGGGATAAAGCTTGCGGAACTGCGCATACCGCGCCTCATAGCGCGCGGCCAGTTCGGGCTCGGGGCGGATGGTTTCGCGCACCTGCACCAGCGCGCTGCAAGCCTCGCGGACGCTGGCGTATTCCCCGCAGGCCACCATGGCCAGCATCGCGCCGCCCATGGCGGGACCCTCCTCGGAAACAGGCAGCGTCAGCTCGACGTTCAAAACATTTGCCATGATCTTTTGCCAAAGCGCGCTTTTCGCGCCGCCGCCGCAGAGCATAGAGCGGCGGATGTCAAGACCCAGCGAACGCGCGACCTCAAAACTGTCCCTTATCGCGAAGGCGACGCCCTCCAGCACCGCGAGCGTGAGCTCGGCGCGGCTTGTTGCCATGGTCAGGCCGATGAAAGCGCCGCGGGCGTCCGTGTCGTTAATCGGGCTGCGCTCGCCCATGAGATAGGGCAGGAAAAACACGCGGTTCTCCCCGAGCATATCTTCGGAGATCTCTGCCTGCGCGGCGGCATAGTCCTCCGTGCGATAGACCTCGTCCATCAGCCACTTGTTGCAGCTTGCCGCCGAGAGCATACAGCCGAGCAGGTGATAGCTTCCGTCCGCGTGCGCGAAAGCGTGCAGCGCGTTGTTCGGGTCGACGCAGAAATGCTCGCTCGAGATAAAGATGGTGCCCGAAGTGCCGAGGGAGATGTTACAACCGCCCTCGCCGACCGTGCCGGTGCCGACCGCCGCGGCGGCATTGTCGCCCGCGCCGGCGCAGACCCGGACGCTCTCCGGCAGGCCGAGTTGAGCAGCAACGGAGGGCAACAGCGTGCCGACGACCTCATAACTTTCAAACAGCTGCGGAAGCTGCGCATCGGCAATGCCGCAGATGTCAAGCATCTCCTGCGACCAGCGCCGGTGCTCCACGTCAAGCAGGAGCATTCCGCTTGCGTCGGAGCAGTCCGTGCAATGGACGCCCGTGAGAATGTAGTTTACATAATCTTTTGGAAGCATGATCTTCCGGATTTTTTCAAAGTTCTCCGGCTCGTTCTCCCGCAGCCACAGAAGCTTCGGCGCGGTGAAGCCCGCAAAGGCGATGTTGCCGGTGAGTGCGGAGAGCTGCTGCTTTCCGATGCCGTTAAGGAAATCCGTTTGCTTTTGCGTCCGGCCATCGTTCCACAGGATCGCTGGGCGGATTACCTCGTCGCGCTCGTCCAGAATCACAAGCCCGTGCATCTGCCCGCCGACGCCGATGCCCGCAACCGCGGCGGCGTCATGCCCCGCCAAAAGCTCGGGGATGCCTTCAAAGACCGCATCTTTCCAGTCCCCGGGATTTTGCTGGCTCCAGCCCGGTTTGGGAAATTCCAGCGGGTAGGATTTTGAAATGCAGTTCAGGATTGTGCCGGCCTCATCCATCAGCAGCAGCTTTGTGGATGAGGTGCCGAGGTCGATGCCGATGTACAACATGCTCTTTTCCTCCAAACACCGGAATGGATGCTTTTTAAGCAGTATAGCAAACTTCGCGCAAAATGTAAATGCAAAGAAGCGACACTTTTTGCGGAAAAGCGGGAAGAGCCGCGCCCTTTCACGTGCTGCCGCCGCGTGGAAGGATGCCTGTTTCGGGGGATGGAGCAGCATGGCGGCTGTTGTGCGGTTATGTTTCCGGACGCGCGGGCATATTCACGGGCAATCGACCGGCAGACCCGCGCAAAGCGTTGACATTCTTTCGCCGTGTGATAGAATATGTACAGTGCAAATTGAAATATAGAATCGAACTGCAAACAGCATTCGTGTATACAGGAAGGAGAAGCTTATGTATCAGCTCAAACCCGTGACGGATCGCGTCCGGAGAATCCGTGAAAAATACCGCACCACCAAGCCGAAGATCGACATCAACCGCTATCGGCTGGTTACCGAGTTCTACATGGACAATCCCCAGCTCACCGGTATCCTCAAGCGCGCGAAAAACCTGCGCAATCTTTTTGAAAATATGCCCGTGCTCATCAATGAGGACGAGGTTATCGTCGGCTGGCAGGGCGCCAGCTACCGCTGCTGCGCGCTCTATCCCGAAACCAGCTTCAACTGGTTTATGAAGGAGCTGCGCGCCGGCATTATCCCCACCCGCAGCGTGGACCCCTACGACATCGATCCCGAGGACGAGAAGTATCTTCTGGAAACCGGCGATTTCTGGGATAAGAACGCCATGTGCGCCATCGTGGACGAATATATCCCGCAGTTCTATCGGGACAATCTGGCCGGAAACGGCTCTGTCTGCTTCAAGGCGAAGGACAACTGCGAGTCTCCCGTCGGCCACTTTGTTGCAAACTTCTGGACCGCCACCCAGAAGGGCTTCGGCGCTATCCGGGATGAAGCGCGGGCAAAGATCAAGCAGTACGATGAAGAGGGCATTTTTGGCGATCGGATTCAGCAGTACAACTTCTACCGCGCTATTGACATTGTGTGCGAGGGCATTATCCACTGGTCCGAGCGTTATGCTGCCGAAGCGCTGCGTCAGGCTGAGGCCTGCACCGATCCGGCGCGCAAGCAGGAGCTTCTGCAGATGGCCGACACGCTCAACTGGATCATGAAAAACCCCTGCCGCAACTTCCATGATGCGGTGCAGTGCATCTACATGTACCAGATCGCCATGTGCATGGACGGTCAGCAGCATGGCATCAGCTACGGCCGCGTGGACCAGTATCTGGGCCGCTATTATGAGCAGGACATCAAGGACGGAACCATCACGCCCGAGTATGCGCAGGAGCTGATGGATCTGTTTTACCTCAAGGTTGCAGAGTGCAACAAAATCTGGTCCGAGGGCGCGACCAAGACCGGCCCGGGCTACACCTCCGGCCAGCTGATGACGCTCGGCGGCGTGGATCGCGACGGCAACGACGCGACGAACCCCGTCACCTACATGATGCTGCAGTCCGCCGGACGCCTCGTCCTGCACGATCCTCCGCAGGCGCTGCGTATCCATGAGGGCACCCCGGCTGAGCTTTGGGAGGCCGCGATTGAGACGACGAAAATCGCCGGCGGCGTGCCCAGCTTTGAGTCCGACAAGGTCATCATCGCCGCTTTGATGAAGCGCGGCATTCCGCTGGAGGACGCGCGCAACTACTGCCTCAACGGCTGCGTGGAGCCGTCCGTCGGCGGCTATGAATGGGCGCAGCCCGGCGGCACCGGCACGGAGAGCTACCTCAACCTCGGCAACGCTTTCCTCATGGCGCTCAACAACGGCTATCGCTTCAACTATCCGGACGGCCAGGAGCCGAAGCAGTACGGCCTGCCCACCGGCTATCTCTACGAGATGGAGAGCATGGAAGAGGTTCTCGCCGCTGTTAAGACGCAGTTTGACTACTTCTGCAAGTGGCAGTGCTCCTGCATCAACGCATGGGAGTCCATGAGCGCATTCCACACGCCGCTGCCCATGCTGTCCGCGACGCTTGCCGGCTGCATGGAAAACGGCAAGGATTGCCAGGCCGGCGGCGCGATGTATAACTCCACCGGCAACAGCTGCATCGCGCTCGGCAACGTGGCCGACAGCCTGAACGTCATCGACTATTGCTGCTTCCGCGAGAAGATCTGCACCACGAGAGAGCTTTATGACGCGCTCGTGAACAACTGGGAGGGCTACGAGGAGCTCCGCCAGAAGATCAACGGCATCGTGCCGCGCTACGGCAACAACGACGAGCTGGCCGATCAGTATATCAGCTTCACCGCGGATACCTATGCCAATGCGATCATGTCGGCCACCGGCCCGCGCGGCAACCACTTTGCTGCCGGCTGCTACCCGGTGACCACCAACGTGCTCTTCGGCTACGGCACCTGGGCAACACCCGATGGCCGCAAGGCCGGCGAGCCGCTGACGGACGGCATTTCCAGCGTGCAGGGCATGGACAAAAACGGCCCGCTGAGCTTCCTGAACTCGGTTCTGAAGTTCGACCAGTCCAATTACGGCAACGGCACGCTCTGCAACATGAAGTTCCATCCCACGGCGCTCAAGGGCGCAGACGGTGTGATGAAGCTCCGCAGCGTCATGGAGACCTATTTTGACAGGGGCGGCATGGAGCTGCAGATCAACATCGTTTCCTCCGACACGCTGCGCGACGCGCAGGCGCATCCCGAAAACTACAAGGATCTCGTGGTTCGCGTGGCCGGTTTCTCCGCCTACTTTGTGGAGGTTTTCAAAGGCTGCCAGGATGACCTGATCCGCCGCACGGAGATGAGTCTGTAAACGGGAAAGACAAAGCCATAGAACAAAATCCGGGCATCGGGAAAATTCCGATGCCCGGATTCTATTTTATGCTTGACATTTTTGGAAAAAAGCAGAATGATTTTCGTAGAGAAAAGACAAGGAGGCTGCGCTATGTATGACGTGACTGCATTGGGCGAGCTGCTGATTGATTTCGCCTGCGTCGGTGCCGACAAAAACGGCTATCCGACGCTGGCTGCCAAGCCCGGCGGCGCGCCGGCAAATCTGATCGCGGCGCTGTGCGCCTACGGAAGCAAAACCGCGTTTCTGGGCAAGGTGGGGGATGACGCCTTCGGGCGGTTGCTGGTGGATACCATGCAGAGGATCGGCGCGGAGACACGCGGAATTATCGTGGATCCGGGCGTTTTTACCACGCTGGCTTTTGTCACGGTTGATGATCGCGGCGAGCGCTCGTTCAGCTTCGCGCGAAAACCGGGAGCGGACACGCGGCTTCGCTTTGAAGAGCTGGATCTTTCGCTTATTGACGAATGCCGGGATTTTCATTTCGGCACGCTGAGCCTTACCCATGAACCCGCGCGGGAAGCCACAAAGCGCGCGGTTGCCTATGCGAAGGCCGCCGGGAAATGGATCTCCTTTGACCCGAATCTCCGGCGTATGCTTTGGGATGATCCGGAGCAGGCGAGGGAGCAGATGCTTTGGGGGCTCGGTCAGGCGGACATCGTCAAGCTCAGCGATGAGGAGGCCGATTTTCTTTGGGGCTGCACGCCGGAGGATTCACTTGAGCGGCTTCACGCGCTCGGCGTCCGGCTGGCCTTTGTTACGCTGGGGGCGGAGGGCTGCATCTACAGCGGAAACGGTGCACGCGGCCGCGTGCCTGCCCCGGGCGGCATCAGCCCGGTGGACACCACCGGCGCGGGGGATATCTTCGGCGGAAGCATGCTCTCGCGGCTGTTGCAGTCGGGAAAAGAGCTTGGCGAGATCAGCGCGCAGGAGCTGCACGATGCAGCGGAATTTGCCTGCTGCGCTGCCAGCCTTTCCACAGAGCAATTCGGCGGAATTTCCTCTGTGCCGCCGATGGAGGCTGTTCTGGCAAGGCTGCACGGATAAACGGAAACCGGCGCAGCGGCGCCGGTTTTGTTTGAAAAAATTTTTTCGATTCCCGTAACCTTTTTACACGAAATTCCTACAAACAGGGTGAAAGGCCATTGGGGGAGGTGAGACCTGAATGGAAGACAAGCAGATCATCGAGCTTTACTGGCAGCGGAGCGAGGATGCCATCCGGGAAACGGACAGGGCGCATGGACAGAAGCTGCACGCTTTGTCCTTTCGGATTGTGCACAACAATCAGGATGCGGAAGAAAGCGTGAGCGATACGTATATGGAAGCCTGGAATCAGATCCCGCCCGTGCGGCCCAATTTCCTGTTTGCTTATCTTGCCAAGATCTGCAGAAACATCTCCTGCTCCCGGCTGGACTGGCTGAATGCGGCAAAGCGGAAAGCGGATCTTGTAGAACTGACGAGCGAAATGGAACTGTGCATCCCGGATTCGCGGCTTGAGCAGCGGATGGAGGCGCAGGAGATCGGAAGACTGCTGAGTCGTTTTCTGGACACGCTGCCGAAAGAATCCCGGCTGATTTTTATGCGGCGGTATTGGTACACGGATTCCATTCGGGAGATCGCGGCGCGCTACGGTATGGGGGAGAGCAAAGTCAAAACCCAGCTCCACCGGACCCGGAACAAACTGCGGCAGTATCTTGAAAAGGAGGGAATCGCGGTATGAATGGAAAGGATCTCTTTAGCGGCATGAGCTTCGTTGAGGAGAGACTCGTGAGTGAAGCGGAAACCGAGCGCGCGCCGTCCGGACGCTTTGCATGGAAGCGCTGGACGGCCATCGCGGCCTGCCTGTGCCTGATTGTACTGAGTCTGTACACGAGCATTCTCCGCCCGGAACAGGAGATGACAGAGGGCATAGCCGGGCAGGATGCCGCGGACTCCATGCCCATGCCCATGCCCGAGGGCGGGAACATCGCAGAGATGCAGCAGGAATCGATGGAGTCCGAAACAAGCCCCGATGAGGGCTGCCCGCTGCAGGAAGTTCCGTCTGTCATGCTTCTTGTCGAAGAGATGACGGACACCGGATTTACCGCAACGGTTGCCGGTTTCGTGGATACGGACATTTTTGAAATCGGCACGGCGCTGAATGTGGTGATGGCGGAAGACGTCCGGCACGAAACGCCTGACGGACAATTTGATGTCACTGCTGAGGCGGGAATTGATTATTCCGGACTCTGCGTTGAAGTTCAGTTTACGGAATACGACGAAGAAACCGCAACGATTGTGGTAAACAGCATTCGGGAAGTGACACCTCCCGCGCATCGTTAGAAAGGAAGGTTAATATGAAGAAATGGGTTGCGTCCCTGCTTGCACTTGTGCTCGTGTTCAGCCTGACCGCCTGCGGCGAGGCAAATAACGCCAACGATCTCATGAAGGACGTTCCGGCCAAGGCCGTGGATGTTCTGCCGGATATGGACGCCGGAGCGGCTGCTGCCGCGGATTTTGGCGTGAAGCTTTTTCAAAACAGCATGGAGGAGGGGGAGAACACCCTGATTTCTCCGCTGTCTGTTCTGTATGCGCTGGCCATGACCGCCAACGGCGCGGACGGGGAGACGCTCGCGCAGATGGAGCAGGTGCTGGGCATGGACACCGAGAATCTCAACGGCTATATGCGGGCTTATCTTGACCTGCTTCCGGAGGCCAAGGATTACAAACTGAGTCTGGCAAACTCCATCTGGTTCAAGGACGATCCGAATTTTGCGGTGGAGCAGAGTTTCCTGCAGACGAATGCGGATTACTACGGCGCCGGCGCCTACAAAGCCGCTTTTGACGAGGCGACCAAAAATGACATCAACAACTGGGTCAAGGAGCACACCGACGGCATGATCCCGGAGATTCTTGACGAGATCCCGGATGAGGCAGTCATGTATCTGGTCAATGCGCTTGCGTTTGATGCCGAGTGGGCTGAGGTGTATGAGGAGTTTCAGATCCGGGACGGGAGCTTCACCACGGAAGCCGGAGTGCAGCAGGATGTGGACATGATGCACTCGGAAGAGCATGCCTATCTGGAAGATGACATGGCCACCGGCTTTATCAAGTATTATAAGGACAGAAAATATGCCTTTGCCGCGCTGCTGCCCAACGAAGGCGTCAGCGTTTCGGAATATGTTTCCGGCCTTAGCGGTGCGCATTTGCAGGAGCTGCTGTCCAACCCGCAGAATGTGACGGTGTTTGCGTCGATGCCGAAGTTTGAAACGGAATACGGCATCGAGATGAGTGAAGTTCTGCAGGAAATGGGCATGACAGACGCTTTCGACTGGATGACGGCCGATTTCTCCCGCCTTGGCACTTACAACGTGGACGGCATGAACATCTGCATCAACCGGGTGCTGCATAAAACCTTTATCTCCGTTTCCGAACGGGGCACCCGCGCGGGCGCGGCCACTGCTGTTGAAATGACGGCGGAGGGGGCGATGGAAATTGTGGATTTCAAGGAAGTCGTGCTCGACCGCCCCTTTGTCTATATGCTCATCGACTGCGAAACGAATCTGCCGTTTTTCATCGGCACGATGATGGATGTGGAGGCGGGCTGAGATGAAAAAAGTGCTTTCCGCATTGCTTGCCGCTGCATTGATCTTTTCGCTGGCGGCTTGCGGGATGGGGCAGCATGGCGGAGATGAGCAGGGCGATCTGCCCGGAAATGCCGAGCTTTCCGAGCCTGCGTCCGATCCGTCGGAAGAAAGCAATGTGCCCTCTCCGCCGCCCAGAGGAACCGGGCCTTCAAGACTCGGCCCCCAACCGCCTGTTTTGAAAATTCATGACAGCAGCTGTATGGGTATCGAAGCGAACGTGGGCACCTATTCCTGGACTTACAACAACTGGGACGGAACCTGGACGAGCGTGGAAGCGGACAGTTCCCATCCGCTGGAGCGGCAGGAGTTTTTAACGCCGATGACCACCGCGGATGCGACCGTTGAACTCTACTTTGACGTGCAGCCGCAGCAATTCACCGTGCGCTGCTGGAGCGATGCGTGCTGGGGAATGATGGACACCCTGGAGGGTGCTGCGCAATGGGAGGGCAATACGCTTGAGCTCCGGGAGGGCGGCTTTATCTATGAGGTGATTGCGGAGTGGACGGGGGAGGACCTTACCTCGGGAGGCACGGTCAGCTATGCGTTCTATGTGGTCAGAGATTTGCATTTGCACATGTCTGCGCTGCGGCCCGAGACTGTTGAAGACCCGGTATCCGGTTTTTGCGGCAACACCATGACGACCGTTCATCTGGACGGACAGGATTATGCCTTCGCGGGCAGCGACTCTGTGAGTCTGACGGCGATTCTGATCAATCTGCAGTACGATCCAAACAAAATTTGCAACTGCATGCCGGAGTTTTCGGTCAGTACGGAAGACGGAACCAAATATGGCGTTAACCTGTCCGAATGCTATGTCCGGTGTGATGACGGACAGGCGGATCTGACGGTCGAACAGATCCACCGGATCCGGGAAATTTTGGAGAATCAAACATAGCAAAACGGCACCCGCCTTCGTGGCGGGTGCCGTTGTATTTTGGCAGGGATTATGCTGTATGCCGATCAAAAAAACGGAAGACAACAGGCCGTTTCTTCATGAAAACATCCCCGTTTCCGTTGAATGGATAGCAAGCGGAGGAACAAAAGTCAATCCAGATTACAGCCCAAGGCGATAAATGCGGTTGGCGTTGTCAAAAAACACCGCATTCCAATGGCGCTGGGGGATGATTTCTTTGATAAAACTTATGTATTCGCCCAGATTTACCAGGGGCCAATCGGTGCCATACATGAGCTTGTCCCAGCAGTTTATCGAAGAAGTCCATGCTTTCAGCAAAAAGACATATTCGGAGTAATCCTTCAGATATTGCTTGAGGTCTACTCTGCCTTCAATCAGACCGGACAGATCCGCAGAAACATTGGGATTTTTCTCCACCACCGCTGCGGCAGTTTCCAAAAAAGGATTTCCGAAGTGGCACATTACAAAATCGGTTTCGGGGTGGTCGGCGGCTACCTCGTCCAGCTCCATAGGATGACAATATTTGAGGTGCGCCCGCGGATGCGCGGTAATCCCCATGTGCACGGCTACCGGTTTGTTATACTGCGCGGCCAGCTCGTAGAGGGGCTCGTATGTTTTGTCGGAAAGGGACAGCTTGTTATATCCGGGGTAAAGCTTCACGCCGCAGCAGTTTTCCCGGCGCAGATTTTTTTCTACACTGTCTGCAAAATCCGGCAAAGCGGAGTTTTCTCCAATCATAAAAGAGCTGTCGAGCCCGATACAGTAGTGAAACATATCCTCGGGATAATTGTGATATTCCGTTTCCAAAGAGTGGTTGCCCATAACCACCGAGTGTACCATGCCGAGCGTCTCGTACATTTCCCGCAGATGCTCGATGCTGTTGATATGACCGGCACGCTGCGTCATTTGATCTACGTTGGGGTCTTCGGGCGGGAAAAGATGGATATGCGCATCAATGATTTTCATGCAGAGCCCTCCGTTTGCGTTTCCGACAATACTGCCTTCGTTTTTTTGATTATTATATTATGAAACAAACGATATACTGGTGGACAGTCCGCAAAGAGTAAACTGCACAGTTAGTTCGCCTCTTGAAGAAAAGCTCCCAGCAATGGAAGAACTCTACTTGATTTCTACAAGAGTAGCTTCCTTAATTTCCACATCCCCCTCATACTCATTATACTTACCATCACGTATAACTATCGTATTTCCTTCGGAAATACCGGCTTTTTCAAATTCCATAAATTCTCCATCAACCATAACACCAAAGAGATTCACAGATGTGCCGAATTCATCTTCAACAATCGCCAAAACCGGATTAACGATGGTTTTAACTGTGACTGTCATAGTTGAAGACTCCGTTCCACCCTTGTTGTCAAGCCATTCCTGAATAGAAATCTCGTTGGAAGCAGTTCCACCGAGCCTATTACCACATCCAGCCAGGATGGACAGTGCCAACAGAATAACGAGCAATGCAATAACTTTTTTCATAATCAATTCTCCTTTTCAAACAATCAATAAGTCAACAAAACGAAAATATGCAAAAAAATTCCCTCATTATGCAATACACTGTTCCTGCTTCAATGCAGCGCAGTGTTATAATTTGATCATAAAGACAACACAAAGTAATCCTTGTATTTGTTTGCTATCAAATATGAATCATCGTAGTACCATTTTGTTTATTATAGATTAATTCGCCCGATATTGGTTCATCTAAAATTTGAAACATTCCTGTGTAATGCCTATCAATATCAATATTTTCCCACATAAATAGTTCTCCTTATTTCGTTTACACTCAATATTATTCTGTGTTTATATTATAACAGATATTGTCTTGTTTTTCAAACGTCTTGCTTATATGTAAAACCACCACCTTAGAACTTAATCTAAGATGGCGGTCTCTGTTCGTATTAGAGCATCACCTTGACGGCAAAGCCGCCACTAAAGAAGTAGGTGTTCATCCAATACACATTTGGTGGAGCAAGACGCACAGCGTCCGAACACCTCTCCGCCCTCAGCAGCCGTTAAATCTGTGAGGGTTACAGTGTTATTTTCTCCGCTGTAATTGAAGGTGATCTTGATAGTTCCATCCTCAAACACGAAAACAGAGTTGACAAAGATACTGATAAGCCGCTTCTGGCTCTCCCTGTCCTCAAAGTTGAGGTTACGCAGATCGTAGAGGAAAAAGGCAAGGTGGTCCTTAGTGAGGTGGAATCCCTTTGCTATCTCACGGTCTGCAATGGACGCCTTCAGCTCTTGCCGCTGCTGTTCCA
>SVLI01000010.1 GCA_015068035.1 Oscillospiraceae bacterium | reverse complement strand
TGGAATCCTGCTGCTGTTCCGGGATAAAAAGCTGTTTCGCATCCGGCTGCGCGACATCTGGTGCTTTCTCGGGCTCGGCCTGTGCAGTCTGCTCTTTTTTACGTACTGCTATTTCCAATGCATTGCATTGACGAGCCTCTCTATGGCCGCCGTTTTGCTCTACACCGCACCGGGCATCGTGATGGTCATCTCCCTGTTCCTGTTCCGCGAAAAGCTGACGGTTCGCAAGCTGTTTGCACTTGTGCTCGCCTTTGCGGGATGCTGCTTTGTGTCCGGCCTTACAGTCGGCAACGTGAATCTGAAAGGGCTGATCTTCGGACTCTGCGCCGGGCTCGGTTATGCGCTTTACAGTGTCTTTGCCCGTCTCGCGCTCGACCGGGGCTATGAAAACGGCACCATCAATTTCTATGCCATGCTGATCGCGGCGCTTGGCGCAGGCATCATCTGGGGCTTTGATGAGCCTGTGCAGCGCATTTTCTCCTCCCTGCCCTCTTTCCTCTGGTCTCTGAGTACGGGGCTCTTCAGCTGCTTTCTTCCCTATCTGCTCTATACTTACGGCCTCAGCGGAACGGAAATCGGCAAAGCGGCCGTCATGGCTTCAACAGAACCCGTTGTGGCAACACTTGTCGGCATCGTGCTGTATCAGGAAAAGCTCACGCTATCCGGCGCGCTTGGCGTTGTGTTTGTTGTTGCTGCAATTGTGGTGCTCAACACCGGAACACGAAAACGAAGCAAGGCCGAGGATCAAAGTCGGCAATCAGGCTAAGGCTCAGCAAAAACGAATATTGGAAACTTCCACCCCCTGTCCGCATATCTTTCGGACAGGGGGTGATTTTATTTGAACGGAAATAAATCACTTGTGCGCAATACAGCCCTTTTGACAGCATCAGGTCTTGCCATGCGCTGTATAGCGCTGCTCTATCAGGTTTGGCTGGCCGGTCGCATCGGCTCGGCAGGCATTGGCCTGTTTCAACTGATCGCATCCGTTCAGTTTCTCAGCGCCACTTTCGCCATATCCGGCATACGCTTTGCCTCCACACGGCTGATCTCTGAGGAGATGGGTCAGCACCGTCCCGGCGGTGTGCGTCGCGTTGTGCGGCTTTGTCTTTGTTACAGCGTGCTCTTCGGCATCGCCGCTGCTCTGCTGCTCTGGATCGGAGCAGAACGAATCGGTTTCCTGTGGATCGGTGATGCGCGCACGGTGCTCTCGCTGCGCATTGTCGCGCTGAGCTTGCCCTTTATCTCGCTTTCTTCCGTTTTTTCCGGCTACTTCACCTCCTCCGGACGCGTGTGGAAAAGCGCCGCTGTGCAAGTGGTGGAACAAATCGTGCGCATTGCGCTGGTCGTTCTATTTCTTGGCCGCGTCACCTCTTTGGATATTGAAAGCAGCTGCGCTGCCGTCGTCCTTGGCGGCAGTGCAGCGGAGCTGTTCTCTTTTCTGCTGAATTTGACGCTCTATCTCTTTGACCTGCGCCGGCATATGCCGCACGGCACAGCGGGTCAGCGCCTGCCTTCCCGCATGATTCGCGTTGCCGTTCCGCTCGCCCTCTCTGCCTATGTACGCACCGCGCTTTCCACCCTGCAGCACCTGCTCATTCCCCGTGGACTAAAAGCCTCCGGTCTCTCAGCCGATGCGTCTTTGGCCGGATACGGCGTCATTCACGGGATGGCCTTCCCCATCATCAGCTTTCCAAGCTGTATTCTAGTTTCGCTCAGCGAACTTCTTGTCCCTGCGTTGACAGAGTCGCAAGTTGCAGGAGATCAGCTCGGCATCACCCGCTCCGTGAACAGTCTGATTGAAAAATGCCTGGTATTTTCTGTCGGTGCGGCGGCGCTGCTCTATGCCAACGCCGAAGTGCTTGGCAGCGCGGTTTACCATTCTGCCGAGGCCGGGCGCTATATCCGTATCCTCGCCTGGCTTGTGCCCATTATGTATATGGACACGGTCACAGACGGCTGTCTGCGCGGACTTGGCGAGCAGCTTTGGTGCATGGGCGTCAACATCATCGACAGCGCTGTGAGTGTGCTGCTCGTTTTTCTGCTGCTGCCCAAATACGCCCTGACCGGTTACATCATCATTCTCATCGCAACCGAGCTCTTTAACTTCATTCTGAGCATGTACCGCCTGCGGAAGATTTCGCGGCTGAAGGTATCCTTAAAGGCCGTCTTTCTCGCTGCACTCTGCGCCCTTGGCACAGTGCAGTTTCAAAGCCTCGCCATGCGGTTTTTTCCCTTAGTTCGCAGCGAGGGTCTGCTGTGCACCCTGTCCGTTTGTCTGAGTGTGTTGCTGTATGTTCTGCTCCTGCGCCTGTGCGGCCTGCGTTTCGGAAAGAAAAAACCGGATGCCGGGATAGACCCCCGACATCCGGAAAGCTTTTGCTGCAATAGATAAGCTTCGAGAAACTGTCCTATCCGCTCATCACCTCCCGCGTCAAAACAAAGCTTTTCTCTTGAAATGACAAAAAACATGAATCGCCGCATTGACTTCTTGCTTCGCAGGCTTTATGATAAGTAAAAATACTCCGCTGAGATGAAGAAGAGCCGGGCAATCATCGGATTTTCCGTCTTTCTTGATTTTTAAGGAGGGGTTGTTTTGAATACGCAAGACATTTGGGATTGCCTGGAATGCAGTCCGGTAATTGCGGCGGTTCGTGATGATAAATGGGACGCAGCGCTGCAGAGTCCCGCGCAGGTGATCTTTTATCTGTCCGCGAATCTGTTGACTTTACGCGAAAAAATCGCCTCCGCGCACGAAAGCGGAAAGCTCGTGATGATCCACTTTGACCTGGCCGAGGGCATCGGCAAGGATAGAGTTGGGATTCAATATTTGAAACAATGCAGCGCCGACGGCATTTTGTCCACGCGCGCTAATCTCATCAAGCTGGCCAAAGAGCAGGATATGATTGCAATCCAGCGTTTTTTCCTGCTCGATTCAAAGGGAATCGAAAGCATTGAGGATATGCTGAAAACATCCCGTCCGCATTTGATGGAACTGATGCCCGGCGTGATTGACAAAGCCATCGCAAGATTTCAAAAAGGAAACATCCCGGTCATTGCCGGCGGCTTAATTGAGACCAAGCAGGAAGTTACCAACGCTTTGAGCCAAGGCGCAGCTGCGGTTTCCACGGGAAAAAGCGAGTTGTGGTATCTGTAAACTGAATATCATTCCGTAAGAGAATAAGAGAACGGACAGAAAGCAGACGTATTTTGGGGATACGCCTGTTTTCTGTCCGTTTTTTGTAGAAAGGAAGTTTTTATGATCTATGATGTGCTGATCATAGGTGCCGGTGTCACCGGCGGCATGCTGGCGCGTGAGCTGAGCAAATACGAGCTGAACGTCTGCATTTTGGAAAAAGAAAATGACGTTGCAATGGGTGCTTCCAGGGCAAATTCCGGAATCATTCACGGCGGATACGATCCGGTTCCCGGCACGCTGAAAGCGAAGCTGAACACAGAGGGTGTGGAGCTGCTCTTTGCAGCGGCGGCTGAGCTAAATGTACCCCACCGACGCAACGGCTCGATGGTCTGTGCCTTCGGCACCGAAGAAGAACACGCTCTGCTGGAGAGTCTGTTTCAGCGAGGTCTGGAGAACAAAACGCCGGGGTTGCAGCTTCTCTCCGGCGATGAGGCGAGAAAGCTGGAACCGAATCTCTCCCCGCTGGTTTCCAAAGTTCTCTACGTTCCCAATGCAGGCATCGTGGGGCCTTATGAATTGACCATCGCCGCTGTCGGCAATGCGATGGATAACGGCGTTTCGCTCATGCGCAACTTTGAGGTGATCCGAATTTCCCACGAGGACGGCATCTTCACCGTTATTTCCTCTTCCGGAGGGCAAGTGCAGGGAACATATCTGGTCAATTGCGCGGGCGGATACGCCGACCGCATCGCGCAGATGGTCGGCGACGGATTTTATTCCATCACCCCCAGAGCCGGCGAATATATGCTCCTCGACAAGGCGGAGGGCGAGCGCGTTCGCCACACCTTGTTCCAGTGCCCCACCAAGGAGGGCAAAGGCATTCTCGTCACCCCCACGACGCACGGCAATCTCCTCGTCGGACCAACTGCCACCCGTGTTGACACGCCCGAAAGCCGGGACACAACGCCGGAGGGCCTTGCGCAAGTGGAGTCTCTGGCCGCAAAGAGCGTTCCTTCCGTGAATTTCCGCCAGGTCATCACCTCTTTCACCGGCGTTCGCGCCACCGGCAGCACGGGGGATTTTGTGCTTGAGGCCTCCAAAACCGTTCCCGGCTTCATCCATGCAGGGGCGATTGAGTCCCCCGGCTTAACCTGCTGTGTCTCCATCGCCAAATATTTGCTTGAAATCCTTGCCGATGCAGGTCTTGTCCTCAATGGAAAGAAAAACTGGAACGGCACACGGGCCGACTTCTACGCCTTTGCAAACATGAACGACACGGAAAAGGACGCTTTCATCCGGCACAATCCCGATTACGGCAAAATCGTCTGCCGCTGCGAAATGGTCAGTGAGGGCGAGATTCTTGCTGCAATCCGCACAAATCCGCCCGCGTTGGATATGGACGCTGTCAAGCGCCGCACAAGAAGCGGCATGGGCCGCTGTCAGGGCGGATTCTGCGGCCCGTATGTGATGGAACTGATCAGCCGCGAGCTGGGCATTCCGATGGAAAACGTGACGAAGAGCGGCGGAAAGTCCGAAATGCTGGTGGGAAGGATCGGTGAAGTGTAATGGAAATACATGATATTGTCATCGTCGGCGGCGGCCCCGCCGGTATGGCCGCTGCCGTGGTAGCCTATGACGCCGGTTGTTCCGATGTTGTGATTTTGGACCGCGAACCCCGCCTCGGTGGCATTTTGATGCAGTGCATCCACAATGGTTTCGGTCTGCACAAGCTGGGAAAAGAGCTGACCGGCCCGGAATATGCCGATGTCTATGCCCGTCAGATAGAGAAAAGAGGCATTCGCATCTACACCGAAACCATGGTCACCTCCGTAAGTCCGGACAAGGTCGTCACGGCGCAAAGCCGCAGCGGAATTCTCAAAATTCAGGCAAAAGCGGTCATTCTGGCGATGGGCTGCCGTGAGCGCAGCCGCGGTGCACTGAATATATGTGGTGCCCGTCCTGCGGGCATCTACAGCGCCGGCACGGCGCAAAAGCTGGTCAACTGCATGGGGTTTCAGGTTGGCAAACGGGTTGTGATCCTTGGCTCCGGCGACATCGGCCTGATCATGGCGCGGCGTATGAGCTATGAGGGCGCGATTGTGGAGGCCGTTTGCGAAGTGATGCCCTACTCCGGCGGTCTGACCCGTAATATTGTGCAGTGTCTGGATGATTTCGGCATTCCGCTCTATCTGAGCACCACGGTTGTTCAGATCCACGGTGACAAACGCCTTGAGGGCGTTACCATTGCGCAGGTGGATGCACAGCGCAAACCGATCGAATCCACAAAGCGTTACATTCCCTGTGATACGCTGCTTCTGTCCGTCGGCCTGATTCCGGAAAATGAGCTGACCCGCGCAGCGGGCATCCCCATTGACCCCATCACCAACGGCGCCATCGTGGATGAATCCTGTCAAACGATGCTGCCCGGCATCTTCGCCTGCGGAAATGTGCTGCAGGTCCACGATTTGGTGGACTATGTCTCTGCGGAAGCCGAGCGTGCCGGTATCGGCGCAGTGCGATACATCAACAGCTTCGGCAGCGGCAATTTGGGGATCGAGACCAAAGCCGGTAACGGCGTGCGTTACGTTCTACCGCAGAAAATCCGGAATGTTTCCGAAAACGTGGAACTTTTCCTGCGCGTGACACGACCTTTCAGTCAAGTAAAATTCACAGTTTCTGACGAAACCAAAGTGCTTACAAGCGTTAAGCGACTCAAAGCAGCTCCCGGTGAAATGGAAAAAATCACGCTTAAACCTGAAATGCTCCGCGATATTACCGGTCCCATAACCGTCAATCTGGAGGTGCTGTAATGAAAAAGATCTTAACCTGCATCATTTGCCCCAAAGGCTGCACACTGGCTGCAGAAATCACAGACGGCAAGGTCTCGGTTTCCGGCCACAGTTGCCCCAAGGGCGCCGAATACGCTGAGAACGAGGTCCTGCACCCCATGCGCACCGTAACAGCCACCATCCGGGTTGCCAATCGCGAGAACACCATGGTATCGGTCAAAACAGAAAGCACTGTTGCGAAAGATCGCATGATGTCTGTCATGGCAGCTTTGCGCGATACGGTTGTTAACGCGCCGATCGCCATCGGACAGGTGCTGCTGGAAAATGTGGAAGGCAGCGCCATCGTCGCCACGAAGCAAATTGATTAAGCTCTTCCCCTCTTTGGCTTAAAAAATAAGAACACCGGATTTCAAAAGAAATCCGGTGTTCTTATTGCTGATGCAAACCTGCACCTTCGGCATTCTGGATAAGTCCCAACACACGATAAGTGCGTGCGCATCAGGTCTGATATTCAAATTCCAGATCGTACATGCTGACTGTGTCGCCGTCCTTCACGCCGAGCGCCTCCATGCGCTCGAACAGGCCGCTTTCACGCAGCACGCGGTCAAAATACATGCGGCTTTCATAATCGCCGAAGTTCACACTCGAAATTACGCGCTCAAGCCACGTGCCCTCCACGACCCAAACATCGTCATAGCACGTGATCGTCACATCGTCCGCGCTGCCGATCTCAGGCAGCGGCGCAACGTAATCCGGCTCGTATACGATGGTCGGCGGCAGATCCTGCAAGCGCGTTGCGATCGCACGCGTGAGATCTGTCAGGCCGCGATGCGTCACAGCAGAGAGTTCAAAGAACTGATAGCCGAGTTCCTCGACATGTGCACGCAGCCGCGCGAGATTGTCGTTATCCTCTTCCAGCAGATCGCACTTGTTGGCAACCACGATCTGTTCGCGCTTGGCCAGCTCGGGGTTATATTCCCGTAGCTCCGTGCAGATCGCGTCAAAATCCTCCACGGGATCGCGGCCCTCACTGCCGGAAACGTCCACCAGATGCACCAGCAGACGGCAGCGGTCAATATGCCGCAGGAAGTCATGTCCAAGGCCCGCGCCCTCGCTCGCGCCTTCAATAATGCCTGGAATATCGGCCATCACGAAGCTCACGCCCTCGTCAACATAAACAACGCCAAGGTTCGGGAACAGTGTTGTGAAGTGATAATTCGCGATCTTCGGGTGCGCCTTGCTGACCACAGACAAAAGCGTGCTTTTTCCGACGTTCGGAAAACCGACGAGCCCCACATCCGCAAGCAGCTTCAGCTCCAGAATAACCTCGCGCACCTCACCCGGCATACCGGGCTTGGCAAAGCGCGGGATCTGCCGTGTGGGCGTGGCAAAATGCTTGTTGCCCCAGCCGCCGCGGCCACCTTTTGCCAGAACGAAGGGCTCGTTGCCAGACATGTCGGCAATAATGCCGTTTGTCGCCCGGTCACGCACGAGCGTACCACGCGGCACACGGATTGTCAGGCTCTCGCCATCCTTTCCCGAGCAGCGCTTGCCGCTTCCGTTTGCACCGGGCCCGGCAGTATATTTACGTTTATATCGAAAATCCATCAAGGTGGACATATGCTCATCGACGACGAGGATAATGTCTCCGCCGCGCCCGCCGTCCCCACCGTCGGGGCCACCGGCTGCCACATACTTTTCGCGGTGAAAGGAGACCGCTCCGTCTCCGCCGCGGCCGGCCGTGACCTTGATCGATGCTTTATCTACAAATTGAGTTGCCATGTTATTTCCTCCCGGTATCCACGCCAAAAAGGCGTATATGAAAGAAAAAGGCGAGCATGAAGCTCGCCTCTTGTCTTTTGGCTTACTGGGTTACCTCATAAACGGAGACCTTCTTGCGGTCCTTGCCCATACGCTCAAAACGCACGGTTCCGTCGACCTTAGCGTACAGCGTATCGTCGCCGCCGCGGCCCACGTTGGTACCCGGATGGATCTTCGTTCCGCGCTGTCTGACAAGAATGTTGCCGGCGAGCACGAACTGACCGTCCGCACGCTTCGGTCCAAGACGTTTGGACTCGGAATCGCGGCCGTTCTTGGTGGAGCCCATTCCCTTTTTATGTGCCATGTGTTACACCTCCAAAATCAGAATCCGTGATGTGGATACTCAGGCATTGATCGCTTCGATCTTGACCTGGGTGTAGGGCTGACGATGACCCTGTGTGCGGCGATAGCCCTTCTTGGGCTTCATCTTGTACACACGGACCTTCTTGCCCTTGCCGTTCTTCACGACGCTCGCGGTGACGGTAGCACCCTCGAGGACGGGCGTGCCGAACTTGCTGCCCGCTTCGTCGATCACGGCGAGAACCTGATCGAAAGTGACGTTCTCTCCGGCCTCAACGCCCAGCTTCTCAATAAAGAGGACGTCTCCCTCGGAAACACGGTACTGCTTGCCGCCGGTTACGATGATCGCATTTTTCATCTTCCTGTTGCACCTGCCTTCCTTTTTGCAGACTCGCTCTTAGGGCGTGAGGACATAGCTCAACTTAAAGCCCTTTCAATGCGGCTCGATAAGTTTACCATACGCGAATTACCTTGTCAACTGTTTTTTCTTGAAAAATCAAGCTTTTTTGTATATAACGACACACTTACTCTCCGCGTTTGAACAGCTTTGCAAAGAACTCAATAATCGCCTGAAACACGTTCTTCACCGTCTGCACAAAACCGCCGAACTTTTCCTGCACCTCTGCGATGCGTTTGATCGTATCCTGCGCCGACTGCACCTTCTCCTTTAGTTCCTCAACGCTCATGTTTTCAAAAGATCGGCAAAGCGAAATGAGCTTTTCCATCTGCTCGTCCGTGATTGCAACATCGTATTCCTCGGCAAGTTTTCGGATCTCCGCACGGATCTCATCATCCGTCATTTTCTGCGTTTCCGTCAGAAGCTCCTTGAGTGCGTTGACGATTTCAACGGCGTCATATTTCCCGATTTCTTCGGCGAGCTCCGCCGTGATGACCAACTCCTGCGTGCCAAGGATTTTTGCCACATCGTCCAGCTTCTCCCCGGAGAGATCCTCATAGGCCTTAAAAATTCCCGTCAGACCGGCCGTACCGGACACAGCCCAGGGCGCCGCCACGATCACTCTTGCATCTGTGATGCCCGCCGTTGCCAGCGCATTGACATACATTTCCCTTGTGCACCAGGTGATGTTTTCCGTGCTGATCTCCAGGCCGCTGCCTTCAGGCAGCAGCTCAATGAACACACAGGAAATCGAGCGTGTTCCGATCTTGTCGCTGCTTATCAGCCCGTCCAGATACTGCCGCTCTTCCGCATTTGTCACCGTCAGCTCCTGCGTGCTGCCGCGCACAACGCCAAAACATTCATATACGCTCTCGCGCTGTTCATCCGTTAAATCCGCGCCGATCACAACTCTTGCGCTGCCTGCATCCAGCGCAAAGGCGCCGCCAAATCCGGCGAGCAATGCAAGCGCGAGAAGCGCGGAGAAAATTCTTTTTTTCATTTCATAACGCCTCCTTTTCATGCGTGTGTGCTTAAGCTATATGCTAATGGCATACTATTTGTAAACAAAATTTTGTCGAGCAGAAAAATTTTCTCGGCATTCGTATGTTTTCACAAAAGCATTTTATGACTATAATCACATTTTTACACATTCAGCACTTGCATTCTTAGTTTTCATCTTGTATAATGAATGCAATTTCATACAAAAGATCAGTGGAACTTCGCAGGAGAAAGGGATATCCCTTGCCGAAGGAGCAATACTCTCAGGTGCCGCCGTAAGGCAGCGGGGACTGTGAAGGGATGATATTCTGGAGACACCCATTCAGTTGGGGGCCGAAGGGGCAAGGCGCAAAGCGCCAAATCTCTCAGGCAAAAGGACAGAAAGCAAGTTTTTTAACCGCGCGGCGCCGCGCGGCTTGATTCTGTGCATCTCCGGGACGATTATTGCCCCGGATATTTTTGTATGTGAACCCAATTTTGTAAAAGGAGTGAATGCAATCATGTGGGACAAGGTTGCAGAAATCAACGGCGCGATTAACAATGTAGTATGGGGTATTCCGGTACTGATCCTCATCGTCGGTACGGGTATTTTCCTCTCCTGCTGGAACCGCTTCGTGCAAGTTCGTAAGTTTGGCTACGCCATGCGCAACACCATCGGCAAGGTCTTCAAAAAGTCTTCCGCCGGCAAGGGCGAAGTCACGCCGTTCCAGGCCGTGACCACCGCGCTGGCTGCCACCGTCGGCACCGGTAACATCTCCGGTATCATCGCCGCGGTCACCCTCGGCGGCCCCGGCGCAATCTTCTGGCTGTGGATCACCGCCATCTTCGGCATGTGCACGAAGTTCGCTGAGGTTGTGCTGTCCATCCGTTTCCGTGAGCGCAACAAGAACGGCGACTGGGTCGGCGGCCCGATGTACTACATCAAGAACGGCCTCGGAAAGAACTGGAACTGGCTTGCCATCATCTTCTGCATCTTCGGCGCACTGGCTGCCTTCGGCATCGGCAACGCCACGCAGGTCGCCAACATCTGCGACGCGATTGACACGGCTGTTTTTGCCTTTAACCCCAACTTCGCCGGCACCACCGCCCTGCACTGGGTCATTGGTATTGTCATTGCCATCATCTGCGCTGTCACCCTCATCGGCGGCATCAAGCGCCTCGGTCAGGTCACCGAAAAGCTCGTGCCCCTCATGTCTGCTATTTTCATCATCTCCTGCCTGATCGTCATCTTCGGCAACATCGGCGCGATCGGCAAGGTCTTCGGCGCCATCTTCAAGTATGCCTTCACCCCCAACGCCGTCATCGGCGGTACGGTCGGTGCAGCCATCAAGACCTGCATCACCTGGGGCGTCAAGCGCGGCGTGTTCTCCAACGAGGCCGGCCTCGGCTCCGCTCCGATTGCACACGCTGCCAGCTCTGAGTCCAACCCTGTCAAGCAGGGCCTCTACGGCATCTTCGAAGTGTTCATGGACACCATCGTCATCTGCACCCTGACCGGTGTCACCATTCTCACCGCTTTCTACAACGGCGGCATCAATTGGGAATACGGTGTCAAGGGCGGCAACGTGATCATCTCCAACGCTTTCGGCACCATCTTTGGCAATAAGGTTGGCGCAATCATCGTGGCTGTGGCGATCACCTTCTTCGCGCTGTCCACCATTCTCAGCTGGGCACTTTACGGTTCCCGCTGCTGCGAATTCATTTTCAAGTCCACCAAGTGCATCACCCCCTATTACATCATCTTCCTCGTCATCGTGTTCGTCGGCAGCCAGATCGGTTCCGGCCTTGCCTGGGACATTGCGGACACCCTCAACGGTCTGATGGCCATCCCGAACCTCGTTGGTGTGCTCCTGCTGTCCGGCGTTGTCGTCAAGCTGACAAAGGAACATTTCGCCAGCATCAAAGGAGAACGTCTCAAAGACTAATCTCCCATAGCATAACAACATTAGAAACCCGGGATATGCGCAATGCATATCCCGGGTTCTTTTTATTATATCCGAACTGTCTTTACAGGTCGCCGCGGCAAGAGACACTGCGTTTCGGCGAAGCGCTTTCCTCTTGCTGCTACCGCGAACGCGGTAATTATTTCTTCTTGCTGAGTGCCTTGCGCACGGCAACAGCAACGCCCTCGGCGTCAATGCCGTACTTTGCCAGAAGCTGCGCATAGGGGCCGGACTCGGTAAACACATCCTGAATGCCGACAAACTGCATCGGCACGGGCACGCCTGCGTCGGCAAGTGCTTCCGCAACCGCGCTGCCAAGGCCGCCGTAGATTGAATGCTCCTCCGCGCTGACAATGCAGCCAGTCTCCTCCGCGCAGCGGACGAGCAGCTCACGGTCGATGGGCTTGATGGAGAGCATATCCACAACGCGCACGGAGATCCCCTCTTCCGCCAGCTTCTCCGCAGCCTCCAGAGCCTTATGCACCAGAATGCCGCAGGCCACAACGGTCACATCCGTGCCGTCGCGCACGATCTTGCCCTTGCCGGGCTCAAAAACCTCGTCCTCGCTGTAGAGATCGGGGTAGACATCACGGCTCAGGCGAAGATACACGGGACCCTCCAGTTCCACTGCAACGCGCGTCAGCGCCTTGGAGGAGGCTGTATCGGACGGCACGAGCACGCGCATATTGGGCAGCGTGCGCATCACCGCGATGTCCTCGCAGGCGTGATGGGTCGAGCCGTCAAACGCGTCCGACATGCCGCAGTACGCGCCGCCAAACTTAACATTGAGGTTACCGTAGCAAACCTGACCGCGCGCGGAAATCAGACCCAGCGTTGTGAGGAACACCGCAAAGGTGTTCACAAAGGGAATCATGCCGCAGCTTGCCATGCCGGCCGCCGTGGCGACCATGTTGCTTTCGGCAATACCCATGTTGAAGAAGCGCTCCGGATAGGCTTTGCCAAACATACCGCTCTTGGTGGAACCAGAAAGGTCAGCATCCAGCACAAGGATCTTGTCATTATCCTTCGCCAGTTCAACCAGCGCCTCACCGTAAACTTCACGAATTGCTTTCATTCCGCAGCACCTCCCAGCTCTTTCATCGCAGTAGCAAAGCTCTCCGCGTCAATGGCCTTGCCGTGCCAGGCAGCCTTGCCCTCCATGAAGGACACGCCCTTGCCCTTAACCGTCTTAGCCAGAATAACGCTCGGGCCGTTCACATAGGCTTCCGCAGCGTCCATGGCAGCGTCGAGCGCCGCGATATCGTGGCCGTCGCACTCGATCACATTCCAGCCGAAAGCAGCCCATTTCGCAGCCAGATCGCCGAGGGGCATAACCTCGTCATTCGTTCCGTCAAGCTGCACACCGTTCCAGTCCACAATCGCGCAAAGATTGTTCAGGCCAAACTTCGGCGCGGACATCGCGGCCTCCCAGATGCAGCCTTCATCCAGCTCACCGTCGCCAAGAATTGCCCAGACGCGGCTGGAATGACCCTGCGCACGCAGCGCGATGGCCATGCCCTGCGCCGCGGAAAGGCCAAGACCAAGCGGACCCGCCGGAATCTCAACGCCGGGGGTGTGGACGCTCGGGTGTCCCTGCAACAGACTGTCAATCCGGCGCAGGCTGCCCATGCAGTCCGCGGGCAAAAAGCCCTTTTCAATCAGGTTGCGATAGAGCATCGGGGCAGCATGGCCCTTAGACAGCACCAGACGATCTCTCGCCGGGTCATCCGTCCGCTGAAGGTTCATGCGCTCCTGCATCAGCAGCGTCATGATCTCGCAGACAGAAAGGCTTCCGCCGGGATGTCCGGACTGGATTCCGTGAATGGCGGTGAGCACGTCCACGCGGAACTTGCGGCACAGCTCCTCCAGCTCGCATACGCGCGCATTGGTAATAGACATCAGTTTCTACTCCTTTTTCTATGTTACGGGACAGGCGCGTTTAAGCTGCCGCCCCGTGAAGTTCATTTTGCAAGCACTTTCTTCAGTCGTGCATAACGCGGCAGGGACTGCTCCGTGACGCGCTCCGGTTCGCCCTGAATCAGCGGCAGCGCGTAACGGAAGAACTCCTCCGTCACAAAGCAGCCGTCCGGCGTGATCCACTCCAGCGGCACCTTCTTCTCATAGTTGGCAACCGCGTTGAGGGGCAGAAGCTTCGTCTCGCAGACGTATTCACCGCCGACCTCTTTGCGCTCAAAGGCAACCATCTTGCCGGTCTCGCCCGCGATGGCGGCCTTCACCGCCGCTTCACCGGCCATATAAGCCTCTTTCACATCCGTCTCAGAGGCAAGATGCGCACCGCAGCGCTGCAACAGGCTCAGCTCGATGCCGCGAACCTTTGCGCCGGTACGCTGTTTGATGCCGTTTGCAAGCTGCGTGGCCAGACCACCAAGCTGCGCATGGCCGAAAGCATCCTTCTCTTTGGCAAGATCGGAACCATACTCGGAGATAAAGCGCCCCTCGGCATCGTGGATGCCCTCAGACACCGCGATCATCACGCTGCCCTTTTCTTTATAGAGCTGCTCAACCTTCTCATAAAACTGCTCCAGGTCAAAATCGACCTCGGGCAAATAGACCAGATCCGGACCGCTGCCGAAAGGCACACCGAGCGCAGCGCTTCCGGCAAGCCAGCCGGCATGCCTGCCCATGATCTCGATCACCGTCACCTGACCCTTATCGTAGACGCAGGCGTCCCGCGCGATCTCCATGCAGGAGGTCGCAATGTATTTCGCAGCGCTGCCGAAACCCGGGCAGTGATCCGTTCCGGCAAGGTCGTTGTCAATCGTCTTGGGAACGCCCATCACACGGCATTCATAGCCGACTTTCTCCATGTAGCGGCTAATCTTCTCGCAGGTATCCATGGAGTCGTTGCCGCCATTGTAGAAGAAGTAGCGCACGTCGTATTTCTTGAAGATCTCCAGAATTCGCTTGTAATCTGTGTCATCCTTGTCCGGATCTGCGATCTTGTAGCGCACAGAGCCGAGCGCGGATGCCGGAGTGTTCATCAGCAGGCTCAGTTCATAATCATCCTCCTGACCCATGTCGAAGAGGCGATCGTCGAGCACGCCGCGGATGCCATGCTCCGCGCCGAGCACGCGGGTGATCTGCTCGCTGTCAAGCGCAGTGCGGAACACGCCGTAGGCACTGGCATTGATCACCGCGGTCGGTCCGCCGGACTGGCCAAAAATACATGCACCTTTTAATTGTTTTTCCATTTCAATCCCCCACATCATGATGTCTGCGCAGCACAAGGTTCAAACGCCCGTATTGGCGCCGTCACCCGCCGAAAACCCGCGCAGAAAGGATTTCTTTGGTTATTATACCATATCCGTTTCAAAATACAATCTGCTGGCTTGACATTTCTTTTCGCAAAATGCAATTTCTTCTTTTGTTTTTCAAAAACTGTGCTATAATGATTGAGGTTACGGCAATACGCAATCAAATCTATATAATTCTGACAGGAGATGAATGACAGTATGCCTCTCGTAACTTCCAAAGAAATGTTTGAGAAAGCCTACAACGGCGGTTACGCCATCGGCGCATTTAACGTCAATAACATGGAGATCATCCAGGGCATCACGGAGGCCGCCAAGGAATGCAACGCTCCGCTGATCCTTCAGGTTTCCAAGGGCGCGCGCAGCTACGCCAACCACACCTATCTCATCAAGCTTGTCGAGGCTGCAATCGCGGACACCGGCCTGCCGATCTGCCTGCATCTTGACCACGGTGACAGCTTTGAGCTCTGCAAGAGCTGCATTGACGGCGGCTTCACTTCCGTCATGATCGACATGAGCAGCAAGCCTTTCGCCGAGAACATCGCCATCACGCGTCAGGTTGTGGAATATGCGCATGACCACGGCGTTGTCGTCGAGGCAGAGCTTGGAACCCTCGCGGGCATTGAGGATGAGGTCGTCGTCTCCGCGGAGGATTCTTCCTATACGCGTCCGGAAGAGGTTGAGGAATTCGTCTCCAAGACGGGTTGTGACTCTCTGGCGATCGCCATCGGCACCAGCCACGGCGCCTATAAGTTCAAGCCCGGCACAAAGCCACAGCTGCGCTTTGACGTTCTGGAAGAGGTTTCCCGCCGCCTGCCCGGCTTCCCCATCGTCCTGCACGGTGCGTCCTCCGTTCCGCAGGATCTCGTGGCCAAGGTCAACGCCTTTGGTGGCGAGATGCCCGGTGCCGTCGGCGTTCCGGAGGATCAGCTCCGCAAGGCCGCTTCCCTGTCCGTGTGCAAGATCAACATCGACTCCGATCTGCGCATCGCAATGACCGCAGCGGTTCGTGAGTATCTTGCCGGTCACCCCGCAGATTTCGATCCGCGCGCCTATCTGAAGCCCGCGCGCGCTGCCATCAAGCAGCTCGTTGCACACAAGATCACCGATGTGCTCGGCTGCGCCGGAAAGGCCTGATTTCCAAAAAATCCGAAACAAACGCAGCGCCGGTCTTTTTGACCGGCGCTGTTTGTGATTCACAGGGAAACAAGTTCCGTGTTCGGATAGTAATGCATGAGGATCTCCGAATAGCTTGCCCCCTCTTTCGCCATCACATTTGCCCCATATTGGCTCATTCCAACGCCGTGTCCGTAACCGGTAACGCTGAAACGGAAACCATCGTCCGTATATGTAAGCGCAAAGCTGGTTGATCGAAGTCCAAACAGCCGTCTGGCCTCTGTGCCGGAGATTCTGACCCCACCGATCGTCACATCCTGCACGCGGCCGCTTTCTGTGTTCCGGATCTCCCCAACCCAGTTTGCAGCTTCTGCGGTAAAATTCGCTTGCGGATACGCGGAGATCACAGCGTCACGCAGCTCCTGCGCAGAAAGTGTAATCTCGGTTTTGTAATTTGGCACGTCATCTTCCGTTTCAGGGCTGTCCACACTCACAAGATAGGGCAGCGGATTCCATACATTTGCGCTGTCTTCCGTCCGGCTGACCGAAGAGGAGTGAAACACCGCCTGAATGATCTCGCCCTCATAGGCAAGGTATTGCCCTGCAGTTTCGTTTACAGCCGAGCGTATCTTTTCCATATTGGCCTCAAAATCCTGTCCCCACCGCTCCTGCAATGCCGCATCTGCGCAATAAGCTGTGCAGCAGGACGCATCACAACAAACGTCCGCTCCGGGGTGGGACTTGCAGCCTTGCTCCTGTTTGCAGAGCAGATAGCTCCTGGCTGCAACCGCCTGCGCCCGAAGCGCTTGCGGATGAAATAAAACGGGCATCTCACCGGCAAGAACATGCGGCAGATATGTTTCAAGCTCCACATCCCGTATTTCACCATCCAACCAGACGCGCAGCATATGCACATCGTCCGGAACGTAGGGCCTTTCCGGCACGTATAGCGGAATTTCCGGTGATTCCAGCGTCTCCGCATCTTTCCCAAATTTCCATTCTTCCCGCCCGGACAGATAAGCCGTCAGCACAAGTGCAGCGCATATAAGCAGCATCGCAGCCGCTCCTTTTCTCTTCTTCAAATGAGTCCCCTCCCCGTTTTATCTTGACGCTCCGGCAAAATAAGTATAAAATACGGTCTTAAGGGGAATTCTCTCCTCTCACCGCTTTGATTTCAGTTTATTGGGACGGTACAGGAATTATGCATAAGGAAAGCCGGAATATAATCGCCGTCGCTTTGATCGGCGGCGCGTTTTCATTCTTTTTTCGATGGCTGCAAAACACCGCGATTTTCGACCCCGAAACAGGCCTTGCGCAGCGCAATTCCGCGATCAGCTGGCTGCTGATTTTGCTGTGCATCGCGGTCGCGCTCGTCCAGCTGGTGCTGACAAATCGCGCGCGTGGTGACGTGTCTGCGCAGGCTTCGGAGAACCTGTTTTATACGGAACACAAGTTGCTCCACTATCTCTATGTTCTGCTTGCAGGATTAACCGCGCTTGCGGGACTTCTGTTTTTCATCGGCGCGCTGCGCAGCGAACAGGGCGCAAGGGATGTTCTGCGCATCATTCTTGCCATACTCGCTCTTGGCATGGGCGCGTCCCTGCTCTGCCTTGTATGCAAAAAGACAATGGATAGCGCCGCGCGCTGCCTTTGCTGCGCTGTGCCCGTCCTGTTCAATTGCTTTTGGCTGATCGTCTGCTACAAAGACAACGCCGTTGATCCTGTGATCTGGCGTTTCTGCATGCAGATTCTCGCCATAGTCGCCGCCATACTCGCCTGGTACTATATCGCAGGCTTCGCCTTTGGCAGCCCGAAGAAAAAGCACACGATCTTCGCCTGCCAGATCGCCGCGTATCTGAGCATTCTGGTTTTATCTGACAGCTTCAGAAGGAGCGAAAAGCTGCTTCTGCTTGCTCCGGGTCTGCTGCTTCTCCTTGTAGCCACCCGACTTGCTGAGAGCTCCGAGCCGGCATCGGCGCAGGAAACGGATGCGCCACAGGCGGAAGCGGACGAGTCGCTTCCTGTTGAAATCTTTGAGGAAACACCGGATGCGCCTTCCGATCCCGAATGACGTGCGCTCCAACTTCGCAAGTCCATTAAGCGTGTATTAAGCCTAAACGCATAAAAAAGCCCCTGCAAAATGAGCTTCATTTTGCAGGGGCTTTTGGTTTACTTATCCGTCAACGACAAAACAACGTGCTGTGCGAGCAAAAAGCCCGCGATGGCCGGCACCCAAGCGACACTACCCGGGATGCTGCGGCGTCCCGGAGGCGGCAGCTCCGGCTGCTCGGGGCTTAAGCCCTCCTCATCGCTGTATACCACCGCGTGATGCTCCACCCCGCGGCGGCGCAACTCTTTGCGCACCACGCGCGCAAGCGGACAGCCACGGGTATCCGCAATGTCCGCAATCTGAAGGCGTGAGCCGTCAAGCTTATTTCCCGTTCCAAGCGCTGAGATCACCGGAATTCCACGTTCCCGTGCAGAGAGGATCAGTTCGAGCTTGCAGGAAACAAGGTCAATCGCGTCCACGATATAGTCATATTTCACCTGAAAGAAATGCTCCCGGCTTTCCGCCTCATAACGCATCACCATCGGATGCACAATGAGATTGCAGTTTATAGATATCAGGCGCTCGGCCATAGCAAAGGCTTTCTCTTTGCCAACATTCGGCAGCGTGGCGCAGAGCTGGCGGTTCAGATTGGTCTCACTTACCGTATCCTCATCAACAAGCGTGATTTCGCCGACACCGGAGCGCACCAGCGCTTCCGCGCACCAGGAGCCGACGCCGCCGAGGCCGAACACAGCGACATGGCTGCCGCACAGCTTTGCAACCGCATCTTTCCCAAGCAGCATTTCCTCACGCAGAAAGGCGGTATTCTTGTTTGTCATTTTGTTACTCCAAACTTATAAATACAGGCCGCCATTCGGCGGCCTGTTTCGGTTTCATTCGTTTAGCCAATAAACTTTTTGCCGGTGTGGAAAGTGTATTCCGCATTACCGACAATGCCCTCTCTCCACGCGTTATACTTCTCGGCGCGCAGGGCATTTTCTGCAATCTGATGGCTGTAAATCGGGCCTTCGCCGATGAAGTACATGATGTGGTAGCCGGCATAGCCGCTATCGCCCGGGATCTCCGCATAGACGATGTCGGTATCACCGGGTTTACGGCCGGGAGCAAAAGCAAAGTCCTCAAAGCTCTGTACATAAACATGCTTGACGACCATATCGTACAGGCCGCCCGTTCCCTTGGAACCGCCGTCATCGGTGTGCTCATCCGCAAGCGCAGCAAAGCTTTCTTCCGTCGCTTCGCCGTTCTTCCACTCATCCAAATAGCCCTCGGCTTCCTCAAGCGCGGCTGCCTTGGCCTCTTCGGTCACAACGCCTTCCTCGTTCTTCTCGGCCGTAACCAGAATGTGGCGAACCTGACGCATCGTGTAGTTGTTGTCCTCCCGCTCCAGGAACAGGATTGCCGAATATCCCTGGCTGTCTTCCGCAAGGAACATATCGCCGGGCTTGCGCGCCTCGTCAAGCATCCACTCGGAATAGGACGCTTCCAGGCTGGAGGATGCATTTACGCGCTTGGAGTTATCCAACGTGTACTGGAGGATGCCGTTTTCCAGGCAGAGTTTGTCGAAGCTCTCCTCATCGGTGGTGCCGTCAACAACCTTCTGTGCGCGCGCTTTTGCCTCCGCCATCGCCTGCGCAGTCTGCTCCTCTGTCGGCTCCTCAATGTCCTTCAAATCAGCAAAGAAGTTAACCTGGCGATAGGTGAAAATGTCGTAATCGTTCTTATTCTCCTCGTACCAAGCCTCAAGCTCGCTGTCCTCAAAAGTATAGGATTCCTGATTCTGCTGTTCATATTTGGCAGCGACCATGCTCATCTGCATCATCTTGCGCACCGTGTCCACCGTCACACCCTTGCCGTACTGTGCGGCAAGATACTGCTTCGGATTATAGCCGTACAGCAGGCCCGCGCTGAGCATATCATTGATGTTCAGGTCAATGGTGTCCAGATCTTCCTGCGTGAGTTCAAAACCTTCAAGCACCGCTGCGTCATAAAGTGCCGTGATCTCCTCCAGGCTCACCCGCATCTGCTCGTAGAAATAATCGTGCCAAGTGTATCCGGCCTGCATCGCGCAGTCCTGCTCATCGAAAGGCTGATTGGTATTCAGCCCCATCATGCTCAAAACCTGAGAGACATCCACACCGAGTTGTTCGGCATAGTCGCTCTGCTCGTTGAGATAGTTGTTCACGACAGTGTAGTAAATATAGTTGCACTCTGCCGCCGTAAACTCTGTTCCATTGATGGTGATTGCCGGAATGCCCGTATAGAAGAGATTGGAATTGATGACGATCACCGCAGCGATCACCAGCACAACCACGACAGCAATCACGATATTGCGGACCTTCTTAAGCTTCTTCTTCCGCTTTTCCGCTGCTTTTTCCTCCGCAATCTTCTGTATGGTCTCCTCACGGTTTTCCTGGCGGACTCTCTTTTGCTTGGATGCGCTCATGTTTGTTTCATCCTTTTCGTTTTGAATTCTCAGCCATTCCACTCAGCGGGTAGTGCGCTGAGTGGAGAACGTCATAATATTATAACTCATTCAAGGCCATGTTTCAAGGCTAATTTTTTAACTTTTAGCCCAGCAGACGCGCGCGAAGCGTGTCCATGCATTCCTCGGTGACGCCGCAGGAACGCAGATAGCCCCGAACGCCGCCGTAGTTCTCTTCCCAATGCCGCAGCAGCGTACGCATATTGTCCGGCGCGGTGCTGAAAAACGGAGCAGAGCTGATTTTGCGCTCTTCTGTCATCTTTTCGCGCGTACGGGTGTAGATCCAGTCAAGATGGATCTCGCTCACGCTGTAGTCATCAACAATATCTGCGCAATCGACATCGCACAGGGACAGCAGAATCGCCGAGACAATACCCGTTCTGTCCTTGCCGGTTGCACAATGGAACATAACCGCGCCCTTCGCGCGCGCAATCGCCTCGAGCACATCCTTGACCCAGGGACGATACTTTTCCACCATGCGGACATACTGCGGTCCCCACGAAAACGTCTTGTTCTCGCCGAGATCCCCGAGATCCCCGCCTCTGCTTCCGGCCGAAGCGTGCTCATCGAACATGGGCAGGTGGACATATTCCAGCCAAGGCTCATCCCGCAGAAGATCCGGCAGATCCTCGAGCTCCGAGCTTCCGCGCAGGTCAATATCCATCACGACGCCATAATTCCGCAGGAACTGCTTGTCCTTCTCCGTCACGCGGTTTGGAACTTCCGTACGCAAATAAACACGATGCCGGGTCTGGCCGCCATCCGGCGTGTTCCAGCCACCGAGCTCGCGCGCATTTGTCAAACCTTCAAGCGGCAGGCGTCTGTATTCCATAACGATTCCCCTTTGAAATATAAAATTTACAATATTATAACATGTACATTTCCGTTATGTAAAGAGCCGCACTGTCCAGCATCCCCAGGAATTCCACTTTTCCGGCAGCATTTGATGCTATACAAGCTCTTTTTATCGAGAAATCTGCAGATATTGCGAAAACCGCCTGTTGTCATCCTTTCTCCGGAACAGCACAAATGCAAGGCGCAGCATCCGCTGTCTTTACAGGAAACGCTTTATTTTTTTCGGCTAAATATGTTATAATCGGCTTGCGGCCTGTGCGGAAACTGCCGCACGCGGAAAAGCATATGGAATTTTAGTTCGTTCTATGGATTTGGAAGCATGCGCTTTGCCTGACAGAAAACAATTTTCAGACGGCCGATCACACATTAAGCTCATTTACATCCCGGATTTGGAGGCATGATGAAGAAAACCAAAACTTCCGAAAAAAGACCGCGTCGTTTATTCGCAACCACGGCGGCGATTCTTCTTGCCTGCACCGCGCTCATCTCAGACAGCAGATGGCGGCTCGATGTGGAGGAATACGAACTCTCCTCCGCCCGTCTGCCCGACACATTTGACGGGTTTCGAGTTGTGCATCTCAGCGATCTGCATAGGGTGCGCTTCGGAAAGGACAACTTCCGCCTTGTTGAAAAAGTGCAGCAGGCAAAGCCTGACATCATTGCGCTGACGGGCGATTTTGTCGAGGGTGACACGGATCTTGCCGAAATCGAAAGCCTCTGCGCCCAGCTTGTGCAGATTGCGCCCACCTATTTCGTCAGCGGAAACCACGACGCAGGCAGCGGACGACTTCGCGAGATCGGCACCATGATGGCGCGCTGCGGCGTAATCTATCTGCAAAACAGCTACCGCACCATCACGAAAAACGGAAAAGAGCTTGTGATCTGCGGCGTGGAAGACCCGAATGCCTGGGCCGAGATGCCGACGCCGGATGAACTTGTAAGCACGCTTCGCGCGGAACATCCGGATACCTTCGTGCTTTTGCTCGGACACCGAAACTATTGGCCGGACAGATATCCCGATTTGGATGTGGATGTTATCCTCTCCGGACACGGACACGGCGGCATTATCCGCCTGCCCTTTGTTGGCGGTCTGCTCGGCACGAATGCAAATCTGTTCCCCAAATATGACGCCGGCGTTTACGACACGCAGCAATACAGCATGGTCGTGTCACGCGGACTTGGAAACTTCCCGGGCATACCCCGCATTTTCAATCCGCCCCACATTCCCGTGATCGTACTCAAAAGTCAATAAGGCAAAAACAGCCCTGACAAGCCGTCAGGGCTGTTGCTTTATGCTGAATTATTGCATCACTCGTCCAGCTTGAGCACCGCCAGGAATGCCTCAGTCGGCATCTGCACCGTGCCAAGAGAGCGCATTTTCTTTTTGCCCTCTTTCTGCTTTTCAAGCAGCTTCTTTTTGCGCGTGATATCGCCGCCGTAGCACTTGGCAAGCACGTCCTTGCGCATGGCCTTAACCGTCTCGCGCGCAATGATCTTACCGCCGATTGCGGCCTGAATCGGCACCTCGAAGAGCTGACGCGGGATATTCTCCTTGAGCTTTTCGCAGATGCGGCGTGCGCGCGAATAGGCCTTGTCCTTATGCGCAATGAAGCTCAGCGCGTCAACCTGATCGCCGTTGAGCAACATATTGACCTTCACCAGTTCACTGGGGCGGTAATCCTCCAGCTCATAGTCCAGCGAGGCGTAGCCCCTCGTTCTCGCCTTAAGGGCATCAAAGAAATCATAGATAATCTCGCCCAGCGGCATGGAATAGCGCAGCTGCACCAGATTTGTGTCGAGATATTGCAAATCCTTGTACTCGCCGCGGCGCTCCTGGCACATCGGCATGATGTTGCCGACGTAGTCCGGCGGCGTGATGATGGAAACCTGCACAAAAGGCTCGCGCGCTTCCATAACCGAAACGGGATCCGGATAATCGTGCGGGTTGTCCACGCGCACGATGCTGCCGTCCGTTTTCGTAACCTCATAGGTGACGGAAGGAAGCGTTGTAATCAGGTCCAGATTGAACTCGCGCTCCAGTCTCTCCTGAATGATCTCCATATGAAGCATTCCAAGGAAGCCGCAGCGAAAACCGAATCCAAGTGCCACGGAGCTTTCCGGCTCGAAGGCGAGAGAAGCATCGTTAAGCTGCAGCTTTTCCAGCGCATCACGCAGATCGGGATACTTGCTGCCATCCTCTGTGTAGATGCCGCAGTATACCATCGACTGCACAGGCCGGTAACCGGGCAGCGGCTCCGAAGACGGGCGGGAAGCATCGGTCACAGTGTCTCCAACCTGCGTATCCCGCACGTTCTTGATCGAGCCGGTGAACCAGCCGACCTCGCCGGCGTGCAGTGCGTCAGTGCTCTCCATGCTCAACGGCAGAAGATAGCCGCAGTCGAGCACTTCATACTCTGCACCGGAGGCCATCAGACGCACGCGGCTTCCCTTTTTCAGGCAGCCATCCATCACGCGGCAATAGACAATAACGCCGAGATAGGGGTCATACTGGCTGTCGAAAATCAAGGCTTTGAGCGGCGCATCTTCGTCCCCGCTCGGCGCAGGAACACCCTTAACAATGTCCTCAAGCACCGCAGAAATGTTGATGCCCTGCTTGGCGGAGATCTCCGGCGCGTCCAGCGCGGGAATGCCGATGATATCCTCAATCTCATGCTTGACACGCTGCGGATCGGCAGCCGGCAGGTCGATCTTGTTGATGACGGGCAGGATCTCCAGATCATGCTCGATGGCAAGATAGGTATTGGCCAGAGTCTGCGCCTCGACGCCCTGCGCCGCGTCCACGATCAGAACAGCTCCCTCGCAGGCAGCCAAAGAACGGCTGACCTCATAGTTGAAGTCAACATGTCCCGGCGTGTCAATCAGGTTGAGCGCATAGGTCTCCCCGTCCTCGGCAGTGTAGTTGAGTCGCACAGCGCGCGCCTTGATCGTGATGCCACGCTCGCGCTCGAGCTCCATATTGTCCAGCAGCTGACTCTCCATATCCCGCTGCGCCACCGCGCCGCAGCGCTCGATGAGGCGGTCGGAAAGTGTGGACTTTCCGTGGTCAATATGCGCAATGATCGAAAAATTCCGAATGTGGGACTGATCTTTCATCGTTTCACTCCTCCGTGGACAGGCGCAGCCGCTCCGTCTGATCATTGAGGATCAGCGCATCCAGCAGCTCATCCATATCTCCGTTGATGATGCCCGAAATGCCAAAATTCTTGTTCTCTCCCTGCAGCCGGTGGTCAGTCACACGGTTTTGCGGGAAATTGTAGGTGCGCACGCGCTCAGAGCGGTCGCCCGAACCGACCTGGCTTTTGCGCTCCGCTGCGATGGCCGCTCTCTGCTTGGCCTGCTCCGCCTCATAGAGCTTACTGCGCAGAATCTGCATCGCGCGGTCCTTATTCTTGTGCTGGCTGCGCTCATCCTGACATTCCACAACCACGCCCGTAGGCAGATGTGTGATGCGGATGGCGCTCTCCGTCTTGTTGACATGCTGTCCTCCGGCACCGGAAGAACGATAGGTGTCGATCTGCAGATCGGCAGGATTGATTGTAAACTCCACTTCCTCCGCCTCCGGCAGCACGGCAACCGTCGCGGCGCTGGTCTGGATCCGTCCGGAGGATTCCGTCACCGGCACGCGCTGCACGCGGTGACCACCGGACTCAAACTTCAGGCGCGAATATGCGCCCTCACCCTCCACGATAAAGCTGATCTCCTTGATGCCGCCAAGCTCCGTGTCGTTGAGGTTCACAACGTCGATCTTCCAGCCCTTGCGGTCGGCATACATGGAATACATCCGGAACAGATCACCGGCGAAGAGCGCGGCCTCGTCGCCACCGGCGCCACCGCGGATCTCCATAATGACGTTGCGCGAGTCGTTCGGGTCACGCGGCAGCAGCAGGATTTTGAGCTCCTCCTGCATACTCTCGCAATCCGCCTTCGCCTCTTCATACTCCATGCGCGCCATCTCGCCGAGCTCGGGATCGTTCAGAAGAGACTGCGCCTCCTGCGCATCCGCACTGCGGCGCACATAACGGCGATAGGTCTCCACAAGCGGTGTGAGCTCCTTCTGTTCACGGGCAACACGCGCATACAGCGCGGGGTCGGAATAGACCTCCGGCTGCTGCAGCCGGTTTTCCAGTTCGGTATACTTTTCTTCGATTTGTTTCAGTTTTTCAAGCATAGATATATTCCCTGTTAACTAAAATTCCAAAACCTATTCTGTCCTGTTAATGCGATGAACACAAGCCTTTTCGCTCACAGCAGCAGCGTAAATATGCTCAGGCTTGCCGCGGAGAGCAGCGTGGACACAAACACAAAGCCTGCGCCGTCCAGATGCGCTTTCGGATCCGGGTCATACTGCAGCACATAGGTGCTCGTCAGCGATGCGACCGGCAGCGCAGAATAAATCACCGCAAGGCTCGTATACATCTCCGGAAGACGCAGCCCCCGGCAAAGCAGCCAGACGATCAGCGGCATCAGGAAGTTGCGGATTCCGCTCATGATCAGAGAGCTTTTCGTGACCATTTTCTTCACGGCATGGCAGCCGAGCGTCGAGCCGCAGAGCAGAATGCCAAGGGGCGAGGCCAGCATGCCGAGCTGATCAAGCCCGTACTGGATCACAACAGGCACACGCACCTTGAAAAAGCTCAGCGCCAGCCCGATAAACACCGCAACAAGCGGCGCAGAAATCACCATTTTCAACTTCGCTTTGAAGTTCATCTTCGCTTCGCGGTTTTCTTTCGGCATCAGAATGATTTTTGCCAGCAGATAGATCGTCAGCCGCACCGGAATGATGAAAATGAGGTAATAAAACAGCAACTCTTCGCCACCAAGTTTTTCCACCACAACAACACCGAAGAAGTTAAAGTTGGTAAAGGTTGCTCCGAAGCGAATGATCCGCTCCGCAATATGCTTTTTCAGCAGTTTGCCCATAAGCAGGCCGACCAGAAACCCGATCACAAGCACCGCTACGGAGATCACCAGAATCCACGCATTCTGGATCAGCTTATTCATCGCATCCGGTACGTTCATAGAGTCGATGATCATACACGGAAGTGCAATCTTCAGTACAAATGCGCTGACCTGCTTGTTAAATTCCGGTCCGATCACGCGCAGCTTCTGCGCAAACAGTCCCACCAGCAAAACCAAAATCAGTTCGGCGGACAAAGTCAATGCCTGCATGTTAATTTAGCCTCTCTCGCTTGATTTTCTTGGCATATCATAACAAATCCTGCCGCCAATTACAAGCCGGACTTTCATAAACACGCACGGATTGTATGCAAAGCCTCTTTTCGGAAATTATCACAAAATTTTCACAGCAAATTCTTGACTTTTGCCGAAACCCGTGTATAATGATTAGGTCTGCGATGATATATGCAGACTATCCTTGCTCCCACCACGTTGGGGGCCAAAGACCAGAAGGAGGTGCAACCATGGCAAAGACCAGCGAGAAGTACGAAGTGATGTACATCATCAACCCCAACCTCTCCGAGGAGGAGACCGCGGGCATCGTTGAGAAGTTCAAGACGCTTGTTGAGCAGAATGGTACGCTCGATGAGATGGAGGAGATGGGTAAGCGCAAGCTCGCTTACGAGATCAACTACATTTCCGAGGGTTACTACGTGCTCATGAAGTTCACGTCTGCTCCCGACTTCCCCGCCGAGCTGGATCGCGTTCTCGGTATTACCGACGGCGTGATGCGCAGACTCATCACCCTGCGTTACGAATAAGGGGTGGAGTTATGCTCAACAACATTGTGATTATGGGCCGCCTGACGCGTGATCCCGAGCTTCGCTACACGCAGTCCCAGGTCCCCGTCGCGTCTTTCACCATCGCCTGCGACCGCGATTTCAGCGGACGTGACGGCGGCGATCGGCAGACCGATTTTATCGACTGCGTCGCATGGCGTCAGACCGGCGAGTTCGTGTCCAAGTATTTCAGCAAGGGCAGCATGGCCGTTGTTTCCGGCCGCCTGCAGATCCGTGATTGGACGGATCGCGAGGGCAATCGCCGTCGCAGTGCTGAGATTGTGGCCAACAACGTCTATTTCGGCGAGAGCAAGCGCAGCCGTGAAGATTTCGGCGGCTATGCTCCCAGCGGAAACGCCCGCCCGGCGTATGCAGCGCCCGAGGCCGGCGGTTATTCCGCTCCGGCGCCCGGCGGCAGCGCATTTGCTGAGCTGGACGACGATGACGGCGATCTGCCCTTCTAAGGCGCAGGCCGTTCAAACACTTTGACAGATTTCAGAAGGAGGCTATACCGTGGCTTTTGATCGTGATAAGAGCAAGTCTCGCAAGCGCAGAAAAGTATGCCAGTTCTGTGTCGACAAGTGCCAGCACATCGACTATAAAGACACTGCCAAGCTGCGCCGCTACATGTCCGAGCGGAGCAAGATCCTGCCCCGCCGCGCGACCGGCACCTGCGCCGAGCATCAGCGTGATCTCACCGAGGCCATCAAGCGTGCCCGTCAGGTTGCGCTTCTGCCCTACGTGACCGACTAAAACAAGCTATTAAGCTAATAAAGCCCCGACCGTACCCGGTCGGGGCTTTTTCTATTCATGATGCGTCAGTCCGGACGGAGGGTTCATCCCGCCTAAGGCGTAAATTCAGCGGGATAAACCTTCCGGTTCGTGTCGGATTGTGCGCTACCGCTTATGCAATCGGCGGCTGCGTACCGTCGGACTCCTCCGCAGCGCTTTGTGCCTGCAGGGCCTCAGCCTGTCTTCTTGCGCGTCTTTTCCTGCGTCCTCTCCGGATGAGGAGCACGATGACAAGCGCAATGATGCCGAAGGGCAACAGGACAAGAATGATCGTCAGCAGGATCAGCGGAAGCTGACCAAGCGCAAAGACACCAAAGTTTTCCATACCCTGCGAGAAGTTAATCCAGGAGTTATGGGCGCGGTTACGCAGACGCTCACCGAAGGTGCTCTTCGGTGTAACAACATTGGACTGCACCTTGACTTCGTCAAGATTCAAATTCACCGTGCTGTAGCTGACCAGCCCATCGATGCCGCGCATTCTGCTCTCCGTGCGTTCGATCTCATAGCGCACATCCGAAAGATAGCCGTGCAGCGCCACGACAGTATCCAGATCCTGTGCCTGCTCCAGCAGCTCCAGGAGGGATTCTTCCTCCGCAAGGAGCGTTCTCAGTCTGGCCTCAAGATCAACATATTCCGTGGTGAGGTTCTCCGACCGGCGGGTGTTGTTGCAGATGTTGCCAACATCACCGCAGGACTCGAGGAAGGCATCCAGCTTTTGCGCAGGAACGCGAATCGTGTAATAGGCGCTGCGCAGATACTGGGAGGTGATGCGGTCACTCTCCACCTGCGCATACTCCACATAGCCCCCAAATTCCTGCGTCAGCTGCTCAAGCACTTCAATCGACTTTTCGTACTCAAGGGTTTCCACATACAGATCTACGGTATAAACCATCTTCAGAGATGTGTTCTGCCCCTCCGGGACTGTGTCGGTCCCGGCCGTAGTGGTGGATTCCTCCGTTACCCCCATCTCAACGTCATAGTTCAGGCCGTAATCCATGTCATCATAGACGAAGTCCATTTCGGGAGACATCGGTTCCGTAACTGCTGAATCGTATCCGTCGTAGTACCCGCCGACGGCATTCTCCATCTTGTCAGTCGCAGTCGCTCCGCAACCGGTCAGACAGAGCGCAGCCAGCAGGAACGCAAACACAAGCGCAAGCCATTTCATCTTTTTCATTGATTATCCCTCCTCAAAATTTACCGGGTATACTCTTATGACGAATATCCGCTATAAAGGTTCCCAAATAAATGCATATTTTTTGAAAATTTTTATGATTTGATTTTACAGAACCCGCAAAAGGGTGTCAATACGCTTGCGGCAAATCATCGATACCGGGACAATGAAAAAAGAAATACAGCCGTAGTGGTTGTACCAATACGGCTGTATTGTAATAAGAAGCTTACTTCTTCAGGCCGAGGATCTCGCGGGCCTCATCAGGCGTGGCGACCTCGCGGCCGTACTCTCTGATGACGCGGGCAGCACGCTCAACAAACTGCGCGTTGCTGTCAGCAAGCTGGCCCTTGGCGTACAGGACGTTGTCCTCCATGCCGACGCGGATGTGGCCGCCCAGCGCCACGGCGCCGTAGAGCATCTCCATCGCGGAGGCGCCGACACCGAAGGTGGACCAGGTGGAACCCGGGCAAAGCTGATCCATGGTCTCCTTCATGAAGATCAGGTTCTTCATGCTGCCGGGGATGCCGTTGGCGCAGCCCATGCAGAACTGGAAGTGCAGAGGAGCCTTCAGGACGCCCTTCTTCAGATAGTAGGCGGCGTTGGCGATCATACCGGGGTCAAAAGCCTCGATCTCGGGCTTGACGCCCCACTCCTGCATGTTCATGCCCAGCTCCTCCAGGAACTTGGGGGGGTTGAGGAACAGCGCGGTGTGCAGCCAGTTCATGGAGCCGCAGTCATAGGAACCCATCTCAGGCTTGAGCTCCTTCAGGTGGATCTGACGGGTCTCATCCGTGGCGTACAGGTCGCCGGAGGTGGTCATGTTGATGATGATGTCGCAGTCGGGGTGATTCTCGCGCAGCAGACGCACGGTCTCGGCAAAGCGGTTCTTGTCCATGGTGCCGTTGCCTTCGTCGTCACGCATGTGCAGGTGAGCCATCGCAGCGCCGACTTTCCAGCAAGCATAAACGTCCTCAGCGATCTCAGCGGGAGTCATGGGGACGTTGGGGTTGTTTTCCTTCTTGGGCCATGCACCGGTGGTAGCCACGGTGATGATGCACTTATTCTTCAGAGCCTTGTTATCAGCCATGGGAATAACTTCCTTTCCAATTTATAATTTTAGTAAATACGGGGAATGTGTGGGCGCGAAAACGCGCCCACACATGAATTCACGCGGGGTGATTACTTATTGCGGTTGAACAGCTTCTGGATGTACTCCAGGCCGGAATCGCCGTTGCCTTCTTTCTCGCCGTAGCCGGTGCCGCCGTACTTGTAGGTGCGGGTGGGCACGCCCTTGACCAGCAGGTCCTCGTCGATCTCAGCAGAGCAGCGAGCCATGGAGCCGTCGCCCATGTACCAACGCAGCGGGAAGCAGTTGAAGCGGAACCACACACCGGGAGGAATCATGTCCAGATCGCCGCCGAGGTTCTCGACGCCGACGATGCCGTGGCCGAGCATCTGCTTGTGGCAGGGCTCCCAGGTGCCCCAGCAGCCGATGGCTTCCAGATCACCGAACTTCTCGTCGTATGCTTCTTTGCCGTGCAGCTTGATGTAATCAAACTTATCGAACTCAGCCCAAGCTTCCTCACCGAAGAGCATCTTGTACTCGTTGATGATGGTGTCACCGGTCTGGCCCAGCAGATCCATACGGGTCATGCCGTTGCGGGACATGGCGGTGTGCAGCGGGTGGTCCAGAGCCTGAGAGTCCATCGCAACGCACTTGACCTTGTTCTTGACGAACCACTTACCAGCCTCAACACCGGTACCGGCGGAGTAATGATAGTAAGCCTTGGAGTCGTCGAACAGGCGATGCATGCCGGTGTTCAGGCAGACGATCTTGCCTTCCAGGTCAGCCTGGTTGACGCCGTACTTCTCGCAGGCAGCGTCCAGATGCTTGTCGGTGATCAGGCCCCAGGGCTCGATGTCGATCTTCAGGACAACAGCAGTGCCGGTGTAAGCGTCGATGGGCATCTCGTCGGAATAACGAGCGCGACGGCCGTCGAACTCATACTCCATGACGTGACGGGGAGCGTCGCAGTGCGTGCCGGTGTGCATGGTGCAGGTGATGCGCTGCGTCAGCACGCCGCCCTTAGCCATGGAATGCGCGCCAACGATCTCGGGCTTATCGAAATAAGGCCAACGCGGGATCTCAGCACCAAAGGGATGAGTCAGGTCAACAAATACGGTCTTACCCATTGTAAATTACCTCCAAATAATAATTTATATTAGTCTTTCTTCTGCTTGGCAATATAATCGATCAGATATTCGCGCAGGCCGGTGTTGGAAGCCTGCATCTCCTCGGCGGTCCACTCCTGCCAGCCCTTGCCGGTCTTGAAGCCGTTGTCGCCGCGCTCAAGCATCTCAGCCAGGCACTTGGACGGCTCGTGGTTATCGGCCAGATAGGGCAGGATATAGTCGTGGATGTTCTTGCTCAGCTCGATGCTGACGAGGTCGGAGTTCTCCATCGGACCCATGACGGGCCAGCGCAGGCCGGGGCCGTACTTGCAGGCATCGTCCACGGTCTTGGCATCGGCGATGCCGTTCTCGACCATGTAGAAAGCCTCACGCCACAGGGCGTGCTGCAGACGGTTGGCGACGAAGCCGGGAACGTCCTTCTTGCAGTAGACGGGCTTCTTGCCGCAGCTGGTCATCAGCTCCATGGTCTCCTCGATGACCCACTCCTCGGTGGCGTCGGACTTGATGACCTCAACCAGCGGGATCAGGTGACCGGGGTTCCAGAAATGGGCACCGACGACGCGCTCGGGATGCGCGCACTTGGAGCCGATTTCGGTGGAGCTCATAACAGAGGAGTTCGTGGCAAGGATGCACTTATCGGAGCAGTACTGCTCGATCTCGCAGAAGAGCTGCTGCTTGGTCTCCATGACCTCGGGGTAGCACTCGATGACGAAGTCCGCATCGGCGTAAGCTTCGGCCATGTCGGTGACGAAGTTGATACGGCTGAGGATGGCCTTCTTCTCTTCCTCGGTGGCGGCGCCGCGGGCAATCATGATGTCGAGGTTGTTCTCGATCGGCTCCCAGCGGTCCGGCTTGAGGCTACGGGTCTTGAGTTTGACGTTCAGCTCGGGGTTGGACGCGAAAACCTGCGCGAGGGCGTTGCCCATCATGCCGGCGCCAACAACGACGACGTTCTTAATGTTCATTTCGGTTTACTTCCTTTCAGCAGAAATACTTCTCGGAAAGATTACACAACCAGGTAACCGCCGGAGCAGTCGCAGTTCGCGCCGGTGATGAAGTCGGAAGCGGCGGAGCTGAGGAACAGAGCATAGCCGACGAAGTCGGACGGCTCACCCAGGCGGCCGATCGGCTCACGGGCGAGGAAGTTCTTGTACACGGCGGAATCGGGATCGAACATCCACTCGGTCAGGTCACTGCGGAAGACAGTGGGGCAGATGGAGTTGACGTTGATGCCGTACTGAGCGGTCAGGTCGCAGGCCAGGCAGTTGACCATCAGGTCAGCGCCGCCCTTGGAGGTGCAGTAACCGGTGTAGCCGGCCATGCCGCGCTTGGAACGCTGAGAAGTGGTGATGACCATCTTGCCGCCCTTGCCCTGCGCGACCATCTGGTGCGCAACGTACTTGGCAACGATGTAAACGCTCTTGCAGTCGGCGTCCATGATGTACTGCCAATCCTCAACACTCTGATCCAGGACGTTCGCGGGCTTGTTGAAGCCGTGCGCAACAGCCAGGATGTTGATCTCGCCGTACTTGGCGACAACAGCCTTGATGAGCGCGTCCACATCCTCTTCCTTGGCGGGATCCGCGGCGAAGTAGGCGCAGTCGATGCCTTCGGCCTTGAACTCTTCTTCCAGAGACTGCAGCTTCTTGGCGTTGCGCGCGGTCATGAAGACCTTGCAGCCGGCGTAGCCGTAGCCCTTTGCCAAAACGCAGCCCAGAGCGCCGGTCGCGCCGGTCACGAGAACCACTTTGCCCTCAACGGAGAACATGTTCTTGACAAAATCTTTTTCAATTGCTACCATTTCTAAAAACCTCCTAAAGTGTTTTAAAATTAGGCATTTTGTTGCAATATCTATGATAAGACAAGCGCGCTTTATATGCAATACAAACAATTTTGTAAGTAACTTACTTTTTTGTAAGTGAATTGTTGGATTTTTCAAAATTTTATAGTATAATATGGTTGTTTTTAACAGGAGAAGCGGCTTTTCGGCCTTGTCAAAGGGGGATACAGCTTGGAATACGTCAATCCATATCATTATGTGCGAAAGTGTCTGCTCGGGAAGTGGAAGATGACGATTCTAAACCACATTCACCATTACGGATGCATTCGCTTCAACGAGACGCGCAAGACGCTGCCGATCAGTGAAAAGGTTCTGGCCGAGCAGCTGCGTGAGCTTGCGCTGGACGGTCTTGTGGAACGCATTCAGTATAACACCATTCCGCTGAAAGTTGAATATGTCCTCACCAGGCAGGGTCGGGAATTGATGCCCATACTTGATAGCCTGTACATTTGGAGCATCCGCCGGATGCACGAGCTTGGCATCAGCATTGATCCCGATGCCTTTGTCGTGCACACGGGTGACGCTTTCTCTGAAGCACTTGGGGATATCATGGCAGATCTCGGCTATGATGAAGACGGGCTGCCGGTTGAAAAAGAAACAACGGAGGACTCTGACCATGAATAAGATCACACTTGGCGTCTCCGGGCTGGAAGTCTCCAAGCCCGGCTTTGGTGCGCTGCCGATCCAGCGCGCGGACAAGGCCACCGCATCGCGCATACTCCGCGCTGCGCTGGATGGCGGCATCAACTATTTTGACACTGCCAATGGATACAGCGACAGCGAAGAGAAGCTGGGCGAGGCCTTTGCGGGCATTCCGCGCGAGAATTACATCATTTCCACCAAGAGCGGCGGAAAAACGCGCGAGGATGTGGCAACGCACATCGACCTGAGCCTGAAACGCCTGCAAAGCGACTATATTGACCTCTTCCAGTTCCACTTTGTCAAGGAAATGCCCAACGATGGCATGCTGGAAGCTGCCAACGCCGCAAAAGCTGCCGGCAAAGTGCGCCACATCGGCGTCACAACGCACGATATCGAGCTGGCATTCGATCTTGTAAACTCCGGCCTGTTTGAAACGATGCAGTTCCCCTTCAGCTATCTGAGCGGTGAGCGCGAGCATGAGCTGGTGGCGCTTTGCGCGGAGAAGAACGTCGGCTTCATCGCGATGAAAGGTCTTGCCGGCGGACTGCTGACCAACGCACGCGCCTGCCACGCGTTTATGAAGACGAAACCGAACGTCGTTCCCATCTGGGGCATTCAGCATATGCACGAGCTGGAAGAATGGCTCGCGCTGGCAGAGGAAGATCCCGACCTTGACGAAGAGCTGATCGCCGCAATCGAGGCGGACCGCGCTTCCCTTGCCGGCAGCTTCTGTCGCGGCTGCGGCTATTGTGAGCCCTGCCCTGCCGGGATTGAAATTCACACCTGTGCGCGCATGAACATGCTTCTGCGCCGCTCCCCCTGGCGTCCGCTGCTTTCGGAAGACAACCGCAAGAAGATGGAGCAGATCAACAACTGCATCCACTGCGGCCAGTGCGCGAAGAAATGCCCCTACGGGCTGAACGCTGCCGAGCTGATGCCGTTCATGCTGGAGGATTATCATGCCTTCTACGAGGAACACAAGGCGCTTCTGTAGTCTGCTGATCTCCTTTGCGCTTCTGCTCGGCCTGTGTGCCTGTTCCCTGCCGCCGGGTAAAAGCTCCTGCACGCTTTTTGCGATGGACACCTACATGTCCCTGACTGCCTACGGCGAGAATGCCGAGGCCGGACTTGAGGCCGCGGCGGATACGCTCCGCTCGCTGGACAAGCTGCTCGAACCGGAAACAGAGGGCAGCGCCGTCTATCGGCTCAACCACGGCGAGACCGTGCAGGACGAGGCGGTGCTGTCCATGCTCCACACCTGCGAAGCGGTGTTTGAGGCCTCCGGCGGCGCGTTCGACCCGACTGTCTATCCGATTGTAAAGGTCTGGGGCTTTGTCGATGCGCAGTACCGTGTGCCGACAGAAGCGGAAATCCAAACTCTGCTCGAATGCGTGGATTTCGCACAGGTAACCGTGACGAATACGGGCGCCGGCCTTCCGGATGGAATGGCGCTGAACTTTGGCGCCGTTGCCAAGGGCTATGCCGCACAGCACGCGGCGGACGCAATGCGCGCAGCGGGCGTAGAAAGCGGCATCCTCTCGCTCGGCGGGAACGTGCAGACGCTTGGAGAGAAGCCGAGCGGCGGTCTGTGGGAGATCGCTGTGCAGGATCCGTTTGACGAGAGCGTCTCCGTCGGCACACTCTCTGTCGGCGGCGGCACGGCCGTCATCACGAGCGGCAGCTATCGGCGCTTTTTCGAGCAGGACGGAAAAACCTATCACCACATCTTCGACCCGCGCAGCGGCTATCCCTGCGACAGTGATCTGCGCAGCGTGACCGTTGTTTGTCAGGATGGTGCGCTGGCCGATGCGCTTTCCACCGCGCTCTTTGTTTTGGGCGAGGAAGCTGCACTTCGGCTGCAGGCAGAGCTTGACACTTTTGAACTCCTGCTCATCACGGAGGACGGAAGAATTGTGCTCACAGGCGGACTGTCCGATGTTTTCACCCCTCGCAAAGATTCTCCCTATGTCCTTTCTTATCCTCAGTAAACCAAGAGGTTTTGTACTATGAAAATTAAAGTTTCTCTTGCAATTCTCGCCTGCCGGCTGACGCGGCTTGCCTTAAGAATGCTAAAACGCGGCGGAACGGCGCTGCCCGGCAAGGTCGCGCTGAAAATCTGCCCCGATCTCATTGCCGTGCTGGCCAAGGATGCACATATCATTGCCGTCACCGGCACGAACGGAAAAACCACAAGCTCGCGCATTATGGAGCAGGCGCTCGCCGACGCCGGGCTGAACTATTTTGCCAACCGCTCCGGCTCCAATCTCATTCAGGGCATCACCGCCGATTTTGCCGACAACGCAACGCTCGGCGGCAAGCTCAAAAAGGACTGGGCCGTGATCGAGTGCGACGAGGCCGCGACGAAAAAGGTCTTTGCCCTGATGCAGCCGGAGGTCGTTCTTGTAACCAATGTCTTCCGGGATCAGGTTGACCGCTTCAGCGATGTCACCGTCACGCTTGAGAGCATCCGCACAGGTCTGCTCGGCGCACCGAACGCCACGGTCTGCCTGAATGCGGACTGCTCACTGACCGCCTCTCTCGCTGATGACATACCAAACAAGGTCGTTTTCTACGGCGTGGATGCCGAGCTCTATAAAACACGGGTTGCGGAACAGTCCGACGCCCCCTGCTGCCTGCGCTGCGGCGCGACATATCAATACGGGCACAGAACTTACGGGCATCTCGGCGACTGGTCCTGTCCGGATTGCGGCGCGAAGCGTCCGGCGCCAGCCTTTTCCGTCACGCAGCTTTTGCAGAGCGATTCGGACGGCTCACGCGTCACGTTGCGTACCAATGACGAAGAGCGCGAATGCTACGTAAATCTCCCGGGCGGCTACAACGTCTATAATGCAATCGGCGCCGTTGCCGCCGTTGCAACGGCGGGCATTCCGCTTGACGCAGCGCTGAGCGCCTGCCGCGATTTCCGCTGTGGCTTTGGCCGCATGGAGCGCTTCACGCTCGGCAACACGCCGGTACGCATGATTCTCATCAAAAACACCGCCGGCTGCAACCAGGTGCTCAACTTCCTGGCGAATCTCGAAAGTCCCGCTCGGTTTGTCATCTGCCTCAACAACAACATTGCCGACGGCACAGACATCTCCTGGATTCAGGATGTGGACTTTGAGATGCTCGTCGGCATGGGCGACAAGCTCCAAAGCGTCACGGTTGCCGGTACGCGTGCGCAGGATATGGCGCAGCGCCTGCAGGAAGCCGGAATTGCTGAGGACAAGCTCTGCGTCTGCACGGATTACGGCGAGCTGCTGGATGCCGTCGCCGCGGCGGAGACGCCTGTTTTCATCATGCCCACCTACACAGCCATGCTGGAGCTTCGTGAGCGCATCAGCCGCATCACCGACTGCGGCGACTTCTGGGAATAAAGCCCAAAACCGGTCAAATCATTTGCCGTTTACACAATACGAAAAGAGGAACAAACCATGAATCAGAACATGCTCAACAGATGGATCTCCATCACCAAGGAAAACCCGCAGCGCATCGCTTTCCCGGAGGCCACCGAGGAGAAGATCCTCAAGGCCGCCCGCGGCGCGCAGGACGTCGGCGCCATTATCCCTGTCTACGTCGGCGTTGAGGCGGACATCCGTGCTGCCGCCGAGCAGTACGGCGTCTCCCTCGAGGGCGCAGAGATCATCGAGAACACCGAAGAACTGCGCGCCAGTGTCGCTTCCCGCTACGTCGAGCAGCATCCCGAAGCCGGGCTGAGCGAGAAGGCCGTCAACCGCAAGGGCAAGGACCCCATGTATTTCGCCTACGCCCTGCAGGCACTCAACGAGGTGGACAGCGTTTTCGCCGGTCTTTCGCACGCCACGGGCGAAGTGATCCTGGCCGCCTCCACGATGATCGGTCTCGCGCCGGGGATCAGCACGGTCTCCAGCATGGGAATTATGGACGCGCCCTACTTCACGGGCAGCGAGGGCAACCTTGTTGCGCACGGCGACGGTGCCGTTTGCGTTGATCCGACGCCCGAGCAGCACGCGGACATCGCCATCTCCGCCTGCGAAACGGTTAAGGCGCTGTTTGACTGGGAGCCGCGCTGCGCTATGCTCTCCTTCTCCACGGACGGCAGCGCCGAGCACGAAATGGTCAGTCGCGTGCGCGAAGCCGTGCGCATCGCCAACGAAAAGCGCCCCGACCTGAAGATCGACGGCGAATTCCAGCTGGACGCCGCACTCAGCCCCGAGGTGGCCGCCAAAAAGGTCAAGCGTGAGAGCGCCGTTGCGGGCAAAGCCAACATCCTCATCTATCCCAACGTCAGCGCCGGCAACATCGCAATCAAGATGTGCCAGTTGGTCGGCAAGTGTGACGACTACGGCCCGATTCTGATGGGCTTTGCGCAGCCGACGAGTGACTGCTCCCGCAGCTCCCCGGTTTCCGAGCTGACCGGCAACATCATCATGCTGGCTGTGCGCAGCGTCAGACGCTGAGAACCATGCGTCCGACGAATTTTCCGGAGTGCGGAAACGCGTGCTACACGGCGTTTGAAGTCCTGCCGGGCGTCTTTCACATCCGCAGCAACTACGGTGAACTGGTGTTCATGACGCTGCTGGTCGGCACAGAGCGCGCGCTGCTGGTCGACACCGGGTTTGGCTACGGCGACCTTGCCGGCTTCATCCGCACGCTCACCGAGCTCCCGCTGACGGTGGTGTGCTCACACGGGCACGTCGATCACAACGGCGGCAACTGGCAGTTTCCCGAGGTGTGGCAGTCCCATCTCGACCTGGGGGTAACGGACTGGTCGCGCTGTGACGAGAGCAACGACAATGTCATTGACTTTGCGCCCGCTCCTGAGCACGGCGGATTTGACGCCGAGGCCTTTCTCCGCTACGATCCCGCGACCACGCTGCCGCTGGAGGACGGACAGGTCTTTGATCTGGGCGGGGCAACTGTGCGCACAATTCTTGTGGGTAACCACAGCCCCGGCTCCTGCGTCTTCTTCTGCCCCGAGCGCCGCTTCCTCGTGGGCGGAGACGCCATTGGCCCGGCAATTTCGCTGGCCAATCCCGAGTCCTGCTCCGTTGAAAAGCACCTCACACTGCTGCGCGAACTGCGGGAACTGCCCTTTGACCATCTTGTCTCGGGACACAGCGAGCGGCTGGTGCCGAAGGCGGAGGTGCAGTGCTATATTGACGTGGCCGAGCATCTGAGCGAGGCGTCACATTGCAGCTATCGCAGCACCATTTTGCCGAGCTATCGCAACCGGATGTACTTTTACACCAACGAACAGGGCGACGCCGGCGTGCTGATCCTGCCGGTGCCCAAAGGCGCAAAACGATAAAACAAGCAAGCAGCCGTGCAAAAGCACGGCTGCTTGCTTGTTATTTGCTTCTGTTACAGGAAATGCCGATAACTTTTCTCTGCATTGGCTGTTTATCATCCCACGTTCTTTGAACGCATTTCACTATTGTATACCTCTGTCAAAATGCTCTGCAGTTCGCCAAGCGCATAAATGCCACCGTTTTCAAGACCTAACAAATCAGAACGCGTCGGATAGGTGATGATCACATCCTCACTTTCACACCGTACCCAAACAAAAACAGTACCCAGCCTCTGTTCATAGGTAATGATATAATCTTCATACGCAATTCCGGCCAAGGCATCCTGTATGATTTCATGCGTCAAACCGGAAAAGCCGGAAGGCACGGAAGAATCCTCAGGAGGATATGCTGAACAGCCCCATTCTATTTCACCGTTTTCGTTCACTACATAAAAGGAGTAGGCCATATCATCGGCTGTACCAGGCTCCCCTCCAGGAGCAACATAGACGATTTCGGTTGTAACTGCTTGACTGAAATCAGTCAGGGCATCGGATAAGAACCAGGCATTCGTGCGCATAATATACGCCTTTTTCACTTCGGTCATATTGCCAAACTGTTCTGAAACCGAGTTTTCAGTCTCCGACGAGAAATCCTCTCTATGGGGCGCAAAGACGGTGTCATCACCATTCCCAAAAGGGCCGGAATTGCTGATCGCATTTTGATCCGGCATTGGGTTGCTACACCCGACCAGACACAACACACAAACAAGCGCCAAAGCCAAGGCTATGGTTTTTTTCACGAGGCTACCTCCCAAAATTCGTTTTCTTTTTTATAGACGAAAAAAACGGCAAAAAGTTCCCGATTCACTTCACTTTCTTTAATTGCGCAAAAATACGGACCACTTCAGCCGAAAGCCCTCCGTTCATCACGCTTTGCTGTGAACGGAGGGCTTTTTTTACTTTTTCGGGAAAACCAATATTCAGCGGTTTCTGTTCTCGGTAATCACCTTCAGAATCCCCGCTTTTTTAAGCACGGAATACAGCAGCGAAGCGGCAATCAAACCGATGCCTCCCTGAATGGCGTTAAAGGGCGCGTTTGCAATCGCGCCGAAGCCATATCCGAGAACAAGCGCCTCATAGGCAAAATATCCCACAATCATCATAACTTCTGCGCAGGCCCCCGGGATAATCACAGAAAGCAGATTATCCTTCTTGAACACAAATTTTCTCATCAGCAGAATGACAAGCACCATAAGTGCCTTGATCACCAGCGTGCCGGGCGCATAAATGGCATAAGCGCTTGCAAGGTCACAAAGTGCAGCGCCTAAAGCAGCGGCCGCAACCGCATACGGGCCGCCCAAAATGCAGGCGCAGAGGATCACCATACAGTCGCCCATGTTCACATTGCCAATGGCGGGCGCAGGAAATGACACCCACGTCAAAGTAAATACCAAAGCGCAGAATACAGAGGCCAATACCAGTTTGTAAATCTTATTGTTCATCTTTTCGTTTTTTGAAAAAGCTATCTATGGTGGATTTGCATTCTATTTCCCGGCCCGTCGTTACAGGAGCGCGACGCCCGCCTCGCGGCAGACGCGGAGCGTCTCCGCATCCCAAACGGAGGCCTGCACCTCACCGATGTGTGCCTTGCCGAGCAGAATCATGCTCAGCCGGGACTGTCCGATACCGCCGCCGATGGTCTGCGGCAGCAGCCCGTCAAGCAGCATCTTGTGATAAAGCAGCTCACGCCGATCCTCACAGCCCGCTTCGCGCAGCTGCTTGTCCAGCGCATCCGGATCCACGCGCACGCCCATGGAGCTGATTTCAAAGGCACAGCCGAGCAGGCTGTTCCACAGCAGGATGTCTCCGTTCATGCTCCAGTCGTCATAGTCCGGGCTGCGGCCGTCATGCTTTTCGCCCGAGCGCAGCGTTCCGCCGATTCCGATCAGGAACACCGTTTCATATTCCTGCGTGATGAGGTTCTCCCGCTCCCGCGGCGTTTTATCCGGCCAGCGATCCTCCAACTCCTGCGTGGTGATGAACTTCACGCTGCGGTTGATTTTCGGCACCTGCAGGAGCTTGGGATAGATCACCTGCAGGGTGTCCTGCGTATCACAGATCGCGCGGACAATGTCAATGACCGTGCTTTTGAGATAGTCCAGCGTGCGGTCACGCTCCGTGATGACCTTCTCCCAATCCCACTGGTCGACATAGACAGAGTGCAGATTGTCCGGCGTTTCATCCCGTCGGATCGCGTTCATATCCGTATACAGGCCCTTGCCGGGATAGAATTTATAGCGGTAAAGCGCCATGCGCTTCCACTTTGCCAAAGAGTGCACAACCTGTGCCTCTGTCCCCGTGGCGGGGATCCGGAATTCCACAGGGTTTTCCACGCCGGTGAGATTGTCGTTGAGGCCGGTGCTCCCGTCCACGAACAGCGGCGCGGACACACGGGAAAGGTTCAGCGCAGCGGCAAGATTATCTTCAAAAAGCCGATGCAGCAAACCGATCGCCATCTGCGTGTCATAAATGCCCAAGGGACTCCTGTAGCCTTCCGGGATTACGATGCTCATAGTCATTTACTCCTATTCTTCCGAGAGAATCTCCATTACGCGGCTGTAAAACGTTTCCGCCTCCGCGCGGAATTTTGCTTCCATCTTTTCTGCCTGTTCCTCACCGGCAGCCAGCAGACGCAGGGAAATCACATCCCCCACACCGTCACCCATGCTCATCTCCACCATACAGCCGCCCTCCGGCAGCCGCTCATGCGAAGTGCGGATCATGGAATTGCGGTTCATCGTGCGCACAACGGGCACGATTGCCTTGTCTACCTTCACACGCATGGTATACGGCAGGCTGCTCTCCACGGCGGCGCAATTCTTTCTGCCCTTTTCCGTAACGCGGAAATCGCTGCCCTTCCGCTCGACGTGCTCTGTATCCTGCAATTCGGCAAGACACTGCGTAAAATCAAAATAACCCACGCCCTCGTCCAGCAGCACAAGCTCCGAAAGCTCTTCCCTGTCAATAAAATCCGGAAGGCGGGACAAAACGTAGAGGATCAGGATCTTCAAATCCAGCTTATCATGGATCAGGCCAAAACGTTCCATATGCACCTCTCCTTTTCTATTTTAATAGAATACCATGTATCTGAAAAAAAAGAAACCTCTTTCACACAAAAATTCTGCGCAGAACGGTCCAAACTTCAAAGGCTTGTCACAGAAGCGATTTTTCACATCCGAAGCAGACCGGGCCGATTTTCCTCCCCATCTTCTTCACACGCCCGAAAGCTGCGCATAAACTGTACTGAGTCCGCAAAATACTTCAAAAATTCTGCATTGGGAGGTACTTATATGGCTGACAAGGTCTTGCCCGGCCCCGTGGACAGCGAAGCCTGCATCCGGGAAGCCGTCTGCGTACAAACGCGAAAGATATTCGACAGCTGCCGCGATTCCGACTGTATTGAAGATTTGCCGGTGTTCCCCACAACGGATTCCCTGCCCGCGCTGCTCTGCGCATCCAGCATCCGCCCTCGCGGCTCGGAGTTGCTGCACGTCGGACTGCATGTGGAGGAAATCAGCTTCAACCGCGGTTTCTATACGGTCGATGTGCGGTATTACTACAAAATCCGCGGCGAAGCCTATCCCTCCGCTCTTCCGGTCGAGGGTCTTGCCGTGTTTGACAAGCGCGTGATTCTCTTCGGCAGTGAGGGCAGCGCAAAGCAGTTTTCCTCCGTGGGCAACGACTGCGGCAGCACCAGCGGACTTCCGGTTGCCGTTGTGGACGCGGTGGATCCCATTGCGCTGCGCATGGCGATTTGTGATGCGCCGCTTCCCCAGCTCACGCAGGAAGATATCCCAACGGAGATTCCGGAAGCCATCGCCGCCGCATTCTCCTGCCCTGTTGAGACCTGCGGACAGACGCGCACCTGGCTCGTCTCGCTTGGCCAGTTTTCCATCGTGCGGCTGGAGCGCAACGTGCAGCTACTCATGCCCTGCTATGATTACTGCATGCCCGAGAAAGAATGCGTCGGCTCGCCTGAGGACGATCCCTGCACATTGTTCGGCCGCATCCGTTTCCCCATCGAGGAGTTCTATCCACCGGATGAATGCCCGCCCTGTGATGCCGCCAACTATCGGGAGGTTGCGCAGGCACTCAGCTAAACCGCGGGTACAGAAACCCCACAAAACAGAAAGGGACGGAAAGCACCCTGTGTTTTCCGTCCCTTTTTTAGTGTCTAAAGCTTTCTCCGCGCTGCAAGCCAAAGATATGTCCGGATACGATGACTCACGGTGCATAGGCGATGTCAAATTCCTCGCCCATAATGCTGTGGATCGCACCCAATCCCGCACGCATATCATTATACATTTCTTCGGTCAGATACTCCGATCTTCCCTTTTCGTATGCCTCAAGCTCCTTGTGCAGATCCAGCAGCCGATAGCGCCATCCGGCATCCGTCACATCATAGTCGTGCAGGTTCATCATGTACATCGGCACGTAGCTCACGTCTTTAATGCGGGTCTCGCCGGTGGTAAAATCTTTTTCAAGATCAATGTTTACAATCGCCGTCAGGTTTGTGTAGATCTCATACTGACAGGAAACCAGGTTGCCGAGGCAATAACAAATGAAACCGGTCCTCTCATTTCCGTCCAGATCCGTCACGCGGCGCAACTCCATCGGCTGCGGAACGTGCGTGTGTCCGCCGAGGATCAGATCCGCGCCCTGCGTAAAAAGAAAATCCGCAAGTTCATTCTGCTCGCTGTTCGGCTCTGTCTGATATTCCTTGCCCCAATGCATAAACACAGCGATGAGGTCCACATCCAGCGCCCGCGCCGCCGCCATATCCGCCTCGATCCGCTCATAATTGATCCCGGAATCCGGATCGTTATTTTTGTACAGCAGATTCACCGCATAGGGACGATCCACCGGGATGCCGTTTGTACCGTAGCAATAGGAAAGAAACGCGATGTGGATGCCGCCGACATCCATCACCGTGATGCCGCTGTTGAGATTGCGCTCCTCTTCAGAGCGGTAGGTGCCGACATGCTCGAGGCCGTTTTCCTCCAGCTTATCAATTGTGCGGACAAGCCCGCCGTTGTAACCGTCCATACAGTGATTGCTTGCCGTGTTGATCAGGTCAAAGCCCAGGCTTCGCAGATTCGACGCCAGATCCACCGGGGATTTGAAAAGCGGATAACCCGTGAACTGCGCGGTGTCCGAAAAGGTCGTCTCCAGCGTGCCGACGGCAAGATCCGCTCTCCGGATATACGGTGCTGCGCCGGCAAAAATCGGCGTGTAGTCATAGCCGCTGTCCGTCTTCGCCTCGGCGTTGAGGCCGTCGTGGATAACCATATCTCCCGCAACCAAAAGCCGCGCCTCGATGATCTCATCAGGCTGCTCACTCGCCTCCGGCGTCTCCTCGTCAGTCGCGTTCTGATGCAGACCGCGGATGATAACCAGCGCAAGCAATCCGGCAAGCACAAGGACAAGCAGGACAGCCAGCAAGCCTTTATTCTTTGCTTTCATATGTAAATTCTCCCGGAAGTTATTTCACATCTGTGTGACAAAATTCGACCGTTATCATCATTGTAGCATATTTTCCCAAAAAATAAAGTGAAAATTCCGCACATCTGTGTTATCATGAAAGCATGAACAATGAAAATGTGATCTTACAAAAAAATCAATGCTATACAGTCAGCATCGAAAGCTGGGGCTCGGACGGCTCCGGCGTGTGCCGGATCGGCGGTCGCGCGGTCTTTGTGTCGGGCGCAATCCCCGGTGAACGCTGGGAAATCAAGCTCGTCAAAGTAACGGCCTCTGCCGTGTGGGCACGCGGGATGCAGCTTCTGGAGGCTTCGCCGGAACGGCGCGAGCCCCCCTGCCCGCTTTACGGCAAATGCGGCGGCTGTGCGCTGCTGCATCTGTGCTATGAAGCCGAGCTTGCCTTCAAGCTTGAGCGCGTCAACGAGGCGCTGCGGCGCATCGGCGGAACAGATTTCCGCATCGCAGAAATTCTCGGCGCGGAAAAGACCGAGGGCTACCGCAACAAGTCCATCCTCGCGGTTGCACAGGGGGCGGATGGCCCCGTCGCGGGCTTCTACCGCGCGCGCAGCCACGATGTCATTCCAGCTGAAAGCTGCCTGCTCCAGTCTGCTCTTTCCGCCGCTGCAGCGCAGGCCGTGCTGCGCTGGATGCGCGCATGCGACGTCAGGCCCTATAATGAAGCGGACGGCAAGGGGCAGGTTCGCCACATCTTCACCCGAAACGCGTTTCGCACGGGTGAGGCGATGGCCTGCGTCGTCACGGCACGCGGTTTCGGCAGCGCGAATACCGCGTTGCTCGTGGATGAACTGCGCAGCGCCTGTCCCGAGCTGACAAGCATTGTCCTGTGTGTCAACAAAACGCGGGGCAACACGGTGCTCGGCGGCGAATTCCACACGCTTTGGGGCAGCAGCACAATTACAGAGGAACTCTGCGGCCTTCGCTTTGAGCTATCCCCTCGTTCCTTCTTCCAAATCAATCCGCCGCAGGCGGAAAAACTCTACGCCCGGGCCCTGGAATACGCCTCCCCCGACGGGGCGGGCACGGTGCTGGATCTCTACTGCGGCACCGGTACAATTAGCCTGTGCCTTGCGCGCGGGGCAAAGCAGGTCATCGGCGCGGAGATCGTTCCCGAGGCCGTGGAGGATGCCTGGCGAAACGCCGAACGCAACGGCATCCGGAATGTTCGCTTTCTCTGCGCGGACGCATCGGAAGCCGCGGCAGCGCTGGCACGTGAGGGTACGCAGCCGGACGCCGTCGTGGTCGATCCGCCGCGCAAGGGCTTAAGCCCCGATGTGATCGCCTCGATTGCCGATATGTCGCCGCAGCGCGTGGTCTACGTTTCCTGCGATCCGGCCACGCTGGCGCGGGACATTGGGCGCTTCGCCGCTTTTGGATACTTCCCCACCGCCGGCTGCGCCGTGGACATGTTCACCCACACCGCACATGTGGAGACGGTTGTTCTGTTAAGTCGGGAAGATGTCTGCAAGTGAATCAAATTGGATGTGAATTCCGGGGAATTGACGGCAATTTCACATCGACGAATTGGAATTTACAGGTGAACTGATGGCGAAGCATATTGCAAATATAGTCACTTCTTGTCGCATTCTCGGCAGCATTTTACTGCTGCTCTTCCCTGCATTTTCCGTGGCATTTTATATCCTGTATCTTCTATGCGGCTTCAGCGACATGATCGACGGCACCATTGCCAAGAAAACAAACAGCATCAGTAAGTTTGGGAGCCAACTGGATACAGTTGCCGATCTCATTTTTGTTGTGGCATCCGCAATTAGATTGCTGCCTGCAATCCATATTCCGGGTTGGTTGTGGATATGGAGCGGAGTCATTGCGATTCTTAAAATCAGCAGCATCATTTGGGGATATGTTTCTAAAAAAAAGTTTATATCTCTGCATACGATTATGAATAAATTGACAGGACTGCTACTGTTCCTGTTGCCTTTGACAATATCCTTCGTGGAATTGAAATACACTGCCATCGTTGTTTGCTCTGTCGCAACATTTTCCGCAATTCAAGAAAGCGTTTATGTTATTACAGATTGTTCGTGCAAGCAAGCCAATTCCAACACATCGAATCCTTGCTCCGGATGCAGCCGGGGCGGTTTTCCATCACCCAACCCCAACGCAAAGCAGAGCGCACGTGCAGAGGAAAAACTGATGAATAAATTTACGAAAAGCTGTGGCGGGAGTATGCGACTATGAATCACGAATGGGATTTCAGGCTTGCACGCCGGGAAGACGCCGCGGACATTCTGTCCCTTTACAAAAGCGCCATAGGCAGCGCGTTCTGTGTGTGGAACGATTACTATCCCGGCAAGGCGGAAATTGCGCACGATCTGGAAACCGCGAATTTATATGTGCTGACGAGCGCAGATGAAATTGTCGGCGCGCTCTCCGTTGTGCCGGAAAATGAGCTGGACGCCCTCCCCTGCTGGTCGCAGACAGACCAAGCACGGGAGATCGCCAGAGTTGTGATTTCCGAAGTGCATCGGGGCAAGGGTCTGGCTTATGAAATGGTGCAGAGCATCACGCCCATCCTGCGCGAGGCAGGCTGCACTTCGATTCATTTGTCCGCTGTAAAATCCAACATTCCCGCCTGCAGGACCTATCAAAAAGCAGGCTTTCAGACTGTTGGAGAAACGGAGATGTACGACAACAGCTTCTATCTCATGGAGAAAGTCATCTTCCCTTTTCAGAAGGAAAACGAATGACCTTGGCATAATAAAAACAGACCGGAGGCTTTCGCCTCCGGTCTGTTTACTTCCGGGTTATCCGATTTTTATTGCGCTTGTGTCCCGTTGATTTCTCTCACACAAGCTGTCCCGGCAACTTCAGCTTCTCCTTATACGGGAAGGCCTTGTCAAACTCTTCCGCTTCCTTTTCATCGACAAAGTATCCCTGCGGCGGCGTGTATACGCCGGTCACGTCATCCAGGTATCCCGGAATCAACTCCTGACACAGAAAAAACGATGCCTCCGCACCTTCCGGCAGCCCATGGTAGCGGATGCCGAACTTGCTTGCATAATCAAAGCCGCTTTTCCCGTAGAAACGAATGTTCCCCTCAAAGCACAGCGCACCGCAGCCGAGCTCACGGGCTTTTTCCAAAGAGTAGTCCAGCAGGATTTTCCCGTAGCCCTTCCTTTGCAATTCCGGCGTGATGCAGATCGGCCCCATCGTCATGATCGGAATGTCTCTTCCGTCGTCCGCTTTGATCTCAGCGTGCATAAACATATTCTGCCCGATGATCTCACCGTTTTGTTCCATCACAAAATCAAGCTCCGGCACAAAGGCCGCGTCATTGCGAAGCTGATTGATTACATAGTGTTCGAGGCAGCCCGGGCGGTAGACATTCCAGAATGACTCCCGGATAAGCCACTCCACTTTGCGGTGATCTTCCTCCCGCTCGTGGCGAATGCAATAGTTCTTTTGCGTCATTGTATTTATCCTCGCTTGCCAGATTTGTTGTCCGCGCCATTATACACCAAACTCAGCAGAAAGAAAAGCGTCCGCTGCGGGAAATTCTCAAATTCCGCGGCAAACGGACATAAGGAATCTTTTGTAATTGATAGTGGAAATATCCGGCGAGATCATGCTATAATAAAAGACAAAAGAGCTTTCCGCCCTATGCGGGAAGTGAAATCACAACATGAATTACCGATCAATGAGGTTGTGGATATGAAACACGGATTTTTGAAAGTCGCAGCGGCAAGCCCCGCTGTCCGCGTTGCGGACCTTGCCTTCAACAAAGAGAGTGCCCTGCGCTGCATCGAGCGCGCAGAGGCAGAGGGAATCGCCTTGCTCGTTTTGCCGGAGCTGCATTTAACGGCTTCCACCTGCGGTGACTTGTTCTATAACGACACACTGCTCGTAGCGGCGGAAAGTGCGCTGCTCCACCTGTGTGACGAAACGGCGGGCAAGAACTGCCTTGTCGTGCTCGGCGTTCCGCTTCGCAAGGACGGCAAGCTCTATAACTGCGCCGCCGTGCTGCATGACGGCGCGATTTTGGGCATCGTGCCGAAGTCCGTCCTGCCGAATCATGGCGAGTTCCATGAAGCGCGTCAGTTCACATCCGGCGCGGAAAATTGCGGCGACGGGCAGATCACGCTGCGCGAAAAGACCGTTCCTTTTGGCCTTGATCTGCTTTTCTGCTGCGAGGAACTGCCCGCCTTCGTGCTGGGTGTGGAAATTGGCGCGGATCTTTGGGCGCCCGAAACACGCTCAACGAAGCTTTGCCTTGCCGGTGCAACGGTAATTGCGAATCCCTCCGCCTCCGCCGAGCTGGTCGGCAGCGCCGATTACCGCCGCATGCTCCTGCGAACCACCTCAGCGCGGCTTCTCTGCGGCTATGTCTATGCCAACGCCGGGCACGGCGAGTCCACACAGGACGCAGTGTTCTCCGGCCACAGCATGATCTGTGAAAACGGCGATATGCTTACGGAAAAGCCGCCTTTTGCAGACAGCGATATAATCAGCACCGAGCTGGATCTTCAGCGCCTCAGTTTCGAGCGCCGCTGCAATTCTCTCTTCCGGACATGCGGCGGTTTTCGCAAAATCACGTTCCATCTGCCGCTGCGCGAAACCAAGCTGACACGCCCGATTTCTCCGCTTCCCTTTGTTCCGGCAGATGAAGCTGCGCTGCGTGAACGCACGGAGACCATTTTGCGCATGCAGTCTGACGGGCTGATGAAGCGCATTGCGCACATCGGCTGCCCGAAAATTGTTGTGGGCATCTCCGGCGGGCTTGACAGCACCCTTGCCCTGCTTGTCATGGTTCACGCGATGGATCAGCTCCGCCGTCCGCGCACGGATATTCTCGCGATCTCCATGCCCTGCTTCGGCACAACGAACCGCACAAAGAGCAACGCCGAAAAGCTCTGCGCGCAGCTTGGCGTCAGCTTCAAAACCGTGGATATCAGCAAAGCTGTTCTGCAGCATTTTGCAGACATCGGGCATGATCCCGCTGTCACAGACCTGACCTTCGAAAACAGCCAGGCAAGAGAACGCACGCAGGTTTTGATGGACGCTGCCAATCAATGCGGCGGCATCGTCGTCGGCACGGGTGACCTCTCTGAACTGGCGCTCGGATGGGCAACCTATAACGGCGATCATATGTCGATGTACGGTGTCAATGCCTCTGTGCCCAAAACGCTGATCCGCTATATCATTGCGCAGGAAATGTGCAATCACGGCGAGAAAACCGCCAACATTCTGCGTGATATTCTCGAAACGCCGATCTCTCCGGAACTGCTGCCCGCGGAGAACGGCCAGATCGCACAAAAAACCGAGGATCTCGTCGGCCCCTATGCGCTGCACGATTTCTTCCTCTATCATCTGCTGCGCACAGGCGCCGGACCGGAGCGGATTTTCCGGCTGGCAAAATATGCCTTTGCCGGCACCTATGACGCAAACACAATCCTGCATTGGCTCAAAACTTTCCTGCGCCGATTCTTTGCACAGCAGTTCAAACGCTCCTGCCTCCCCGACGGAGCGAAGATCGGCACGGTGTCGCTCTCCCCGAGGGGAGACTGGCATATGCCTTCCGATGCCTGCGGTGTGCTATGGCAGCAGGAAGCGGATGCACTAACAGAAAACTGATCAAATCTTCCTTGCAGACAACTTGACAAAACACAAGCGGCGCAACAATGGCGGTTTCGGAGATCTCGAAGCCGCCATTGTATTTTTCTACAATATTTTATTCACATCACAGCACCACGAAATTATAACTGTCGCGTTATACAAAAAGAACAAAAACATAAATTAAGCATAAATTACACTTGAATATAACGTAATTGTGTGGTATTATCTCATATGGAGATAACTATTGGAGAAATATGCCATTCCAGCTCATATTTTTCTTTGGAATATTCTACAATGTTTTCTCTGGCCGTATAATCCGTGATTTTAAACCCGGGAGCCGTACAGCTTGCCTGTGTGCATTGGCAAAGCCAACGAAACCACATAACAGGACAGGCTTATGGGCGGCATAGAGCTTCCGAAATCTGGCCATGCTAAGCCAGAACATAGCCCTTGCATCCGATTATTTTTTGGAAGGAGCAATTCAGATGTGTCTTGCAACCGTGTATTACATTGACAACAGCGGTGAGCGCGCCAAGGTGGCCGAGAGCATCACAGAGGTCGCCGTGAACGGCCTTGAGATCACAATCACCGACCTTTTGGGCAGCACCACCGTCCTGCAGGGTTCGATCCAGAGCGTGGACCTGGTCGGCAATTCCCTCGTTGTTAAGGGGGCGTAACGGCATCGCCGTTAAAGGAAACCGCGGCACGGGCCGCAATCAAAATCAGCATTGAACATTCAGCACAAGCGGCCTTCCCTTTTCGTTTTGGGACAGGCCGCAACGATTGATTTATGAAGTTTGGAAGGAGCGTTTAGCTTTGGAGAGATGGGACCACTTCACAACAGTTGAGCAGATGGAAGAGGTGTCCGTCAAGCTGAAAGAACAGGCCTGTGCCGTCTGTGCAGACACCTGGGAGAGCAGAGTAAAGAACCAGACTCCCCATTGCAAGCTTGGCGACAGCGGAATTTGCTGCCGTATTTGTTCTATGGGACCGTGCCGCATCACCCCCAAGTCCCCCCGCGGAATCTGCGGTGCGGACGCCGGAGCGATTGCCGGGCGCAACTATCTGCGCATGGTGGCGGGCGGATGCTCTGCGCATTCCGATCACGGCCGTGAAATTGCGCACACACTCTACAGCGCATCTGCTGACGGAAACTATAAAGTAACCGACGAGAAGAAGCTTATGGATCTCGCCGCCGAATGGGGCATCGAGACCGAGGGCCGCGACCTGTACGACATCGCGCACGACTGCGCATATAAGGGTCTTTTGGAGTACGGCAAGCCCTTTGGCAATCTTCTCTTCCTCGAGCGTGCAACCGAGGAGCGCCAGCAGGTCTGGCAGCGTGAGGGCATCGCCCCGCGCGCAGTCGACCGCGAGGTGACAACCGCCATGCACATGACGCACATGGGCAACACCGCGCTGCCTGAGGCACTTGTGCGCCAGAGCCTCCGCAGCGGACTGGCTGATGGCTGGGGCGGCTCCATGATGGGCACCGAATTCACCGATATTCTGTTCGGCACCCCCAAGCCCACCAACACCGAGGCCGGCCTGGGCTGCCTGGACAAGGAAATGGTCAACATCATCATCCACGGTCATGACCCCGCAATGAGCGAGATGCTGGTTGTGGCGGCCGAGGATCGGGATATGCTTGAGTATGCCCGCAGCAAGGGCGCGAAGGGCATCAACATCTGCGGCCTGTGCTGCACCGCCAACGAAGTGGCGATGCGCCACGGCATCCGGATGGCTGGCAACTTCCTCCAGCAGGAAAACGCAATTCTCACCGGCGTGGTCGAGATGATCGCAGTGGACGTGCAGTGCATTTTCCCCTCTCTTGGGCCGCTGAGCAAGTGCTTCCACACGAAGTTTGTCACCACATCCCCCATCGCCCGCATTCCGGACGCGATCCACATGCAGTTCACGCAGGAAACCGCCCGTGAGCAGGCGCGCGAGATGGTCCGCATGGCCATCGACAATTTCGAGAACCGCGACCCCGCAAAGGTCTTTGTTCCCGAAAACATGAAGCAGAAAGCCACCGTCGGCTATTCCTGCGAGGGTATCATTGAGACACTCGACACGGTCACGAACAGCCATGTTGACCTGCGCAGCACCTATAAGCCCCTGATCGAGTGCATGGATTCCGGCGTTCTGCGCGGCGCCGTGGCCATCGTGGGCTGCAACAACCCGAAGGTGCGCCCGGACTATTCCCACATTGAGATCATGAAAGAGCTGCTGAAAAACGACATTCTGGTCGTGACAACCGGCTGCTCCGCACAGGCCGCGGCCAAGGCCGGTCTCATGTCCAAGGAAGCCAAGGAGCTCTGCGGCGAAGGTCTCAAGCGCGTTTGCACGCTGGCTGACATTCCGCCCGTGCTGCACATGGGCTCCTGCGTGGACATCAGCCGCATGATGCTCCTCGTCACCGGCATTGCGAAGGACTGGGGCATTGATGTGACGCAGCTCCCCGTCGTCGGCTGTGCGCCGGAATGGATGAGCGAAAAGGCCGTTTCCATCGCAAACTATGTTGTGGCAACCGGTATTGATACATACCTCGGCATTGAGCCGCAGGTAAGCGGCAGCGAGGAAATGATGGAGCTCATCACCAACGGAACGCGAGAGATGGTCGGCGCAGGCTACATCATCAACACGGATCCGAAAGAGCTGGTCAAGGCCATGATCGATGGCATTGAAGCCAAGCGCGCTGCAATCGGAATCTGATTTTCGGGAAGGGATTTTGTGAAAATAGCTGTTACCGGAAAGGGCGGCGTGGGTAAAACCACTTTATCCGCCATCCTTGCGCGGCTGTATGCGCAGCAGGGCAAGGGCGTGCTCACCGCCGATGTGGATCCGGACGCCAATCTTGGCGCTGCGCTGGGATTCACGCAGGAGGAGATTGACTCCATCACCCCCATTTCCAGAATGACTGATTTGATCGCCGAGCGAACCGGCGCCACAAAGGAAACTTTCGGAAAGTTTTTCCGGATCAATCCCCGCGTGGACGACATTCCGGACCGCTTCTCGCTGGAGAAGCACGGCGTGAAGCTTTTGGTTATGGGCACGGTTGACAATGCCGGAAGCGGCTGTGTCTGCCCCGAGAACGTGATGATCAAGCGCATTCTCAGCCATCTTGTTCTCCGTCGCGACGAAGTGGTCATTATGGACATGGAAGCCGGGCTGGAACATCTGGCGCGCGGCACCACCGATTTTGTGGACAGATTCATCGTCGTGATCGAACCGGGCGAGCGCAGCATTCAGACTTACCGGAAGGTCAAGTCTCTTGCGCAGGAGCTGGGCGTTAACCGGGTCAGCGTGGTCGCCAACAAAATCCGCAGCGAAGCCGACCGGGAATTCGTTTCGCAGCGCATACCGGAAAGCGAACTTCTGGGCTTTATCAGCTACAACGATGACACCGCCGAGGCCGACAGATGCGGCCTCTCCCCCTTTGACCGCAGCCCGAAAACTGTGGAGGAAATCCGACAGATTCAGGCGCGACTTGAAGAAGATAAATAACGGAGCGAAAGGATATACAGCCAATGGGATTGTTTGACAGAGTTTTCCGCGGTTCAGATGAAATGTACGCGATCGCTCGCAAGGAACTGGATGCCATTATGGCCGAAATGGGGCCGGATACTCCCATCGCCATGCCGGACACCGCTTACAACCTCGCCTGCTCTTTGGCATACGCGGGCAAGAAGATCACGAATCTGGCCGATTTGAACGATGCGCTTGAGCACATCAAGGGCATGATGACCCATAACCCCCGCACGACGGACGTGTTCATGAGCGGCATCGGCACTGCCATGGCAGCAGAGATTATCGAGGCCTGCAAGTACGTAAAGACGCCCACCCCCTATGCGGGAACGAAATATCACGGCCACTTCTCCGATGCAGAAGTCCGCGAGCTGGGCGTGCCGCTGGTCACGGACGATATTCCCGGCTTTGTCGTGATTATCGACCCCGCGCCCTCGGACGAGGAAGCGGCCGAGCTCATCAAGGGTTACCAGAGCAAGGGCATTTTCGTTTTCCTGATCGGCGACATCATCGATCAGGCAGAGCGCATGAACATCAGCATGGGCTTCCCGGTGCGTGTCGTTCCCGTGACGAAGGAAATCTGGGGCGTTGGACACATCATCTCTCTCGTCGTCCGTGCCGCCATGATCTTCGGCGCGATCCAGCCCGGCGATTTTGACGGTTTCCAGGACTACACCTTCCACCGCATTCATGCTTTTGTCAACGCTTTCGCGCCTCTGCGCGACATCGTTGTCGGCTGCGGCGGCGGCGCCATTGCGCTGGGCTTCCCGGTCATCACCAACGAGACCGAGAACATCTGGCGCGTTCCCAAGAGCCTGATTGTCCAGCCGAACAGCAGAGATTTCATTGAGACCTCCCTCGAGGCCAGAGACATCAAGATTAAGGTCACGAACATTGATATTCCGGTTGCGTTCTCCCCCGCTTTTGAGGGCGAGATCATCCGCAAAAAGGATACGCAGATCGACATCAACGGCTCTGTCTATGACTGCTTTGAGCTGGTGCGCACCCGCGAACTGCACGAGATCGAGGACCACAAGATCATTCTCCAGGGTCCCGACTTTGATGAGTTTGAGCAGGGCCACAGCATGGGCCTCGGCATGCTGGTCGAAGTGGCCGGCAAGAGCATGCAGCCGGACTTTGAGCCTGTCATTGAGCGTAAGTTCCACAACTTCCTCAACTGCATCGAAGGCATCATGCACACCGGTCAGCGCGATGTTAACCGCATCCGTGTCAGCGTCGGCGCTTACGAGGCCGGCTTCAGAGCGCGCCATCTCGGCGAGGTTCTGTATGCCAAGATCAAAAATGAATACGAGAGTGTCGTCGACAAATGCCAGGTGACCATCTTCACGATCCCCGAAGAACTGCACGAGATGCGCGCGCTCGCCAACAGCTTCTACGACAAGCGCGATGAGCGTCTGCGCACGCTCACCGATGAGAGCGTCAATGTGTTCTACACCTGCACGCTTTGCCAGAGCTTCTCCCCCTCCCACGTCTGCGTTGTCACGCCGGAGCGTCTCGGCCTGTGCGGTGCGGTCAGCTGGCTGGATGCCAAGGCCACGAACGAGCTTGACCCCAACGGTCCCTGCCAGGTTGTGACCAAGGAAAAGGTCGTTGATGAGCACATCGGCATCTGGGAAGATGTTGACGAAGCTGTTTACAAATACAGCCACGGCGCGCTTGAGCACGTGACGCTGTACTCCATCCTGCAGGATCCCATGACAAGCTGCGGCTGCTTCGAGTGCATCTGCGGCATCGAGTATTGCTCCAACGGCTTTGTGATCGTCAACCGCGAGCATTTCGGCATGACGCCGCTCGGCATGACCTTCTCGGAGATGGCTTCCATGACCGGTGGTGGCGTGCAGACGCCCGGCTTCATGGGTCACGGCAAGCACTTTATCTCCTCCAAGAAGTTCCTCAAGGCAGAGGGCGGCCTTGGACGCATTGTCTGGATGCCCAAGGCGCTCAAGGAGCTCGTTCGCGAAAAGCTCAACGCCGCCGCGCAGGAGCTCTACGGTGTGGAAAACTTCACGGATATGATCGCGGATGAGACCATTTGTGAGGACGAAGAGGGCCTGATGAACTATCTGAGCGAGGTTGGACATCCTGTTCTGGAGATGGAACCTCTCCTCTAAGCGATTTTTGCTTAAAAGATATAAACCCCCCGAATCTGCTGCGGCAGTTTCGGGGGTTTTTTATTGCGGCAAAGTTAATATTGCCGCGTGGACCGTGATATGTTATACTTAACACAGAAATTATTTCAGCGCGGAGATTGCGCCATTATGCATGCCTTGCAACTGGCGTCACGATAACCCGCGCAGGAGGCAAATTGTTCTTGTATAAACCATTCAAATACATAACTTAAAGAGGAGACTGCACGATGAGCGAATTTAGAAAAGTAATCGGCAAACCCGGCGAGATCATTGATTTTGAGACCGTTTTTGAGGAGCATCCCGGCCTGCGCACGGCAGTTGCCACCAAGCGCGGCACTACCGAGATTGTGGAATATGACACCGCAGTATACGGAAACGGCCTCACCTACCACAAGTATTGCTATGTCTATCTTCCCTACGGCTATGATCCCGAGGACAAGTCCAAGCGCTACAATGTTCTCTATTACCAGCACGGCAACACCTGCGAGCCGTCCATTTTGTCCCGCGGCGGAAACGAGCCCATGCTCGATATGCTCTTCGAAAGCGGCGAGATTGAGCCTTGCATCATCGTTTCGACCACCTACTATATGAATCCGATCCGTGACACCGCCGAGCGCATAAAGTCGGGCATGGTCGAGGCCGGAGACGGCTTCTGGAAGGCCCTGCCGCCTTATTTCTACCGCGAAGTGGTTGAGAGCATCATCCCCGCGGTGGAGACCCGCTACAACACTTATCTGGAATCCGCCACCGAAGAAGGGATCAAGGCCTCGCGCGATCACCGCGCATTCTCCGGCTATTCCCGCGGCGGCGCGATGACCTGGCGCATGATTCATCACAGCTTTGATTATTTCAGATGGTATGTGCCCATCAGCTGTGACGTCTTTGTGGACAATATCAGCAAAGCTGACCGGACGGATCAGAACGTCATTGACTACGTCACCACGCCCATCAAGGCCAATCCCGAGCTGCCCTTCTTCATCTATGCCTGCAACGGCGGCCAGCGGGACATTGTTGAGATGACGCGGGAGATGGGCTTCCTGACGAAGGAGCCTTGCTTCTCCTACGGCGATGATCCCACCGCCAACAACATCTATTTCTGTGTCTCTGATTACTATCATACCGACTACCTGGTTCCCTACTATTACTGGAACGCGCTGAAGGTCCTTTTTAAGGGCGTGTGATTGTTTCTCCCACCACACACGGATTTCTCCGTAACGTCGCGTCAGCGCAGCTTAAAACGTGCACAGCACAGAGAATAAGTGCACAGTAATGCAAATAAAAATCCCCCGGAAAACATTGTATTTCCGGGGGATTTCTTTATTTCATTTGCTTCAGCTGTTCATTTATAGCGCCGTTGGCACAGCGTCGGGAGGAATGGGGCAGTCGTAACCGCCCGCGGCTTTCACCGTTTTCTCAAATTCCGCTCTCGGCGCATCCAGCAGCGACGGGTCTTCCAAAATATCCGCTGCAAGGAAGGCAAGCGCTTTGGCTGCATACAGCATGCCTTTATAGCCGATGCTGCTCTTTCCGCAGGACACGTTCTGCCACGAATGTCCGGGAGAACCGTTCGGCTGGCAAGCCGCATCGATCTGCACGGTTGGCGTTTGCCAGCTCACATCGCCAACGTCCGTCGAGCCCATTTCCACCGTTTTGGAGAATTTGTAGGGCATCAGGAAATTGTTGATGACTTTCTTTCCACCATCGGTTTTCTCGTTGATCAAGGCGATCTCATTGTCACCAAACTCGTTGGCATAAATTTGCGCAAGCGGTCTCGGCGGGCCGGACTCATAGGATTTGACCAGCGCCTCAGCATAGTCAAGCTCTTCCGCAGTGTATTCCGGCACAGGCACTTCCGCAAAATTCCTGTACATCAGTTCCTCGAGCGCCTTATTGGCAAGTGTATTCGCACAGCCGTCAATAAAGCGCACGGATACTTCGGTCTCCGTCATCATGGCGGCAGCCTCTGCGATCTTGTCCACTCGTTTTTCAAGCTTCAGCGCTTCGCCGACAAGATGGTCGCGGACCATATAGAGCACGCTCGCCGTCGGCTGCACGACGTTCGGCGACAAGCCGCCGCCGTCCGTAATGGCGTAATGCACACGCGCGGTTTGCGGCATATGCTCACGCAGATACTGCACACCGATGTTGAGCAGCTCAACCGCATCCAGTGCGCTGCGTCCGCGCTCCGGGTCTCCGGCAGCGTGAGAAGCGATTCCGTGGAAAGTATACTCCTTTTGAATGCAGGAAAGGCAAGAGCCGGAAACCACACGGTTGACATCGGCGGGATGCCACGTGATCGCAACATCCAGCTTTTCCCAAGCGCCCTCGCGCGCCATAAAGGCTTTGCCGGCGCCGCCTTCCTCTCCAGGGCAGCCAAAATAGATAACCGTTCCGGACTTCCCTGTTTTTTCGAGATAATCCTTGACCGCAAAAGCCGCCGCGAGCGAGCCTGCGCCGAGCAGATTGTGCCCGCAGCCGTGTCCGCCACCGCCGGGCAGTTGCGGCATCTTCTCTGCCACACCGCCGGTCTGGCTCAAGCCGGAAAGCGCGTCAAACTCGCCCAAAATGCCGATTACAGGCTTTCCCGAGCCGAAGCTGCCGGAAAAAGCCGTCTGCACACCGCAAAGGCCTTCCTCAACAGCAAATCCGTTCTCGCGCAACACCTTGCAATACAGCGCTGCAGATTTGAATTCCTTTAAAGAAAGCTCTGCATATTCCCATATTGCATCGCTCACGCCGATGAAATCATTGGCGTGAGCGTCGATATAATCCAGTATCTGTTTTTTGAATTCGCTCATATCAATACCTTACTCAGGAAATCCTGAAGTCTCGGATTCTGCGGGTTGTTGAAAATCTCGTCCGGGGTGCCTTCCTCCATAAGTTTGCCCTCGCAGAGGAAGAAGGTGCGGGTTCCGACCTCTCGCGCAAAGCCCATCTCATGCGTGACAACCACCATGGTCATGCCGCTTTCCGCAAGCTCCTTCATAACCTCCAGCACCTCACCGACCATCTCGGGGTCCAGCGCGCTTGTCGGTTCGTCAAAGAGCATAACTTCCGGCTCCATCATCAGCGCGCGAACAATTGCCACACGCTGTTTCTGTCCGCCGGAGAGCTGGATGGGATAGGCGATTGCGCGGTCTCCAAGCCCGACTCGCTCCAGCAGAGCGATTGCTTTATCTTCCGCTTCGATTTTGTTCATGCCCTTGACCTTGATCGGCGCAAGCGTCATATTCTCCAGAATCGAAAGATGCGGGAAAAGGTTGAAGTGCTGGAATACCATGCCCATCTTTTCACGGTGCTTATTCAGGTCCAGCCTCACCATTTTCCCCTCGGAATTGAGCTCTTTCTTCTTTGTGATGTCCACGCCGTTAAAGATGATGCTGCCCTCAGTCGGCACTTCCAAAAGATTCAGAGAGCGCAGGAATGTCGACTTGCCGCCGCCGGAAGGGCCGATCACTGTGATCACATCGCCCTTGTTGATATCGGCATCAATGCCGTCAAGCGCCTTGATCGCGCCCAGATTGTAGTACTTCTTCAGGCCACGGACACGGATCAATATATCTGTCACAGCTGGTTCCTCCTTTTCGCAAGCGCGGCCGCAGCCTTTTTGGCCTTCCTTCCGCCGCCGTTTCGCTTATCACCGGCACCCATACGCTTTTCAAAGTACGCGATGATCTTGCTGGTCGGGAAGGTCAGGCAGAAGTAAATCGCCGTTGCGATGATGAGCGGCTCCGCGATGCGGAACGTCGCGCCACGAATCGACGTAACCGCCGACATGATCTCCTGCACGCCGATGGTATAGCAGATGGCTGACTCCTTAATAATCGTAACAAACTCGTTTGCGATCGCAGGCAAAATGTTCTTAATGGCCTGCGGCAGCACGATGTGGCGCATGTTCTGCATCTGCGACATGCCGAGGCTTCTTGCCGCTTCGGTCTGACCACCGTCGATGGACTGGATGCCGGCTCGGATAATCTCCGACAGATAGGCGCCGGAGTTCATGCTCAGCGCGATAACGCCGGGGATAAAGCGGTTAAAGCGGATCATACCAAACAGCTTGAACGTCGGAAGCGGCAAATCCGCCAGCACAACGTAATAAACGATGAAGATCTGCACGAGCAAAGGCGTCGCGCGGAAAACCTCAACGTAGACCGAGGCAATAAAGCTGATCGGATTAAACTTGCTCAGCCGGAAGAGGAAGCCCTGCTCACGCAGATGCCCCTCCCTGTCCGTTCTGAGAAAAGCAAACGGGCAAATGTTCGAAAGCCTCATCAGCGCAAGAACGAGCGCCAATATAAAGCCAAAAATGACCGTAAAGGCCGAGAGCATGACGGTGCAGACCAGTCCCTGCTCAAATAGTGTCAAATATTCAAACGCGCGTTTGAATCCTGCAGCAGTGAACAAGGCATTACACTCCTTCAATTAACGTGATAACAGTCCCTCTCCACCGGAAGGCAGAGAGGGACTGAAAAGAATCGCTCAAATCAGATATGTAAATCAGCCTTCGGACTCAAGCAGGCCTTCGTAGATATCGCCGGCGGCGAGCTCGTTGGCCTCGGCCACGAACTGATCCATGCTGCCGTCGGACAGGGCCTTGTTGATTGCCTCGTTAACGGCCTTCAGGAGCGCTTCGTTGCCCTTGTTGACGCCGACAACGCTGCCTTCCGCATCATAGGGAACATCGAGAACCACGCAGAGGTCCGGATAGTTCACAGCATAGGTCTTGGCAACAGCGGTCTCAATATAACCACCGTCCAGCTTGCCATCGAGAATCTCAGCGATGATATCGGTGACCTTGACCAGCTCAACAATATCAGCATCCGCGGAGAATTCATTCGCCAAGTCAACCTGGATGGAGCCGGTCTGGGCACCAACGGAGAGGTCCGCATTGTTGAGGTCGTCAAGGCTCTTGAACTTGTCCTCATTGCCCTTCAGGCAGACAAAGGACTGACCGCCGGTGTAGAAGACGTCAGAGAAGTCCATGATCTCTTCACGCTCGGGCTTGGGAGAGTAACCGGCCATGCCGAGGTCAACAGAACCCTTCTGCAGCTCCGCGAGGGTGCCGTCAAAGTCCATGGGGATGATTTCCAGCTCGAGGCCGCAGTAATCCGCGATGTACTGTGCAAGCGCGACTTCGAAGCCGGCGAGAACAGCATTGCCTTCCTCGTCCAGAGCATAGAACTCATAGGGAGCAAAGTCCGGAGAAGTGGCAACCGTCAGCGTGCCGGGAACCAGCGTAGTGATTTCGTCGGTGTTGGCGGGTTCATTATTGGCCTCGTTCTCGGGCTCCTTCTCGGGTTCGGTATTGCCGCATGCGCACATGGCAAAAACCATGACGAGCGCGAGCAGCAAAGCAATAAGCTTTTTCATTTTTGGATGATCTCCTTTATAATTAAATTACAGGTCTAATATAATGCATATATATTGAATAATCAAGTCCTATTTTCATAATTTTATGAATATTTTTAATATTTTGCTATTTTGGTTGAAGCTGCGCAAAACAAGGCACCTTTTTCACAATACGCTGTGCATTTTGCGCATAAAGCAATGTAACGCCTGTAATTCCGGCCATCATTTCCAAGTTTCATACGGATCATCCGTCTTAGTGTTCGCTCCCTTTTCCGCGCCGCTTTTGAATAAATTCACTCACAAAATGTATTGCAAACAGAATAAGCATTTCTGCGACAACACATATCGGGGTAATCAAATAGTTTAGCGGCGCATATACAGGGTCAATTATTCCAAAAAGCGCTGCAATCGCAAGAATACCGGCTGCAAGAGATGCAGCATATATAAGCTTCGATTTCATCGGAATCCGGCATCTCCACGCTGCGCACAGGAGCAGGAGCGATAAGAAACCGACAAATGCAACGGTCAGGATTACACCGTCTACAGTCTTCCAGGCCGTGCTTAAGCGAATGTGGGTCTCAAGGAGTATCTTCTCCTCCGCCGAAACTTGTCCCGGTTGTATTGCATAAAACCGGTTGGCGCTCCAAAGGAAGGCAGAGCTCATTACCGTCAAGAGCGTTATGATCGCATGGAGAAATATTGAAACCCGTTTGAGAATCCGCATGGATTTCAGCGCACGATCCTGACCGTAAACGATGCCGTCAATATCCGTTTCATAGACTTCGCTCAAGCGCACAAGCATGTCAATATCGGGGCGTGTTCGTCCGGACTCATAGCTGGAAAGCGCCTGACGTGTAAGCCCAATCTTTTCCGCGACCTGTTCCTGCGTCATGCCGGAATTCAAACGGAGTTGGCGTAAGTTATTCGAAATAGACATTCATCATCACCTCGCCTCGATCTTAGAAAGAAATACATGAATAAGTCAAGCAATGATTTGTTGCGCAGGGATTTTCAAGATAAACATCCTTGCGCAGCAGCCTGGATGACATACTCCGTGCCACAATCACACAAAGCGCCCGGCAAGTTATCTCACCGGGCGCTCTTATGTTGGATTCTTTCGCAGAAAACACTTTTACCGCTCCGCTTCCAAATCCAGACATCCAGTGACTGCATCCCAGTCAAGGGCAGAGCGCAGGTAATAGTATTCGGCTTTGCCGCCGTTATGATAATGATACACTTCGATGAACCGGTCGTGGAAGGTCATCACCATCGTGCCGTGTTTATCCAGCGTCAAGGAAATCCGCTGCCCGCCGAAATCATGCATCTCATTTGCGCTGCTGAATTTCTCCGTCTCAAGCGATGAAAGATAGGCAAACAGCGCATCCTCCCGGGCATGCACTTCGTGCAGCTGCGTGCCGCCCTCCGGCTGGTAGAACACCGCGCGGACATCCTCAGCCGTGCGATACTCTGTGATCAGCTCCGCCACCGTGCCCCTGTCATTGCTGACGCCAAATGTGCCGTAGGCCATCACGCAAAGGAACATGGCGATCGCCAAAAGCACTGTGCCGCGCCAGCGCTTGCGCACGGTCACAACGTTTTTCAGCCGATAGCGCATGGTTTCCGCCGCCGCGGACAGACAGGTTGTAAAGCCTCCCGAGCGTCCCGCGGTGTTCAAAAGCAGCTCCGCATACTTCCTGCGCGTCTGTTCATCCATTTCCTCCAGCACAATCTCGTCGCAGGAGAGCTCAAGGTCGTCGCTGGCCTTGCGGGTCGCAAGCCAAATCAGCGGATTAAACCAGCAAAGTGCCTGGCAGAAGGCAAAGAAAATTTTGTTGCTGACATCCCCTCTCTGCAGATGGTGAATCTCATGCCGAAAAACGAACTGCAGCTCCTGCTGCGTGAACTCCCGGTTCGGCAGAACCGTCACGCGGCTTCGCTTTGTTCTACCCATGGACAGCGGCGCGGTCACAGCCGAGCTGATCACCAGACGAACCGGACGATAGTACTCAAGCGCCATCAGCTCCTCCTCAAAGAGCTCCAGCACCGCCGGATCGCTGACGGGCACCGAGGCAGACATCACGCTGTGACGGAATATAAAATGCGCGATGAACTTGTATGCAAACACCACAACGAAACCGACAATCCAGATCAGAAACAGGACTTCAAGAACATTCGAGGGAATGTAGATCACAATTGACGGAACGGGTGCATTCCGGAGCAGAATATGCGCCTGCCAAAACATAAACACAGGCAATATCCACATGGTGGCGCAGGCGCGGGCGCTGAAGTGTTTGCGGAAAACCGGCAGCAGAACGGTGAGCAGCAGAAAATATATGCTGATGACAAACATGACGTCCAATGACAGGGACAAAAAGCGTTCCACGCCGTCTCTGCCGTCCATCGCGCCAAGCAGGATCAGAATGAACAGCAAAATCACGGGAAGACCGGACGGGTCAAGCCATACCGTGGTTTCCTTTGTCCTCGCGTCGCCAAAGATCGTCTCCGGCATGGGCGTGCCATGCTCCCATTTCCAGGCGCGGTGAAAAGCATAGGCAACGAAGCCGGCAAGAAGCAGCGCCCAAAACACACGGAGCAGGATCATAGCGTTCCCCTCTCCAGCATTTCGCGAAGCTCGGTCAGTTCCTCCTTCGTCAAGCCGCTGTTGCACAGAGCCGCGGCGAATGTGGATATGCTGCCGCCGCAGAGCTTATGCACAAAGCGCCTGCTCTGCGCAGAAAGGTAATCTTCCTGGCTCACAAGCGGAGTATACCGCGAACTCCGACCAATCTTCTCGATCCGGACAAATCCTTTCTCAGCCAATCTGCTAAGCAGCGTCAGCAAAGTCGTCATCGCCATCGGGTGCGTCTTGAATAGGATTTCTTCAATTTCAGCCCTTGCAACCGGCGCCTCGCAGGCCCAAATCGCCTGCATAACTTCCAGCTCCGCATCCGGCAGGCGTCGCATCGCATCCCGCATCAAATCACTTCCTCTACAATTGTAGTGTAATTATATTCTACAATTGTAGAGAATGTTTGTCAAGACCGTTTTTCTACCTGCGAATCCCAAAAGGCACTCACCAAAGCATAGCAAAGTATATCACCGAACGTCCTGTAAATAAAAAAACCCCGGAATTGCGATAATTCCGGGGTTTTGAGTGCTTTTGCGGTATAAAAAGTACAGTTTAGCGCTTGCTGAACTGGGGAGCGCGACGGGCGGCCTTGAGACCGTACTCCACATCATTCTGTGGTCAAAAACCCTTGATTTACAGGGGTTTTCGGGTGTTTCTCCAAAAGTTGCCCCATATTTTAACTCAAAAAAAGGGGCATCGAATAGGGTTAAGATCACTGT